>JAAYUV010000101.1 GCA_012517475.1 Peptococcaceae bacterium | reverse complement strand
TGTCTTTGGTGGTCTGCTGGTAACAGATCACGTATAACAAAGACATCCTTTTTCCTTTTCTGTGATATGGTCATTATATCCAGCAATTTCCGGACAGGCAATACCGTCAGCTTTCGGTTAATTTAGGCTAGCAGAAACAATCGATGTATATTATGAAATTTAAGCATGCGATCTTATAAACGACATGACATATGGCGGCTAAACGGCCGCCATTTTACAAATCCAGATATATTTTTATTGCTGCTTTAAGCTGTTCCTTAATCTCATCGGAGTTAACACTTCCGCATTTTTCCTTAAGTCTTTCCCTGGCTATTGCCCTGATCTGATGGGCCATTGCTATGGAGTCCTGGGGCAATCCCGTTACTGCCGACGTTAACAATACTTCTACAGGATATATCTTTCTGCCTTTTTTAAATGATGTGAGTGCCAGTATGGTTACGATAGGCAATACCTCATTCATTATTTCAGAAGATATCACCAGGACCGGTCTGGTACCTGCTTGCTCAGATCCTTTTGTTGGTTCAAGATCCGCCCAAAAAATCCCCCACTGATATTCTACCATTGCTTTTTCCTCCCCGTTGTTTCTACATCGGAAGGTTCAAATGCCTGCATGGATTCTTCTAAGTCCCGAATAAATAAAGGGTCTTTTGCGGCCATGATCATTTCATTTTTTAGCTTTTCTTTTTCTATCTTGACGGAGTATTCTTGAAGTGCTTCTTTTACCCCGGCATTTACTGAGGCTATACAATTGCTTTTGGCATATTCTTTGTATTTTTCAATTAAGTCTGTTGGCAATGAAAAGGTAACATTTTTCATTTTATTGGTCATGTTACACACCTCTTAATTATTGGTAATTAATATTGTATAATAACCAATAATAAACTGCAATATGAATAATACTTTCTTGTTGATTAGTGGCGCTTGCCTGTTGATTTTTAACTATAAAAATAAACCGCAATTTTTGATATGCGGTTTAAAAACCTTGTGTTTAAAGTGACTGAATCAACTCTCCAAGCTGTTCCTCAACGTCTTTCCTGATCACGTTTTCTCCTCCGAACAGCGTGATTCCGGTGAATTTTCGGCCTTTTATATAATCTTTTTGTTCCCCGCTCAAGCTGTCCTCCACTAATATTACCGGAGAATTACGGTTGGCGGCGTAGACGCTGCCGGCCAGGGCATCCGGGAAATCTCTTCCTGTAACCAGGCAGACATTTCCCCGCTTAAGAGATAAGGGTTTCGAGCGGCGGAAAACCAGGTTTATTCTTTGAAATTTCTTTTCTCTTGGCCGCAAGGGAGCATATCTGTTCATCAATTGGAGTAATTTCCTCACAATAGTAATCAGTCGGTGCCTTCATATGCCTTTTAGAATTGCTGAAAATCAAATTGATCACCCCTGCGCTTTCTCTAAATGTTTCACAAAAGTATATCCCCTGCCACTGACCGAGCAGCAGGTTGCCGTTTTCAATGAGGATAGTTTGGATGGATGAAAATGGAATTTGATTTTAACATAGGTCAGGAGGATGATCGTGTGGATGAGTCGGATTTGATTCTGGAAAAGCTGAATTCCATGGAAAAAGCATTACGAACTGAAATAAACTCTGGGGAAAAAGCTTTATAGCCTTTATTTTTTGGCCCTAACGGAAAGCGATATCCCTGCCCTGCTTTAAAATTCCTGCGGTCAAACCAATGATTTCTACATGCTCACCGTGCATTTGAATTGGCTCATACTTATCGTTTTCAGGGATCAAAAGGACGGAATCCCCCATTTTCATAAAGCGTTTCAACGTCGATTCCCCGTCGATGGTTACTGCGGCAATTTCCCGGTTTTGAACAATCTGCTGCCGTTTGATAAGAACAAGGTCTCCGTCGTTAATGTCAGCTCCGATCATACTGTCTCCCCTTACCTTTAAGAAAAAGAACTCTTCGCTGGTATTGAACCATTCCGTTGGAAGCATGATCTTGTCTTCTGCCTGAGGATCAATGGTTATTGGCTGCCCCGCGGCAATACGGCTATATACCGGTAAGGTTCGAAGTTTATCTTGTTCATAAGTAATTTGTCCGGTTTCTGTCTCCAGGTATATTTCATTGGATGAATCCGAGTCAGTCATAAAGATGAAGTCTCTCTGACGGATCAGGTCTTTGAACCTTTTCTTTTGGATTGAGGACGGAAGCATTTTGACATCAAAGAAAGGAAGTTCATCAATTTGTTCCAGGCTGCGATTAATGACCATAAGTTCATTGCCGTCAGTGGCGACACCGTATTGACAGGTTGGTGAATTGCTGAGGTAACTTTTTACTTGTTCCAATGCACTTGCTATCCCTGCGCCAAAGGCTTTTGTCTCAATAAAGATATAAGGAATTCTATTACCGTTCAGATCAATGGATACGGCAATATCAACCAAACCAATTTTTGAGAAATTGTTTACTCTATACTCAACGTTAATTAGTTGCAGAGGATACTTATATGTTTCGGTAAGTTCTTTCAGGAACCATTGCCTTACCTTTTCTTCGGAGGAAAAGAGATCAGTGATATCCGTTTGAAAAAGATAGTCTTCGAGAGAGACGTTATAGAAACGCGGTAACTGGCAGTGGCTATTGATTTTCAGGTATTTCGGATTTATTTCGCCAATAAATTTAGAAGGTACTCCGCTGCTGGTCATGAGTAACACCTCATGAGCCCTGGTCATACCAACATAGAAAAGCCTTCTTTCTTTGCTTTCGGCTACGCTTTGATCTTCAACTTCGGTATGAGGAGTATATGGAATAACACCTTCGTTTAAACCGATGATGATGACAACTTTAAATTCCAGCCCTTTGATGGAGTGCATAGTTAAAAGACGAATGGCGTCTTCTTCAAAATCACTTTCATTCCGGTCGATCAATAGTGCAGGAATCTTGGATTGATTCAGGCGTTCCTTCATATAAGACAGCTGGTTCTTGATTTTAGCAATGATGACGATGTCCCTCAGTCATATCAAATCCGATACTGGTAAAATTCCTGCCTTTAACCAGCCAGGAATTCGTATAGATGCTTTGCGCCGTATCTGCAATAAAGGTAAAACTGGCGTACGGCTTTTCGTTACTTAAAAGCTTCAGAAATTCAATTTGGATACGGGTTAAGTCTTGGCTCTCATCGATAATGATGTGGGTATATTTTTCTGAGGTTTCTTCCTGGGCAAATTTTAATGCCAGCAGAGCCTGGTCAGGAAAGTCTATGTACCCTAACTCCTTCATCTTCTGGTTGAAAAGGTTCATCAATTCAAAAATTGCCATTCTGGTATTGGAATTCTTCGCGAGTTTTTGAGGTCCATCCCCTGCTTGTTTGCTCATTCTGCCCAGTCTGTCGGCATTCTGATATTCTTCCAGTTCCAAATAGATGCAGGATTTAATCCATTCGATTTCCTCAAGGAGAAACCCTGAATGTTTTTGATCCAAGATCTTTACATCGGGGTATTTTTCGCCAATTCCAGACAAGGATTCCGCAAGAATTTCATGCTTTTGCCTTTTATCTGTAAGGAGTTGAAATTGTTTATTATACTTTTTGCAATAATTTAGATAGTACCGATACATGATACTGTCAATATTATTAATATCCACCCGGTCGGTAGGCTGACTGAATAGGCTGCTGTATTGGGCAGACTCTTCGTTTTCAACTTTCTTATAAAGGTAACCAATATAATTCTTCAGTGTGCGGTTAAAGGTAACGAGCAAGATCCAATCATCCGGAGCAAAGCAATAATGATTCAACAAAAAAGGTATGCGTTGTACGGCAACAGTTGTCTTGCCGGAACCCGCAACCCCTTTGATCAGACTATGACCGTTTGGACGAACCTGTACTAATTTTTTCTGTTCAACATTTAGATGCACTTCTACCCCTCCTGCGGTTCTGGGTAATTTAACCATATTCGTTATTATTCTCTTTATTCTTTTCAGATCCTGTTTATTTTTTAATGTAAAAAGGAAAAATTTCCAATGGGTAATATGTTTGGGCCAAATAAAAAACCGCCGGTTCAAAATGAATTGGCGGTTTAATGAACCTGATGAAAAACTACCTTATTCTTGCCGCTGTTTTTCGCTAAGTATAAATTTTCATCAGCAATTTTTATTAAATCATCTTTTCTGGTGTAAGCTGTTGAACAATATGCCGTACCGACACTGACTGTCAAATTGCCGTTTGGCTGTTTGTCCTGATACTTGAATTCATAGTTTTCCACGGCTTGTCGTATCTTTTCTGCGGCAATTCTAACTCCTTCTGCTGAAGTCTGACAGCAAATCACGGCAAATTCCTCCCCGCCGTACCTGCATAAAATATCTGTCGGAAATAATACTTCCTTAACAAGGTTGACAACTTCCTGCAAAAGATTGTCTCCCGCCGGATGCCCGTTACGATCGTTATATGTTTTGAAATAATCTATATCAAACATAATTAAACCGAAATTATCAGCTGCTTTACATGAGTCTGACCCATAAGTCTGTTTTTTATTTACCCGGTCGATTTCCTGCTGTAATCTTTCATCAAAAAAATATCGGTTGTAAGCTTGTGTTAGCCAATCCCTTGTTGCTAAACTCTGCAGTCTTTCATTAAGTTGTATCACTTGTGCCAAATTATTTTTATGTTCTGTGATATTTTTGATCAGAATAATGGTTCCGATATGATTATCATTTCTTAAAATAGGCGTGATTTCAGTCATATAATAGGTGATGGTTTCACCAACCGGCTTTTGCATCTCAAAAGTTATCTTTTTTTGTTCATGAACCGACTCTTCCAGAAAATGAACAAACTGCTGACGATCAAAATCGCTGCAATTTTTTTCAATGAATTCAATCATGTCTCCTTTTCTGGTTACTCCGGGACAGCATTCCAGAAACGTTTTATTGTAATCAACGATTTCATAATCTTCATTAATTACGATATAACCATCGGAAATTAAATCTACAACCGTTTGTAAGGCTATTGGTATCACATTTAAAAAATCAAATTTTATGATTGCTAAGATAAAGCAAATAATGCAAACTGCAAAGACAATGTTTTCTATAGCTGCCGACCAGTCAAATATATTAAATGTGCTGAAAGAGTCTACTATCAAAGATATGAAAATAGCAAAAAATATTAACAATGCCTGTTTAGAAAAGATTCCAAAATTTTTAACCGAAAAAAATCCCAAATAGGCCAAACCAATGCCAATGCATAGATAGGAATAGATCGTATGAATTATAAAATAAAATCCGAAAACCTGTTTGGAAGGTATCAAGCTAAATGTCGTGTAAAATAGATGATGATACTGATTCGAAAACAGTATGATGACAGAAATTATTGGTACAACAAATAGTAAAGCATGCTTCCGGGTAAATTTTATTTTTGTTTGAGCAAATATCAAACCCGTAAATAATATTGCAATGGATACCAGAATGATACTTAAAAAATACAGTTTTTCACAAAGAGCCTTTACCCACTCTATTTGCGTAAAAGTTAAATAGAATAACACGGAACTATTCCAGATAATCAGGCTGGCTGTTAAGCAGAGAACGGCAAAATGAATTTGTTTTTTCTTTCGTATTTTTGCTGTAAAAAATAAAAAGTACAGCATGAGCAGGATTGAAATTACTAAGAGTATTTGAATAGCATCAAATTTATACAATTTACAGCCGCTCCCGTCAAAACGCGATTATCAATTTACAAAATATCCAAATTAATGTGATTTTTCTCCTATATTATTATGTTTATTATCAATTATCAACATCAAAAATTCGCTATCTTATAAACGGCTTAATCAATGATTTTGTAAAGATAAAAAACCCGCCGGTTTATTGGCGGGCATAAATCGATTACTAAATATGGTCCGATTGGTCAAGGTGCTTTCTATTCATTTGACGAGGTTGTAAAAGTTAATTCCGGGAACTTGTCTTTTAACCTGTCCAGATAGTATTCGTCTTCAAAAAGAACAACAAGCCCGTCATCCTGATCTTTGACACAAAGGTTGTTGAGGCGCTGCAAGTCTCTGGGGTTGACCGGTTTTTCGGTTTTTACCCAGCGGGCGACATGATGGGGTAGATCATTTAACTGGA
Organism: Peptococcaceae bacterium; assembly: GCA_012517475.1. Classification (GTDB taxonomy): domain Bacteria; phylum Bacillota; class Desulfitobacteriia; order Desulfitobacteriales; family Syntrophobotulaceae; genus Dichloromethanomonas. Next base: position 12,383 of record JAAYUV010000101.1, on the reverse strand, counting down.
TCCTGGTGCCGTATTCATTTTCCAGGCGGAATTTCAGTACCTCAAATTGCAGTTTCCCGACTACCCCGACGACCAGTTCTTCCACCCCGCTTAAGAAAGTCCGGAATACCTGCACCGTACCTTCTTCGGTCAGCTGCTCGATCCCCTTCTTAAATTGCTTGTATTTGGAGACGTCCAGATTGATGATTTTGGCAAAATGCTCCGGTGAAAACTGGGGTAGCTTTTCAAATTCAAAAGTACCCTCCTCACAAAGGGTATCACCGATCTTGAAAATTCCCGGGTCAAATAAGCCGACCACATCTCCCGGATACGCTTCTTCCAGGATGTCGCGGTCCTGCGCCAGAAATTGCTGCGGCTGAGGAAGCTTGACCTTCTTACCGCTGCGCACATGATTGGCCGCCATTCCCCGTTCAAAACGGCCGGAACATACCCGCAAGAAAGCGATGCGGTCTCGGTGCGCAGGGTTCATATTGGCCTGGATTTTAAAGATAAAACCGGAAAAAAACGGTGCGGAGGGATCAATGAGCCCCGCCGTGCTTTTTTGTGGTTGGGGCGAAGGCGCCATGACCAGGAAATTTTCCAGGAAGGTCTGAACCCCTACACTGTTCAGGGCGCTGCCAAAGAAGACCGGAGAAAGGGTTCCCTGCTGAATTTTCTCTTCATCATAGGGATCGCCGGCGATATCCAAAAGTTCCAGATCTTCGCGCAGTTTTTCATAGAGGCTTGGTTCCAGGCGTTCTTGAATGGCGGGGTCTTCCACCCCGCGTTCATCCGCATAAATGGATTCCTGCTCTTCTCCGTTTGCCCCGTATAATTTCAGACAGTTGTCGCGGCGGTCGTAAATGGCGCAGAATTCCTTCCCCATCCCTACCGCCCAATTCATCGGGTAGGTGTTGATCCCCAGAACATTTTCGATCTCTTTTAAGACATCAAAGGGATCTTTCCCATAACGATCCAGCTTATTGATAAACGTAAAAATGGGGATCCCTCTCATCCGGCAAACTTTGAAGAGTTTGATGGTTTGCGCTTCCACGCCTTTGCCGATGTCGATCAGCATAACGGCGCTGTCGGCCGCCATTAAGGTGCGGTAGGTATCTTCACTGAAGTCCTGGTGCCCGGGTGTGTCCAAAATATTAATATGAATCCCGTTATAGGAAAATTGCATGGCACTGGAGGTTACGGAAATGCCGCGTTCTTTTTCGATTTGCATCCAATCGGAAGTGGCATAAATATTTGTTTTTCTCCCTTTTACGGTACCGGCCATGCGTATGGCTCCGCCAAATAAAAGGAGTTTTTCGGTTAAGGTGGTCTTCCCCGCATCGGGGTGAGAAATAATGGCAAATGTCCGTCTGGGCTTCACCTGGTCCTTTATGGTTGTGTTATCCATAGATTGCCTTTCTTTATCTTTCGCGTTTTTAGCCATTTTAAATCAACCTGTTGTATGGCCTTCAATAGTTTAACCAATTGAAATGAATTATGTCAAGATGAACCTCATTAATGCAGCAAAAACTACCGAGTGGGTAATTTTCGCGCATTATCGAGATGAAATTAATCTGTATTTATTCCCCTTCTACTTTTGCCCTGACCTGCTCACCAAGCCACCGGCACCATTCTTCGATTCCGCTTCCGGTCTTGCAGGATACTTCAAAGATCTTCATACAAATCTCAACAATAAAAAAGGTTATGATAACCCTTTCCGGATTGATTTTTGCTGTCCTGTTTTTTAATAATTGCAGTTTGAAATCAGAGTTCTCCAGGTAGTCGACTTTATTAATGATCAAGATCGCTTACGGTAAACATGAGCGGGTATTTCAGGATCTTGTCGTCCCCTTCCGGGACACTCAGAATCATGATTTTCAGGTCTTCACCGGTACCAAATTCCGCTTCTTCAATGATGAGTTCTCTCCCAGAGATAATATGGGTTCTGTCCTTCCCGCAGTTTGGACAGACGGAAGATTCTATTTCCCTGATATTAATAGGGTAAGATGCATGACAGTCCTCGCATTTCACAACAACGGGCAATCTTGTGATTTTGATTTTTGCCCCTTCAGCGACAGTATTGCGGCTGGTGTAATCAAAATACCGCTGTATCCATTCTTCAATAATATCGTGCAATTCGCCAATGCGCAAAGAAATCGTGATGATTTTTTGGGCTTCGCTCAGCGCGGCATGTTTCAAAGCAATATTCAAAATATCCCTCGTAACCGCTAATTCGTGCATGACCATTACCCCCTGTCGGAAACTGCATTCCTGCTACTTCACCTTTCTGTATTCCTCCATTTTTTCATACGCTGCAAAAAGGGTTGCCGGCGGGTGATACAGTTTGTCTTGCGGTTTTCTGACCAGGGAGATGGCGCCGTTTGGACAGCTGTTCACGCATAAGCCGCAGCCAAGGCAGTTGGATACATTGGTTTCGATTTTACCTTGGGCGAGCTGAAGGGCCTCCGTAAGACAACGTCCCTGACAGACCTCGTGACAGTCTCCGGCACAAAGATCAACACTTACCTGGCTGTAGTAATTGCTGACCACTTCTTCGGATGTGCCGCCGAACATTTTTAAAACAATGAAGATTCCGCAGCTGCAGGGGCAGCAGCTGCACATGACTTCCGGGTCCTGGGAATTGGCAACCTGAGTAATTCTGCCTTCTTTTTCCCCTGTTTTAATGATATCAAGGGCTTCTTCTTTGGTAATCAGACGGCTGATGCCGTTTTCCACATAGTATTTGGCATAATCGTCAAAAACAAGACAGGTCTCCAGAGGGTGACCGCAGTCATTGTTCAGTTCCACCTGGGCTGCACGGCAAACGCACTTGGCGACGGCGACTGTTTCCTTCCTATTAATAATGGCCTCGGCATCGTCATAAGGCAGAATTTCGCTGGTGGAATTCAGCCCTGACTTTACAGGGATGGTCCGGTAAAAAGGAGTATCGGTCTCATAGACCTTTTGACCGAGCCCGCCGGCTAAGATATGCCCGAATAGCCCGCCAAGCCAATTTAGATTCAATTTCTTGAGATTAAATTCGTAAATACCATGGAAAACCGGAATTGTCCGGTACTGGACTTCATCCCCCTTGCGCACACGGAATTAATCAGGGTGTAACTTTCGCAGAGTTTGGACAAATCGACTTCTTTTTCCCGGGAGTAAATCAGGTAGGTGCCGTCATCTTCAATGGTGGTGAAAATAAATTCGGATTCAAAGGGAAATAAGTTCATGTTGTTTTCATTTCCTGAGATAATAATTGAGCCGGACTGAACGGTTTGGCAATATAATAGTCAGCCCGTGCTTCCAGGGCGGCCTCTTTATCAGATTGCTGTCCGTGTTCATTGATAGATGGAAAAATCTGTGCTAAAGTAAATTTGGTTCCAATGCTTATTTTGTGTGTGGATTTGATGTATTTTTTGATGCGGGCTGGTGATTTTATGCGCAAGAGCCAAGCCATTGCGGGCACGGCTGCATTTTTGATACTGATTCTTCTTGGCCTTTTAACGGCAGTTATGCTTACGGGCCGAATGGAGCAGGAAACACCGGAAGCCTCGGCCGGGTACGTGGATTTGTCAGGTTTTGATTTTCAGACAAAATTGGCCTATATCCCTCACTCCGACTTTTTATATTACCGGGAGGCCTTATACACTCCCTCTGATTTTTTGTCGGGCCGGGCAAATCAGGAACCGGAAGCTTTGACCAGCGTCACGGCGCGGTTTGATCCCGGCCGTTTCGGTACCTATCGCCTTGTGCTCACACTGCCGGACAATATGACCTGCGGCTTGAGCTCCTACAGCGCCATGTATACCCAACGCCTTTTCATTAACGGAAACGAGTACCCGGCATTTGGGGTTACGGGTAAAACGCCGGAAACAACCGTACCGCAGACCAAGCATTACACCGTATATTTTGCGCCCGTTGCCGGGAAAGCTGAAATCATCATCCAGTTCGCCAATTTTGATCACTACGATTTCGGCGGGATCGTCCCGCTGTATATGGGAGCGCAGGACAAAATCGCTCTGCGTGATGCGTTGGCGCAGCAGAGAATCCACCTGCTTGTCGGGTGCGTCCTCACGGCGTTTCTCTTTTTCTTCGGTATGTTTTTGTTTTTTCACCGGCGCTATGCGTTTGTCTGGTTCGCGCTCTCCTGCCTGGCGATTGCAGTCCGCATGCTGATTGTTGAAGAAAAGGTCATCATGATTATGCTTCCGGATCTTCCCTGGAAGCTTTCCATCGGGTTGGAATATATGTCACTGATTGTTTTGGTACTGGCGTTCCTGCAGTACATCTACCATATGTTTCAGGGCGCGCTGTATAAACCGGTCTTATGGGCCAACGGAGCGCTTTGCGCGCTGTTTGCCTCAGCCGTGCTGTTTACCCCGCCGATCGTCTATACGCGGTTCATGCCCTGGTTTCAGTACGGTGCTGTGATGTTCGGCGTTTATGTCGCTGTCGCCCTGGCCTGCAATGTTGTGCGCAAAAAGGATAACCGGCACACGGAGCATGTTCTTATTTTCATCGGGACACTGATTTTTATTGTGCTGTCCGTTATTAATGTTCAAACTCACCGTGCGGGCGGGTACAGCCGGGCGCTCGGGTTATCCGAGACCGGCATGCTTGTGATGATTTTCGCCAATATGGTGGCGCTGACCCTTCAGTTTGCACGGACCGAAGCCGAACTGGACAAGGCTCGTCAAAGCGAGCGGGAAATGCAGCAAACCAATGAGCTGCTGGACAGTATGAGCCGGTTGAAATCGGATTTTCTGGCCAACATCTCTCACGAGATGCGCACGCCGCTCACGGTCATGGCCAGTTACGCCGGACTGACGTCCCTGCAGATTGAGCGTAACGCCGTGAGCGGGAAAACCCTTGATAACCTGGCGACCATCAAACGGGAAGCCATCCGGCTGGCCGGGATGGTGGAGCAGATTAAAGATGTGTCGCTGGAAAAGGAACGCCGGCTTACGCTTGTGGAAATTGATGCCGGTTCCCTGCTGCGCCAGGCGGCGAAATTTTGTGAGCCGATCTGCCTGAAAAACAAAAACAGGTTGGATGTCTCCCTGGATTCCGGAGAGAACCCGCTGCTTTTTGTCAACGCCGAGAGTATTTTCCAGACACTGGTCAACCTGATTATTAACGCCAACCGCCATACGAAAGAGGGCGTCATTCGCTTGAACGTGCTGGAAGAGAATCCGGGTTCCCCCTCCTCTTCCGGTTTTGTCACTATCGCGGTTGCGGATGACGGGGACGGGATTGAACCGGCGCTTAAGCCGCACATATTTGAACGTGGTTTCAGCGGGGATGGGAGTTCGGGTCTCGGGCTTGCCATCTGCAAAGAAATCATCGAGGAACACGGCGGCGAGATCCGCTTGGAAAGCGAACACGGAAAAGGCACCATCATTTACTTTACCCTTCCGCGCAGAAAGGAAACGGAGAACCATGAATAAAGCTACGATTCTGATTGTAGAGGATGATCACGACATCATGAGCGCCAACCGCGAGGCGCTGGAACTGGAAGGCTACCGCGTCATTGAAGCCGATACGCTGGCCAAGGGACGGTCGGTTGCGGAATCCACTCCCCTTGATCTCATTATCCTGGACATTTTGCTGCCGGACGGCAACGGCCTGACCTATTGCGAGGAATTGCGGGGAAAAAACGACATCCGCATTTTGTTTTTAAGCGCGCTGAATACCAAGGCGGATGTGCTGGCAGGACTGCGGGCCGGTGGAGACGACTATGTCGCCAAGCCTTACGACATGGATGAACTGCTGGTCAGAGTGGAGGCGCTTTTGCGCAGGGGAAAACTGATCGGCCTTGCCGAACCGCCGCTGTGTTTAGGCGGACTGGAGCTGGATCTGATTTCCCGCCGGGCGCTGGTAGATGGCAAAGATATCCTGCTCAAGCCGAAGGAATTTGCGCTCCTTGAAATCCTGATGCGCAGTCATGGCAGCGCAGTTGCCGCCAATGAACTGTACGAAAAGGTATGGGGCATGGAAGCGGCAGGCGATTCGCGTACGGTCAAAGAGCATATTTCCCGCATCCGCGGTAAGCTGGGCGAAAGTTCCGAACTCTGCATCCTGTTTGAACGCGGCAGGGGTTACCGCCTGGTAAAAATAAACTGTGAATGAAAAGGTTGTCAAAAGTTGACCATCCCTCCTTCTTCTCTCCCCTGCCATTCGTGATAAAATAATAAGCGAAAAAACTCCGATACTGGCTGGTTGCCGCGAACAATCACGCCAGTTTTGATTTTAAATGAGGTGATGTTTTTGTTCAGAAGACGGGTGAATTTGTTCCAAAAATTACTTCCAAAACTAATAGTTCCCATGGTATTTTCCCTGATATTGATGCCGATCACCCCAACACCAAGTGTCCGGGCAGAAAATATTTCACCCGTGCCCGTACGGGTTTCATCAACATCAGATTCTTCTTCCCTCAAAGTGGACCGGCTGGCGGGCGATGACCGTTACGGTACGGCAGTAGCCATTTCCCAGGCCGGATGGTCGTCTGCTCCTTCTGTGATTTTAACCTCCGGCAACGACGCCAATCTGGTGGACGCTTTAACTTCCGCTCCTTTGGCCAAGGCCAAGGGTGCGCCGATTCTTTTTACTGGGTCGGAGAGATTAAATCCCCAAACGGAAGCCGAGATTACCCGATTGGGCGCCACGGATGTTTACATAACAAGCGGACAGGAAGTCATTCCCGACAGTGAATTAAACGGTTTGACATCAAGGGGGATCGCGATTCACAGGCTTGGCGGCAGTGACCGTTATGAGACATCTCTGAACATTGCCAGGGAATTTCAAACGGCCAGCCCGATAACCGGCATTGCTTTAACCAATGCGTTCAGCAGCGCCGACTCGCTTTCCATAGCACCCATTGCCGCATCGCTGGGCATTCCCATTATCTTGACCGCTCCTGACTCCATTCCGTCCAGAGTTTCCGCTTTTCTGGCTTCCACCAATCCGAGAAACACTTTTGTTATTGGGGGAACCGGAGTCATTGCGGGCAACCTGGAGAGCGCTTTGCCGAATCCAACCCGGCTTGGCGGTACGGACCGCTATGATACCAACCGGATTGTCGTCGAGGCTTTCAAGGAATCGGTCCGTTCGGACACGATTTACATAGCCAACGGCAATGACGGGCACTTGGTTGATTCGCTGGCCGGTTCTTCCTTGGCCGCAGCGATGGGTTGCCAGATTATTTTATCCGAACAAAACATTCTGCCCAGCGGAACGGCTGATTATATTAATTCGACGCTGGACGTGAACAATGTGGTTTTATTGGGCGGACAAGCTGTCATCGATCAAGCGGTGGCGGACGCCATTACTCCCCAAACCACTAACACCGGTAATACAGGTAACGCCGGAAACAGCGGCGGTTCATCCGGCGGCGACGACAGTCCGGCCTTAAGCTCAGCCAAAGCGATCACCCAATTCCGGTTTGCAGGGCTCTCACCTGCCATTAACGGGACGATCACAGAAGCAACTCATACCATCACGGCCTTGGTTCCAGCCGGAACAGACCTAACCGCCTTGGTCCCGACGATTACCGTCTCGGCTAAAGCCACGGTCTCCCCCTCTTCCGGAGCGGCCACAAACTTTACCGGCCCGGTGACTTATACCGTAACCGCCGAAAACGGCACTACGCAGACTTACACCGTGACGGTCAGCGTGCCGCCGGCACCGACCATTACCTCCTTCACACCAAATACCGGAACTCCGTATAACGGCGGCACGGAAGTAACGATTACCGGGACGAACCTGGCGACGACAACCGGCGTAAAATTCGGCGCCCTGGATGCGGCTTCATTTACCGTTAACAGCAATACCCAGATAAAAGCCGTAGTCCCGGCAGCGGGAACGGGCACGGTGGCCATTACGGTTGCAACGTTGGCCGGTTCCGTCACCTCAGCAGATACGTTTACGTACGATTTAACCAGATTTACGGCTGTCAACACGTTAAATACTGATGCCGGCACAGCAAGAACTATTTCTTTGAGCAATATTTACGGTCCAACCGGGACTAGGATGACAAGCGGCACGGTCGTCAATGTAAAAGTGACCTCCACTAATGTGCTGGAGGGAACTTCAGGGGTCCTGATTGATTCACAACCTTATACAGCCACAACTATTCGTGGCCTAGGCGTAGGCGTTACTTTATCTTTGACGCTGAACCAAACGGGTTCCCAAACTTTAACCATCTCGTTGGACGGGCACGCCTTCAGCCTAAAGGTTTCTACATCCGTCTACAATCCCCCGACCATTGCCGGCGTATCGCCCACTACCGCCCTGTATGCCGGCGGCACGCAGGTAACCATTACCGGAAATCATTTGTCCGACGTTACAGGTGTCACTATCGCCAATACAGCAGCCACCATTAATTCCAAATCAGACACTGCGATTGTCGTTACGACTTCCTTGGCGCCATTGCCATTACAAACGGGTAAAGTAATCTTAAACAGAAATATTTCAGGGCTAAGTACAGTGACATCAACGGATGATTTCACCTATACGGCAGTGCCGGCTGCCAGAGTTGAGGCTCAGGTAGCACTCATCGGCGGGGCCAATAAATCTGTTACAAACGTGCCGGTAGTCTATAACGTCTATGACGACCACGACCAACTCCTGCCCTACGGCGGTGTATTTCCATCTCTTTGGACAACCGATGTAACCACGAATGGAACATTTTTAGTGAACGGAACCCCGTATCTCAACGTGTGGCGCCCCTATGCCGCCGACGGGACCGGTCACTTTACGGTTGTTTATTCGTCCGGGACCCGCGGCGTTTCCGACGACGGCTTTGAGTATCTCTGGGTTTCACCCGTTGCCAATGATTCTAAGGCTGTTAAATCCGAGTACCATTATAATAATTTACCGCCAGCCAGCGTCACTGCGGCAAGTGCTACCCTAGGCGGCTCGGGTCAAGCAGTCTTCACAGTCTTGACTACTGGCGGTGCTAGGTCCAAATACAACGTGGTTTATGCCAGACTGGTCAGCTCGGCCGCCACAGGCGGGAAGGCAACCTGGTCCAATGGCTTAAGCCAAACCACCCTGGAGAATGGCGGCGGGTATGTCCCGGTGATAGCGGACAGTACGGGAAAAATTGTTCTGGATTATGTGAAAGGTTCAGGCAGTGCAGGCACAACGGATACGATATATGTGGCTCTGGACGCAGCCGGAACGGGGGCGCAAACCATCACGTGTACCTATTAGGATTATCTGCCGCCAGTTAAAAGTCTCGTGCTAAAGTGGAGGGTTGATTTCAAGGGTTGATCATTCCAGATGTTATAAAGGCAAAAGAGTTTATGCAAACACTTTTGCCTGAATTTGGTTCAATGTTTTTAAGTTATCTTGGAGCCCCCGGACCTGGACCTGAACTCGGACTTGTCGGGCCTGGGCTTGTTGGACTTGGACCTGACGGGCTTGGGCTTGTCGGACTTGAACTGGGCACACCCGAATCAGGACTTGGACTGGGGGTGCCGGACCCGGAATTCAGGCTGGGCTGACTTAGATCAGGAGTTGGATTGGGCTGAACGGAGGCATCCGCCTCATTGAGTTTTTGATTCGTTTGTGGTGCTTGCGGCAGTTCCGAAGGTTGACTGTTCCCGCTTTCGCTGTTCTTTTGGATTTTGTTTTTACTAAATCGCTGTACGGCTGAAGCGTTTTTTGCTTCTGTTATTCTTTTCGGACAACTGCCGGTATTTTTTGGGGTAGCTGGAAACTTTTCTTAATCATATTTTTACATTTAGTTCCTATACATAGGTTATTGATTATTCCCTCTCTTACCGAATATAATGATAATGTTCATCATATTTCATTTAAAAATATAAAAATCAGACAAAAGATCGTAATAGCAGGAGAAGAGATTTATGAAGCGCAAGGTGAAGTATAAAAAAGTTTTAGCATTTGTGGCCTATAACTTTTTTATTGGGGCTATCTTAGCTCCCTTTATTGTTTTCTGGGGACCGTTTGATAATCTCAAATCTTTAGCGGTCGGGTCCATTGCGACTTCCCGCCACCCTCAGGTTGCCCGGGCTTTTCTTTCTCAGGAAAAAATCGACGAAATCATGAATTCCGAGAGCCAAGTCATTGCCGGCGGGGAGCAAATCAATTCCGGCAATAAGATTATTGACAATACAAACGGAATCATCATTGAGGACATTCAGGGCCAGGGTTTCAAAGGCAAAGTTATGCTGATCAAGGACCCCAAACAAGTCAAATTAGCGGTGACGAAAGAAATCGGGGTTGTCGGTGAGCGGGTCAGTGATTTGGTAAGAGACACAGGAGCTGTGGCCGGGATCAATGCCGGCGGGTTTTATGATCCCAGCGGCAAGGGAAACGGGGCTTTTCCTGACGGCTTAACCGTACACAACGGTGAAATCATCCACAATAACATAGGAAATGAGAAAACACACTTTATTGGCTTAGATAAACAAGGAAAATTGATTGTGGATGACCTGACTCCCGATCAGGTTTTGGCCAAAGGGATTATGGAAGGGGTCTCCTTCTTTCCGGATCTCGTCGTAGATGGAAAGCCGGTTGTCAAAGGCTCAGGCGGCTGGGGAATTAACCCGCGCAGCGCAATCGGGCAAACAGCCGACGGGACGATCATTCTGGTAACCATTGACGGGCGCCTTCCTACCTGGAGTATCGGCGCGACTCTCCGCAGTCTGATGGATGTCTTTATCAACTATCATGCGGTAACCGCGGTCAATCTGGATGGGGGTTCTTCCACCACCCTTGTTTATCAGGGCAAGGTAATTAACCGCGTTTGTGATCTTTTTGGCGAGCGGTATATTCCCACAGCATTTGTAGTCATGCCCAAAGGAAAATAATAACCGGCATCGAGGGAGAAACCAGTGCGTAAAAGAATAAAACATGAAAATGAAAATAGAACAGAACTAAAAAGAAACCGTAAGCTGAAACTACTGCGTACCCTTGGCGTTTGGACCTTGGTTTCTTTAATCCTGCAATTCGGTTTTTATTATGTCTTTAATCAGGCGGTTGCCAAAGTGATGACCCCCACCTCTAACCAGAAGACCATTACGGCGACATACGAATCTGTCTTGCCGGATACCAGCCCGGAGAATATTCAAATTTCTTATGCCAAAGACTATTTGGCTTATATGTCTAACGGTACTTTTAAGGTATTTAACTTAAAGCAGAATAAAGTCGTCTTTACCAAAAGCCGCGAATCCGGAAGTGACGCAAGTATGGGTGTTCTGAACTATCACTGGCTGCCGGACCGCAATACCCTGATCTATTTCTTTGCCAAGAAAAATCCCAAATCGAATACAACGGCTGCTGCCCCTCAGACCACAACGCCAAAAAGTCCGCAGCAGCAGTTGGAAGATCCTAACGCGGCAAAAAGTCCTGCCGTTACAAAGGATCCTGCCGCAGCGAAGGAAGCGGCTGGAACTGCCCAGGGAAAAGCCAAAGAAACCCAAACCTATCAGCCGCAAATCACCGAACTTCATTCGCTTGAGCTTCCCAACAGTTCTGAGGATACAAAACCGGATGAACGCCAAAATATGACGGTTTCGGACTTCCCCGCCGGGGGCAAAATTACCCGGATTGCTTCCTCTACCTATACCAACATGATTTATCTCCTGGTCCAAAGCGGAACTTCGGTGAAACTGATTCAAATCGATATTATGCAGGACATCACGGTTTTACAGCGGGCGGATGAAACCATTATGAATATCACGGCATCCGACCGCAATGGTACGCTGTATTTTGAAAGCAAAACCGCCAAGGGCAAACAAATTTTGGCGATTGACAGCGGCATCAAGCGCAAGACCGTCTCGTCAGACAACGATTATTATATTTTAGGAGACCGGGCGGGAAACTTCTATGTCGGAGAAATCAAGAATAACCGTCTGGTTCAGGTCCTTACCTGCAAAGACAGTTCTGAAAAAGACAGGCAGATTGAATTGTACCCGACATGGAAAGGTGACATCCCCTATTCCAAGGGGCAAATAGGTATCGACTCCAGCGGCAAAATAACAATTTTTGAAAATAACACCGCCTATATTATCACTGGCGGAGAGTTAAAAACCAAAAAGATCTCAGGCCAGGAAAATTATCTTTCCGACGACGGTGCTGTATATATTCAGCTGACACACCAAAACGGCGGGACGAAGGTGAATGTGAAGCCGCTGTAATCAGTGTAATTTAATATGGGAGGATTTCCCGGAAATTGAAATGGGACAGTATCTAAACCCTGACCGAAAAGGCGCTTCAAGTGGAGGCGCCTTTCCTTTTTGTCTAACGAAAACCACCTGCTATGCAGGTGGTTCCAAAGAGCTTTAGCTATGAGTAGAAAGACTACCTCCGATTTTGATAAAATAGTGCAGGTTTGGCAGCCGCATTAAAATAGGAGGTAGTAATCCAAATGGATA
>JAAYUV010000058.1 GCA_012517475.1 Peptococcaceae bacterium | reverse complement strand
CCTAACTCTAATTATAAGGAATTTTTTTATACTTTTACAGGAATAATCAGGAATATCTGCTGTTTTCTCTAAATTTATTTGGTTTACTTTAAATATCTTAACTTGACATTGTAGAAAAAACTTTATGCAACTTTAATGATAAATTAGACTTGATCAATTCCTTGAAGAAAAAAATTCAAATAATAATAGAAGGGGTTTTATTTAAAGGCTCCTTTTTATTTTAGTTATAAATACTCTGATTGGAAACATTTTGAATAAATATTTAATTTATGGCAGATTAATTAAAAATAAGTTTAAAAGTTTAATATTGAAATAAGCAGTACGATCTTTTATGATACATTGTGAGAACTCTCCGCATTAATGAAAAGGGATGATATTGTTTGCCGGAACCCAGTGAAAACCTAAGTATGAATAAAACCAGCGTAATGAACACTCAGGAAATTTCTTTAAATAAAAAGACATTATCATCAGAAAAAGTATTATCTGAGGTACTCTTTTTCGGAAAAGATTTTATATTTTTTGCTTTTCTCATTATACTTGTTTTAAAATCCTTTTTGTTTATAGGCATTGCAAATAATGATAACGCATCCAGCTTTAGTTATATCAAGGGATTTTATAGCTTCTATTCCCCTCCCTCCATTGTTATTTATTCCGCTTTTTTAGTTGGTTTTTTAAGCTTTTCCTATTTACTTAAGGGAAGATTGCATTTTTGGTATTTATTCTTTTTTGATGTAATCCTATCCGTGTTAATGATTGGAGATTTAATGTATTTTCGCGGTTTTGGAAGTTTCCTCTCTCCATACTTGATGAGCCAAACCACGAATCTGGATAATTTAATGGGAAGCGTTATTTCGATGCTCCGGCCGATAGATGCTTTATTTATCTTAGATATTATCGTCTTTCTCTTAGCCGGTAAAAAAGCAGCAAATTACTATCGGGCGGGGAAGAGAAGTGTCTTGGTTTTTTTGGTTCTTTTTACCTTATCAATCTCAGCAATTTACTATGAGCATTATATAATGGATATACAGAATCCCGAAGAAGACCTGCTGTTTTGTGTTGACTGGGTACCTAACCAGACAATGACGGATCTTTCGCCGGTAGGATATCATTTGTACGATCTTTATAACTATTATATAGAAAATCAATCCTATGAACTAATGCCCGATGAGATTAAGGACATCAGACAGTGGCTCAGCCAGAAGGAAGAACGTCTCCCGAATAATCAGTTTAAGGGCATTTTCAAGGGAAAAAATCTTATTGTCATCCAAGTAGAATCTTTAGAAAACTTCGTGATAAACCAAAAAATTAATGGTCAGGAAATCACCCCAAACTTAAATAGATTATTGAAAAACAGCTTTTACTTTCCAAATACGTATGAACAGGTAAATGACGGAAACAGCTCGGACGGAGATTTACTCATCAATACCTCGGTATACCCTGTAAGGATTGGTTCAACTTTTTTCCGTTTCCCAACGAATACGTATAACTCATTGCCAAATCTTATGAAGAAAAAAGGGTATACTACTCTGGGAATCCACCCGGAAAAAGGGACTTATTGGAATTGGATGCAAGCCCTTGATTATATTGGTTTTAACAAGACGATCGATGTATCCAGATTTAACCAGGATGAAAAGATAGGACTCGGGCTAAGCGACGGAAGTTATTTTTCCCAGGTCGCATCGTTATTGACAGAAGAAAAAGAACCCTTCTATACCTTTATGGTAACCCTCTCAAGTCATAGTCCGTTTGACTTACCGGCGCAATATCAGCGTTTAACTCTAGAAGATCCAATAAAAAATTCGAAGCTTGGAGGGTATTTTCAGTGTATTCGCTATACGGACCAGGAAATCGGACATTTCTTAGAAAAGCTTGAAATGAGTAAACTGCTGGATAATACTGTCGTGGTCATTTACGGGGATCATACCGGGGTTCATAAGTACTATAACTATGAAGTCCAACAACTTGAGCCCGGTGAAATGTGGTGGTTAGATTACAGTAAAAAAGTTCCCTTTATAATTTATAGTAAAAGTTTAAAGGGGCAAGTGTTTGATGTTATAGGAGGACAAATAGATATCATGCCGACCTTAGCTTATTTGTTCGATCTGGATCAAAGTTATAAAAAAACGGCTTTAGGACGGAATCTTCTTAATACGAAGAAAAATTTTGCCGTCTTAGCAAACAGAGAGTTTATTGGAACTGCCGCGAACGATTCCGAAAAGGCATTCCTCATTAAGGGGATGGATATTTCCGATTTGATTATACGAAGTGATTATTTTAAAAATCAGGGCTTTCGATAATCTTCAATTAACTTTGGCAGGTTATGAAGGGAGGACACCCAATCATAATGAAAAATTTTAGGCCTGGCAGTCGCTCTTATATTGCTCCTTGGAATCGGGACGGTGCTTCTTCAGGAACAGTCTTCAGATATTCAGAAACCGCCAGTAAATACCCAGAACCAACCGGCAGCTGCTAATGTCCCGGCTGTTGATCTGTCCTTTGGCGTACTGGGGGATATTCATGGAAATACTGACAGTTTACAAATTGCTATTAGGGACTTTTACACCATAAACCCGGGAATGAATGCGCTTATATTTAATGGGGATACCGTTGATCAAGGATTAACCAAGCAGTATGATGCAATCAAAAAAACGCTGGATAAAAATAAAGCGTTCCTCCC
Source organism: Peptococcaceae bacterium (assembly GCA_012517475.1). GTDB lineage: Bacteria > Bacillota > Desulfitobacteriia > Desulfitobacteriales > Syntrophobotulaceae > Dichloromethanomonas. Next base: position 816 of record JAAYUV010000058.1, on the reverse strand, counting down.
TCCGGTAATCATCAAAAATATCGGGAATCATGAGTTCTTTGATTATGAAGTGAAAGTGAATAGCCCGGAAGATGTAACAACCTTTATGAACCGGTATTTAGAATTTGCCAAAGAAGAAAAGGTCTATCATGATACTTGGCTTAATGGGTATTATTTTATATCTTTAGGCTCCGAGGATGGAAACTCTGAAACTTTAGATTCAATAAGGGCTTATATCTCAAAAAACCAGCAAAATTGGCTAAAGGAGAAACTTGCAGAAAAATACGAAAAGGGCAAACCCATTTTTGTCTTTTTGCACCAACATCTAAATTCAGACAGCAGCAGGGGCTGGATTGGATCGGATCAGGCCAAAGAAGTCAGAGATATATTGTCCCAATATCCGGAGGTCATCTTATTTACCTCGCACACACATGCCCCGCTCGATGCGGCAAGTGTCAGTTCGGAGCAAGTGTTCACGGCAGTTCATACCGGGGCAGTTCATTACACGATCGTTCCGGATGGCAAAGGGGGCAGAACGCGCGAACCTCTCGTCAGAGGATTATACGTCGAGGTAAAGAACCACCAGGTCGTTATTCGGGGCAGGGATTTAAAGGGTCAATCGTGGATATTCACAAAGGAAATTCTGAAGGATAATCCTCAAAAAAAATAAGACTGAGAACAGCCTTTTTCAATCTAATACCGTAAGCGTAAACTAAAGCAGCGGATTGTCAGAGAAGCGGCAGAATGAGAAAATATCCCAAAGTGTCTAGTGTCACCAAAAGAGTCTGAGGGAGACACTTAGATAGAAAGGGAGTGTCTCAAATGGAGCAGAGCCTG
>JAAYUV010000092.1 GCA_012517475.1 Peptococcaceae bacterium | reverse complement strand
CCTAACTCTAATTATAAGGAATTTTTTTATACTTTTACAGGAATAATCAGGAATATCTGCTGTTTTCTCTAAATTTATTTGGTTTACTTTAAATATCTTAACTTGACATTGTAGAAAAAACTTTATGCAACTTTAATGATTCCGTTTATATTATTGCAGGGAGTGTCATCATTCCAAAAGGAAACATTATTTCATCTTCAACAGTTATTATGCTTTCTGCCGGGGTTGTTTTTGGCATTATTAACGCTATTCAAGGAATTCATCTTCCGCAAACTCAGGAAGGAATTATTTATATTATTCTAATTGCTGTCATAAGTACTGTTATTGCGTTAATAACTTTTTTTATGGGGGTAGAGCGTATCGGACCGACCAGTACATCAACGATTTCCACTTTAGAGCCAGTTGTGACAATCATTGCTGCTGTAGTTTTTCTTCAAGAGAAGGTTTACTGGTATAACTTGTTTGGAGGGATAATGATTTTAATAGCAGTTTTAATATTAAGCAGAATAAAAAAATAAAAACATATCATGAACTGAAGCCGGAATTTCCCGGTTTTTTTTATTAAAAATTATTCTATTAAAAATTATTCATTGTACAAGCAAGAAGAAACAACCACACATATTCAAAAACGATCGGGAAAAAATAATCAAGGGATTACAATAATACTTCAATATATTTTAAGGAGGATTGCTATGGACAGCAAAAACAAAAAAATTTTGGAACAAGCAAAATCTAAAGCAACTGATATGGAAATTAGTATGGAAATAGGTGATGTGAAAAGTCATTTAAATGAAATGGAATCAACACTTAATCAGATAAAACAGTTTACATTGAATACCGTTAGTACCGTTTCTCCTGGCGGACAGAATCAGAGCCAGCTTATGCAGCAAAACCAGCAAGCTTATTCACAGCTGCAAAATCAGATCCAGAATTTTAAAGATCAAACCCAAAAACAGGAACAGCAATCTCATCAGCAGCTCAGACAATCCATTCAAAATGCTGTTAACTCATTAAACCAGGCCTATCAGGTGCTTCAATCCCATGAAATGCTTGTACAGATGAGTAAATTAATTGATCAGACTCAAAAACAGTTAAATCAGATGAACCAACAGAGCCAGGCTACCGGTAATATTTCGCAGCAGATGAGCGGCGGCCAGCAGAATCAAAATGCGGCGAATCCTTTTCAGAATTTCCAGCAGCCTCAGAACCAGGGATACACAAGTTTCAATCACTAAAGGGTTAATCCAATCATTAAACCAAAAAGGGAAGAGAGGAATCTCTTCTCTTTTACTATGGGCTTAACAGGAATTGATAAAAAGGAAAAACAATTTAAATAGAGAAATAATGTATCTCGGTTAATATAAAGTATTAAGAAGGTGTCTACATGCAAAAGCGGCATGTTTATATACTGATGCTCTTAGCAACAGTTGTCTGGTCAGGTGCATTTATCACAGGTAAGATATCTATTCGGGAGTTTTCTCCGATTTCTTTAACCTTTCTGCGATTCTTATTTACTCTGCCGGTAATTTTTACTATTCTCTATCTGAAGCATCCCGAGGACTGGATCCCTAAACGTAAGGAGTGGCTCCCTCTGGGTATTCTTGGACTGATTGGAACGTTTGGGTATCATGTTTTCTTTTTTACCGCGCTTCGGTACACGCAGGCAGTCAATGCATCCTTGATTGGGGCAACGAATCCCATGGTTACAACTTTTTTGGCAATTGTGTTTTTGCGTGAGAAATTAACTCCTATGCGAGCATTAGGAATTTTACTTTCCTTCACGGGAGTCTTTTTTATCGTAACAAATGGGGATTGGCAAGCTTTAAGAAGCTTGCGCTTTAACTTTGGCGATCTCATTATGTTTACTGCGGTCTGGTTTTGGGCTAGTTACGCAGTGATCAGCCGGGTGTTTATGCAAAAATACCAACTGGAGCCGCTTAAGGTTACTGCTTATACGTTTTTTACTTGCACGGTGGTATCTTTTCCTTTGGTACTGTTGGAAGCCCCTTGGCAAAACTGGTTATCTGCTTCTGGCGGAGCCTGGCTTTCTATTCTATATATGTCTCTCTTTGCTTCAATCATCGGATATGGCATCCAACTCATCGGGATTCAGCATATCGGCGCAGCACGAGCTGCTATTTTCATTAATATCGTACCTGCTTTTGTGATCATAGAGTCTATTGTTTTTCTGGGGGAGATCTTTAGTTGGTTTAAAGCTTTTAGTGCCGGAGTAATTATTTTAGGGGTTTATCTCGCTTCACGCTCGGAGACAGAACCTTCAAAACATAAGGCAAATAATATTAAACAATGACCTTTCCGAGCATTTTTTATTCAACCGGAAATTTGTATTCCTCTCTTGCCGGGACACTTACTGCCCTAATTATGGCTTATTTTGAGAAGGGATTAATGAAAGTAGCCGTAAGTGCTGTTTTGGTGGTCGCTGTTTATTGAAGTTTGTTTTTAAATATTATTTTCGCAATTTAATTCCTAAGTTTTCCAGGATTTCCGGAAGTTTTACTTCTCGTAAATCATAAATCTCCCGGATAAGAGCATCACCCTCGAGATATTTGACCTGAAAACCGGCATGATTCACTTTATGCAAATAATCTTTTGCTTCTTCACTGAATATTGAGGTTGTTATAATGAGTCCGTTCTTTATTCCGTCTCCAACCATGGCTCCAACTAGTTTCCGGGCAACTGTGCAGTCTACCGGGGTATCCCAGTTTTCCGGATCAGCCAGCTTGCATTCCACATAGACTACCTGACCGAACTCATTGCGTACAATCATATCTTTTCCGCTATCCTTGTGAGATTGCATGATCTCAACAATTCTGAAACCTTTTAGGGCTAAAAGCTTTGCTGTCCATCTTTCAAATTGCGCTGAATCTTTAAACTTTCCGAAACACTCATGTTTAGAAACAACCTTCAGGACATCCAGCTGGGTTCGAATTCTTTCAAATCTTAATTTGTACCATCCCATTATTTTGTCCATGATTAAGATGGTAAGAAACAGGATAATCAAACCGATAATACTGTTCAATTCAATCACCTCTGGAATAGATTATTGCCAGATAAGGGTTAATTGAACCGTACTTTGTTTGATGTAAATAAATTGAGATTGTGGCATAGAATTGGTTAGACAGGTCTGATCGTAACGGTTGTCCCAACCGGCACGATTCGTGAAAGCTCTAAGACATCCGGGTTGTACATTCGAATACATCCATGTGATACTTGCTTACCGATTGATTGAGGATCGTTTGTACCATGAATGCCGTAGTGGGGTTTGTTTAATCCCATCCACATGGCTCCAAATGGTCCCCCGGGATTTGGGGCTTTATTGATGATCCTGAATGTTCCCGATGGAGTCTCTGTTAAAATCTTGCCAATACCAACAGGATATGTTTTGATAACCTTTCTATCATCCAATAAGTAAAGTTGGCGCTTGCCCAGAGAAACGACGATAGAATAAGCCATTGTAACCACCTCATTGTTATTTTATTCAGCATGAGGCTAAATGGCATCAGACAAATCATAACACCGCAAATAACACTGCAAATGATGGCGGTGTTTTCTTTTTAACCACCTAAGATGTTAGTCCATATAATAAAACAGTTATACCTTTTAGAAAGGAAATAAAGTTGTGGAAGGAATTGATTGTTCGACGAGACTTACCGGCAATAAGGCTTCCGCTTTGCAAAACAGCGGTATTTCCGCTGTTGGAAGGTATCTGGGGTATAAAAAGCAAAAATGGAGTAAAACGATTGCTCCGGAAGAAGCTCAGGCCATACTCAATATCGGTGTAGGTATATTTTTAATTTGGGAATCGAATCCGACTTATTCAGGCTATTTTAAATATGATAAAGGGGTTTCAGATGCCAGGTCAGCCATCGAAGAAGCTCAATATCTTGGAGTTCCTCAAGGTATAGCCATATACTTTACCGTCGATTATGATGCGCAAACAGAAGATATGCCTGCAATCATCGATTATTTCAGAGGATTAGCAGACGGTATGGCGGGTCAGTATTTAATTGGCGCCTATGGATCGTACAGGGTTTTGTCAGCCTTAAAGGGTTCATCCTATCCGCCCGATAAATACTATCAGACCTATGCCTGGTCATACGGACAAAAATTCCCCGCACATATCTATCAATATCAAAATGGAATTACCCTGAAAGGTATTGAAATTGACAGGGACACCGTGCAACCGGATGCCGGATTATGGTTAAAGGAGGATGACATTGTGGAGCATGCCGTTATTTATTTTACTGACAGGGACTATTCCAGCGCAAGAATCGTATCCAGGAAACTGGGGAATTGTGCTATGTATTGCCGAGATGGAGTAAATACCAATATTCATCCCGATGTGAAAAATGGCATTGTGAAGCATCCTGTTATCATTGGCGGCGCTGAATATCACGATAATCCGAATACCACGAATTGTTGCGGTGAAAATGCCGAAGATACGGCAGCTTTAGCGGCCAAGTATGCCAATACACTTTAGAAAATGCGAGTATTAGGGAAAAGGGGGGGAGAAGATGTTGCCTGATTCGACGGTGCTGCCTCAAACATTGGTGACAGCGGAATACCTTTCAACACTTCCTGGCCTGGTTATTATGACGTACCTTATCACTTATTTCCTGAAATATCCGTTTAAAACACTATATAGCATGATATTCAGAAAAAAACCTCCGGCAATATTTGTGCCTTTTCTTGCGGTTTTCATAGCTTTTGCCATCAATATGTGGGTGTTTGCAGTCCTCAATAAATTATCATTTGAGACGGTAGGGCTGGCCATATTCAATGCTTTTGTGGCATCGTTCCTGGCCGTCGTCTCCCATGACTTTATTAAAGGAAAAAATCAGAATGATAAGTGAATAAAAGAAAATGAGAGCATCGGTAAAAAAATCTCCGGTGGCTCTCATTTATTATTAAGCTTTATATGCAATGATATTAATAATTCAAATTACTCCTCCCTTTGTATGAACCTGGTTTTCCAGGTTTTTATTTTAGGCGTAAAGGGTTCTGTCTGTTACAGACGATACAGATGAGCTAATGGATCGGGCTATGATATTAAAGGCAACATATCTGCAAGCAGAAATACTTCCGGCGTTAGAACATTATTTAATACTTATTGACATATATAGATAATCGATATACTCTATATATAGACTATCTATATATTGGAGGGAATAAGAATGGTAATTGACAAAAGTTTGTTAACCGGAAGTACAACGTTGCTTATTCTAAAGCTGCTTAATGAATCGGATATGTATGGCTACCAAATGATTGAGGAACTGAGTAAAAAATCAAAGAATGTTTTTGAATTAAAAGCCGGCACATTATATCCGCTGCTTCATTCTTTGGAACAAAAGGATTTTCTCACTTCTTATGAAAAAACAATGGATAATTCCAGGGTGCGAAAGTACTATAAGATAACCAAAAAAGGACAAAAATACTTGCATGAGAAAACTGAAGAATGGAGAACTTATTCCTCTGCTGTTAATAGTATTTTAGGAGGTGTAAGTTTTGCAGGAATCTGAAAAAATTAACGATTATTTGGAAATAGTGCGGCAACAGATACGGTGGAAAAAGGCCCATTTGTCGGTAATAGAAGAGATTAGAAACCATATAACTGACCAAAGAGATGCCTTTATTGATGACGGGCATGATGAAGACACTGCAACAGAGATGGCTATAGCTGAAATGGGAGATCCTGTTATTGTAGGTGAACAGCTTGACCGTACCCATAGGTCCCGGCCGGATTGGCCGATGCTGATCATGACAATTTTTTTGCTTCTTTTGGGACTTTCTATTCAATTTCTTGTAGGTCAAGATATTCCAAACGGAAAAGAACTGTTCACAAAACAGGTTGTTTGGACGGCTTTAGCAATCTTAGTTTTGCTTACTGCCTATTATTTAGACTTCACGATAATTGGGAAGTATCCGAAGATTATATTTTTAGGACTAAGTATCCTGGCAATCGGTTCTTTTTTATTTACTCAAGGAAATGCGCTTTATTCTATTTATCCGGTACTGCTGTTTCCAACTGCTTTTGCAGGGTTTATTTATTCTATGAGGAGTAAAGGTTATGTAGGAATAATTCTCTGCGGGGCATCTTTATTTGCTCCTGCTTGTATATCAAGGCTTGTGCCAAGTTTAACTTTCTATTTTTTGCTTTGTATTTCCTGTCTTATTGTATTAACAGCTGCTATTATTAAAGGCTGGTTTGGTGTCAATAAATTGTATGCATTGTCTATTATCTACATCCCGACCTTCTTTGTCTGGGCAATACCGTATTTTACGAATTTTGAGTTAAACGGAGATAAGCGATTACAGATTGTTTTGAATCCATTATCTGAGTTTACAGGATCTGAATTCATAAAGACTATAGTTAAGCAATTGCTGGCAAATTCGCAGTTTTTAGGAAAAGGCCTGCCGGTAAATGCGCCGGTAAGTGGTTACGGAAACTATACAGGATTGCCTATTTTGCCTGAAGCACACACTGATTTTTTACTTACTTATTTGATTTACAGATTTGGATGGATTGTTTTAATTGTTTTACTGGCAATCTTTGTTATCTTTTTTAAGTATGCATTAAATATTTGCATGAGGCAGCACAGTGTCCTTGGTTTTTTATCATCTTTGGCAATTACTTTAACAATCACAATAGAATGTATCCTATATTTGAGTTGGAATTTTGGCTTTATGATTTTTACTCCTCTCTCATTACCATTACTTTCTTATGGAGGGCGGGCTTTAATTGTGAATATTTTTCTTATAGGGCTACTGCTTTCTGTATATCGTACAGGGAATTTATTTAAAGATAATGCCAGTATTGCGGTGAGAAAGTATAACCGCCTGATTTGCTTTGAGAACGGAAAGATCATTCTAAACATAAAAGATTAAGGAATTATGATTAAAATAATTTTCTTGGGGTGAGAAAAGTGTTAATCGATAAATATATGTCTGATTACCAATTTTCCGAAAAACATGAAATAGTAATTAATGCTTCTGCTGAAAAAATTTATTCGGCAATACTTTCAACTGACTTTATGAAGAGCTTTATAATCCACATGCTATTTAAAATCAGGGGAATCCCTAAATTTACCATTGTGGATTTGACAAAGGTTGGTTTTGAAATACTGGAGGAAATGTATCCGAAGGAAATAGTTATAGGTCTGGAAGGCAGATTTTGGACTCGCTTTGGTTCGGAAAATGCATTAAATAAGATAAGTAGGGAGAACTTTCTTACTCCTCAGAGTATGGATGTCGCCAGGGTGGCATGGAATTTTTATATAGAAGAAAAAACAACTGACCAATATATTCTGACTACTGAAACTCGAATCTCGTGTACTAGTAAGAATACATTAAGAAAGTTTAAAATATATTGGTTTATTATTAAGCCCGGGAGTGGTTTAGTAAGGAAATACATGCTAAGAGAGATCCGCAAACAAGCCGAACAACCGGGAATGAATTAATGAATTGAACTTCATGGCATCAAATATTTATAATCTATTTTTCGAAGGATAATTGGTAAGTGGATACGGATCAGATATCAGTTTTAAAGAATAAAATATTGGAGGATATTATGGAAATTACTGAGGATAAATGGGTTAAAATAATGGGATATTACGCTGAAGCTTTAAAAACTTCAATGCATTGTTCTATCGCAACGGTAGACGCTAATGGCAAACCAAACGTTTCCCCTATTGGGTCATTGATTTTAAAAGACGATTTTTCAGGCTTTTTCTTTGATATTTTTGCCGGAACATTATCAAAGAATATAGATTTGAATAACAATGTTTGTATCCTTTTTGTTAATACAGGTAAATTATTTTGGATGAAATCATTATACAAGAATAGATTTGGGAAGCCTTCAGGCCTAAAACTGATTGGTACTGCAGGTGATAAGCGGGAAGCTGCTGAAGAAGAAATTGAATCATTTAGAAAATATCATTAAAGTTGCATAAAGTTTTTTCTACAATGTCAAGTTAAGATATTTAAAGTAAACCAAATAAATTTAGAGAAAACAGCAGATATTCCTGATTATTCCTGTAAAAGTATAAAAAAATTCCTTATAATTAGAGTTAGG
>JAAYUV010000020.1 GCA_012517475.1 Peptococcaceae bacterium | reverse complement strand
CCTAACTCTAATTATAAGGAATTTTTTTATACTTTTACAGGAATAATCAGGAATATCTGCTGTTTTCTCTAAATTTATTTGGTTTACTTTAAATATCTTAACTTGACATTGTAGAAAAAACTTTATGCAACTTTAATGATTTGGGTTATAGCCTTTTTTGCCAAAAAGTTAATAGATTATTTGTAAATAAGAATTTAGTAAAGTGAGATGGGACTATGTACAGTATAACCTATGGTGAAGTATCTTTTGATGAGATGTATCTGCTTATAAAGGCATATCTTTCACAGGATAAAAACACTGAATATAAGGTCTAAATAATAAAGGGGATAATAAATTGCAAAAAATATATGTGCTGGATTCCAGTGTATTGCTTCATGATCCAAGTGCCCTTTTTCAATTTCAAGATAATGAAGTAGTTATTCCATATGCCGTGTTGGAAGAATTATCATCAAAGAAAAGACTGATGAATAATATCGGTCAGGCTGTTCGTGAAATTATGGGAAACCTAGATCAGCTTCGGATGCAGGGAAGACTCTCTGAGGGTATCAAAACGGGCGGGGATGGTGTAGTCAGAATTGAATTAAACCATATGACCCCCGAGCAGCTGCCAATCGCTTCGGATAGCTCTTTGATTGATAATCGTATCCTTAATGTTACGCTCAATTTAACACGGTCAGAAGAACGCCAGGTTATTCTGGTAACAAAAGACATCACAATGCGTGTTAAAGCAGATGCGGTAGGCTTATTAACAGAGGACTATTATAGCGATAAAGTAACATTGCCGCCGGCCGAGCAGGAAATCCGGACGGTTTCTTTAAAAGACACGGATATAAACGAATTGTTTAGCAAGGGTTTCATAGAATCAAGTAAGAGTTTTTCGCCAAATGCCTGTATAAAGGGATTACTGGATGACAACTCATCCCTGCCCCTTTTGGCATCGGCTACAGGTAAACGATTGCTGTATACTTGTGAACATAAGGAACAAACATGGGGAATAGTTCCCAAAAATCTGGAACAAAGCTGGGCACTAACCATGCTGAATAATCCGGAAATAAGTTTAGTCAATCTGATGGGACCGGCAGGAACGGGCAAAACCTTGCTTGCCCTGGCAAGCGGTCTGGAACAAACAATCAATAACGGAATTTATACAAGAATCCTCTGTGCGCGTCCGGTAATTCCTTTTGGAAAGGATATTGGCTACTTGCCAGGGGAAAAAGATGATAAAATACGGCCATACATGCAGCCTATTTATGATAATCTTGAACTATTGTTAAACCCTAAACGGGATAAAGACAGGATTAAGGATACCATAGTAGATAGTGCAGTGGATTTGTTAAAGAAGAAAAGGCAATTAGAGATTGAAGTGTTGACATATATCCGGGGACGCAGTATTCCCAATCAATTCATTATTATAGATGAAGCACAGAATTTATCTGCACATGAGATGAAGACCATTATAACCCGTGCAGGCGAAGGTACTAAGGTTGTTCTTTGTGGAGACCCGGATCAAATCGACCATCCTTACCTTGATAGAGAGAGCAATGGCATGACTCATGTCGCATACCGGTTGAGTGGAGAGCCTTTCTACGGTCAAGTTAGATTGGTGCAGGGTGAAAGAAGTAAGATGGCTGCCATTGCTGCAGAAAAACTTTAGTATGCATTCCCTTGCCACGTTTTCTGCAGGAGATTTCACTTGTAACGATCTCTGGTTTGGATTAAAATTGGCGGAGGAACAAAGATTGATATATCATCCGTCATGATGAATCTAACCTGGGGAGGAAAATGCGTATGCTGCATTGCCTTGAGGATGTATTGAGCATCACAAAAGAATTGGTCAGGGTTAAAAGTGTTGTGAATACCCCGGGCGAAAAAGAGATGGCAATTCGCATTTATCGAAGGTTGGAAGCGCTTCCGTATTTTGCTGCCAACCCTGGTCATTTGCTCTTGTCTCGTACAGTGAATGATGAGGTAGAACGTTATAACGTACTTGCTTTCGTCAAAGGGACAAAAAAGAGGTCAGATGAGACAATTATTTTAATGGGGCATTTTGATACGGTTGGTATTGAGGATTATGCCCAATTGAAAGAAGACGCCTGTAATCCGGATGCGCTAAACACTGCTTATTCATCGGATAAAAATCCTGAACCGGTCAAGCGGCATGCGGCCTCGGGGGAATGGCTGTTTGGCCGGGGTGTTTTGGACATGAAAGGCGGTTTAGCCAGCCATCTTTATTTACTGGAGCATTATTCTCAGTACCCTGAGACTCTCGCCGGAAACCTCCTGCTCATTGCGGAGTGTGATGAAGAAGATGGTTCGCACGGTATTCTGTCAGCCTTAAAAGTACTGAAGCAATGGAAAGAAGCCCATCGCTTCAAATATATCGCTGCCATTAACGCCGATTTTGTCTCTCCACGGTATGAGGGGGACGAAAACCGGTATATATACAAAGGATCGGTTGGTAAGCTTTTGCCGTCTTTCTTTATAACCGGGAAGGAAACACACGTAGGATCTTGTTTTGAGGGATTTGATCCAAATCTTTTAGCGGCGGAATTGACCCTGGAAATTAACTACAACCCGCTCCTCTGCGACAAGGCCTATGGGGAGACGCCTGCTCCGCCGGTTTCACTTAAACAGACCGACCTCAAACCATCTTATACTGTCCAGACAGCTCTCGCGGCTTATGTCTACTATAACTTCTTCATTCATTCCTGGAGCCCCAAAGATGTTTTAGCTAAGCTCAAGCGGCACGCGGAAATTGCTTTTCAAAGAGCCCTGGATACTTATACGGAACGTTATAAGGGTTATTGCCGTCTCAGCGGTGAAACTTATCAATCTGTACCGTGGAAGGTTCAGGTGTTAACCTACGAGGAATTTCACGAATTGTTAATTGAAGAAAACGGGGATGCTTATACAAAACACATGAAGAAATTCTCCGAAGATCTTCTTGCCGATACTACCTTGGATACCCGCATGTATTCAGCCCGGGTGGTTGAGGAAGCCTGGAAATTTATGAAGGACAAAAACCCGGTGATTATTCTCTTTTACTCTTCCCTGTATTCGCCGCGGATTGAGGTCACCGGAAAAGACGAGCGGGAACAACGGCTCATTGATGCGCTGGAAGGGGCAGTGGCTAAAATTCAGCCGAGCTATTCCAATCCTATTGTGATCCGTCATTTCTTTCCTTATATTTCCGATATGAGTTTTGTTGCTTTAAGTGATGATGAAGAAGGAATCCAGGCAGTCTGTACAAATAATCCTGCTTGGGGAACCAAACACTACGTTGAATATCAAGATATACGTGATATTAATGTTCCGGTAATCTGTATCGGCCCCTACGGACTGGATGCTCATAAAAAGTATGAACGAGCTGAGATCAGGTATTCCTTTGAGACCGTTCCAAACTTAATAAACGAAATAATTCAGGATATTCTAAAATAGACGAGCCTGAAGTCCGGCATTTATTACGTTTCTTTCAATAACATAAAACACCTATAGTAGATAAAAAAGTCCAATTGCTGGACTTTTTCCATATATGGAGTTAATTTGTGCAAGAATGAATAATTGTTAATGCTCATGTTTATGTCCATGTTTGTGACAATCACAATGTCCATGGACATGCCCATGTCCGTGACAGTTTTCATGTTCATGCTCGTGTCCATGTTCGTGTTTATCAACAAATTTTATTGAATCTAATTGCTGTTTGAAGTTTTGCCTGAATACCGCAAGGTATTCCTGGCGTAGGATTTTTTGCTCTTCAGCTTCTTCGTGAGTTAAACCCTCAGAACGTGACTTTTTCGCTAATTCGTTAATTCGTTGAATTCTTTCTTCATGTGTCATGGGGATAACCTCCTTATTTATTGAACCAAAAGTAAATTTCATTCTTTTATCCATACGATTGATTGATTAATATTACATTGAGACCAGCCGGTTTAAAAAAGGCATCATGTTAAATAGAAAGACGGTTTCTCAATAAAAGAATTTATTTCAAAATGAAACTTTTCTTATAAAGAATGAAAAGAGGGTCATCGCTAATTTATCCGGACAATAGGGCGTATTCGCTGATTTTTTATATTTATATATACTGTTATATACTGTCTTGGACCTGGCACAATACTTGCATTGAATATTAATCAGCTTTTATTTAAATTATATCATGGAGGGAAATTGGAACAAAATTCTTTCAGAGGAGGCGGATTTCTTCTGAGACGCAGCCCAGCACCGGAGTGGGATTTCATGAATTATACACTTTATTGCTGAAAATATTATGCCTGATATTTTTTTCAATTAGAAATATGGAGGAGAAATTATGCCAGCAACGCTGCTTAAAAATAATAAAGACGAAGCGGTCTTTTTGATCCATATTGATGCCAAGACTTTTGAAAAAGCCTTAATCGAAGAATATAATAAAGACACTGTCGCAGAAGACCAAAAATCAGCATCCGCGTTCCTGAGCAACGAAGCGATGTTAAAACAATATCCTGAGCTTCAGAAAATAACCAACAAGGCGCTGGAAAAGCTTATGCCTTCGTATTATGTGAATGCTCTCAAGGAACTGGGACTCCAGCCCATGACATTTCCGAAGATTATGCCGAAAACGGTTGTGCCTGGGCAGCCCTGCGTCCTGGAAGTACGCGTTGCCCTTGAACCGGAATTGGAACTCAAGCAATTCGAAGGGTTGGAAGCCTCTTTTACGCCGGTAATCGTTACCGAAGAGGACATAGCTCAGCAGATGAAAGGCCTTCGCAAACAGCATGGCGCCGAAAACGACGACGCCAAACTGCTTGAAAAGCTTCATGTAGAGTCTATTGACGCGCTTCAAGAGGAAGTCCGCCGGTCTTTAGGGATAATGGCCAAGGATAAAACGGATTTCAACAGAACAGAAGCTGTGATGAAACAACTCCTCGAAGCAAACACGATTTCTCTTGCGGAAGAGATTATTCAGCAGCAGATCATGATCGAGATAAATCAGATCAGCCGGCAGATGGGGCCGCAGGTCATGCAGAATTACCTGAAATCCTCCGGACGCAATATGGACGACCTTAAAAAAGAAGTCCGCCCTCAGGCCGAAAGAACAGTGAAAAAGAACCTGCTTCTTACCGCCGTTGCGGAGAAAGTTTCACCCGAGGTCACTGAAGAAGATATTAAGTCAGCCATTACGAAACGGCCGGGGTCAATCATGGATTTCATTGCGGATTATGAAACCCAGCGCAAGCATATTGATGAAATGCCCGGTGCTTTGGATCAGATAAAACATTCCATCCGTCTGGAAAAAGCTGCGGATTACATCGTCGGCAAGGCAGTCCTCTATGAAAACAAACCAACGAATATTATGAATGAACTTCCCGAGTATATGAAGACGCAAAATTAGAAATCAGTACAGTATTGCAGGATCAAACTTTGCATAGATTTATATATTGCTTAAATGTATAATATAATTGAAAAAATCTAACAATGCAGTCCTTGGGGCCGTTGCAAAACATTGCGGAGACTTATCTGAAGTAGTTTTGCAATAACTTCCTGGGCTTTCTTTATGCCCTTCTATTGTAAAGTCAGGAGGCATCAATCAAACCATGATTAAACTTCCAATAAGGCAATTGGTCGAATTAATTATGCGCTCAGGCGACATAGACAGCAGATATGCTTTCAAAGACAGAATGATGGAAGGAGCCAAAGCCCATCGTATCTTGCAGAAAAACAACCGGGAAATCTATTCAGCAAAATATTATCAGGGATTACTTTAATGCCAAAAACGGCAGGGGATTTGAATATGCCTATATGTTTCCCGGGATGAACAAAGTTTTGCAAGCAGCGGGCAGGGTAATTCGAAGTGAAAACGACACCGGTGCAATATTATTGATTGACGAACGCTTCAGCAGCAAAAACTATAGAAAAATATTTCCGGGACACTGGCATCCATGCAGTAACATCAAGGATCATGCCGGTCTCGAAAAGGTTTTGGATTCATTTTGGATTATGGAAGATGACTAATAACGAGTGGGACAGAAAAAGAGATTAAAAAATTTTTTATGAATTAACAAATAAATGATAAATCTGAAAGCTCAGGAATACTGGGCTTTTTTGCATTTTCCGGTCTGTCTTTGCATTGAAGCGGGAAGGTATTTATAACTATTATTTTGCTTTGGTTCATGAAATCCGCGGGCCGGAGACTTTTTGTAAAAAAATTTTTACGTATCCGTTCATCCTGGCGATAAAAACCCAGTGAATCGCGTCAAAAGCATTTTACATGTTAAAAAATTTTAACAACAACAGTAGATTTCTCGTTTTCGTTTTGCTCATTTATGTCTTAAAACCTACATCTGAAGCATGGCAGGGTTAGAAAACTTACTATATCTTACACGAAAAGTGTCGAAATCCTGGCATGGATTTTGCACTATCATGTTTTGACCAGAGAAACCAAAAGTATATTATTTTTCCACGGTTTATTTCATTGAAGGAGGTGGAAAACCAGGCATTGAGTCCCGTAAGAGGTATTCAGGAAAGCCGCGGGAAGAGGGCAACCACGCAGAGCAGGCCTATCAGATTATTTATGTGAAGGGAGTAACAAGCTTTGGAACAGAAAAAAATGAAAATTGACCATGTGATATTCTGGCCGCCATTAATACTAATTGCAATTATTTGTGGGTTAATCATTAAGGATCCGAAAGCAGCAAATGATATTTCGAATAAAGCACTGAGTTGGACCACGGATAAACTCGGTTGGGCTTTTGAATGGTATGTAGTTATTCTTTTCCTTATTGCCATGTATTTAATTTTCGGCAGATTCAAAGATAAAAAGTTTGGCGAAGGTCAGCCGGAATTTAAAACGAGTACATGGTTAGGAATGATTTTTACTTCAACCTCGAGTGCCGCACTGATTTATTGGGCAACCATTGAATGGTACTACTACATGCAAACCCCGCCGTTTGAAGCCAAACCCTTTTCTGTTGAAGCCTCACGCTGGGCGGCATCATATGGGATGTATCATTGGGGACTTATCCCTACCGCAATGTACGTTGTGATTGGAACTGCAATTGGTTACAGCTTTTTTGTCAGGAAACGGAGTGTCATCAGACCAAGTGATGTTTGCGATGTTTTAGGCAAGCAAAAAAGTGGATTAGCGGGTAAAGTCATTGATATTTTGTATATCATCGGCATGGTCGCCGGAGTGGGCACATCACTCGGTTTAGGAACTCCGCTTGTTGCAGAACTTGTTTCCAAGATATTCGGAGTCCAGCATACGTTATCGCTGGACGGATGGATTATTATTGCGTGGGTAGCCTTATTTTCCACAAGTGTCTATTTAGGTTTGCAGAAAGGAATTAAAGTCTTAAGCGATATCCGAGTTTACCTGGCTTTTGGGGTTATTATCTTTGTTGGTTTGTTTGGTCCGACAGCTTACATCTTAAACGGATTCACCGATGCTCTCGGAACCATGGCTCAGAACATCGTCAGAATGACCTTATATACTGATCCTTATGGGAAATCCGGTTTTCCCCAGGGATGGACGATTTTCTACTGGGCATGGTTTCTTAATTGTGTTATTACCTATGCTATCTATCTCGTTCGAATCTCCAAGGGCAGAACTGTTCGCCAATTTGGTCTGGCTGTGTTAGGGGCTATTGTTCTTGGCGAGATGGTATTCTTCGCCGTATTTACGAATTATGCAATGTTCATTCATCAGCAAGGAGCCTTGGATATCGGCATGATTATGGAAAAATTCGGAACGGCGAGGGCAATTGTAGAAATCTGGGGAACACTTCCTTTAAGTGTTGCGGTCTTACCCGTGCTTCTTATTTATTCCTTCGTTTCAACGGCGACATTTATTAACGGTGTGGCTTACACTTTGGCAATGGTGACGACCAAAGAAATAACAGAAAACGATGAGCCTTCACGGTTAAACCGGGTCGTCTGGGCTCTGCTGCTTGGAGTTTTGGCTATATCCCTGCTGCTCTTAGGCGGGCTGAAACCTTTACAGACATCAGCGGTTGTTGGGGGCTTACCCATGATGATTGTGTGTATTATTATTCCAATTTCCTTCTTTAGAGAAGTGAAAAAGGCCGGTTGGACAACACGGGATAAAGAGATAAGCCAAGATACAACTCAAAAGAAGAGCGCTTAACAAGCATAAATCCGTATAAGATATTCGGCATACCTTTTATGCCGGGATAAAACGAGACTTTCTGAAAAAATTTGCATGACGGCATATATGAACTGCAGTGCTCCTCTGCTGCTGCAGGGGAGCACTTACTAGAATGGAGGGTTAAATTTATGGATTTTAGACTTACAGACGAGCAGGAATTATTTGTTGCTGGGATTCGAAAGCTGATGGCCAAAGAGAACTGGGAGAGTTATTTTAAGGAATGTGATGAGAATAGCGAGTACCCGGAGAGATTTGTGAAGGAACTGGCGGACCTGGGTATTGACAGCCTTTTACTGCCTGAAGAACACGGCGGTTTTAATGCGGGTGCGGTAACTGTAGCAGCCGCCTGGGAAGAACTTGGCAGATTGGGTGCGCCGACTTATGTTCTATATCAGCTGACAGGATTTAATACGATATTGAAATACGGAACCGAAGAACAAATTCAGAAGATCATGGCTTTGCACGGTACCGGCAAGCAAATGTGGAATTCGGCCATTACTGAACCCGGAGCCGGTTCCGATGTTGGAAGTCTTCAAACCACGTACACCCGCAAGGACGGGAAAGTCTATTTAAACGGGCATAAAACTTTTATCACAAGTTCAGCAGGGGTTCCCTACCTGATCGTGATGTCAAAGGACGCCGAAACCGGCACTAAGTTTACAGAGTGGTTTGTAGACATGGATAAACCGGGAATTAAGAGAGAGAAGCTTAAAAAGCTGGGTTTGAAGATGGATAGCGTCTGTGAAGTTTATTTCGAAAATGTTGAACTGGAAGAAAAAGATATGTTTGGCACAGAAGGCAACGGTTTTGACCGGATTAAGGAAGAATTTGACTTTGAACGTTTTCTGGTTGGATGCTGCAATTATGGTACTGCCCTGTGCGCTTTTGAAGATGCGGCCAAATATGCCAACCAGAGAGAGCAATTTGGCGAGAAGATCGGAAGGTTTCAATTAATTCAGGAGAAGTTCTGCAATATGGCAATTAAGCTCACCAATATGCGGAACATGTTATATGAAACTGCCTGGAAGTATGATAATGGACAAAAAATAACCGGTAATGCGGCGATGTGTAAATATTATTGTGCGAATGCCGGTTTTGAAGTTGTTGATGATGCGATGCAGGTTTTTGCCGGCATTGGTGTAGCCGGTGATCATCGCATTAGCAGGTTCTGGCGGGATCTTCGCGTGGACAGAGTCTCCGGGGGGTCCGATGAAATGCAGATTCTTACCGCCGGCAGAGAGGTACTCAAAAAGTATAGATAGTTTTTAACAAACCGAAAGAGGAGGCGATGGTTAGTACTATGGATAAAAAAACGAAAATCCCCGCTTTTGGAAACCTGCAAGGACTGAAAGTTGTATACTCGGCAGTTGAAATTGCTGCACCGGAGGCCGCGCAGATGATGGCCGAATGGGGAGCGGATGTGACCTGGATAGAAAATGTATTCGCCGGTGATTCCATGAGGGACACGACGTATGTCAAAGAATTGGAACGACGGAATCAGCGCAGTTTATCACTGAATGTCTTCTCAGAAGAAGGAAGGGAAGTCTTCTTAAAACTGATTGAGACAGCCGACATCTTTATTGAATCCAGCAAAGGCCCGGTCTATGAAAAGCGCGGCCTGACAGATGAATTGCTGTGGCAGCACAACAAATCCCTGGTTATCGTTCATGTTTCCGGTTTTGGCCAGTATGGGGTAGAGGATAGGGTGAACCGGGCGGCTTACGACCAAACAGCCCAGGCCTTTAGCGGGTACCTGAGTCAAAACGGAACACAGGACCAACCCATGATCGCATCTCCTTATACCGGCGATTATTTCACTTCACTCATGGTCGTGGGGTCATCCCTGGCTGCCCTTTATAGGGCTCAAAAAACAGGCGTGGGCGAAAGCATCGATATGGCCATGTATGAAGTCATGCTGCGCGTCGGGGCCTATTATATGATGGATTACCTCAATGCAGGCATCACCTATCCGCGTGCCGGAGCCAGGCATCAGAATTTATGCGGGATCGGAGTTTATAAGTGTCAAGACGGTTTCCTAAGTTTGTGTCTTTATGGGGCAAAACAGAACAAGGCGATTCTTGACAGGATCGGACTGGGTTATCTGTGGGGCACTGAAGAATATCCGGAAGGTACAACGGCGCTTTGGCTCAATGGCCCCAAAGCGGCGCTCATTGAGGAAAAGCTGGAAGCATACCTTTTGACCAAGCCGGTGGCCGAAGTGGAAGAGGACTTTTCCAATTGCATGATTGCAGCGAATAAAGTGATGACTTTTGAGGAATTGCCTAATCATCCGCATTATGTCGCACGTGAAGATTTTATCGAATGGGAAACGATGGAGGGCAAAAAGTGCAAAGGTCCCAATGTATTCCCAAAATTCAAAAACAATCCGGGGCAAGTCTGGCGGCCCATGCCGACCCTGGGGATGGATACGGAAGATATCTTAAGCGATTTAGGATACTCAGCCGAACGCATCCAGGAACTCAGTGACAAGGGCATTATCAAAAAGTCCTAAACACAAACTACGAAATAATTAAGAAGGTGAAAAGATGAGAGTGATTTCATGCTGTAAGGCGGTGCCTGAAGAACAGGATATTGTCGTTGCCAAAGATAGACAGATTTCCTTTGAAAAAGCGGAATGGAAATTTGGCCAATATGATCTGAATGCCGTAGAAGCCGGCAAACAGCTTGTTGAGGCTGCGGGGGGCCAATTATCCGGTTTGTGCGCAGGGGGAAACATTCTGGATAATTCAAAAATGAAAAAGGATATTCTTTCCAGGGGCTTGGATGATCTGTATCTGGTTATAGATGAATCGCTGGAACAAGCCGACACCTATCAATCCGCCAGGGTTTTGGAAGCCGCAATCAAAAAAATTGGTGACTTTGATCTGGTTTTATGCGGAGCAGGTTCATCTGATTTGTATGCACAACAAGTCGGCAATCAATTAGGTGAATTATTGGGCATACCGGTTGTCAACGCTGTCAACAGAATTATGCCGCAAGGTGACAAAGTCATTGTTGAACGCGCCCTGGAAAATGAGATTCAAGTCCTGGAAATCACTTTGCCGGCAGTCCTGTCTGTTACATCTGAAATAAATGTTCCACGGATCCCTGGGATGAAAGATATTATCGCGGCCAATAAGAAACCGGTAACCAAATTCACTCTGTCTGAGATCGAAGTCACGAATAGTCTGCCTTCCAGTACGGTGTTGAGCACCCTCGCACCTGAACAGGCTGAACGTCGATTGACGATCCTGGAAGGGGAATCCGAAGATATTGTAGATGCTTTTGTGAAACTGCTCAGGGCTGAACTAAAATAATCCGAAATAAAGAGGTGAAAAAGTGATGACTCTAAATAATGTCTGGATTATAACCGATAATCAAAACGCTGTAGGGGAGCTTTGCGGGGGAGGACGCCAACTTGGCGCTCAGGTATCTGTCGTTCTGTTCGGGGATCAAAATCAAGCCAAAGAAGCCATTGCCTCTGGGGCAGACAAAGTATTCCTGTTTGAACAGCCTGAGAATTCGGTAATGATTGAAGCATATTCCAAATCGATTGCGGAATTGCTGCGTACAGAAAAGGCAGACTTAGCTATGGTTTATTCTTCTATACGCGGCAAGCTGATGGCCGGAAGGATTGCAGCTCAATTAGCAACCAGTGCCTTGGCGATATCTGAGCTTAAAGTAGAGGATGGCAGAATTATTACGAGACGTATGGTTTATGGCGGCGCCGCAATGAGAACAGAAAAAACATTATCAGAAACAGTGGTTGTCACAGTAGGAACTGGTGTATTTGAGGCAGGGCCTAAGGATGAAACAAGACAGGGAACAGTGACCGCAGTCAATCCAAATGTTGCCAGTGATGGTATCCGTGTTCTGGAAACCCGTCCCAAACAGGGCGAAGTAGTCAATTTAAGCGCAGCGAAACGGGTGGTTGGCGTCGGAAGAGGTTTTTCAGCCAAAGAAGATCTGAAGATGGCGGAAGAATTGGCTGCTTTAATCGGAGCCGAGATGGGGTGCAGCCGGCCGATCGCCGAAGGGGAGAAGTGGATGAGCAAGGAACGTTATATTGGGGTATCCGGAGTGTTCCTGAAGGCAGACATTTATGTTTCACTGGGTGTGTCGGGGCAGATTCAGCATATGGTAGGTGCAAACCCGTCTAAAACGCTGGTAGCCATCAACAAGGATAAAAATGCTCCGGTTTTTAAACAGGCTGATATTGGGCTTGTAGGGGATATATATCATGTTCTGCCGCAAATCATTGCAAAATTAAAGGCTCAGAAATAATTAATGATTACCGATCAAGGTGGTGATAAGAATTGAACGAGGAAAGATTTGACGCCATTATCGTAGGCGGAGGTCTGGCCGGGTCTACTGCCGCTTATGTTTTGGCCAGGGAAGGTTTGGAGGTCCTGCTCATTGAAAGAGGTAATTACGCCGGATCCAAAAACATGACCGGAGGTCGTCTCTACGCCCACAGTTTAGAAAAAATTATTCCGAACTTTGCGGCGGAAGCACCGGTCGAGAGAAGAGTCGTCAGAGAGCGTATCAGCATGATGACCCAAAATGATGCCATAACCATGGATTATCATTCTCCCCGTTTGGCCGAGACAGGCAGTGATTCTTATGTGGTACTGCGCGGCAAGTTTGACCGCTGGCTTTTTGATAAGGCCGAAGAAGCGGGGGCAATAGCCACAGCGGGCATTAAGGCAGACCAATTGATTGTGGAAAATAACAGGGTCACCGGTGTTATCTGCGGTGGCGAGGAAATGAAAGCCGATGTAGTTATACTGGCAGATGGCGCCAATTCTCTATTAGCTGAAAAAGCAGGCTTAAGAAAAAGGGTTCAGCCTTCTCAGGTTGCTGTGGGAGTCAAGGAAACCTATGGACTGCCGGCAAAGGTAATTGAAGACCGGTTTGGCTTAAGCAGTGATGAAGGAGCTGCCTGGTTATTTGCCGGTTCTCCCAGCAATGGTCTGGTTGGCGGTGGTTTCCTGTACACCAACAAGGAAAGCCTTTCACTCGGTTTGGTTCTCGGCCTTCAGCATATCGGGGAAAGCAGCAAAACAATTGAGGATATGATGGTGGATTTCGCCAATCATGCGGAAATAGCTCCTTTCATCAAGGATGGAAAGCTTCTGGAAAGAAGCGGCCATATTGTACCTGAAGCAGGCTTGTCAATGGTATCAACCTTGTATGGTGACGGTTTCCTGATTTGCGGCGATGCGGCCGGCTTTTGCTTAAACATCGGCTATATGGTCAGAGGGATGGATTTGGCGATTACCTCGGGAGAGCTGGCAGCCAAAACTGTTCTGGAAGCAAAAGAAAAAGGAGATTTCAGCTCAGCATCTCTTCAAAGCTATAAGAGAATGCTTGATCAAAGCTTCATCCTGAAGGACCTTTCTGTTTATAAGAATTTTCCTGCTTTTATGGAAAATCCTCGTATTTTCAAGCAATATCCGGCTATGTTATCAAATATTATGGCAGACCTGTTTGTTATTGACGGCACGCCTGCAGTTCCCTTAAGGAAAAAGGCCATGAAGCATTTAAAGGCTGTTGGTCTTATGAATCTGGCCAAGGACGGACTGAAAGGAGTGAAATCCGTATGAGGGTAACCATTGAGGAAAAATTGGCAGTCAATAAATATTTTGTTGATGAAGGAAATGCCCATATTGAGATAGACCCTTCCTATTCAGATATGAAAGAAAAAATGAAGCTGGTGAATGCCTGCCCGGCGGGCTTATACAAACTCAATGAAGAAGGAACTTTATTTTTTGATTATGCCGGTTGTCTGGAATGCGGTACGTGCAGAGTTTTGTGCCTGGGCACAATCGTAAAAAAATGGGAATTTCCTGAAAGTACAAAGGGTGTAGAGTTTCGATACGGATAATCAGCAAGCAATGATATATAAAATCATAACAGACAAACAGCATCTGATTATTACCTTAGATATTATGTCAAGAGGTGCAGAAAATGGATATAGTCGGAAACCAGACTTTACGGGATTTGTGGGATGAGCTGGCCAGGATTTACAGCCAAAAAACCGGATTAGTCTTCGAGGACTGCAGCGGCGGTGTGAGTGAATTTACTTATTCACAGCTGAATGAAGAAATTAATAAGGCCGCAAATCTTTTTCTCGATTTAGGAATAAAAAAGGATGAAAAAGTTGCCGTTCAGCTCTATAACTGCCCTGAATTTTTGATGTGCTGGTTTGGACTTGCCAAAATCGGAGCTGTGATTGTCCCTATAAACACAAAATACACACAAGAGGAAGTTGGATATATTGTTAAAAAATCCGGCGCTGTTACCGCGGTGATTGAAGAAGACTTTTTACCTATTTATGACAGAAGTGAATCGAACGATGATCTCGGTATAAAAACTATATTGTTGGCGCGAAGTGAAAAACAAATCCCCGGTACCATCAACTTTATGAAAAATAAACAAATACAGCCCGGGGAATTAAAGGAATCCAGACTTTTATGCAGTGACGATGTTGCAGAAATTTTGTTTACGTCAGGTACAACCTCAAAGCCGAAGGGTGTTGTTCTTACCCATTGCAATTTGATATATGCCGGTATTTTTACAGCCTGGCAGGTATCGCTCCGGCATGAGGATCGTTATTTAACGATTATGCCTGCTTTTCACGTTGATTTTCAGCTCAATGCTTTAATGCCTGTACTTATTGCCGGAGCAACGATGATTGCAGTGGAAAAATACAGCGCAAGAATGTTTTGGAAGCAGGTCTGCCGCTACAAGACAACAATAACCGAGGCGATACCCATGATGGCCCGTACAATGATGATGCAGCCTCAGCAGGAATGGGAAAAGGACCACTGTGTTCGTGAAATGTTTTTTTATCTTCCTTTTCCTAATCAGGATAAAAAGGCTTTTGAAGAGCGCTTTCATGTGCGGTTGTTAACGTCTTACGGCTCAACCGAATCTCTCGTTGGCGTAATCGGCGATCCTCTGTACGGAGAGAGAAACTGGCCGTCAATAGGCAAGCCGGCACTATCATATGAGGCAAAAATTGTTGATGAAGAAGGTAATGAGCTCCCCCCTAATCAAATTGGTGAGATCTGTATCAAGGGCGTACCCGGAAGAACGCTGATGAAGGAATATTATCTTGATCCGGAAGCGACAGCGAAGATCCTGAAGCCCGGGGGATGGCTTCATATGGGAGACAAGGGATATGTTGATGAGGCTGGCTGGTTTTATTTTGTTGACCGCAAGGTCAATATGATTAAAAGATCGGGAGAAAACATTTCTGCTACCGAAATAGAAAATATCCTCATGTGCCATCCCAAAATTGCTGAAGCGGCAGTCATCGGTGTGCCCGATCCGATAAGTGACCAGGCAGTAAAGGCCTATCTTATATTTAAAGACGGTGAAGAGCTGAGTACTGAGGAGATCCTGGAATACTGCAAGGGTCGCATGGCAGAATTCAAAGTCCCGTCCTTTATAGAAATAAGAACCTCTTTTCCCAGAACCTGTACCGGTAAGATACAAAAAAAATTACTGAACTAAACGAAAGGATGATATAGAATGGCAATAAAAATGGAAATGGTTGGGCAAACATTTGGACCTTTTGAACGTGAATACGATTTCAGAGAACTGATGCTTCTTGGACTTGGCTGCGGCGCCGGCGCTGATGGTAAAACCGACTTGGAATATGTTTACGAAAAGGGCTTAAAGATTCTTCCCATATTTGGGGCGATGCCTATCGTGGACCAGATCGTTACGAAAACCATTGATTATGGCTATAATTATGCAGGATCACTCCATTGGGGATTTGATTTAAAATTTCACCAGCCACTGACAAAAACGTCGGGAAAATTAAGTACGTATGTGCTGCTGAAGGGCTTATATGATCGTGGCCCTGATAAAGGTTTGTTAGCGCAGCATGTAGGAGATACCTATGATGAAACAGGCGCCAAAATATTTACCAATGAAAGCTGGGATTGTTTAATCTATGATGGCGGATTTGGCGGTCCTAAACCTCCGAAGGATATTGTGGAGATCCCGGACAGGGAACCCGATTATGAGGTCTCGGAGCAGATTCCTTTGAATCAGGCGCTAATTTATAGATTGCAGGGGGATTATCATCCTCAGCACGTTGATTGGGAATATGCTGCTGAAATTGGTTACCCAAAACCAATTCTTCATGCGGTTAGTACTGCAGGAGTTGCTTGCCGTCATATCATTAAAACATTGTTCCCGGGAGAACCGGAGAGATTAACACGTTTCAAAACGCGTATCACTGCTCCGCTTCTTCCTGGCTGCACCATCAAGACTCAAATGTGGAAAATGGACGAAACCCTTGTTCACTTTAGGGTCATCGATGCCGAAACAGAAAAAGCTTATTTAAACTACGCTCTAGTAGAATGGAAATAACTTCTGGGATAAAAGTTTACATGGAAGGAGAAGCGAAGCATCAATAAAGGTATTGAAAATTGGGCAAAATCTTGTAAAATACGGAAACCGATGCTTCGCTTGACTCCCCAAAATAGGTGAGTAAGCCTTTATAAAGGTAAAAGAATAACCAAAAAAGGGAGATAAAGGGTATGCAATCAAAAAGAACACTTGATGATTTTGAATTTACGCCTTATCTTAAAAAGATGACACTTTTTGCCAGCGGTGGTCCCTTCTTGGATGGTTATGTCTTGGTTATCATCGGTGTTGCCCTTGCCCAATTGGGGACTCAACTCAATTTAGATGCACACTGGAGTGCTTTGGTTGGAGCGGCTGCTTTGGCAGGGATTTTTATCGGAACTTCCCTGTTCGGATATGTCACTGACCTCGTGGGGCGTCAGAAGATGTTTACCATTGATATTATTGCCATTGCGGTTATTTCCATTGCGACGATGTTTATTTCTTCGCCCATGCAGCTTGTTATCATGAGATTTTTAATAGGAATTGTGATCGGGGCGGACTATCCGATTGCAACTTCCCTGGTGGCGGAATTTACGCCGCGAAAATACAGGGCTCTTTCTATAGGATTTATTGCGGCGGTTTGGTATGTTGGTGCAACCGCAGCCGATGTGGTAGGCTATTTTTTGAGCGATGTGGATGGCGGCTGGCGATGGATGCTGGGGAGCGCTTTTATTCCTTGTGTGATCCTTCTGATCGGACGGTGGGGCACACCGGAATCACCCCGGTGGTTGGCGCGTAAAGGGCGTATTAATGAGGCCCGTGCAATTGTATATAAGTTATTTGGTGACGATGTGGAACTGGAATCTGAAGAAGTTACGGAGACACGCTACAGCAAGATATTTGAAAAAGGTTATTTCAGCAGAATGATATTTGTCGGGACCATATGGGCCTGTCAGGTTGTACCGATGTTTGGTTTATATACATTTGGTCCTCAGATCATGAGCGCCTTCGGCTTTGGGTCAGGCAAGCAGGCCATTTTAGGGGATATCATCATCAGTATGTTTTTCTTAATCGGCTGTATTCCCGCCATGTTTTGGCTGAATTCCATAGGCCGGCGTCCCTTGATCATTGGAAGCTTTGCAATTATGAGTATTGCCTTAGCTGTTTTAGGGATTTTCCCCAATGCCAATATCTGGGTTGTTGTTGCTTCCTTTGGAATCTATGCATTCTTTTCCGGCGGCCCCGGCATTTTACAATGGCTTTATCCGAATGAACTCTTCCCGACTGAGATAAGGGCCTCAGCAGTGGGTGCAGCTATGGCCTTCAGCAGGATAGGCACGGTTTTATCAACTTATGCATTGCCAATATTCATGAGTGCTTATGGTATTGGACCTACAGTCCTGGTTGGCGTAGCGATCTCAGTTCTTGGTTTGATTGTATCGATAGGGATGGCGCCAGAGACAAAGGGATTGACGTTAGCTGAATCCAGTTCAGTGGAATTTAAAAAGTAAGAGACCTTTATTTAAACCATTAGCCGTAGAAGTTCAATTTTCAAAGCAACTAGAAATAACCCTAACAATTCCAGCTGGAAAGGTTAGGGTTACTTTATTTTTGATCATCTGATCAAGTTAAAGAATAATAACTAGTTATTCAATATTAATGTCGTGTTGAATTTCTATATTTAATCGTTTCAGCTTATAAAATAAGCATTGTCTGGAGAGATCTAATTCTTTGGCGGTTTGGTTAATATTACCGTTATTTCTTTTTAGTGCTTGCGTCAATAAATCTTTTTCAACTTGCAGCATGGTTTGCTTATAATCGTTACTTTTTGGCACGATAATAGGAAGAATATTACTCTTTAAGGTTTTGTCCAGAAGGAATGCGGGTAGATGTTGCACTAAAAGGGAAGTATCTGCAGTATCAACCATATTCATGGCATGCTCGATACAATGGCTTAACTCGCGGACATTCCCCGGCCAATTATGGCTTTCCAGTATTTGAATTACTTCTTTGGAAACCTCATCAATCTTTCTCCCCAGAATCTTATTATATTTATTAATGTAATACCTGGATAATGTAATGATATCTTCTCTCCTGTCGCGTAAAGGAGGACATTTTAAAGTGACCACAGCCAGTCTGTAATAAAAATCACTTCGTAATTTTTCGGTTTCAATGGCTTCTCCGGGATCAATATTCATAGCGCTTATAATCCGGGGATTTATCGGAATTTCTTTGTTACTTCCCAACCTGCGGATACGATTTGTTTCCAATGCCCGCAAAAGTTTTGACTGGAGAACGACGCTCATTGAATTTATTTCGTCTAAGAAAAGTGTGCCGTTTTTTGCTTCTTCAAATAATCCGGGTTTATCCTCAGCTCCGGTAAAAGCCCCCTTAGTAGTCCCAAACAGGATACTTTCCAATAAGGTATCCGGAATGGCTGAACAGTTAATTGCGATAAAAGGTTCTTTAGCTCTTGAACTGTCATTATGGATACTCTGAGCAAAAAGCTCTTTTCCTGTTCCGGTTTCTCCTAGAATCATAATCCGAGATTCGGAACGGGCCATTTTTTTCGCAGTGCTAATTACACTTTGCATAGCTTTACCAGAACCGATAATGTCGTCAAAACAAAATTGTGTTCCGTTCGTGTTGTTTCTTTGTGATTGATTATAAAGGGCTTTTTGAAGTTGAAATACCTTATCATTAAGTGCTTGTATTTTACTCGTGTCGCGGCTTACAGCAAAGGAACCGACCACTTCTGACCCCGAAAAAACCGGATAAATATCCATGACAAGATCTACCGGTTGACCAAAGGCTGAAGTATATCTTAAATTAGTATTTTTAAAAACTCGTTTTTCTGTGATTGCTTTTACATGTACACTATTTTCTTTACCCAATTTGTAAACATCCAGCACATTTTTTCCTACAATATCACTCACTTTGTAACCATCAAGTTTTTCAAAATCTTTCGATACGAAAATAAGCTTACCGGTTGCGTCGACCAGTGAAAAATAACAATCCTCCAAACAATCTAATGAGTTTACAAGCAAGTCAAATTCGGTACTGACATTTTTAGAACCTTCTTCCGGTTCGTTTAAGTCCGCATGAGATTTAGCCGGTTTGCTTCTCGTCATTTAAGGCACCCTCTTTTTCTTGCCAAAATGAATATTTTAGAATGGTTTACTCACATACAAGGTTGCAGAAAACCATTATTGCCTTGGAAAAAAGCTTTTCCATCCTCCATAGGCTTATTTTACTCTAACTCACTTATGTCAACAAATATTATATTATTTAACTTTTTACATATTAAAAAATTTTATCTTATTCTTAAAATAATTCAAAGGCGGAACAGTCCAGTAATTCAAGCCCTTTATGTTTGTACTTTTTTAAAAGTAAGTAAATGTATACAAAAAATTGACCCTAGCGGATAATAATCTTATGATTAAAGATGATACTTAAATTAATAGGCCTCTCATTCTCAACGGGTATAAATTTATGATAATTCTAAAGACTGGGGGAATTAATCATGTTGACCAGGGTAAACCCCAAGAACGGCGATGAACTTTCTATATTGGGTTTTGGCTGTATGCGGCTTCCTACTAAAAATATGGGCGTCGATGAACCGCGGGCGATTGCCCTTATCCGCGATGCGATTAAAAAAGGAGTCAATTATTTTGATACAGCCTATTTTTACCATAGAGGAAAGAGTGAATCCCTATTAGGGAAAGCTTTGGCGGGAGGCTACCGGGAAAAGGTCAAAGTTGCTACCAAACTTCCTCCTTTTCAATTAAGTAAGTTGGATGGGGCAAAAAAGATATTTGCGACGCAGCTAGAGAGACTGCAAACAAATTACCTTGACTACTACCTGCTGCATATGCTGACAGATAGAGCGGGTTTTGACCGGCTTGTCGGGCTTGGCGTCATGGAATGGCTGGAAGAATTGAAGGCTCAAGGCACTATTAAAAATATTGGTTTTTCCTTTCACGGGGGCAAAGCAGAATTTGAATCCATTGTGACGGCATATCCCTGGGATTGCTGCCAAATTCAGTACAATTATATGGATGAGAACAACCAGGCAACAAAATCCGGATTACAACTCGCGGCAAACTTGGGAATGGCGGTCATTGTCATGGAACCGCTAAGGGGGGGAAAGCTGGTCACGCATTTGCCTGCTGAAGTAAAGAAGACTTTTTCCGGTTATGATCCCGAGCGCACGCCTACGGAATGGGCCCTGCGCTGGATTTGGAATCACCCGGAGGTAACCGTTGTTCTGTCAGGGATGAGTGATGAACAGCAGTTGGAGGAAAATGTCCGTTTAGCGGGTGAGGCAACAGCAAATTCTCTGTCAAAAGAAGAGTTGCAAGTATTTGAGCATGTCAAAAAAGTTATGCATGAAAAGACAAAGATTCCCTGCACCGGTTGCGGTTACTGTATGCCCTGCCCATCCGGGGTTGATATTCCCGGCTGTTTTTCCTGCTACAATGACAAATACTTAATGGAAGACAAATCAGTGCGCTTTCGGTATCTCCAGACCTTAGGGGTAACATCCGTAAAACCCTCTTTTGCCTCCCAGTGCAAGGCCTGCGGAAAATGCGAAAGCCATTGTCCCCAGCAAATCTCCATTCGAGACCAGCTGAATAAGGTGAGTAAAGAGATGGAAGGCGGAATCTATAAGCCCGTTATCTGGATAGCCCGAAAATTTATGAAACTATCCTGAATATGGCGCTATTTACCCCAGAAGAAATCACCAGACTCAGGCCAAATACCTGAGTCTTTTTGACATGAAAACGCATACTTTTTTAAAAGTTATTTCAAGTCATTTTTCTCATAGTGCTTAAAGTTTTAAAAACAAGCAGTACTTCGGCAGTTAAGCCGGTAGAACTAAAAAATAGGACGATTCAACAAGATGGAAGCTCACCAACCGGTGGAGAAGTTCAAATAGCCCTCCAAAATATGGTTTATTCCCATGCCGCATCGTCTGCTTTGACTGCAGAAGTACTAAAACCGGATTTAGACAAGCTTAGCCAACAGGAGTGGGAGTCAAAGTATCGACAGATGCTTAAATCCTGGGATGATACCCTAAAATATGCTACGGATTTCGGTCAGCTGGTCGAAAAAGTTCCTGCAGTAAAAGTCAGTTCCGCTTCAGGAAAGAGCTTGCCTGGTATTCAAGAACAGCTTTCTTCCCTGTTAATGCCTAAAGCAGCGTATGCCGAGGGAGAAGAAAAGGAAATCCAACTGAAATCGAATTTGGAGTTATCTGAGAAACAGCAGATTGTAATGGTTTGCAATGGAATCGCCGGAGGAGACAAGTTAAAATTTGCGGCTGATCATTTCAAGAAGACAGCAAAACAGGTTAAAAGCATTATGGACGAGCACCATCAGTCCATGTCCTCCGTTTATAATTTTAAAGATCAATTCTGGGGCGTCGCGGCCAAAGCGGCTCAGACCATTGACACGGCTTCGGATGTGGCTCTCTTTGTCGGTGATCTTTATACCGGCGGCGGTGCGAAATTCTCCATTGCTAAATCGGGAATGAAAAGCTTTCTCAAGACGGCCGTCGTAACTTCATTTGCAGGGGCTGAGCGCAAGGTAGTAGTCCGGTCCATTGTTTTAGCCATCGTACTGCAAAGTATTGCGTTCTTTTTCTTTTCCGGAATCATTCAAAAAAGTTTTGCCATGGGATGGATTTTCTGCGGTGTCTTAATCGGCGCCGTTTTTGGTTTCTTCATTAAGTTCCAGCGATTCGAGAACCAAATCTATTATAAGCAAAAGATAGAATTCAGCTTTATTTATCTTTTGCTTTTACTAATCAATCAACTGATCGTGACCTTGTTCAAGGCATATATTCCGATAGTCATATTCTTATCGGGCTTGGCTCTCGGTCTTTATTTAGGGCTCCATGTGGTTATACTTATTAAATCTCGCAAGCTGCGAAAGATAGCCGTATTTTCTTTTCTTTGTCTCGCTCTGCTCATTCCATTTCAATCATTAAGCGCAAGCGCTGCCGATGAAGAGAGAGTTTTCAGGAAAAATCCTCAGGGCCTGCCTTATGCGTCAATTGCCAACCAATTGGATTTTCAATTTAAACTGCCTACCGGCAAAATGGTCAGTACCGCAAACATCAGCCCGGTTTCCCCGAATTCTCCCGTATCCAAAGTTACCGTCTATTCCTACTATCCTAACCCTATGCTGGTGATCATTGCCGCAGAAGGCTACCTGGCGCCGCCCGATAAATGGGAGCTATTTTACCGTTTGGATAAATTAGGCGAGCAGGGGACTCAGAAACAGAAAGAAAGATTCCGACGGGTTTCAAATTTGATGAATCAATGGTTGCGAATCAAATTCAGGCTTGTAACAAAATTTACTTGGAATTTATGCCCCAGCTTGTCACAGGTACGGCTGACCCCGAAGTAACCTTGCCAAAGTTTATTGATAAACTGAAACAGGTCGGAATAGAAAGAATTATGAGTGAGATGCAAAGCATTTCGGTATAAGAGTGGGATCAAGGGGTAAGACCATAATAAGACATCACCTTCCAAGAAATAGTTTATATATTCTATGGTTAAGCCTTATGGTCTGTACCAAATATTGGAAGTAGTTAAAAATATAGAAAGAATACTGCGATTTTCAAATTTTTTCTTACCTGTCGTCATTTCTTGAATTATAATAAAAAAGGTGATAGGAGGCCACGGAATATGTATCGAACATCCCTAAGAAAATCATTGCTATGGATTTTTCCGGCTGCGGTTCTTTGTTTTGTACTTATGTTATCCGGGATCGTTGCCGGTAAAGAGGTCCTTCCTGACAATAAGGTGACGACTGCCGGATCAGCCCAAATCAACATGGAAACATTGGAAAAACTTTTCTCTCTCGTGCAGAAGATTGAGGGAATGGAAAATGAACAAACAGAACTATCCAAGGATATTGAAACCCTAAAAAAAGAAATTGAAGAATTGAAAAAAGCTATGTCTGAGGAAGAGATTGTTTATTCCCAGAAAAAAGAGAATCTGAAGCAATTTCTGCAGGTATATCAAAGGATGGGACCCGGGTCTTATCTGGAAATCATTTTAGCATCCGATGATTTAGCTGACTTTCTCAGGAGGCTGAACATTCTAAGGGATATAACGGGGAACACCGGGAAATTACTGGATCAAATCCAGAGCAGCAGGGAGAAACAATCAGCTGAAACAATGAAACTAACAGAAAAATTAGGGTTGATTCAGGATAAACAGCAGCGCCTGAAAGATGCTCTTGCCAGTGAAATCCAGTTGAAATCCGGATTGGAAAATAACTTGGCTGCGTTGGCGGGGGAAAAGGGATATTATCAGGAATCATTGGCAGAGATGAAGCAAAAGTGGGACGACCTGAAGCCTTTCTTTGCATTAACCGTAAAGGAATTTTCCCGCGTTCTGGAAGAGGGAAATATCCCTCCCGGGGCATTGAAACTGACAGCTTCGTTTTTTAGTATCACAGCGACCATGAGCGATCAGAGTCTAAATGAAATTGTGGCCGGAGACCCGCGTCTTCCGCAGATGGTATTTAGCTTTCACCCAGGGGAGGCGGAAATCAATATACCGGAAAAACATCTTGTTTTAAAAGGGATATTTGTCATTCAAGAGGGACATATCCTGCAATTCCAAGCTCAAAGCGGTACTTTTTATGGTCTGCCTTTGGAGGAAAGCTCCTTGGCGGAATTGTTCCGGAAAGAACAATTGAAAATTGACTGTAAATCAGTTTTGGGAGGGTATACCCTTAATTCCATAGAGATCCGGGATGGAAGCTTGAAGCTTTCAGTTATTCCAGGATAAGGAGAGGACAAAGATGAAAGCAAAAGCGGTAATAGAAGCGGCCGGGGTTTCCCTGAGGTACCCTGATGGAACATTGGCATTAAACAATATTGACCTCCAAATTCAGCAAGGTGAGCTGGCCTTTGTTACGGGGCCAAGTGGTTCGGGAAAAACCAGTCTTCTAAAACTATTGTTGGGGATGGAGTATCCAACAAGCGGTTATGTAGAGGTTTTAGGGCAGGATATGAATCTTACTCAGGCTTCTGCTATCAGAAAGCTCAGAAGGAGAATCGGGCCTGTTTTTCAAGAATTCAAACTGTTAAAAGGGAGAACCGTACTGGAAAATGTCATTTTAGGTCAACGTTTTTTGGATGTACCCCAAACCCAAATGAAAGAAAACAGCCTCGACGCTCTAAAAAAAGTAGGCCTGGAACACAAGGCGCTATCCCTGGTAGAAAACCTGTCCTGGGGTGAACATCAAAGAGTAGCCATTGCCAGGGCTGTAGCCAGGAAACCGCTTTTGATTTTAGCCGATGAACCGACCGGTAATTTGGATAAGGAGAATGCCTTGAAAATCCTCGATTTACTGGCTTCATTCAAGGACAACAAAACATCCGTCCTGATCACTACGCATGCTACCCATTTAATGAAAAGTGAATATACGAACATGATTATTAAAATAGATCAAGGGGCTTTAGAGTGGGAAAGGATTGGGTAGAGTAAAATGAAAAACATTAATTCAAATGGAGTATATTTTTTAAAAGAAGCGATTACGGTCTTCCGGCTTAATTTATTATCCAATATCCTGTCCCTTTTTAGCATAGCTCTCATCTTTTTTATGTTTGCGATGATGTTTTCCGGATGGCGGGTAAGTAATCATGTGGCTGAGGCCCTTCAAACAGAGGCGGAGATCAATGTTTACTATAATAAGAGCATCGGAACAGAGGGAGCGCTTCAATTAGCAGGACAAATTGAAGGAATATATGGGGTAAAGGAAGCCCGTCTTGTCAATGAAAGTGAAGCTTATAACAGGATGGAAAAAATTCTGGGGGAAGAATCAAAGGTTCTTAAAGTTTTTGATGAAAATCCATTCAGTTCTTATCTTGAAGTGAAAATTGACCTGGAACAAACGGATTTAGTTTTAAAAGGATTAAAGATCTTGCCCGGGATTGAACATGTCCGCAATAACCGGGACGTACTGGACCGTGTGCGCAGTATAGCCGGAACGATAAGAATCTTTGGCACGATGGTTTTATTGGCTGTGGCAATATGCACCATGGTTATTGTTTCGCATATGATCCGACAGGGAATAGAGCAAAATAAGGAACAAATCAATACCCTTAGATTGCTGGGGGCTCCGGAAATGTTTATCGGTTCTCCGTTTTTATTAGAAGGCTTATTGTTGACTCTAGGCGGAGCGGCAATTTCGGGATTGGCAGCTGCATTGACAATCAGGCAGATTAATTTTCAAATGGCTTCCACCCTACCCTTTATGCCGTTACCATCAGCCGGAGTTCTTACACATCAGATGTTATTGGCAATTGGTTTTCTGGGTATTGTTTTGGGGATTGCCGGCAGTTTTCTTGGGCTGGCTTCAGCCAGGAAAAGTTAGGACTTAAATATATGGATTAACGATTCCCTCTGTTGGATTTATTGTTGCCTTGCTGTTTACGGCAGGTTTAACGTTCCGAAATTTATACGCAAGTCCCAAAATAGATTCAACAGCTCGTTTTGCCGAATTTCCGGGATATTCTCTTGCCGCGGCATCACGCATTTCACTGATGAGGTTTTCATTTTGAATGAGCTGATTAAAAATATTCAGAAATTCTTGCTGGTTATTAGCTATTTTCCCCGCGCCTATTTCTTCAATATAATGGGCGTTGCTTTCTTCCTGACCGGGAATAGGTTTAAATATAACCATGGGAAGATGTTTTGTTAACGCCTCAGACACGGTTAATCCGCCTGCTTTTGTAATAATCACGTCAGCCGCACTCATCAGTTCGTCTATATTATTCACATAGTGAAAACGAACGACGGGGTTCTTAGCTTCTGTTAAAACAGAGTCTAAAGAGTGATATAACCTCCTGTCCTTCCCACATACAAAGATGGCCTGGACAGGGGCATCTGCAGATGCAATTAACTTACACATCCATTTAGCGTTTCCCAAAACACCGTAAGCACCCCCCATAATTAAAAAGGTGAGCCGGTCAGTGGTTAATCCAAGACTGTAAAGGGTATCTTTTCTGCTCAATAGGCGGTCAAATTTAGGACTTACAGGGATTCCGGTCACCTGAATAGATTGGGGATTTATTCCCCGCTCAATCAAACCGTCGCGTACCTGGGTACAACCAACAATATATAAGTCGACACCCGGATGAATCCATTGACTATGGACAGAGTAATCCGTAATGACTGTAACCAACGGCAGCCTGAGTTCATTCAAGGTCCTAAGCTCAGCCAGCAGCCCGGAAATAGTGGGATAGGTGCAAATAATAATATCCGGGTCCAGGCTGTAAATATAGTCCATTAACCTTTTATGGCCCAAGCTATTAATAAAACGTTGGAACCTCGAATCGTATGGTAAGTTCTGTGTGCTTTGATAAAATGTTCCATATAACTTTGGGACGCGCTTAATCATCTTAATGTACATATTTTTGATGATAGAGTTGAGCATTTTATTGTAAATGCTCATAAAATCTTCGTGCATAATCTGGATTGATGAATCAGTCCTTTTCAGTGCTTGAATCAGTCCCTCAGCTGCTTTAAAATGACCGTCTCCAAAGCTTGCTGAAAATACCAGAACCCGCAAAGGTTTCATTACACAAAAACCTCCTGGAAAATAATGTATTAATAGTCTTTAACATCTTTTTTGCAGTATTCTTCATCTTAACAAGTATAGTTTAGCAAACAATCCTTTAATTCCGCTTAAAAATTAAATGAAATAATCTTATTTTTAACGTTATAATCTATTTTTACCGTTCGCTCTGTAATTTACACAAGCATCAATAATGAAAGAATTGATTTCTGACTTTGGATTTCAGCTCATTAATCAGGCTGTAGATGACAGGCACCACGACCAGGGTTAGCAGGGTAGAGGTAATTAACCCGCCAATAATGGCATATGCCATGGGGGCGCGGGTTTCTCCTCCTGTTCCAGACCCCAGGGCCATGGGAACCATCCCCAGGATCATGGCCATGGTAGTCATAATAATGGGTCGAAGCCTGGTCTTACCGGCATAGATAAGTGCCTGGGAACAGTCTGCTCCGTTTTTCATTTCTCCCCGGGCAAAATCAATCAGCAGGATAGCATTTTTTGTGACCAATCCCATGAGCATAATAATACCGATCAAAGAGATCAGGTTAATGTTGCTGCCCATGACAAGAAGACCAAGAATGGCGCCAATAACGGCTAAAGGGAGGGATAATAATACAGCTAAGGGATCAATATAGCTTTCAAATTGGGCGGACAGGATAAATACGATAAACAATACCCCCATCAACAAAGCCAGAAACATTCCGGAAATAGACTCGCCCATCATTTCTGTCATTTTGCCTTCCATAATCTTGCATCCGGGTGGCAAAGGCGCTTCCTTGTTCAGTTTAGACAAAAACATTTTGTTAATCTCGCCGGTACTTAAGCCTCGAACATTGGACGACAGTGAGATTCTCTGAAGCTTATCATAGCGGGTAATAACACTGGCAGACGGGGCAAAGACCTCCCGGGTAAAGGAACTGAGAGGGATCATTTGGCCGGAGGTGCTGCTTTGTATGGAAATGAGGTTTAAATTATCCAAGCTTTCCCTATCTCCGGTTTGAAGCTGAACCCGGATATCCACCCGTTCCTGTCCGTCGTTATACTGACTGACAACAACTCCGTTATACAGCGTGCGCAGGGCATCTACCGCCTGTGCAGGAAGTACGCCCAGATCAGAAGCTTTTTCCTGGTCTATCACAATTTTCGTTTCGGGGCTGCCCGGTTTATAACTGTTGGTAACATCTACAACCCCAGGTAAGCTTTCCAAAATTTTTTGTACTTTTTCGCCGTATTGCTGCAAAGTTTCCTCATCATTCCCTACAATGTTAAACTCCACATTCTTTAAGTCGCCGGTTGGTCCGATGGAAACCGGGCTTACCGAAGTTCTGATTCCGGGGATGGTTTTAAACTCCGTTCTGAATTCCTGTGAAAGTTCTTCAATGCTTTTATTTCTCTCGCTCCGATCCACCAGTTCAACATACATATTGACCGTTTCCTCTTGAACAGTGGCATAGGTTTTGGTTACTTCGGAATGCGCTCTCAGCATTTTGTCCATGATCTGAATTTTCTGGCCTGTTGCTTCCTTGGTTTGGCCGGCATCCGGTTCAATAGAAATATTCATTTTTGCCAGATCAGCTTTAGGGATAAAGTCAGTTCCTAAAAAGACAGCCAGAAGAAGGCTGCCGGCAAAAAGGCCAACAGCAAGGATAATGAATTTCAAACGCTGGTTTAAGGCGTTTTCCAGCAAACGGCTGTAAAAATCGGCCAAACGGTTGAATCCGCGGTTAAACTTGTCAAGACATGTTTGAAAAAAGGAGATAGAAGCTGTCCCTTGCCCGGCGGTTGGATGATCTTCATCTTTGAGGTAACGGGAGGACAGCATAGGAACCAGGGTAAAGGATACAAGCAGAGAAATCAGTACACTTCCGACTACCGTTATGCCAAACTGTTTAAAGAATTGACCCACAACCCCTGTAAGCATTCCTACCGGCAAAAATACTGCAACCAGGGAAAAAGTAGTAGCCATAACCGCAAGTCCTATTTCCGCAGTAGCTTCTTTGGTTGCCGTCAAAGGAGGTTTCCCCATTCTGCGGTGCCTTTCGATATTCTCAATTACAACAATTGCATCATCAATCAAAAGACCAACGCTCAGGGAGAGGGCGGTTAGAGACATAATGTTTAAGGAAAAATTTAAGACTTTCATGATGGTAAAGGCGCTGATTACCGACGTGGGGATCGCAATGGCACTGATGAGGGTGGTTCTCCAATTTCCAAGAAAAAGAAGTACAGTTAAGACCGCTAAAATTGCGCCTTCAATAATCGTTTTTAATACATCGTTGACAGATTCCTTAATATTGATGGAATTATCTTTTACAACATCCATTTGCACACCGGATGGCAGCTCTTTTTTTATTTCCCCATAAGCCGCCATCACCTTGTTGGCAACTTGAACCGTATTTGTCCCGGATTGCTTAATAATGTCTATCCCGATAGCCTGTTGTCCCTGATAAAAAGCAATACTATCCTTTTCTTTCACTCCATCGACGACCTTGGCCACATCCTGAAGGTAAATAGGCTGCCCAAGACGCCTTCCTACAACCAGACGTTTGAATTCATCCAATTTTTGCAATGAACCGCTGGTTCGAAGGGAAAATTGATTTTCTCCTTGCGAAATTTTTCCGGCCGGTGCCTCAATATTAGTGGCCTTTAGATAGTTCAGGATTTCGGTAGTCGACAATCCGTAAAGAGCCAGTTTATTCTGGTCAAGATTAATATGTATTTCCCTTTCTTCTTCGCCATAAATACTGACAGAGCCTACTCCGTTGATGGTTTCCAACTTGGGTTTTACCACATCGTTAACAATAACGGTCATTTCCCTAAGAGAGTTTCCTGTCAGAGAAAAGGAAACAACCGGCTGCGCGGTGGGGTCAAAACTTGCTATAATTGGTTCCTGACAATCGGAGGGAAGGGAACTCCGAATCATTCCAATTTTATCCCGGGCATTTTGAACGGCTTCGGTTACGGGGGTTTCCAGGGTGAACTCGGCAAAAGTCATATCTACGCTGTCCCTGCACGTGGAATAAATGTGTTTAACTCCCGCAATCTGGCCAAGGGCATCCTCTACTTGTTTGGCAATATTATTTTCAATTTGGTCCGGAGAAGCTCCCGGCTGAATAATGGTCACCGTCACATAGGGAAATTCCGCCGGTGGAAATTCATCCAGACCCAGCCGGGGATAATTGATTATCCCTAAAGCCACAAGTGCCAAAATGCAGACCGTTGCCAAAACCGGCCGTTTCAGACTGAGATCTGTCAAAAACATAGCTCTTCCTCGCTTTATAGTTGATCGGTAATTTGGATCGGATCACCGTCTTTTAGTTTGTTGACATTGCTGGTAATCAACTGTTGTCCCTCTTCCAAACCGGATTTTATCTCTATGTTTTTCCCCATGGTTTCCCCAATTTCAACAGCCTGGCGTTTTGCGGTATTTTCGACGGCCAGAAAAACATAATACAAGCCTTCCTTTCCGCTGACAGCTGTTTGGGGGACAGAGATAACCTGGAGCGGAGCTCCCAGAGCCAGGGTGGCTTTGGCGTACATTCCGGGTTTTAACAGTGAATCCGGATTTTGAACAGCAATTTTTACTTCGAAGGTACGGGTAGTACTGTCTGCAACCGGATTAATAAGTTCAACTTTTCCCTGAAACTTTTGGCCTGAATAGGCTTCAACAACAATTTCTGCCGACTGGTCGGGCTTTACCTGGGAAATAAATTCCTGATTGACCTTAACCACTATATAAACTGAAGAAATATCCTGAACCGTCATAAGCGGGGTGCCGGCTGCTACAACCTGGCCTTCTTTCATTCTGCGGTCAGCAACAAATCCGTTGAGCGAAGAAACGATGCGGGTATCTCTCAATACTTCTTCGGCATTGGAGAATGCTGCTGTAGCGGCTCCAACATCAGCGGTTGCAACATCCAAAGCCAGCTTGGCTTTATCATAGTCATTTTGAGAGACGACTTCTGCTTTTAGTAATTCCTCGGTTTGTTCAAAGGTCTTTTGGACATTCACCAGATTTGCTTTGGCTTTTTCCAAGGCGCTTCTGGCGGCAAGTACTCCGTTTTGTTGTTGAACATCCTCCATGAAAAGCAGAACCTGACCGGGTTCTACCTTAGTCCCGTTGTCTACCGGAATTATTTTAATTTTCCCGCCAAATTTAGAACTGATCACGGAACTGTTATGTGCCTCGATACTTCCGGAAAGTTCCAATGCGGGTACTTTATTCTCTTTGCCAACTTTTTGTACCTGTACTGTCTGGGTATTCGGAACTACTGAAAGGGAAGCTTGTTTGCTCAGAAGGTTCCGGCCCAGAACAATAACCAGACAGATGAAAAAAATAACAAGGGGCCATTTGTATTTTACAATGTATTTTTTCATCTTCAATCACCTAACCCTTGGTCTTAATCCCGTTAAGAATAATATCACCGACAAGTTCCAAAGTGTCCGCTAAATTCAATTTGTTTTTGTACAGGTATTCTTCTTCTTCGATCACCAAATGTTCCAACATGTTCATAAAAATCATGATGACGATCTGAGGATCAATATCGGACCGGATGGCGCCATGTTGGATTTCCCGGACCAAAAGCTCATATATTATATTTTTTTTCACACTGGACAACCGATTAAAATCTTCCGGGTAATAATGGATCAATTCCTCCAGGATAATGTTTCCCGGTCTCCTTATCCCTTGGGGTGCAAAAACAATCCTGAAGATTTTGTCTTCCCAGGAAATGTTGTCGTCCATCATGATCGCCCGGTCATTTTGCAGTATCCTCTGTTCAATTGAGTTGATAACGGCCTTAATTAATTCTTCTTTAGATCTGTAAAATTTATATAGCGTTTTTTTGCTGATGCCTAATTCGTAAGCAATATGGTCTAAGGTCACTTTACGAAAGCCTTTCTCCGTAAAACTTTTCACAGCTTGATTCAGGATTTTTTCCTTAACAGGATGCATGTTATTTTCTCCTTAAAACAATACTTTTCAACCAATTTCTACTCGGGAAACTGATATAGTATCTTGAGTTTCCAATCTAAATTTAGCATATTCATCCTTGGATGTAAACATACAATTACCATAATATGTGTTGTTCCTTATGTTCCAAGCCGGTTTTAAGGCAATCCACTTAAAGAAAATTTTGTTAATAAATAATTTATTAATCATTAATGAAAGATTTATGATTATGATTTATGATTATACATAAGCTCTGGAAAGATGGTGAACCGGTGTGTCCATAAAAAAGAAGCTAACGATTTCCAATATCGCCATGATATTGATACCGGTTGTGTTTTTTTTAGTTATCTTTCAGATATCTACCACGATTCTTAATACATATAAGCAGAATCCGCCGAATGAGATTCGTAATGCAAATGCATTAATGGATATGGCAGGCGCCGGGGACAAAATTGATGCGACGATAAAATTCTGTTCAAAACTGGAAAGCCAGGGAGCCTACATCAAACTGATGAAAGATGACCAAGTCGTCTATCTTTCAAAGGATTTTGATGTGCAAAAGCAAGCTAAGGGTAATGATGTAGAAAAATTGAATAATGTCAAACAGCTCATATTCTCTAATGAAAAGGGCTCCGAAATCTATTCGCGTGGTTTGCGGGAAAATC
Source organism: Peptococcaceae bacterium (assembly GCA_012517475.1). Classification (GTDB taxonomy): domain Bacteria; phylum Bacillota; class Desulfitobacteriia; order Desulfitobacteriales; family Syntrophobotulaceae; genus Dichloromethanomonas. The sequence continues at coordinate 64,120 of JAAYUV010000020.1, read as the reverse complement.
ATTTGATTACTCTGGATATCTTAAGTGATAAGCCTGTGGCTCCGGAAATGACCAGAAAAGATTTTGAAGAAGAAGCAGAATTATTCCGGACTTTGCTCATAGGGCTTTTTCTGTTAACCGTTGTTATCATCGCCATAACTAATGGGATGCTGACTACATTCATTTCCAGGAGTATTTTAACGCCTCTGGGCATATTGCATGAAGGAACCAATCAAATCAAGCAGGGGAACCTGGATCATCAAGTGGTTTACGATAAACAGGATGAGTTTGGGATGGTCTGTGCCGATTTTGAAGAAATGCGCAGAAGGTTAAAAGAATCCGTCCTGGAACAGCAAAGATATGAAGAGAGCAGGAAAGAACTGATTGCAGGGATTTCGCACGATTTAGGTACACCGCTCACTACCATCAAAGGATATGTATCCGGGATTCTGGATGGGGTGGCAAATACTCCGGAAAAAACGGAAATGTATCTCAGAACCATAAACAGCACTGCGGATAGCATGCGGCGAATGGTAGATAATCTGTTTTTGTTTTCCAAACTTGATATTAATAGTATTCCTTTTTACTTTGACCAGGTTAACTTAATTGATTACTTTAAGAGTTATTGTCAGGAAATCAAAAATGATTTACATAAAAGGGAAATGGATCTGATCTTTACAACTGAATGCAGGCAAGCCCTGGTCATGCTGGACGTTATGCAGTTTGAACGGGCCGTTTTTAATATCCTGGATAACAGTGTGAAATATAAAAAAGCTGGGCAGGGGACCATTACGATCTCCATTAAGGAACAAGAAGAATGCTTCTGGATTTCTTTCCAGGATGACGGACGGGGTGTGGCGCAGGAAGATGTAGGCAAGATCTTTGATATATTTTATCGGACGGACAGGGTAAGGGGCGAAACGGATAAAGGCAGCGGGTTAGGATTAGCCATTGTCCATCAAATTGTCAGTTTTCATAAAGGAAAGGTTTGGGCCAAATCAGAACTGGGCAAAGGTCTTCAGATCGTTATTTCTCTACCAAAAGCGGAGGGGCTGAAAGCGGTATGAAAAAGATTTTAATCGTAGAGGACGACAAAAAAATAGCGGAATTGGAGAGGGATTACCTTGAGGCCAATAATTACCTCGTAGATATTGCCCTTACCGGGGATGACGGTCTTGAGATGGCTTTACAAAAAGACTACAGCTTGATTATTTTGGACATTATGCTTCCTTTTACGGATGGGTTCAAAATTTGTCAGCAGATCAGCCAGAAGAAGGACATTCCCATCCTTTTGGTTTCGGCAAAAAGTGAAAACATTGACAAGATTAAAGGCTTTGGCCTGGGTGCAGCGGATTATATTGTTAAACCGTTTGAGCCTTCAGAACTCGTTGCCCGGGTAAATGCCCACATCAAAAGGTATGACAGGCTGGTCTCTAACCAAATTGACAAAAAAGAGGAAATCGTAATTGGCAAGTTACGAATTGAAAAGAATTCACGCCGGGTATTTTTGGATAACCAGGAGATATCCCTGCCGAATAAAGAATTTGATGTTCTCTTGTTTTTAGCTGAGAACCCGAATATTGTATTTAGCAAGGATAAGCTCTTTTATTCTATCTGGGGATTGGATTCCTATGGAGATCATTCCACGGTCGCAGTACATATCAACCGGATCAGGGAAAAGATTGAAGCCGACTCATCCGATCCCCAATATATTGAAACCGTGTGGGGGGCCGGATACAGGTTTAAGGTTTAAGCTATCTTTAAGCATGTGTTTATAGATTGTTTATAGTTTATTAATCCCATTTTAATATGTATGGAGTAAAATTTTTACTGGTAATAACGATTAACAAGATTTATTAACTTATCCACAATCTACATAATTAATGGACCATCGTGATGTACAAAACGGAAGTGGAGGAATTCAAGTGAAAGTAAAACTTGCCGAGAATTTGCCGGGAATATTGACGAGGAAATTCACCAAAAAACCATCTAAGAAAAGAGTTATCATCGCTGCGATTCTTATTGTTGTATTAATTGGGACAGGAGTGGCGGTTAAAAAATTTGTATTTCCTACTAAAACAGTTGTTGCTACCGTAGTGGAAACTACAAATTTAAAGAAGGGAACCTTAGTCAACAGCCTTTCTTCTTCAGGCACAATTTACAGTGCCAAAGTGGAAAATGTTTCTTCCAGCGTGAGCTGCCCAATTGAGAAGATCTACGTTGAAGTCGGAGATAAAGTGAAAAAAGGAGATTTAATGGCCTCTTTGGATATGACTACGGTCTACACCAGTTTTGATAAAGCTCAGGCAACTCTTAATTCAGCCAAAAGAGATCTGGATGCGAAAGAAAAGGATTATCAGATTAACCAACTTCTCTTTAAAGACGGCGGTGTTACGGAAAAAGATCTGAACACCTCTCTTACTGCCTATGAAAATGCCAAAGAAACTTACCGGAATGCGGAAACAAGTTATAACGACCTTAAAAAACAACTGTCAGAAGGAAATCTTGTTGCGCCGATTGACGGCACCGTCACCCAAAAGGATGCGGAAGTTGGCTTAAAACCCCCCGAAGGGGTTGCCTTTGTCGTGGAAGATACGGAAGATTTATATGTCACTACCAAGGTTAAGGAATTCAATATCGGCAGTGTCAAAGTCGGCCAGGATGTCTTAATCAGTACCAATGTTACCGGCAACAAAACTTATAAAGGAAAAGTGTCCTGGATAGCACCGAAAGCCGTGACTTCGTCCTCCTCCTCCTCCTCTTCTTCCTCATCATCTTCGTCTTCTACCAATGTTGAATTCGAAATTAAGGTTAAAATCGAGGAAAGAGATCCTTTGATGAAAATAGGGATGAATGCATTTCTGCAGATCATTCTTCAATCGAAAGATAATGTTTTTTCCGTACCCTTTGATGCGGTGGTATCCAAGAATAATCAGAACTCAATCTATATTCTGGATAGCAGTAATAAGGTTGTTGAAGTGCCTGTCACCACAGGAATTGAGACAGCCACCAGCATGGAAATTTCAGGGGATGGGCTGCAGGAAGGTATGAAAGTGATTACCAAACCGAGCAAAGTCACCGTGGGTCAGGTTATCTCTCAAAATGAATTGAGCGGAACCGGCAGTGGAACAAAGGCGCCGGGGGGAACAGGATCGAATGGAAGCGGAGGATCATCTTCCGGGGGAACTCGAACATCGGGCGGGTCAGGATCATCAGGTGGAACAGGATCAGGGACAAGATCTTCAGGCGGAACAGGTGCATCTGGCGGATCTGCTTCCTCCGGAGGAAACAGCGCTGCGAGATAGTGATAGCCATCGATAAAGACGCAAAATACGGCGACGGGATGGTGTATAATGATTGAGATCAGCAATCTAATCAAAAAATATTATGTAGGAATGCCGAATGAACTTACGATCTTGAAAGATATATCCTTAAGTATTCAAGAAGGTCAATTTATATCTGTTGTCGGCGCTTCCGGGTCAGGTAAAAGTACGTTAATGAACATTATTGGCGCTTTGGACCGGCCAACATCAGGGACCTATGTGCTGGACGGAATACCTATTCAAGAAATGACAGAAAACGAGCTGTCTGAGGTGCGCAACAAAAAGATCGGTTTTGTTTTTCAAACATTTAATCTCATTCCCAGGACTACGGCTTTAAATAACGTTGAACTGCCTCTGTTTTATATGGGGGTGGGCAAAAGTGAAAGAAGAAAGAAAGCCGAAGAATTATTGGAGCTTGTTGGGATGGGAGACAGAATGACCCATATGCCCAATGAATTATCCGGCGGTCAAAAGCAAAGGGTAGCAATTGCCAGAGCCCTGGCTAATGATCCGGCTATCATCCTAGCCGATGAACCGACAGGCGCTTTGGATTCTCAGACAGGGAAATTGGTGATGGATATCTTTTTAAAAATTCATCGGGAAGAACACAGAACCATTGTACTCATCACGCATAATCCTGAATTAGCCGAACAAACGGAAAGAATTGTTACCCTCAGTGATGGAAGAATCATTGGTGATCGTCTTAATCATTCCCAAAAGACAGAAGTGGGGGTGAGGGCATGATTTGGGAAAATGTCCTTCTGGCGATTGCGTCTTTAAGAGCAAATAAAATGAGGGCCTTGCTGACAATGCTCGGAATTATCATCGGGATTACGTCGGTCATTGCTATTGTTACTATCGGGAATGCCATGACAGCTTCGGTTAATTCAAATTTATCTTCTTTTGGAACCAATAATATCACGGTATTTATCCGGGAAAAAACGCAACGGTCCTTTGGAGGCGGAATACCATTTCTCGGCGGCGGTGGCCCCCCGCAGGGAGGACAAATAAGAGGAAGTGGGAATTCTTCCAGACCCGAGGATTCCGACCTTATTTCTTTGAGTATGATTAATAAGTTGAAAGAAGAATTTCCCAATAATATTACGGGTGTTGCCCTGACCAATTCTGTTGGCAGCGCAACCGTCAAAGACGGCGAAAAATATGCCAATGTATCCATCTCAGGAACTAATCCCGATTACTTGCTTTCCAGCAACATGAACATTCTTCAGGGGCGGTATTTAAACCAAAATGATATGAATAATTACCGGAATGTTGCTGTAGTATCGGACAGATTAGTAAAAAGCATATTTCCCAATGGAGCCGATCCTATCTCCCAACAAATCAAAGTTTATAAAACAAATACGATTGAAATTTATACGATTGTCGGTGTGTACAAATATGAGACATCTTCTATGCAGGTGAGCACGGTTTCCGAAGAAGATGTTAGTACAAACCTGTACATTCCTGTTACGACTTCCAAGCTGGGAGCGAGCCAGCAAAATTACTCTTCCATCACGGTAGTAGCCAAAGGTGACAGCAGCAGTATTATTAATTTTACCACCCAGCTGCAAACATACTTTGATGAAGTCTATAAAAATAATAAGCTTTGGGGTCCGCGGGTCAACAGCTTGGAAACCCAGTTAAGCTCCATTATGGATGTACTAAACTCCATCAAATTAGCAATTGCCTTTATCGCCGGGATTTCATTATTAGTAGGCGGTATCGGGGTTATGAACATCATGCTGGTGTCGGTAACGGAAAGAACAAGGGAAATCGGAACAAGAAAAGCGTTAGGCGCCAAGAACTTCCATATCCGTTTTCAATTTATTACGGAAGCAGCTATTATCTCCGGAGTGGGCGGGATCATCGGCATCATTTTAGGCACGACGGTAGGGGCTGTTGTCTCTGTGGTGCTAAAAGCCCCCGTTACGGTTTCTGTCCTGGTAACCTTGGGCAGTGTGATTTTTTCCATGGCAATAGGAGTATTTTTCGGGTATTACCCGGCCAACAAAGCAGCGAAATTGGATCCGATCGAAGCGTTAAGATACGAATAACAGGCGATAACAGAGGAGGGTGACGAATGAAAAAATCATTAAAGAAAATTACTGTTTTAGTTCTAAGTTGTATTATGTTACTTGCATTCCCATTTCAGGCCTTTTGTTTGGACCCGGTTTATTCCCTGCCATTTGATAAGATAGAGGAATTAATTATTGGTAGAAATCCAGATGTACAAAATAATAATAAATCATATGCTAATACAGTAGACAACGCAGATAAAACCAATTCCTGGGGCGCAGGCATTGTTACTCAGGGCTATAATACCTCTAAATCCAACCTGCAAATTGTATGGAATAAGCAGAAAGCTTTCGCCGATTATAACCAATTAAAAAGAGATCTCTATTTAAGCCAGACCAAGGAAGCCCAGCTTGCTTATCAGTTAAAAATTACTACTTTAAAAGAAAGCGTGGGCAGGGCATCCAAAGAAGATAAGGTTAAGGCTGAAAACGCATTGTCTGATCAAAAAAGGGTCACTGTAAAAGCGCAAGATGATTTGAGTAAGGCACTTAGAGACTTCAATTTGAGCCTCAATCAAGATGTAAGTACTCCACTTACCATTGAGTCTGTTCCTGAACCTGATTTAAATAAAATCCGTGCTATAGATTTTGACACAGATTATGAAGTTGCTAGACTACAAAGCTATGATATCAAAATAGTTGAATTACCGGGATCAGGAAAGGATCAAAGAGAAAAAGATATTGTTAAAATGCAATTTAAAGATTCTTTTTATAATATTTATAAGGCACTGAAAGATGCCCTGGAAAATTATCAAAACTCTCAGAAGCTTGCAGATATTGCCCAGCACGATTATGAAATTGCCCGTAAAAAATTAAGCTACGGAATACTGAGTCAACTTGATTTTGTAAGTGCAGAATATACCTGGACCGGTAAATTGGCTGATACATCTAAAGCTAAAGATAATTTATATATTGCATATCAAAGATATCAATGGGCTATGAGAGGTTTAATTTTTAGCTAGTTTAATTATGTTAGGATCTATTAAAAGTTAATTACAATAAGTCAGTTTAAAATAATAGGGTAACTATTCTAACTGGCACTGCTTTTCCGGTGCCAGGTTTGTTTTCATTACAGAGCATGGTGAATACAAAAAATCACATAAACTATAAGCATTTCGCTTGAAATATACTTTGAAGAAATGTATTTACTGGCATCAACAGTAGCAAATAGACTTTGCAAATAAAAATGCTAAAAAAGTGAATGAAATAAAAAACAAATGATTCCGAAAAATCATTTGTATATAAAAGGAGTATAATTTTGAAGTACTAAAATATTTATAACCCAAATTTCGACAAAAAGCAAGATATACAAACAATTTTTTATATAAAATTCAATATTTTTTATCAAACTGAAATAATTATTAACAACGGCCATGGAATGAGTTAATAAACCTTAATTTTCGGGATTCTTTTTCTTCCAGTAGTTTTTCAATAAAAAATATGTAAGCATACCGATGACAACCAAGAAAATAAGGGCTGCAAACCCATACTTCCAATAATGAGTTGTGATTCTCCTAATCACATACCACTGTTCTCCTAAATTATATCCTAATGTAATAAAAGTAAAACTCCAAATTAGCGCCCCGGAATAAGCAAATATACCAAATTTCCTCAAACCCATATTTCCGATTCCTGCCAGGTAACCATTAATATGACGGACGCCGGGAATAAAGTACCCAATAAAAATCCAAATACTTCCGTATCGCAGGAAAAGTTGATGGGTTTTTTCAATTTTTTCTTCAGTAATATTTACTTTTGGTCCATATTTTTTTAAAAAGGGTAATCCCAGTTTATATCCCAGCATATAACTGAACGTTATCCCGACTGTAGCGCCAAAAAACGCAGTGGCAATAGCCAAGGAATAAACCATGTTTCCTTTGGTAACCTGGTACCCTACGAAAGTCATGAGTACCTCATCAGGAAACGGAAAACCGATCATTCCTCCTGAGAGTGCAATTAAAATTCCTACGTAGCCATAATGTTTTAGTAAATAGGCAATTTGGTATTCCACTGATTGACCTACCCCTGTTAAATTAAAATATAATAAAATTTATGTATACTATATTGTATTATAAAATGCATGCGATTGATTCCTCAATTTCATCAGATACCCCTATATTTTAACATGAAAAACACAAATGGCGATATCAAAAAAACATATAATTATGAATTTCGTCAAATAATAGAGAATTTTCTCTATTATTTAGGCTGCAAAATTAATCGTATTAATTATCAGGAATATTTGCAGATAATTAACTCCATTGTCTTTAACCTATTTACATCATTCCACACATATGTTATGCTCGAACCACAAAGTGAAAAAAGACAGTTCGTAATCCATCCTGTCTCTAAACAAAACTAGGACGAACTACCTTTCGGTAGTTTTATGTTTGGGGCGGATTGCCTCTTTTTTTATAATAAAAAATAAGTCTGGGGAGGACAATATGGTTCTGATTTTATACTTACTCGCTATTGTAACCGCAAATGTGATTACCGCTTCATTTACGCCCATGCAATTGGGGCCATTCCTGATTCCATGGGGGACTTGGTTGATTGGAGCAACGCTTGTTCTTCGGGACCTGATCCAAAATAAATATGGGCGAAGGTCAGCCTATTATGCAATTATCATCGCCTTGATCCTCTCGGCGGTAACTTCTAAAATTCTTGGGGACACCCTGGCCATAACTGCCGCCTCTGCTATTTCCTTTCTGCTTTCTGAATCGGTTGATACGGAAATTTATACACGCTATAAAGTAACGTTTTTAAAGAAGGTATTTACCAGCGGGATCATAAGCGGTTTTTTAGACAGCGTGGTTTTTATCGTAATCGGACTATCCCCATTATTTTCGGGATTCCTGCCATGGGAAGCGATTCCGAACGCCATACTTGGCCAATTCACCGTGAAAAGCGCTATGCAAATGATTGGGATTCTTGTGTTAATGCTTTTTAAAACCCGATGGGAGGTTCAGGCAAATGAAGGGTAAAGGGATTGAGGGTTTATCTCATTTGGGTTCTAAAACGACCTATGCGTATGATTATAGCCCGAACCTACTGGAATGTTTTGATAATAAGCACCCTGACCATGATTATTTTGTTAAGCTGGACTGTCCTGAGTTTACAAGTTTGTGTCCCATGACCGGCCAGCCGGATTTTGCAGCAATCCATATTTACTATGTACCGGATAAAAAGCTTGTTGAGAGTAAGTCGTTAAAATTATATCTGTTTAGTTTTAGAAACCATGGAGATTTTCACGAGGATGTTGTCAATATTATCATGGAAGACTTGATTAGACTCCTGAATCCGAAATATATTGAAGTAATCGGTACATTTACGCCCAGAGGGGGAATCTCGATTCACCCGTTTGCCAATTATGGACAACCAGGAAGCAAATGGGCAGATTTTGCGGAAAAACGGATGTTAAGCTACGGGAAAACTCTAATCGAATTCTAATCTTTCATTAAGTACTATCTAATTAAATTGCGGTAGAATAAGTTCATATTCAAGAATGGAGTTGATCGCAATGAGTATTAGTATGGAACAAATCGATGAAATGAGGAAAAGAACAAACTGCAGCTATCAAGAAGCAAAAGAATTGCTGAGCAAACACGATGGGGACTTAATTGAAGCGATTATTGAGTTTGAGAAAAACCACGGGCACAAATCAAAAAGCTATTCCTCGGAAAAAAACCGCGGCTTAGGGAAAAAAGTTAAAGAACTGATTCAAAAAGGATTTGTAACAAGATTTATAATTGAAAAAGATGAAAATATTATCTTAAACATTCCTGTAAATATCCTTCTGCTCGCAGTACTGATTACGATGCCCGTATTCTGGCTTTATATCATCCTCTTTATAGCAATTTATCTGATGGGTTATAAAATCAGAATCAAAAAAGTTGAAGGGGAAGAAGTCAATATCAATGACATTGTAGACGGAATCGGAAGCAAAGTAAGAACAGCTACCGAGCAAATGCGTGAAAAGCCTGCAGAGAAAGAGCAAAACAATATGAAAAGCGAAAATAAGAATACAGGCAAAGAAGATCAAATCAATGAAATTACAGTAGAATAATGGCACTAAATGAACCTGTATTGTTTACAGGTTCATTTGCGTTTATAATCAAGCTGATGATGAACCTGGCAAAATTTGCCGGAGATAGCGGGTGCAGTAATGAAAACGAAAATACTGGTTATCGAAGATGAAGTCAAAATAGCGAGGTTTTTAGAGCTTGAACTCAACCACGAAGGATATGCGGTGGAAGTCGCACATGATGGCAGGCTCGGTTATGAAAAAGCTATGGCGGGAGATATTGACTTGATTATCCTTGATCTTATGCTTCCGGGATTAAGCGGTATTGAAGTTTGCAGAAGAGTAAGGCGGGAGTCGGATGTTCCCATCATCATGCTTACCGCCAAGGATGATGTTTCAGATAAAGTTATGGGGCTTGACAGCGGCGCCGATGATTATATGACGAAGTCTTTTGCCATCGAAGAATTACTGGCGAGGATCAGAGTAGTATTAAAACGAAAAGGAAAAAGAGGAGCAAATAACCTTCAGCTCGAATGCGGCAAGTTAAGTTTATTCGTGGATGAGCATAGAGTAACTTATTCCGGCAAAGAGATTTCTTTATCTAAAAAGGAATTTGAACTGCTCAAATATTTGATGGAAAATAAGGGTATCGTATTGACAAGAGAAAAGATACTGGATCATGTATGGGGATATGATTTTTATGGTGACACCAATGTCACGGACGTATATATAAAGTATTTGCGCAACAAAATAGATCAGCAATTTGCAGTACAGTTTATTCATACTGTAAGAGGGGTTGGGTATATTTTTAAACAAAATGAAGAGTAGAGACAAAAAGAAAAACGGCAATGATATCAAAAAAAGAGTAGTTAAGGTTATCTTTTTTCCTGTATCCTTACTGGTTTATGTGGTTAAGACAGTTAGGGAAAAAGCGGAGTATTCTATCCGGCTTAAATTGTCTTTAAGGCATATTAATATTCTGGTAAAGGCGATGGTTGGAGCAGGTCTTTGCGTCATTCTTGTATTCGGGGGTATAACAATCCTGGAGACAGTTCAGGAGGATTATCATGCTCTTTTTGACATTATTAACAAAGATAAATTAGATTTTTCGGAAATAAAAGCGTATTCGGAACAAAAAGATATCCCTGTTGAGATATATGACCTGAATAATAATTTGATATTTGCCGCAAAACCGGTTAACAGCTATGGTTATCATCATATAGCAGGAATAGTATGGTCAGAGAATAATCTATTCCTTGGAATTAACCGGGGTGCTGTCATTTCCGGAGAGAATGTTCAGATTATGATATACTCGGATATACGGGAAGATTGGAAAGAAATCATAAAAATCTCCGAAATCATTCTCATTGTTAATTCCATTTTTCTTCTTCTTTCAGTCCTATCCACAGCTTTTTCAGGAAGGAAAATCTTTCAGCCTATAAAAGAAATGACTCAAACGGTTAAGGAAGTATCGGAAAAGAATCTCAATTTGCGTATCAATGTAAGCGGCTCAAAAAATGAACTGAAAGAACTGGCCCTTACATTCAACGAAATGATGAACAGAATTGAAGACCAGTATAAAAGACAGCGGCAATTTGTTTCGGATGCATCCCATGAATTGAGAACACCAATCGCTGTAATTCAAGGATATACCGTTATGCTGGATCGTTGGGGGAAAAACGATCAGGAAGTTCTTCAGGAATCTATTGATGCCATCAAAAACGAAGCAGAGGGTATGAATGAACTTATTGATAAACTCTTATTTCTTGCAAGGCATGATAACAGCACGTTTGTCTTTGAAAAAGAGGAATTCAGTCTTTCGGAGATGCTTTCGGATATTATTAAGGAAACCCAGATTATTGACACAACCCATACAATAAAAGGCAGTATTAATCAGGAAGTGTCTTTATTTGCCGATAAGAACAGAATGAAGCAGGCTATTCGCATACTCATTGATAATGCATTGAAATATACACCGGCTGATGGCGAAATCACTATTGCTTTGGAGAAGGAAAACAATAGAATTACTATAGGTATTAAGGATACGGGAATTGGAATGTCCCAAGAAGAACTGGGGCATATCTTTGACAGGTTCTATCGTTCTGATAAATCCAGGACCAAGGAAAAAGGGGGGCATGGCTTAGGACTAGCCATTGCAAAAATTATTATTTTAGGACATAATGGAAAAATAAAAGTAAGAAGTAAAGTAGGAGAAGGTTCGGAATTCCTGATAATTTTGGAAGTTCCCAACTAGCTAAGGAAAAATTATGGCTTTTGAGTGGCTTTTTATACCTATCGGAATTATTGTGGGTACACTTTCAGGATTTTATGGAATCGGAGGAGGCATCGTTCTTGTACCAATTCTTTTCTTGTCCGGATTTAGTCCTGCCATTGCCATACCCACTTCCCTTATGTTTACCTTTGGAACAAGCTTATCAGGAGCAATTGCACATACCAAAATGAATAATGTTGATTGGAAAATTGCGCCGATAATTGGGTTGGTGGGAGCTTTAACTGCTCAAGGTTCCAATCGCATTGTGATGCTTATTTCCGGCCGGTATGATTGGCTCCTCAGTGTTTTTTTTATCATTCTTCAGGTTTACTTTCTCCTGTCTCTCAAGAGAAATAAAAGTAAGGAAGAAAAGACAAATGTTTATAAAAATCCTTACCTTGTTTCGACCTTCATCGGAATCATAATCGGGTTTCTTTCCTCTTTACTTGGGATTGGGGGAGGGTTCATTACAATTCCGCTCCTCATGGATTGGCTTGGGTTTAACACAAAGAGAGCAATAGGGACAAGTCTGGCAGCAATAATTATTATTTCAATTGGCGGGATTATAGGATACAGCGCCAAAATACAATTAAATTATTTATTAGGGGTTTGTCTGATTATCGGAGCTTTTATTGGTTCACCCTTCGGAGCACGGATGACTGCCAAATATAAAGCTGGTGATATAACTAAAAAACTGGTTAGGTTATATGCATTTGTTATAGCTTCTACCGTAGTTGATTTATTGTCCCTAATAACCTGGAGTTTTTTAAAATGGGTCAGTTTAACAATACTCTTGTTATTTTTAGCCCAAATGCTATTTGATTTTTATAAGCACCGGCATATTGGCATCGTACAGAATATAGAATAATCCTAAGAATTCTAATAGTTTTCTTATTTCAGCAAATGGGGTTGTTGCAAAACGACTAGTTTCCGTAATGTATAGACAGCGTTAAGCGCGTTACGCATGCGTAACGCGATCCGGAGCGCGGCTGTTTCGACGTCCATGGATGGACTGGGAAGAAATGTCCAGTGGACATTTCTTCCGGTGCCATGGATGGCATTGAGCGGCTCGCCACGGATGCGTGAAGGCGAGTGGCCTTCACGATCTGCCGAGAGCGGCTATACATTGCGGAAACCTTCTTAAGTAGTTTTGCAACAGACATTTTTTTGCCTTCTGTGAAAAACATTTTTTACCATATATGGTAAAATCTTTAACAAAACCCTGGTCCATATGAATATTATATTCTGACAGAGGTTAAAAGCTTGTTTTGAAGGAGGGAAAAAAATGTACGCTTATGGTTGTTACGGTGCAGCAGCTTATCCAGCCACAACCGGCTACGGTTACGGCGGTTTTGGTGTAGGTGCAGGAATTATCGCTATTGCAATTCTTATTTTAATCGCGCTTGGCGTAATCTTTTAGTTAAAAAAAGATAAATCTTAAGCCAGGGAGGTGAAATAAAATGGCAGTTGCAGCTGGCACATTCGGTGGTGCACTTGGTGGTGGCGGATGCGCATGCGGTATTGCAATCGTAGTAGTTATTATTCTACTCTTAATTGCTTTGGGCATTGTATTCTAATATAAATTTCTGACTCTCGTATTCACATGCAAAGGGGGTTTTTCAAGATGGCAGTTGATGGAGCTGTTGGGGCTTACGGTGGAGCATTTGGCGGAAGATGCGCATGCGGTATCGCAATCGTTGTTGTCATTATTCTTCTGTTAATCGCTTTAGGTATCGTTTTCTAATTTATAGAGCGTAATATTCTTGAAAGGGGGAAAAAAAATGTACGGTGGATGTTGTTGTAGACCTGTTGTCAGACCTGTAGCTGCTCCAGTGTATGGAACCGGTATTGGTGCTGCAATTATTGCAATCGCTATTTTAATTCTGATAGCTCTGGCCGTAATCTTCTAATCATTAGAAAGTCTTCAGACTTTTAATATCATTTCTGATAATATCATTTCTGAAGTTATCCTATTGAATAAATCAAGAATGGAAGCATCGAGTAAGTGCTTCCATTCTTTTTTCATTAATCTGTATAAGGTATAACACCCCTGCAATATTCACATTCTATTAAAGTTCTATACTTGACAAAAAGAATATCTAGCGTAAAATCAAAGCATAAACTGAATAACAGTTCAATTCTTGGATTGAATCCTTGGTAACAAATTTACCCAAAACCGTGATATGTGATCTTTTTGATTAGGAGTATGTTATGGTCTATAACAAAACGGAGAAAGTAATAGCCAAACAACAAAATTTGAGAGATAAAATACTGAAAGCTGCGAGGGAAATTCTCGCAGAAGAAGAAAGCGAAAAAACATCTATAAAAGCTATAGCAAAAAGAGCAGGAATTGCAACCGGAACTTTCTACTTGTATTTTACTAATAAAGAAGCTCTGATGGAGACAGTTGTCAAAGAACTCTATTCGGAATTGCTGTATATTATTAAAAAGGAAAGGGCTAAATACAATAATGTTTTTGATAAGCTCCAAGCTTCTATGGAGATATGTGTTCAAACATTTATGAAAGAAAAACACCTGGCAAAGATTTTTCTTGAGCATTTTCCTGAGATCAATACAGCATTTCATGCAAAATTTACGGATATTGAAAATGATCTGATCCAATTTGCAAAACAAGACATTGATGACCTTGTTGCACAGCATCTAATTCCCCAACAGGATACGCAGGTTAGCGCTACGGCGTTCGTAGGATCTTTTCGTCAGGTCATTTTTTCCTGGATCAGCCATGGAGAACCCAAAGATTGGGATCAAGCGTTTAACACTCTCCTTGAATACAATATGAGAGGCTTAGGGAGACAAAAAAACTAGAACAAATGATACTTAAATAACGGGGATGAGAAGGAACAAGTCATGGATTATCTATCTATTTCGTCACTACAGGTGGATTATAACCATCAAAAGAAAACAAATCCCGCCCTTCGTAACGTGAATCTCTCTTTGCCGCGAGGCAGCATAGGGGCAATAATCGGGCCTTCGGGATGCGGGAAAAGTACTTTGCTGAGTGTACTTGCCGGTCTCAATCAGGACTATAAAGGTCAGGTTTTGCTTAACGGCAAACTGCCGAAGGAAACCGGGGAAGCTGCTTTAATACTTCAGGAATATGGTTTGCTGCCATGGAAAACGGTTTGGGACAATGTAAAATTAGGGCTTCAAATCAAAGGGTTGTCAAAAACGGAAACCGCAGATAAGGTTGAGCAGATTCTCAATAAATTAGGACTGTTTTCCTTGCGGAAAAGGTTTCCCACCCAATTAAGCGGAGGGCAGCGGCAGAGGGTAGCTATTGCCAGGTCACTTATTCTTCAGCCTGAGCTTTTACTGATGGATGAACCGTTTTCTTCTCTGGATGCGCTTACCAGGGAGGAAATGCAGGATTTTCTTTTGCAGCTTTGGAAGGAGACAAACCTTACTATCCTTTTTATTACCCATAATATTGAAGAAGCCGTTTTTCTGGGACAAAAGATATTCGTTATGTCGGAGTGCCCGGGTACAATTATAAGGGAATATGTTAACCCCCTTGCCGGAGAATATTCGGCGCGCGGACAACTGGAGTTTCTTGAGATCTCCAATTCCCTTCGCTCCTGTTTAAGAGGGAGGGAAAAAACATGCGTGTAAATGGGTTAACGAAAAAGGCAATACACCTCTTATCGGCGGTCGTCTTTTTACTTCTTTCCTGGCAGGTTCTTTCCTTTATCCTGGATACCCCGGTATTTCCACCTCCCTTTGCTGCTTTTACAAGCCTGTTCCACTCAATGAACAGCGATTTGATGATTCATTTGAAAGTAAGCTTTTATCGTATTGCAGTGAGCTTAATTATTGCAACGATCGTTGGGGTACCCATGGGATTATGGATTGGAAAAAATAAAAGAGTTGATGCAATATCAGCCCCTCTTATCTACCTGACTTATCCTGTTCCGAAGATTGTTTTTCTTCCTGTTTTTTTGATCCTGATGGGGATCGGCAATGTTTCTAAGATCGTAATGATCACATTGATCGTATTTTATCAAATCCTGGTGACAACCCGGGATGCGGCTAAAAATCTGCAAAAAGAATATATCCTTTCCGTAAGATCCTTAAGGGCAAACGAAAGGGATCTATATTTTCATGTATATTTTCCGGCTTGCCTTCCGGCAATCCTAACTTCCCTCCGGTTAGGATTGGGAACTGCTATGGCCGTACTTTTCCTTGTTGAGACCTATGCCACCAGAGAAGGAATCGGGTTCTATATTATGGATTCCTGGAGCAGTCTTGCTTATGAACAAATGTTCGCCGGGATTATCGCCATGGGTCTGATGGGATTCCTGATTTACCTTCTTTTGGACGCCTGTGAAAAAATACTCTGCTCCTGGGTTAACCCATAAGAAATCCTATCGCGAAAAGAATGCAAAATATAAGTCCAAGTTTGGCGGTCCCTGCAAGTGTGGCATTTAGCGGAACCCCTTTTTTTGTGAAGATCTCCTTGATCCGCGGAATAAGCAGCGGAAGGGAAATCCAGGGCAGTAGAATGCTGAAAGAAGATATTCCTTGAACATACATGATCAGGGGGATGAGATAGGATACAAGAACCAGCATAAGGTACTGACCCTGAGCAAAACCTTGGCCGAAACGAACCGCCAAAGTTTTTTTCCCGGCTTTCCGGTCTGTATCTATATCCCTCAAGTTATTGACAACCAAAATAGCGGTAACAAGCAGCCCCGGAGGAATTGAAGCCCACCATGCCAGGGTATTAACATTTCCCGATTGGAGATAATAGGTACCGCATACTGCTGCAGGGCCAAAAAATGCAAATACGAAAATATCGGCAACTCCCTTATAACCGAGAGGATAGGGTCCTGCCGTATAAGCTACGGCACAAATAATAGCGCAAATGCCGACGATCAGAATAGGCCAGCCCCCGACAAAAATCAGATACAATCCTACCAAAGCAGAAAGGGCAAAAACGAATATCATTCCTCGCATGACTTGTTTGGGGGAGAGTAAACCCGCCTGGGTAACCCTCATCGGGCCGACTCTTTCTTTTGTATCTGTTCCTTTCTTAAAGTCGTATACATCATTGGCCAGATTTGATCCGATTTGCAAAAGAAGAGCGGCCAACAAGGCTGAAAATGCGGGCCCGAATTGAAAAAAACCATCTCCCAGAGCCAAACTCAGACCCACAATCACGGGTCCGGCCGCTGCAGGCAGAGTCTTCGGACGAATGGCCAAATACCAGATTTTAAAAATGCTCAAATGTTGGGAATTGGATTCTTTGTTTTTATCCATAGCTTTTATCCCTTTACAAACAGAATAGATTTTAATAGTTCTTCGTTACATATTGTAAGCGATGTTTATCCGGTGAGCAACTAGTAGAATATGTTCCCGGGGATTGGCGAATAATGAATAGAGAGAAAACAAAATAATGTATATACTTAAAAATTCAACTGCATAAAAGCCCTGAAATGGAAGAACCGGATATTGACTTTCTTACGTAATGGGTATAAGATAATCCAAGAAATGAACTATAATTCATTACTTGGATATATGGAGGCTATATCATGAATAAGAAAACACTCCTAACATTTTTATTAGTTTTTCTCTTTATCCTTGCAAATGTAGCGGGTTGTTCCCCAAAAAGCGAAGTCAAAACGAACCAAACCACATTAAAGATCGGAACCATGCCCTTGGAAGATAATCTGCCAATTCTCATTGCGGAAAAAAACGGATATTTTGCGCAGGAAAACCTAAAAGTTGATCTTACTCCTTTTCAAAGTCCGGTTGAACTTCAAAGCGCCTTTCAGTCCGGCCAACTTGACGGAATGGTCACGGATATGCTTATTGCCGCCATGCTCAAAAGTTCAGGAGAGGATCTTCGCATTAGTTCCCTTACCCTGGGAGCAACCCCTGAAGAAGGACGTTTTGCCATTGTAGCCTCACCGAAAAGTAATATAAAAACCGTTCCTGATTTAAAAGGCAAAAGCATTGGGATTTCCAGCAATTCAATAATAGAATATGTTACGGACGGACTTCTCACAGCGGGGGGTGTAAAACCTTCTGAAGTCAATAAGACTACGGTTGCCAAACTGCCTGTAAGAGTGGAAATGCTCTTGAACAATCAAATAGACGCAATTACTGTCCCTGACCCGCAAATAACCTACACCGTGGCAAAAGGAGCTAAAATCATTGCCGAAGACACTAAGGGAGACAACCTGAGTCAGGCAGTAATCATCATGAGGGGAAAATCCCTGAACGAAAAAAAGGATGCGGTCAAAGGTTTTTATAAAGCGTATGCCAAAGCTGTCGATGATATTAATAAATCCCCTGAGCAATTCAAAGATCTCCTGGTGAAAGATGCAAATATTCCTGCGGATATTGCCGCAAATTACCGTATCCAGCATTATTCCAAGCCGCAGCTTCCCGCGGAAAAAGAGGTTAACAGTGTCTTAAAGTGGTTAAAAGACAAGAATTTGCTCAAGAGTGAAGTAACATATGATAGCTTCATAGTAAAAGACTTGTATTGATTTTATTGATCTGGGTAACCCAAATAGGCAAGGAAAGAAAATATTTTACCATATGTTATGACAATAAAGATGCGGAGAATAAAATTATGGTGAGTGTTTGTAAAGGAAGTGTCCTGGACGCTTCCTTTTTTCTAGTGCTATCAGATTATTGACGAATAGCATTTGATTATACTTCAAATCTTTTTTATCTGATGAAATCAGGATATACTAAATTTAAGAAATTTAGTGTATGATGAGTATACAGTATATACGCAGTTTGGGAAGATAAGGAGGTCTTTTCGTGTCATCACCGGCATATACACAGGTAGAAATTCTTGAAGCTTGGAAGACTTTCGTCGCCAGGGGGATTATTCTGGAAGACAAGGTGAGACCTATTATTGCCCGCTCCTGGGAACGCTGCAGAAATTACGGCTTAGATCCCTGGTCAACAGATTTTCCCAGATGTTCTGAATCCCTTCTGAAGAAGAAGAGAAAGGAATATGCCGAAAATCTGTTATTAGTCAGCCCAATTATGAAATACCTATTAACTATTTTGAATAGTAATATATCGATCTGCGATTCAGAAGGTTTTATTTATGAATTAATTACACCCTTGAAAAATTACCCCCGGACTTTGGGAACCTACCAACATGAGGCAACGTGCGGAAGTGGCGCAGTCACAATTGTTCTCAATGAGCACGTTCCTGTAACAACGGATGGTTACGAACACTATCGCGTGATTGTCCAAACTTACTCCAACGCCAGTGCACCGATTATGCTTGGAAAGACTTTTATGGGTGTAATGAATGGGGTCAGTCCGTTTGGTCCCTTGCCAACGAAATCTCTTCCAATGATCATATCCGCATCTAAGATGATTGAAAATTTATTGGGGGATAAAAAGGGAACATATAGTTTATTTAATTCTCTGGATTTTTATCGGGAAATGCTGAATTGTTGTTCTAAAATGATTGTAATTCTTGATCATTCCGGCAGTGTCGTGGCTGGGAACGATACTTTTGGCACACTCTTGGGGTATTCCGATGTCGCTTCTCTCAGGGGTAAATCACTGGGTGATTTGCTGGCAGGAAAAAGAGATCTTTCTATCCTCATGGACAGCCAGTCTCAACAGGACGATAATTGGGAATATCATTTCAGCGGTAATAAGGAAACGAAACGCGCTTGCCGCCTGATCAGAAAAAACCAGGCTACTCTCCCTAATGGTGAAGTCCAAACGATTCTTTTGTTTGACCAAAATTCTGCTGTGGAAAAAGAAACAGAATGTAATAAAAGCATCGTTCCCATTATCAATCTAAGACAGTCTCAATCAATCTAAGACAGTCTCAATCCCAAAACATTGATTATATTGGAAAGAGCCCCGCCTGGTCAAAAGTTAATGAGATTATTCAGAAGACAGCCCCATATCCTTCAAATGTTCTGCTCCAGGGTGAAACCGGTACCGGTAAGGAAGTCGTGTCAAGGGCCATTCACCGGCTGAGCAAACGTAAGGGGTGCTTCGTAGCGCTGAATTGTGGATCAATCCCAAAAGAACTCCTTCAAAGTGAACTTTTCGGATATGAACAGGGGGCATTTACCGGGGCGCGTGCTCAAGGCTCTATTGGTAAATTTGAACATGCTCATGAGGGAACCCTTCTTTTGGATGAAATTAGTGAAATGCCTTTGGACATGCAGGTTAGCTTGCTCCGGTTTATTCAGGAAAGGGTGGTTACCCGGATTAGCTCCAATAAGCCTAAAAAAGTGGATGTCAGAATTATCGCTGCAAGTAATAAAGATATGGCTGAGCTCGTAAGGAATGGGCAATTTAGGGAAGATTTGTATTACAGACTGAATGTGATTGAGATTAATCTTCCTCCGTTAAGGGAAAGGAAAAGCGATATTCCCTTATTGGCTGATCATTTTGTCTCCGAATTATCAAAAGAGTTTCAGATTCCGCCAAAACCTTTAAGCCAGGATGTTCTCCATATCCTGAGTCAATACGACTGGCCGGGGAATGTGCGGGAGCTTAAAAATGTAGTGGAAAAAGCCTTGGTTTTATCTGAAGGGATGGAAATTACCCCGGACTGTTTGCCTGCTTACATTCTGCACGGGAAGAATACTCATGCCTATCACAAGGAAGATTCTATCGAGGATGAATTTGCAGAAAAAGAAAGAATTGTTCAGCTGTTGGAAACCTACGGGGGTAACATTTCTAAAACAGCCAAGGAACTAAATATAGCCAGGAATACCCTGTACCGCAAAATCGAAAAATATAAGATTACGCTGAAAACTTCTGCTGTTCAAGAGAACAAGAAGAACTGATTCGGAAGACAACCTTTTTGTATTATCTCATGTACCCATGTAACACTTTGATTGAACAGTTTGTTCTACAGAAAACAACAGGCAGTCAATTCAAATTGAACAATGAGATTAAAATCCGGTAACATACCGGATTTTTTTATTTTATTATTTTTAAATTGTTGGCATGGGATTTGCTATTTATATAGTTTGGAGAATAGAAATGGCAGTTCACCAAGGCTTCAGGATTCTTAACAAGCCTTACTATGTGATCAAATTCACTTGCTTTACCTTCAGATTTGATCATCTAAAAAATTCTAAAGGAGAAATTCAAAGATGAAAAAGAACGAAATACCGAAATTTGGTAATTTGCAAGGAGTAAAAGTTATAACGACGGGATCGGCTATAGCGGCGCCGTTTGTCGGGTCACTTTTTGCAGAACAAGGGGCAGATGTCATCTATATCGAGAGTGCAGTATATCCGGATATGTTCCGCATGTTCGGAGATGCCTTTACAGTAGAGCATCGGAACCAAAGAACAATTGCCATGGATATTCCTTCTCCGGAAGGAAAAGAAATTCTCCTGCAAATGGTCAAATGGTGTGATGTTCTTGTTGAAAATTCTAAAGGCGGGACCTGGGCTAAATGGGGTCTGACAGACGAGATATTATGGAGTGTCAATCCCAAACTTGTTATTGCACATGTTTCCGGTTTTGGACAAACGGGAGACCCGGCTTATATCACTCGTGGTTCTTTTGACCCGATTGGGCAGGCTTTTAGCGGATTCATGGCGATAAACGGAGAACCCGATCCGGCGCCTCCTTATGCTGCAAAACCTTTTACCTGTGATTTTATTACCGCGTTAACTGCCGGTTTCGCCTGTATGGCTGCGCTTTACAGGGCAAGGGAAACGGGCGTGGGTGAAAGCATTGATGTAGCACAGTACGAAACACTGGCCCGTCTTCAAGGAAACTTTCTTACAGAAGGGCTTAACAACGGGAAACAGCCTCCCCGGATGGGCAATAAGGATCTCAGAGCAGCCCTTGAAAATGTTCAAAAATGTAAGGATGGCAATTGGGTCATGCTGGCAATAGGAGGGGCAGCAGTGTTTAAGCGGGTGGAGAAACTTTGGGGTCTGGCAGATGATCCCGACTTCGCCGAGCCTCATGGCGTTATCTTTAAGACAGATGGGCCCCGTGCCGAAAAATTTGTAAAAGCGGCGGTGGAGTTCTGCCAAAGCCATACCGCAGAAGAAGTAGACAGAATTTTAAACGAACATCAGGTTCCCTGCAGTGTCATTATGACCTATGACATGATGCTGAATAATCCCCAGTATAAGGCCAGGGAGACCATCGCAGAGTTTCACGATCCCATAACGGATCGGATGGTCAAAGGCGTTGCACCCATTCCAAGATATAAAAACAATCCGAGTCAGATTTTCCGCGGTGGTCCGACATACGGGATGGATAATGAAGACATTTTAGGTGAATTTGGTTATGGGGATGAAGAAATTAAGGCTCTGTATGAAAAAGGGGTTATCAAGAAAAAATAAATTCCGTCTTTAGGTCATCGGCGAAGAATGTATTAAGCTTACAATTCTCAATCGGGGTGAAAAAATGAACATTATTACTTGTTACAAAATTGTTCCTGAAGAACAGGATATTGTAGTCCTACCGGACCGCAGTCTCTCTTTTGCCCGCGCTGAATGGAAAATTGGTCAATATGACCTCAATGCGATAGAAGCAGGAATGCAAATCGTAGAAGCAGCCGGGGGAAAAGTATCTGCTCTAAGTGTAGGGGATAAACAGTTAGAAAACTCAAAATTAAAGAAAGGCGTTCTCTCCAGGGGGCCGGAAGATCTTTATTTGGTTATGGACGAGCAATTGGAGAACTCAGATACTTTTCTGACTGCTCAGGTGTTGACGGCGGCGATCCGGAAAATTGGAGAATTTGATCTGGTGATTTGCGGGGAAGGATCTTCTGATTTATATGCTCAGCAAGTTGGGGCACAGCTTGGAGAAATGTTAAACATTCCTACCATTAACGGAATCAGCAAGATAACCCCGGAGGGAAATAAGATTATTGCTGAACGTACCTTAGGAAACGAAATCGAAGTACTGGAGATTTCCCTGCCGGCAGTTGTTTCGGTAACTACCGATATTAATCTCCCCCGCATTCCCAGCATGAAAAATATCCTGGCTGCCGGGAAGAAACCAATTATTGAATGGGACTTGTCAGCGGTTGGACTGCAGGGTGTTACCAAGCAAACTGAGGTCATCAGCACCCTGGCTCCTGAAAATGTAGAACGCAAGAAAGTGATTTTCGAAGGCGAATCAGAAGAAGTGATACAAAAACTATTTGAAAGCATTCGCAAAGAACTACTCTAGGGGATGGTGAAAAAAATGAGTAAGGTTACAAAAGTATGGGTATTTGCTGAAAAAAATACAGCCTTAGCACAGCTTTGCGCCGGCGGCCGTCAACTAGGGGAAGAAGTATCGGCACTGGTACTCGGAACGAAAGAGGAAGCTGAGAAAGCCGTTTCGTATGGGGCTGATAAGGTATATTGGCTGGGCAGCTCCAAACAGGACAAAATGCTGGAGGACTATACGGCAACAATTTGTGAGCTTCTTAAAAAAGAGTCACCAAATTTGTTGATGATGCAAGCCAGCAAAAGAGGGAAACATGTAGCCGGCCGTTTGGCAGCAAACATTGGAACCAGCGTAATTGTTGATGCTGCAGGGATCGAAATCGCCGGGGGTATGATTCAGGTAAAACACATGGTTTATGGCGGTGCGGCATTCCGGGTGGAAAGAGCATTAGGAAAGACAACGATTACAACGGTTGGCCCCGGATTATTCAATGCACTCCCCGAGGACAACAGCCGGCAGGGATCGGTTGTGGAAGTGGATTTTGTTGAACCGGCCGGGTCAGTAAAATGTCTGGAGAGGAAGAGCAAAAAGGGAGCAGAAGTGAATCTGAGTGCGGCAAAACGTGTTGTTGGAATTGGACGCGGAATTGCCAGCCAGGAGGATATTAAAATTGTGGAAGAGTTTGCCGGGTTAATTGGCGCTGAGGTAGGGTGTTCCCGTCCCATTGCCGAGGGTGTCAACTGGATGCCCAAGGAAAGATATATCGGGGTATCCGGTGCAATGCTTAAACCTGAAGTGTATATCGCCATTGGGATATCCGGACAAGTTCAGCACATGGTGGGTGTCAACCAAGCCAAAGTTATTATTGCTGTTAATAAAGACAAAGGTGCTCCGATTTTCCAGCATACTGATTATGGAATTATAGGTGACCTTTATAAAGTGCTTCCTGCCTTAAAAGAATTGATAAAGACCAACAACGAAAATTAACGAATTAGGTGAGACAATGAGTTCTGAAAAATATGAAGTAATTATTATCGGAGCGGGACTCGCGGGACTTTCTGCAGCTTATTCACTGGCTCAGGCCGGAATAGAAGTTGTTGTCGTAGAACGCGGAGATTATCCGGGAAGTAAAAACTTAAGCGGAGGAGTACTCTACAGCAGGGTGCTCGATAAGCTTATTCCTAACTTCTGGGAAGAAGCGCCGATAGAACGCTATATTACAAATTATCTTACAACACTGATGACCAAATATGACTACTTTAACCTGGAATACAAAGGCAAGGCGTTGGGAAGTATCCCTTATAACGCTGTCACAGTCCTCCGGGCTAAATTTGATCGTTGGCTGGCGGAGAAAGCAGAACAAGCGGGAGCGATGATTGTTACCGGGATTAAGGTAGAAAAACTCATTAAAGAAGGAAACCGTGTTATCGGGATTAGTACCGGGGATGAAGAAATGCTTGCAGATGTTGTGATTGCAGCCGACGGCATCAATTCCTTCATTGCCCAGGAAGCGGGACTGCGCGGGGAAATTAAACCGCTGCACTTAGCCGTCGGGGCAAAAGCCTTAATAGAACTTCCCAGGGAGAGAATTGAGGAGCGCTTCAGGTTAACCGGCAATGAGGGTGCGGCTTATGCCATGCTGGGTGAGGCTACCCGCGGCGTTGCCGGAGGCGGGTTCTTTTATACCAATCAGGAAAGCTTGTCCATTGGGGTTGTTATGCGCCTTGATGACCTGGTGAAAGAAAAGGTAAAGCCTGCTGAAGTATTAGATGATCTTTTGCAGCATCCAATGGTGGCGCCTCTTGTCAAGGATGGCGTCATGACGGAATACGGAGCACACTTGACAGGTGAAGGGGGCCTGCATATGGTTCCGGCCAAACTGTATGCTGATGGGATGCTGATTGTTGGTGACGCTGCCGGTTTTACCATTAATAGTGGTCTGGTCATCAGGGGAATGGACTTGGCCATTGGTTCCGGAATTGCTGCGGCGGAGGCAATTATTGAAGCAAAGGGAAAAGACGATTTCAGTGAAGGTTCATTAAGCGCTTATCAACGCAACCTGGATGAGAGTTTTGTCATGAAAGATTTGAAACTTTATGCCAAAACACCGGAATTTATGGAGAGCGACCGTTTGTATAAACAGTATTCCCACATGGTCAATCATTTGTTTGGCAAGGTTTATGCTCACGATATGTCACCGAAGGAACATCTGGTTAAAACTGCGATGAATTCACTGAAAGAAAGCGGAATCTCCCTGTTCGACCTGGCTAAAGATGGGATCAAAGGGGTGCGTGCCTTATGAAGCTGCTTAGTTTAACCGATAAACTCTCCTTAAACAAATTTCTCGTCAATGAAGGAGAGCCCCATATCATCATTGACAAAAAAGCATGTCAAACCTGTACGGGGAAAAGTTGTCTCACAGGCTGCCCGGCGGGACTTTACAGTGAGCAGAACGGGGAAATCATCGTAGAATGGGCGGGTTGTCTGGAATGCGGCACATGCCGGATCATCTGCAATAAAAAAGCGATCGAATGGAAGTATCCTCAGGGAGGATTCGGGATTATATACAGACAAGGCTAACTGAAATAAAAGATCAAGGAGGTAATGATATGGATTTCAGACTAACCGAAGAACAGGAATTACTGCTGGAGAGCCTCAGAGAGATTATGGCCAGGGATTGTACTGAAGAATATATGAAGGAATGCAATGAGAAAGGTGAGTATCCCACCAGATTTATTAATGCCTTAAGCGAAAATGGTTTTGGGTTGTTAGGTGTTCCGGAGGAGCATGACGGGACTCCGGTTGATACCATGACCATGATGCTTGTTGCTGAAGAAATTACTAAAAACGGGGGTCCTCATTTTGCCTTCGGTCAAGCCTTATCTATTGTCGATATGCTGGAATTCGGTTCCGAAGAACAGATTGCTGATACCATGAGAGCGGTTAAAGCCGGTGAAGTAGCCTTTGTCTTGGGATTTACCGAACCTCAGGCCGGTTCTGACAGCAGTGCGATTGCTACCACTTATACCCGCAAAAACGGCAAGGTCTACATTAATGGGCATAAGACTTTTATGAGCAATGCCTTAAGGGCTCCTTATATGCTCTGTATGGCTCGCAACGCAGATGATGCCGGTAATCCGGATAAGATGAACGCGTTCAGCATGTGGTGGGTACCCATGAGTGCCCCGGGCATTAAGGTTGAAAGGCTGCATAAAATTGGCTGGCATATGATGGATACCTGTGAGGTTTACCTGGAAAATGTAGAAATCGAAGAAAAAGATCTTGTCGGGGTAGAAGGGAATGGCTTTAAGCAGGTTCTGATTAATTTTGAGGTAGAACGTCTGCTTATGGCAGCATCTGTTCTTGGTATGGCGGAATGTGCATTTGAGGATGCCGCTCGTTATGCCAATCAGAGGGTGCAGTTTGGTAAACCAATTGGCACTTTCCAGCTTATCCAGGAAAAGATCACTTATATGAAAATCAAAATTGAAAATATGAGAAACATGGTGTACAGATGCGCCTGGGAAATCGATAACAAAATGCCGGTACAGATTTCATCTGCTTTAGCCAAACTTTATTGCGCCCAGTCTTCCTTCGAAGTGATTGACGATGCCATGCAAATTATGGGGGGAATTGGTTATACGACCGATACCAGAATTTCAAGACTGTGGCTCGATTCCCGCGTATTCAGAATTGGCGGGGGAACTGACGAGGTTATGATTCATGCGGCGGGAAGAGCAATCCTAAAACAATACAAATAACCAAATTGAATCATTCAGATATTTTTAAAAATAAACCCACAAAACCTTAGCGTATTATTTTCCCCAAATAAATGAAAAGAGGTGTTAATCCATTACAGTGGGGGAAACAAATAAAATTCTCAAAACGCCATTATTTATTTTTAAAGAAGGAAGGGAATTATTATGGAACAGAGTAAAAAAATTCATCATGGTTGGTTTGTATTTATCTCCTTATCTTTAATGTTCTTTGCAGCAGTTGGGATGCTGGGCAATACCAACGGTCTTTATCTCACACCGGTAGCCAAAGAAATGGGCTGGAGTCGGACAGATGCTTCCTGGTATTTGACCATTTATATGTTAGTTATGGCTTTTAGCCAACCCATTGCCAGCCGGCTCATTTACAAAGTCAATCCCAAAATTTTATTGGGTGTTGCAATGACTTTCGTTTGTGTCGCTACCGGCGCTGCCTCTCAGTTCTATACCAAAGCTGCCTGGAATTATTCAGCAATCTTCATTGGTCTTGGCCAGGCAGTCATCATGTACCTTGCAGTACCGATCATCTTGGGAAACTGGTTTAACAAAAAATATGCTACCCTTTTAGGGATTGCTTTGGCTCTTGGTACTGTTGGTTCAGCGGTTGCCAATCCAATTGCAGGTCAGCTAATTACTGCTTATGGTTGGAGAAGTGCTCGTCTTATCATGTCAGCAGCTGCTTGGATTATCTCAATGCCCGGAATTCTCTTTTGTATTAAATTCAGACCTTCTGATATGGGATTAAAACCTTATGGTTATGAAGAGGGTCAGGAAACTAAAGCGGCTGCCGCACCGTTAACCGGAGTTTCCGCGATGAATGCTCTGAAATCTCCTGCGATGTATATGGTCGTCCTATTAGCCGGTGTAGTGGTCTTCTACTGCTCCATGAACACACAGATCCCAGGTTATGCAACTTCTGTTGGCCTCGCTACCACAGTTGGCGCATTCGCGATGACTGTATTAAACTTCGCAAATATGGGCGGGAAAGTATTCCTTGGATGGCTTACCGACCGGATTGGATTCCAAGCTGCTACGCTTACAGCCCTCATCAGCGGCATTGTCGGAGCAGTAATTATTCTCATCGGCGGCGCAAATGTTACGATCTTCTACGTCGGCTTAATTTTCTTCGGTCTTTGCTTTGCTTCACTTACTGTTATGCTTCCGCTGGTTGTTAAAGGAATCTTCGGCCCTAGAGAATTCGGAAAAATTTATGCTAACGTTACCATGGTACAAAGTGTCATCGCTGCGTTCGCCGCACTTGCTTACGCCAGGATTTTTGATATCACCAAGAGCTTTGTCTTTGCTTGGCAGCTGAATATCGGAACTTTAGTGCTTGGAATTATCCTCTTAGTGGCAGCCGTCAAGATCGGAAAAAGCCTGAAACACGAATAATAAAAATTAAGGGAATCCTCTTTCAGATGTTTTGGAGTAAACCCCAGTCTTGTGGGATTGGGGTTTACTAAAAAAGTTGGTACTATAAACAGGAGGTGGGAAAATGAGCGAGCAGGTTAAAGTAAAAAACCCTTGGATAGCCTATTTAGGCTTTTTGTTCGGCTCTTTCACAATCATTGAGGCCTTAGCGTTTCAGATCCCTGTTGTACCTGTTGTAACAAAGGTATTTGGAATCTCCGTAGCTTCGGCTGCTTTTATTGGTTTAGTTTACTATTTGACCCACATTGTTGCCGGCCCTGTCTGGGGAAACCTCGCCGATCAGTTCGGAAGAAAAAAGATTGTTTTGTTAGGCGTTGCCATCTTTGCCGTTAGTGAATTTATGGCGGCCGTCAGTCCTAATTTCGAATTCTTTCTGTTTGCCAGGTCTGTTCAAGGTATCGGTTCAGGTTGTGTTGTCTCTTCTGGTTTAGCTTATGCCCAATACCTGTTCCCGCCTGAAAAAAGAGGTGCTGCGCTTGGAACATTTTCCTCAATCGGAACCGTTGGTGCAGCCGTCGGCGGTATTGTGGGAGGTAATGTTGTAAACAGCTTTGGCTGGCAATATATCTACTATATTAACTGTACATTTGCCATTATCGGTTTCATCATCATCTCGCTTACTGTTCCGGAAACAGAGTCTCTGGGGAAAAAGCCTTTCGATTATCTGGGATCTCTTTTATTGCTCTTGACTGTGGGAACACTTCTAGGTTCAACAACGCTGATGTCAAACCTAGGCGTAACTTCTCCTACAACACTAGGCGTACTTGCTGCAGGGTTCATCCTGTTCTTAATTTTCTGGTTCTATGAAAAGAAGAATCCTCATCCTTTCTTAGAACTTTCTTTATTGAAGAATAAGATCTTTATTCTTCCCCTTATTCTTTATTTCCTTATCCAGGTTTGCAACACCGGTGCAATGATGGCAAATTCCTTCTATGTGAATGTCAAACCGGGCGGAGGCCCGGTCGCAGTTGGAACGGTTGCTATGTGGTCCTATATAACCGGAGCCCTGGGCGGATTTATAAGCGGAAGACTGATTGACAGATTTAGAATAAAGCATATTTTACTCGTCGGTATTACGGTATTTTTCATCGGCATTTTTGCTTACTCCCGTTTTACGCCTGAAACGCCAACTTGGTATATTTCAGCGGCTATCGGTATATTTACAGCCGGTATCTGCATGATGATGCCGGCCTGCATCAAGATGGCATTATCAGTAGTGCCTGCAGACAAGCTCGGTTCAGGGTCAGGGACCTATACCATGATACAATACATGGGAAACCCTGCCGGAAACTCTATCGGCTTAGCTATCTTTAGTTCTTTGTCTTCATCGGCCATTGCGACCCAGTTAACAGCTAAAGCGCAGGTCCATGGCGTTGGGCAGGACATGATACCTGCTATTCTTGAAGCCGGTAAAACCAAGGGTGCTGTTGTTGCACCTGCTTTAGCTGACTATCTCGCAAAAATTGGCCTTAAATTCCAGACCCTTTACACCGAGGCTAATGTCCAAGCTATGGTCTCAGCTTTGAATAGTATGGCTTATATTATTCTCGGAATAACTGTTTGCGTATTCTTACTTGCAATTTTTGCCCTGCCTAATATAGCTTCAACCTATAAAAAAACTTCTTCAAACGATTCTTCCGATAAAATCACAAACTAAATCTCTTTAAGCTAAAAATTACGATTATAGTTATGTCTTAGCGGTAACCGACTGGAGACAGTCGGTTACTGCCTTAAATAAGCAAATTGTCTCATCAAATGATCTTTATATTTCCGATTGTAACTAAGGTCTTATATTTATCTGAATACGCTGGTGAATGTAATTTATTGAATGAGAGAGAAGGGGAAAAATGGCGAAACGATCTGATATACCTGAATTTGGCCTGTTATCCGGAGTTAAAGTGGTTCACTGCACAACTTCGATTGCCGGTCCTTTGGCAGCATCCCTCTTTGCAGAAGCAGGCGCTGATGTCATTATGCTTGAAAATGCCAAGACTCCCTGTATGTCCCGTAATCGTTTTGGAGGTCCCTGTCAGCAAAATGCCAAAAATCAAAGAAATCTAAGCCTGGACATCCCCAGCCCGGAGGGGAAAAAAGTGTTTCTCAAGCTAATGGAGCAAACCGACATTTTCCTGGAAGCGTCCAAGGGCGGGCAATACGATAAATGGGGCTTATCTGATGAAGTACTTTGGGAACACAATCCGCGTTTGGTAATTGTGCATATTTCAGGTTTTGGCCAAACCGGAGTTGAGGAATATGTCAGACGTGGTTCATACGACACCATTGCTCAGGCTTTTGGCTGCTATATGCAATTAAACGGGTTTCCGGGACAGCCTCCCATCCCGGCAATGCCGCAGCCGGTAGATCATCTGTGCGGAGTTTTTGCTTACGGCTCAGGTTTAGCCGCCCTAAGGAAAGCAGAGAAGACCGGGAAAGGCGAAAGCATAGATATTGCCCAATATGAAATTGCAATGCGCTGTCAAAATTCATTTCCGGTCGATTTTATCAATCATAACGATATACCCAAGCGGGAGGGAAATCATAGCGCGATATGCTGCGGTTATGGCCTGTATCCGTGTAAGGACGGCAAGTCCGTGTATGTCATGATCTTGGGAGGAGGATCGCTCAAAAGGGCACTTCCTCTTTTGGGATTGGAGTTTGGTTCCGAATTGTATCCGGCTGACAGCTCTATGATTTATCCCAATACACCGGCAGGAGATTTGTTTGAGGAACGTTTGACCCATTTCTGTCTCCAAAAAAGCGCTAAAGAGGTTGAAGAAGTATTCTTAGCCCATGATGTTCCTTGTTCCATGGTTATGGAATACGATGATGCGCTCAATAATCCGCACTATAAGGCGAGAGAAGTTTTCAAGGAGTGGAAAAAAGTTGACGGAAAAAAATTTATCGGGGTCAACATATTCCCCAAACTTAAAAATTATCCCGGCCAGATTTGGAGAGGGGCGCCAACGGTCGGAATGGACAATGAAGATATTCTGGCCGAACTCGGGCTGACGAATAGTGAAATAGAAGAACTTTACCGTGATAGAGTGATTGTTCAAAGAGATTTTAAGCCTGGCATGAAAGATAAATAAAGTAATCGGTATTAAGTAAAATAACACCGTAAAGACTGGAGGAAGAAAAAATGTCTAAATTTCCGTTGTTAAGTTCCCCAATCAAGATCGGCAGTCTAACAATGAAAAACCGGATGATGACCACGTCCATGTCTCCGGGCCACGATTACACCGATGAAGAAGGAAAACCTACCCAAAGGTTTTATAACTATTTGGAGGAAAGAGCAGCCGGCGGAACGGCATTAATCTGCCAAACCATTTGTTTTTACCCAAGACTTAAGAGCCAGATGGATCACCTTCATCCCCTTCCGCTGGGCTTTTCCGATGAGCACCTGCCACATCTAAGCAAAATGGCGGAAGTCGTTCATAAACACGGCGGATTAATCATTGGTCAGCCCTATGCTGTCCATGACTGGAAACCCGCCCCTGAAGAACCGGAGGAATACTGGGGACCATCCACAAAATCCATATCAAAACTGATTCCTAAAGCGATGACCAAGGAACACATTGAAAAATTTAAAAAAGATGTTGTGCAATGCTCCGTCACTCTCCAAAAAGCAGGGTGGGACGGCGTGGAAGTCATGGCGGGAGTAGGCGGTATCTTGAACCGCTTTATGTCCCCGGCTACTAATGATCGAACCGACGAATACGGCGGCAGCTTGGAGAACCGCTGCCGGCTGGTTGTTGAAGTTATGGCTGATATTAAGAAGGCCTGCGGCGAAGATTTCACCATGCTTGTACGCTGGTCCCCGGTTGATTTCATTAAAGGCAGCCTGGAAATGGAAGAATCCCTGCAGATTGTTACCATCCTGGAAAAAGCCGGAGCTGCTTTACACAATCTTGCTCCCGGCTGGCATGAAACCTCTGTGCCGCTGACTATTAAAGATGTTCCGGAAGGCCATTGGTCTTGGGTATCCGAAAAAATCAAAACGGTAGCAACAATTCCCGTTGCCACAGCTTATCGAAATACCGATCCCTATTCCATGGAAGACATACTCCAGAAGAAGAAGGCCGATGTGATTGCCGGGCTGAGATATAATATTGCCGATCCGGAATTCGCCAAAAAAGTCATGGAAGACAGGCCCGAAGATATTAACCGGTGCATCTGCTGCTGCCGCTGTCTTGATGACGTAATAAGTCAGGGCAAACCGTTAAACTACTGCGGCGTCAATCCCCGTTTAGGCGATGAGCTGGAAAAACCCCTTGCCAAAACAGAGCAAGCAAAAAAAGTTATGGTTATCGGCAGCGGCCCGGGTGGGCTCTCTGCGGCAGTTACCGCAGCACGTAGAGGCCATGATGTAACGATCTATGAACGTGGTCCGAGGGTAGGCGGGTGCCTGGTTATGAGTTCGATCTTTAGTCCGACCTATAGCCGTTTAAATGAGTATTATCAAACCATTCTTAAGAAGCACCCGGAAGTTAAACTTCAGCTGAATACGACGGTAACACCGGAGCTGGTAAAACAAATAAAACCCGATGCCGTTATTGTTGCTAACGGCGGGCATCCGCTTGATCTTGATAATGTCCCCGGCACTGATGGCAAAAATGTGATTAAGTCCCATGATTTTCTGGAAATGCTAAACGGTAAACCGCCAAAGAAACCAGGCTTGTTTAATAAGTTGATGTGGAATGCCGGTTCGATCTTCCTTAAGTTTTTCTATACCCCGGATTTAGCCAGATTCTTCATGGCGAAATTCCCATGGCCGCTTGGTAAAAAGATTGCAATAGTAGGCGGCGGTCTTCCAGGTTGTGAGCTAGCCAAAGAAATGATGCATCATGACCGTGACCTTGTCATCATCGAGGAACGAAAGAAGATCGGCTGGGATGTTGGCGGCAGCGACCGGTTCCATATCACTTCCGGGTTTAAAAAATCACCTAGGGTTACCATGGAACCATTGACAAAAGTGAAAGAAATTACCGGTCAGGGGATTAAAGTCATTCACGAAGACGGCAGCGAGGCTTTTCACAATGCCGATACGGTTGCTTTAACACTGGGCTTTGGCAAAAATCTTGATTTGTATGAATCCATTAAGGGGATAGTTAATGAAGTATATGTTGTTGGCGATTGCACTTATCCTTCAAGAATGGCAGATGCGACAAAAGCCGGGTATCAGGCGGCTGTTAAGCTGTAGCCTTTTATGAACAGAAAGCATTACAGGAGGGTCATATGAAAGCTGAAGTCTATGTTGAAAAAAGGGATGACGGAATTGCTTTTTTAGTGATGAACAAGCCACAGAAGAAAAATGCCATCAATGGTTCCATGATGGATCTTCTGAGCAATTTTTTATTAGAATTGAATGAAGACGACTCGGTTCGCGTTATTATTCTGAAGGGCGAAGGGGAAAACTTTTCTGCCGGCGGGGATTTATCGCAAGGAGGGCCGGGTGGCTCAACAGTTGACCAAAGCCGTAAACTATTAAAACGCTATATCCGTACGATCCACACAATCCAGCAAATTGGGAAACCCGTAATTGCTATGGTAGACGGCTGGGCCGCAGGCGGAGCCATGAGCATGGCTTTAGCCTGTGATATTATTTTTGTTTCCGAGAGGGCAAAGTTTACTTCAAACTTTTTGAAGGTTGGAATTATTCCCGAAATGGGAGCTATGATGTTTATGCCCCAGCTTATGGGTCCATACAGAGCCAAGGAATTATGGTTTACCGGACGGGTAGTAGGGGCCGAAGAGGCTTATAAAATGGGTTTTGCTAATCGAATTCTTCCGGCCGAGCAGTTAGAGGAGGGTACACTTGCTTTTGCCAAAGAGGTAGCAGCGGTTTCCGCCATGTCAATCCAGATTACCAAGAGCATCACGAACAGCACAATGGGCCCAATGCTTGATCTGGTCATGGAAGCAGAATCTACCGCATCTCCTTTCTGTACTCAAACGGCAGAATTTAAAGAAATTGCGGCTAAATTTATTAAAAAGTAAATTCTAATAGGGTAGGGGGTATATAAATGAAGACAATTCTAAGCGATTTACTCGCAGAACAATCATTAGTAGACTGCCTTGTCGCAGATTTAACGGAAGAACAATGGCTCATGCCGCTTGCTTATTGTGAGAAGTGGAATATCAAAGATGCCATCATTCATATTGCTTTCTTCGATTATGCAGCAAAAAAACTGATGAATGGCGAAGCAGAAGACCTGGTAACCCTTGCCGATGCTGAATCCGGTCAGGATGAGTATATCCGCGCAACCAAATTTCACCATCTGACCGGAGCAGAAGTGATGAGTTGGTGGCGGGAAGAACGTACGCGGATGAATTCAGCTTTTTATGATAAAGATGCCAAAGACCGTATCCCCTGGGCGCCGGGACTGCCAATGTCGGCTAAATCCTTAGCTTCAGCCCGGCTTATGGAACTATGGGCTCACTCCGTAGATATTTATGATGCTTTGGGACTAGATCCGGTTGTAAAAGAAAGAATAACCAGCACATTATTCCTGTCGTGGCAGGCACGCCCCAATGCGTATCGCATTAACAAGCTGGAAATGCCCGATACTCCTGTGTACCTGGAATTAGTGCTACCTTCAGGTGCAATATGGGCTAAAGGTGATCCGGAAGCCGCAAATTATATTAGAGGCAGTGCGAAAGAATGGGCCCTGGTGGCTGTCCGCCGCAGGAACTGGATGGATACCGAACTGGAAGTTGTGGGTGAAGAAGCCCGCCGTTACGCTTCGATCGTTCAAACTTATGCCGGTTGGGCTGACCCGGCGCCGGCTGCCAAACGCTTACGGTAAAATTATTATCACTGGTCACTTTTCGTATAAGAAAAGGAGGATAATGATGAATATAAACACAAAAATGCCAAAGTTTGGCCTTTTGTCCGGTTATCGGGTAATTATGATGGGAGCGTCGGTTGCCGCCCCTTTTGCCGGTGAATTATATGCAGAAAACGGAGCAGACGTTATTTGGCTTGAACATCCCACCAATGTTGATTCCTCACGGGCAGCCCGCAAAAGCGGCGCATGGCAGCAGGACCGCAGGAATATGCGCAGCCTGGCTATGAATTATACCAAGGATGAAGGGAAGGAAGTTTTCCTAAAGCTAATTGAGACGACGGATGTTCTGATCGAGGCCTCCATAGGCGGCCGGTATGAAAAGATGGGCTTGGGTGACGAGATATTGTGGCAGCGTAACCCTAAATTGGTGATTGCCCACATCTCCGGCTTTGGACAAACCGGGATTCCGGAATATGTGGGACGTGCCAGCTATGATCCCATTGCCCAGGCCTTTGGCTGTGTGATGAGAATGAACGGGCTGCCGGGGCAGCCTTCAGCCCCAGCAATGCCTTTTCCGGCGGATTTTACCGCATCTTTTTACGCATACGGTATGACGCTTGCGGCTTTGCTTAAAAGAAACGAAACCGGAAAAGGGGAAAGTTTTGACATTGCTCAATATGAATTGATGATGCATCTTCAGGCCAATTATCCCACCGATTATCTGCGCTACGGTCGGGATTATATTAAAGAGGGGAATCACAGCAGGATCTGTGCGAGCTATGGAACTTATTCCTGGCTTCTTGCTTCCAATGGGGTTCCCTGCTCCCGTTTAATGAGCTATGAAGAAGCGGTTACCCATCCTCATTATCAAGCTCGCGAAGTATTTACAACCTGGACGGCAGCTGATGGGATTACGCCCATTCCGGGAGTAAATATTGTACCGAAGATCAAGAATTATCCGGGGCAGATCTGGCGGGGCGCACCCAATATCGGAATGGATAATGAAGACATCCTGGAAGAGTTAGGAATTCCAAGGAAACAATAGAAAAAATGTATAGGGAAGGTAAATTAGGTCAGCGCGGTTATTTTGAATCGAAGTAAACAACCGGAGGTTAGCCTCGGGAGGCGAATAATATGTATCCGATTAATATAGGATATCTGCTGAAACTAAACGCGAACCGTTACCCTGAGAAGACCGCCTTGGTATATAATGGTCTCCACGTTTCGTACAATGAGTTAAACAAAAGGGTAAATGCTTTAGCTAACAGTCTGATCAATATAGGGATTAGGAAAGGGGACAGAATCGCATATCTTTTTCATAGCGGCAATCAAATTGCAGAATTATACTATGCTATTCAAAAAATCGGTGCTGTTGCAGTTCCCCTTAACCATCGCCTGGTTGGAGTAGAAATAAAGTATTTGGCAGACTCCGCCGAGTGTAAGGTTTTTGTTTACAGTGATCAGTTTGAAGAGCAGGTAAAAGAGATCAAACATGAATTTAAAACGGTAAAAATCCTGATCCGTTCGGGAGGAAGCGCTGAAGGAGAATACTCCCTGCAGGAGCTGGCAAGCAACAGCAACAGCGATGAACCCAATGTGGAAATATTGCCGGATGATTTATGCAGGATTCAATTTACCGGGGGTACGACCGGCCGTTCCAAGGGCGTAATGCGAACACATTTTGCAGATTTCTTTCAGACAGTCAGCATTACAATTTCCGGCGGGCTCGGCGGTCCTGATCAAGTGATGCTGACCCAGTCCCCCCTATGCCATCAGGCAGGGTTATCCTGGATGAACGTGGCGATAGGGGCTGGGAATACTTTTATTATCTGCGATATCTTCAATCCGGTTAGTATTTTGGAACAAATTCAAACTGAACGGGCAACAGCGATTATGCTATTGCCGCCTTCGATCTATTATAAGATTTTTGAGCTTCCCAATCTAAAAGAATACGATCTGACCTCAGTAAAAATCGTACAATCTTCAGCAGGAGGAACATCACCGGAAATCATTTGCAAAATGTACGAGACCTTTCCGAATTGCACAGCGGTACGGTATGGGTACGGGTTGACTGAGACCGGAGGACTCGGAACAAACTATGTGATATCACAGGAACTTCTGCAAAATCACCCGGAAAGGGCAAAGACCGTCGGCAAGGAAATGCCTTTTGTTGAACTGAAAATTGTTGATGAAAACAGTAAAGAAGTCGGGGTAGGAGAGGTTGGCGAATGTATAGCCAGAGGACCATCTATGATGAATGGTTATTATAACCAGCCCGAGCTAACTGCCGGCGCTATAAAAGACGGTTGGGTTTACACCGGTGATATGCTGAAAAAAGATGAAGATGGCTACTATTACCTGATGGATCGGAAAAAAGATATGATTAAATCGGGTGGGGAAAATGTCTTTGCGCAGGAAGTAGAGGGAGTTATCCGAAATCATCCGGCAGTTCAGGATTGTGCGGTTATAGGTGTTCCGGACCAGAAATTTGGAGAGGCCGTCATGGCTGTAATTAAATTAAAGACAGCTCATGATGTGACATCAGAAGAGATACAGGAATACTGCAAAACCAAATTGTCCAGCTATAAAAAACCTCGTTATGTGGAATTTGTAGACAGTTTTCCAGTGGATCAGGCCGGGAAGATCCAGAAATTTAAACTGCGCGAAAAATACAAGGTGCTATTTAACTAATCTCTGCAAAATCTATTGGAGTGGAAAAAGTTGATTACTGAGGTATACCCGAACATCTATCAAAATATTATTCCCTTGCCCAATTTTCCTTTGAAAACCGTTAACAGCTATATGGTTATATCGGATATCCGCAACGTCATTATTGATACAGGTTTTAATACCGAAGAAGGCAGAAATGCTCTAATGGAAGGTATTAAGGAATTATGTAGCTTTATGAAATACTATCCCTGGAAGAAGACATTATGCCGACACGGGGCAATGACTACGGTAATAATGCCACAGATGACGTAGAATTTCATTTGTTGTCTGAAAACGAAAGGATCAACACAGGTAATTATTCGTTTGAAGTCATCGATATCCCAGGGCATACCCCGGGCCATATTGGCTTATATGAAAGAAACCACAAGTTATTCTTTTGTGGTGATCATATCATAGAAAAAATTCTACCATTTGCAGAATACATGAGAGTCTGAAAAGATTTAACAAAAGTGGCGAAAAACCATATTTCCTTCACGAGAAGAACTTGCTTAAGCAGGTTCTTTTTTATCTGACCGGGTTCTACATTCTTATTAATTAATACCATTGAAATACCATATTTTTACATGTAAAATTATTGAAGAATAACCATTTAAAGGAGAAAGATTGTGAGACCGGTCTTAAAAATTTTTTTTGTAGTGATAGTATTTCTTTTTCTTTTTCAGTCTGATACACCAAATTTATACGCACAGACAGCGGATGGCCGGAGAATTGCGGGAAAAAACAGATACGAAACAGCTGCAGCCATATCAAAGGAAGGCTGGCAAAGGTCATATTACGCGGTAGTTGTCAGTGGTCAAGACTTTGCAGATGCCTTATGTTCGGGACCGCTCGCAAATAAGTTTCGTGCTCCGGTGCTGCTGACGGAAAAGAAACAGCTGCCGGAGGAATCATTAGCAGAATTAAAAAGGTTGGGGACTAAACATGTTATGATCGTTGGGGGACCCGAGGCAATCGAGTTAACCCTGGAAGAAAAGCTGAAGCAAGAAGGAATTGAATATTTTGAACGAATTTATGGACCTAACCGTTTCGAAACTTCATTGAAGATTGCCCAAAAAATGAATGCCGAAAGTGAGGCAGTATTGGTTTCGGGACAAGATCCGTGGGATGCACTGTCTTTTAGTCCGGTTGCAGCCTATAGGGGAATCCCTATCCTGCTCACAGACCGTGATCATCTGCCGGAAAATGTAAAGCCTTATCTGGAACAAAAACATATTGTTAAAACCTATGTTATCGGAGGATCCGGTGCTATCGCTCCGGGTATAGAAAAAGAATTGCCGGGACCTGTTCGAATTGGCGGCATGGACAGGTATGAAACCAACAGGTTGATCCTTACAGGGTTTTCTGAAGGATTTAATTTTCAAAAAATCTATGCTGTCACAGCTGGAAATAGTTTAAAATGCAGTTTTTCTGATGGACTCAGTATTTGCTCTCTTGCCGCTAAAGGATGGCTCCTATAAAGAAGGGCATACCATGGAGATCAAAGTGACTTTCAGCGGGATTGTCGGTGTAACCGGAACACCAAGTTTGCTCCTGGAAACGGGTGAAACAAATCGGGAAGCGTCTTATACCGGGGGAACAGGTACGGAAACCCTTACCTTTTATTATACGGTTCAACCCGGGGATTTCAGTTTAGATCTTGATTACACGAATATCAATGCCTTATGTCTTAACGGCGGGAGCATTACAACCTACGGGACAACCACCAATGCCGTAATTACGTTGCCTACACCCGGCGGGCCAGGATCCTTGGGACAAAAAAATGACATTGTGATTGACACGATAGCCCCAACAGCGATTAGTATTTCCGGACAGAAAATTATACCGGCAAAAAGCGATATGGTATTGTCCGCAGTAAACGGGCCTTTACGCGAAGATTCCTGGTTTGGATTACTCGAGGAAATACAAGCAAATACGGGTACAGGGAGTTATTGGATTACGGGAGTATCAGCCAGCGATCTGACAGTTATTCCTTCGATTGACGGGGCTACTGCAGTTTTGCATAACGATAGCACAACGCCAGCCTTAATCATGGCGGATTTTGTCATTCCGGCTGCTTGCGTAGTGGACAAAGCAGGGAATGCTGCAAAAAGTAATATGATCATTGATTCCTTCGTTAGTACTTCGGTTATGAAAGTAAATGCGATTAACGGAGACGGGTATTATCGGGCAGGTGAAGTAATTGAAATTACTGTATCTTTTTCTGATCGTGTTGTGGTAACCGGAACACCTGTCCTTCATCTTGAAACAGGGGCAATAGACCGTAATGCGGTTTATTCAGGTGGAAGCGGTACGGATATAATAAGTTTTGTATATACCATTATGAGTCAGGATACCAGTCCGGATCTTGATTATATTGATACAACGGCTCTCGATTTATATGGTGGAACGATAAGGGATAAAGTTAATCTTACAAACGCTTCTTTGATACTTCCTTCTCCGGGGGGGCCAGGATCTCTGGGGAAGACGAAAAACCTGATCATTGATACAATTGCCCCCAATGGCATCAGCATATCTTCAGAAAATGTGATACCCGGCAATGGGAGTGTCACGCTGACAGCGATAGGAGGTCCGCTTGCGGATGATTCCTGGAAACAAGTGCTTGATGAAATCAAGGAGAACACCGGATCGGGAGGAAATTGGATTACGGGTGTTTCTGCCGGGGATCTGGAAATTACGCCGCAAGATGATGGTTCTATCGCTCAACTGAGCAATAGAAATCATGCTCCGGCAGAAGTCACTGCAGATTTTGTGATTCCTGCGGCCAAGATTTGGGATAAAGCCGGTAATATTTCTCTTGGAAATGTTACTATCGATTCATTTGCGAAGGTCAATATCGTCAAGGTCAGCTCGACAAATGCAAACGGATTTTATAAAGCAGGGAGCACAATTGCCATTAATGTCATTTTTGATGGAGAAGTTACGGTAACCGGAACGCCTACACTGTGTTTGGAAACGGGAACAATAGATCGTTCGGCGAATTACTCCGGGGGGAGCGGAACAACCGGGCTGACTTTCTCCTATTTAGTTCAGTCCGGAGACACCAGCACAGATCTTGAATATGCAGGGATAAATGCCCTGGAGGGAATGATTATGGTTAAGGGGAAGGCCAGCCATGCGGACCTGACATTACCTCTCCCCGGGGGGGTTGGCTCCCTGGGGCAAGCTCATGATATCACAATAGATACCACACCGCCTGCAGCTATCCATATTTCAACTCAAAATCGGATTCCCGGATATGGCAATACGGTTTTTACGGCTGTGGAAGGACCTCTTAGCAACGCATCCTGGTTAAATATACTATCCCGGATAAAAAGCAATACCAGCAATACCATTAATGGCAACTGGATAGTAGGGATTCGGTCAACTAAACTGACGATTACAATCGCTTCGGACGGCGCCAGCGCAACCCTAAATAACACTGATTCTGCTGACGCCATTATCGTAAAAGATTTTATAATTCCTTCGACAGATGTAGCCGATAAAGCGGGTAATCCGGCAGCAGGCGATATTACCATTAATGCCTGCAGCAGTTAACAGTTTATAATAGTATTTATGATGGATTTACATAAATAATATTTCCGGCATTCGTGTTTATCTCCATATCCTTGGGGATTATTAAATAGACAGCCTGACGGCCGAAAATTGTAGGATAACTAAACGGATTAGGTGTTGTATCTTTAACAAACTGCGTGGATGTCATATCGGGTTTAAAACAAATAAAATCAATTGAATAGGGAGCAGGTGGACGAATGGTCAGCAAATTCCCTTCAAGCTGAAAGTCCGGCGGCAGGATTCTTTCGGTAATATTCACATTCTGGGCAATATAGGGGCTTGCGTAACTGCAGCAGTTTCGCGGGCCTGATTATTGTGATAATCGGCATTGGCGGGAGTACCTACAAGATGAGCGGTAGGTAAAAAATATACTAAAACGGCAGAAAAAATTAATACAGTACAGTAGACAATAATAAGGTACCTTGAAAAGATTGGCTTGAAATTAATTCTATTGGCTCTTGACATTACCGCTTAACCTCCACTCTGTTATATATCATCATACTCGAAGCAAACATTAGGATTGTGACGGTAAGGACCTTTCCGGAAAAAATAAGCAAAGAGTTCTCCTGGGTCAAAAATCTGATCAGAGTAACGAAAAGCTCATTCTGTGCCCGGGCTAATCCCAAAAAGAAGGCAGGAACGATGAAGGCGAAAAGTTTATTGATTTCGACCAGCATTCCCCAAAAATACCCGGTTCCGCTTATCAAGAACAGATAGAAAATATTTGCCGCTATTCCTGAAAATAATACAAAATAGGGTAGCTGAAAAGCGTTTTCCAGTAACATGCTGCTATTGGTGAGATAAAGAATTAATCGAAGCAGCATACCGGAAAGGGAGGATGTCAAACCGCCAATTATGCTGAGGGTGAATAATAACCCAATACTGTCCGGACCAAAAGATTCTCGGTAAATCATCTCCTTGTCTGCAATGGCTTTCATTACCGTTTAATCCTTTCGCCGCAGTAGCAGGATTGATATTAAAGAGTTCAGCCAACTGGTACTGGGAATAAATTCGCTCCTCTTCCGGGATACTTCCGGAGAGGATTTCTCCCTCTAACCACTCGGCTATTTGAATATAGATGGGTTTCACATGTTCGGGGTTTAGAATTGTCAAGAAAATAGTTTGAAATAACAGATAAGTAATAATTCAATGGATTTCCCTTGCAAAAAACATATTACTGCATATTGCAGTAATATGTTTTTTGCAGTATAGTGTAATTACAATAAATATACTGAGACACAAATATAAAACGCTGGGAGGCAATGCTTTGAAAAGGAGCAAGAAGTACTCACCGCGGCATTCTCCGGCCTTTGTTCTCCTCTTCCTCGCACGTGGTGCCAACTACGGGGGGGCGATTCTAAAAATGATGGAAGAAGAAATTCCCTGTTTTTTAGGAGATAGCTCCATGGTCTATCGCATGCTGCAGGACCTGGAGGAGGAAGGTGCTGTTGCCGGTCAGTGGGAAATGACTAAATCAGGCCGGCCTGTTAAATATTATTTTCTTACTGAAAAAGGCTGGGAACAGTTGTTGGATGCCGAAGAAGATATGAGAAAAAGAATCAATAACCACGTGTTTTTTCTCGAAGAATTAGAAAGGGCCAAAAAGAATAAAAAGTAAACCAAGTTTATTTTTATGAACTAAGAAATTTTAAGGAGGAACCCGAAATGCAAGACTCAATGTATCAATACATGAAAGTAGGAGTTGTTCATTTTAAAGCTTTTCCGGAATGTGTCAACGGTACCGGCCCCTTTGAAAAAACGGTGAGCAAGTTATGTGAAGATGATTTTTTCACGGCAATTGAAATGGGATTGATTAAGGATGTACAACAGCGTCAAGAAGTAAGAAGGCTTTTAGACCAATCCGGGTTAGAAGTTGTTTATGCTACCCAACCTACGATGTTCCCGAATAAGCTCAATCTCAATCATCTTGATCAAGGAGAAAGAACCAAAGCGATTAAAGCGGTGTTCAACTGCCTCAGGGAGGCTTACGATCTTGGCGCAACGGCCGTAAGAATTCCAGCGGGGAAAGACCCCGGGCCTCAGCACCGAGAAGAAGCAAAGAAACTTCTTATCGATTCTTTATCTCAGATACTTGAAAAAGCAAAAGAATTCGGGAACCCGATGATCACGCTGAAGATTTTCGACAGGTCCATTGACAAGGAATCATTGATTGGACCGGCACCTGACGCCCGGGATATTGCGGAAGCTCTATGCCCAAGCTATGACAGGTTTGCCTTACTTACCGACCTTTCTCACTTCCCGCTTCTTGGAGAAGAAATTGAGTATACGCTGACTACCTTACAGAAGTATGTCAAAGCATTCCATTTAGGCAACTGTGTATTTAAAGATAAATTGAGCCCGATGTATGGTGACCTTCAACCCAGATTTGGAGTACCCGGCGGGGAAGTCGGTCTCGAAATGGTCAGCAAATATTTCAGGACACTGGCAGATCTTAAGTTAATCGGTCCGGATAAACTTCCTGTAATGAGTGCAGAAGTCAGACCGCTTTTGGCAGGTGAAACTTCTGAGATCATTCTTGCTAATACCAAACGCATGATCAGGCAGGCCTGGGCCTTAGCTTAATATTAAAGAAAAAAATATTATCTATTGACAACCGATAAGAATCAAACTAAAATAAAATTCAAATTCAACGCAAAATCCTATGAGCAGAAAAAGTAACTGACGGGATATTGTTCAGCGAGCCGGCGTACGGTGTGAGGTCCGGTACAATGAATGTGAGTGAATGGTTCTGTGAGGAGCAGGGTGAAAGATTCAATCGAGTATCCCGTGCCGTCTGTCCCGGCGTTAACAGGGAAGGGTATTGATACGAGGGTTTTTGACCCGAGTTGCGTACTTTTTAAGGAGAACCGGCCTTTCCGGAAAGGTCATGGTTCTTGAATTGGGTGGCACCGCG
Organism: Peptococcaceae bacterium; assembly: GCA_012517475.1. GTDB lineage: Bacteria > Bacillota > Desulfitobacteriia > Desulfitobacteriales > Syntrophobotulaceae > Dichloromethanomonas. The sequence goes on along the minus strand of JAAYUV010000020.1, from coordinate 20,108 downwards.
AGCCATATCGCCCCATGTTTTGGGTGATATGGCTTTTTTGTGTTCGGATTTAGATTTTATCGAATGAAAGGAAAGATAAAAATGGAAAAGACGCGTAAAAAAAGTTTAAGCGCATCCGACATCGTCTTAGCAGGAGCCCTTATTGCGGCAGGAGCAGTCCTTCGGGTTTTCAGCCCACCTGTATTCGGAATTACCCCCAATTTTATTATTTGTATGTATTGTGTTGCAATTTTAATGATCAGACCTACCATGGTCCAGGCACTCGGGATCGGGGTAGTTTCTGCCGCCGTCAGCCATTTAACCACCAAATCGATGATTCCTTACCTGAACTTTATCAGTGAACCTGTTGGTGCACTGGTCGCCTTCCTCCTCGTTGCCGGTCTGGCCAAACTGAGTTTCGGTAATATAAGTTTGGGAAAGGTTTCATTTAAACCCCTGGTTGTAACCCTGATCGGAACCTTGGCGAGTGGTCTGACCTATATCAGTGTTCTCAAATTTGCGATTTTGTTTGTCAATACGCCGAAGAATCCCGCCTTTCTTGGACTGCTTTCAGTCGTTGTAACGACTGCACTGATCAATTCAGTGCTGGCACAGGTCATCTATTATCCGATTATGGCCGCTTCGGGTAAAAAAATTAAAACTGTCGCTCAGGAAAAAATTTGAGGTGAAAGCTATGATCAAAGCGGTAAAGGCAGGATTCACTTATGAAGGTTCGGAAAAACCGGCTCTTGAGGAAATCAACTTGACAATTCCAAATGGAACTATTTTCGGTATAGCGGGTTCAGCCGGATCAGGGAAGTCCACTCTTGCCATGTGCCTTAACGGGGCTATACCGCATTGTATCGATGGAGAATTTACCGGAAATATTTCTCTCGACGGCAGGGATACTTTGAAAACTTCCCTGGAAGAATTATGCTCCATCGTAGGGAGTGTATTTCAGGATGTTGAATCTCAAGTTGTTAGCTCTGTGGTTGAAGACGAAATTGTATTCGGGATGGAGAACCTGGGATTCAGCCGTCAGGATATGGAAAATAGGGTTGTAGAAAGTCTTGCTGCAGTAGAAATATCTAACCTGCGTTATTCTGACATCGGCTGTTTATCGGGAGGGCAGAAGCAGAAGGTTGCGATTGCTTCTGCCCTGGCCTTAAGGCCAAAACTGTTAATTATGGATGAACCGACTTCTGAGCTGGATCCCAAGTCCTCTATTGAGTTATTTGACGTGCTCAGAAAGCTGAATCAGGAAAAAGGAATTACGATTATTGTCATTGAACAGAAGCTGGACCTTTTGGTTCAATACTGTGATCGGATAGCCTTAATGGATAAGGGCTCGATTCTCGTGGAAGGAAGTAACAGGGAAATACTCAGCAAGATGGAAATGCTGGAGGAAATCGGCCTTCAGATACCTTCTTTTGCCAAGATAGTTGCCGGAATGTTTAGAAAAGGAAACATCAATTTTGATTTTCCCGTTTCTATCCGGGAAGCCGCAGTGCTGCTTCAACAACAAATATTGATGGAAGAAGGAAGTACGGACTGTGATACAACTGTAATAAACGAGACGGAAATAACAAAACCAGAAATAACAAAACAAATGAAGGTCGATGACAGAAAAGAGAAGAAAGAGATTTGCGCAATTAATATACAAGATCTTACTTATACGGTTTCAACAGGGAAAAAAGTTTTGGACAGTATCAGTTTCTCCGTTAAAGAAGGAGAATTTGTAGCGATAGTCGGTCATAACGGAGCGGGAAAATCTTCGCTGATTCAACATTTTAATGGCCTGATTCAACCGGATTTAGGCAAGGTTCAGGTCGTTGGCCTTGATCCGCATACGACGAAGACAAGCAAAATGGCCCAGCATGTCGGGTTCCTTTTTCAAAACCCTGACCACCAGATTTTCAATCAAACAGTAAAAGAAGAAATCATGTTCGGGTTGAAAAATTCCGGACTAACAATAGAGAAAATAGATGAAAGAGTGAAACAAGCAGTTGTGAGAGTAGGTCTCGAACACCGGTTAGAAGAATACCCTTTTCGGTTAAGCAGAGGATACAGGCAAAGACTGGCCTTTGCTTCGGTGCTGGCGATGGATCCGGAAATCCTGATTTTAGATGAACCTACTACCGGGCAGGATTATAAAGAAAGCAGGCAGATCATGGAAATCGTTGCAGATAAAAACCGGGAAGGAAAAACAGTTGTTATGATTACCCACGATATGGATCTTGTTTATAAATATGCTAAAAGAGTGATTGTTTTGGAAGATGGAAAATTAATTGCGGACGGTGCAGTGGAAAACATCATGACGGATACGAAAATACTTGAAAGGACAGGGTTGCTGCCACCAGGCATTGTTCAGCTCCAGCAAAGCTTAATCGACCGAAAAATACCGATTTTCGGCAAAAATGAAGAAGAAATTCAAAGGCAAATACTCAAAAAAGTGGGAGTTGCATAGTTATGCTGACCGAATATGTTCAGGGCAATTCATTCATCCATCGCCTTCATCCATTAACCAAAATCCTATGGACCCTGGTTGTTCTGTTCTTAAGTTTTTTAACCAGTAATCCGGTATTTATTTTGGTCCTCCTGGGATTGAATGTTGTGATTGCCTTCCTATCGGGACTACTGAGCAAAATGCTGCCGGTATTTAAGGGACTTATCTTTTTTTCCCTCATTCTTATACTTTGTCAGATTTTTTTTGTTGAGGAAGGAAAGACGATTGTTTACCTTTTTCCCTTCGCGAAGATGGGAAGAATCACGGACCAAGGACTTCTCCTTTCCCTTGTGATGTCTTTACGAATGATCACCACAGTTTCAACCATCCCGATCTTAATGATGACCACAAGAATGACGGATCTCGCATCTATGCTTACGGGTAATCTCAAACTTCCGTACAGTTATGTGTTTATGTTTTTGACTGCTTTACAGTTTATTCCTGCTTATTTCAGTGAAATGCAGCGGATCCTTAAAGCCCAGATGGCCAGGGGATATGAGTCCGATACAAAAAATTTGATAAGAAAAATACGAATCATTATACCTCTGGCTGTTCCCCTTCTGGTTATGGCTGTCCGCAGAGTTCAGACGAGGGCAGTTTCCATGGAGATCAGAGGTTTCGGCAGGAAGGGCAGGAGTAACTTCCGGATCATTAAGCCGCAGAAGCCGGACTATGTCGTAACTCTGCTCATGTTGGTCACAGTTGGGATCGTTTCGGTTCTGACCGTTATATAGAAAGGGGAAGAAAAATGCCAAAACAACTAGTTATGGGGAATGAAGCAGTAGCCCTAGGAGCAATTATGGCTGGAGTAAACCTCGTATCAGGTTATCCGGGAACCCCTTCCACCGAAATTTTGGAAACCGTGGCCAGGAAAAATCCCGGAGATATTTACGTGGAATGGTCGGTTAATGAAAAGGTAGCCATGGAAGTAGCGGCGGGAGCCTCCTATGCCGGAGGACGGGTGATGGTTACCATGAAACAGGTTGGGCTGAATGTTGCTTCCGATCCTTTAATGAGCTTAACGTATGTCGGCACGAACGGAGGTATGGTGATTGCGGTAGCCGATGATCCCGGACCGATTTCCTCCCAAACTGAACAGGATACGCGTCATTACGGGAAATTTGCCAACCTGCCTGTTTTTGATCCTTCTACGCCAGAAGAAGCATACCACATGGTTCAGGAAGGTTTTCGCTTATCGGAAGAGGTAAAAATACCTGTTATCCTTCGGCTTTCCACAAGGATATGTCATGCCTGTGCAACCCTGGAATACCCGGAAAATTTGCAGCAAGCAAGACAAAAGCACATTCCTTCGGGATTTGTCAAGGACCCCAATTGGGTGATATTCCCTTCTTTAGCCTATCGTAAGCATCTTTATCTTGAAGAAGTTCAAACCAAACTTGCCCAGGCTTTTGATCGATCCGGTTTTAACAGTATTAGCGGAAGCGGATACAGTGGAGTCGCGACCGGCGGTAATACGTATAATATGGTCGTTGAGGCTGTGGAGGATCTAAAGCTGGATATTAGAATATTAAAAATAGGCACTCCTTACCCCTTCCCGGAGGAGACTGCGGTAAAGTTTGTCAGCCCTCTGGATCGAATCCTGGTAATCGAAGAGCTGGATGGAGTGATCGAAGAAGCGCTTTTGCAGACATGCTCCCAATTTCCATACAGACCGGTTATTTTGGGAAAAAAGAGCGGTCACCTTCCTCTGGCAGGGGAATTTACTTATGAGATTGTGAAGAATGCGTTATCCGAGTTTATGAAAATAGATTCTATTCAAGCATCTCATAAGGAAAGCGGAAAACAAGAAAGAATGGCTCAACCAAAACTGCCGATGCGTCCACCCGTACTCTGCGCGGGATGTCCGCACCGGGCAGCTTTTTATGCTGTCAAAAAGGCCTTAAAAGGGAAAGAAGCCGTTTTTACCGGAGATATCGGCTGCTACACATTAGGAAATGCCAAACCTCTGGATATGGTGGATACCTGTTTATGTATGGGGGCTGGAATTACCATTGCTCAAGGGCTTTACCGATTGCAGCCCGAAAAGAAAAATATTGCTTTTATCGGGGACTCGACTTTCTTTCATACCGGGTTGCCGGGGATTGTCAATGCAGTCTATAACAATGCCGATATTACGGTAATCGTCCTTGATAACAGCACAACGGCTATGACCGGCCATCAACCTCATCCCGGAACAGGCGCGACCATGATGCAAAATACTTCCGGGAAAGTTGACATAGAGGGTGTGCTCAAAGCATGCGGATTAAAAGTAGTCGATGTCGCTGATCCCTTAGACTTAAGAGCCTCTGTGGAAAAAGTCCAACATGCGGTGGATTATAAAGGTCCGTCTGCAGTTTTGTTCCGATCTCCCTGTATTGCATTGGTTAAACGTCACCCAGTAATGGAAATAAATCAACATGATTGTACGGGATGTTACCGATGTATCAAAGAAATCGGCTGTCCCGCTATTTCCCCGGCCAATGAAAAAGTCCTCATTGATGATACACTGTGCATGGGCTGTGGTTTATGCAGTCAAATTTGTGCTTGTCAGGCGATCAAAGGAAAAGAACAAAAAGGGAAGGGGGAAGTATCGAATGCAGTTTGATATTTTGATTACCGGTGTAGGCGGACAGGGTACAGTTCTTGCTTCCCGTTTGCTCGCTATAGCGGCAATTCATTGCGGTTGGACTGCCAGGACGGCAGAGACGATTGGGATGGCTCAAAGGGGCGGGTCGGTTACCAGTCACGTCAGGATCGGAGACAAGCATAAAGCTTCCATCATTCCGGACGGCAAAGCAAACCTGTTAATTGGTTATGAACCCGCCGAGGCTGCCCGGAGTATTCAAAAACTTGCCACAGACGGAAAATGCCTTGTAAATATGCATCCAATCCAATCCGTATTGTCTGCACTTGACAGGTCATATACAGATACCGGGCAAATCCGGGACTATATTTCAGCCTATGTGCCGGATGCTTTGCTTATTGACGCAAGAAAGCTGTGTGGCGCCACAAATGTAAAAGCACTGAATATAATTCTTCTCGGCGTGGCTACTGGAGCCGGTTATCTTCCATTTACTAAAGAAATCATGATGGAAGTAATTCAAAATACGATTCCCAAAAATTATTTGGAAATGAACCTGGAAGCTTTTTGCAGAGGGTTCGATATCGGCAGTAAGAACCAACAGTAATTGTATATTTGAGTAATTGAAGCGATATACAAGGATTTCGTTCTAAGAAGGGTGAAATGATATGAATCATACCAAATTGTCAGAACTCCAGTCTCTCATCAAAAGAGTATCTGAGAAAAGCGGATTTTATCAGGGGAAATTTCAAAAAGAAGGGATTCTTCCGGAAGATATCAAGACACAGGAAGATTTTCAGAAAATTCCATTTACCACCAAAGAAGAGTTAAGACAAGCATATCCCCTGGGATTACAAGCTGTCTGCGATGAAAAAGTGGTGCGGGTCCATTCCTCATCAGGTACTACAGGAATCCCTGTCATTATTCCCTATACTGCTCAGGATATATTGGATTGGGCAAAAATGATGAAAAGATGTTATAGTTTTGCAGGGGTGACCTCAAAAGACAGGGTACAGATTACTCCCGGTTATGGTCTCTGGACTGCCGGAATAGGCTTTCAGGCAGGGGCTGAAGCGATAGGCGCTATGGCTTTGCCCATGGGTCCTGGAAATACGGAAAAGCAAATTCAAATGATGGTTGATTTAAAAACCACTGTTCTTACGGCGACTTCTTCCTATGCCTTACTGCTTGCGGAGGAAGTAAACAGGAGGGGAATCAGGGATCAAATCTCCTTGCACATTGGAATCTTCGGTTCGGAACGCTGGGGCGAAAAAATGCGCAGCAGGATCAGTTCCGAACTGGGTATAGAAATTTTTGATATCTATGGCTTGACTGAAGTATATGGGCCGGGAATCTCCATCGATTGTCAATATCATAATGGACTTCATTATTGGGATGATTATCTATATTTTGAGATTATCAACCCGGAAACGGGTGAAAATTTACCTGAAGGGGAATATGGGGAGCTGGTCATTACGACATTATACAAGGAAGCAGCTCCTCTGATCCGTTTTCGCACCCGCGACCTTACAAGGTTATTGCCGGGACAATGTCCATGCGGATCGCCATTTCCAAGGCACGATATAATCAGGGGAAGATCAGACGATATGGTGAAGGTCAAGGGGGTCAACATTTTTCCTGCACAAATCGATGAATTTTTGAAAGAGGTTAAGGGTGCAAGCAGTGAATATCAAATGATTATTGATCATGAAAATGGAAGGGACACGGTTAAATTAAGGGTGGAAAGTGACCCGGGTACAGAAAGGGCCTATCTCGAGGCAAGTTTAAGCAAAAGATTTAAGACCAGAATCGGAATACAGGTTGAAGTAGAGATGGTAGAAATCGGGGGCCTACCCAGAAGCGAAAAGAAAACCATGAGGATACTTGACAAAAGGGTATCCGCTCTGTAGGTTTATTTAAATTCCAGCGCCAGTTTTTCAAAAGCTTCAATGGAGTTGACAATCGTATCCATACTCACACAATAGGAAATTCTGAAATAACCCGGGCAGTAAAAACCGCTTCCCGGTACAAGAAGTAAATTGTAATTGACAGCCCTGTTTACAAATTCAATATCATCTTTGATCAGGGCTTTTGGGAATAAATAGAAAGCACCTTGCGGTTTGATGCACTCAAAACCTATCCGGGTTAAGTTGCTATGGAAGAAATCTCTTTTTTTGCGGTAATCGTCAATATTGACTTTGGCCTGCAGCGCATCCCCGACTACTCTCTGAAACAGTCCCGGGGCATTAACAAACCCAAGGGTACGGTTGCAAAAACTTAAAGCATTGGACAAAACTTCTACTTCAGGTATTTTACTGCTGACAGCAATATAGCCGATCCTTTCCCCAGCAAGCCCTAAAGATTTGCTGAATGAATTGACAATAATAGCATGGGTAAAAATGGAGAGGATATTGGGCATTTTCTGTTCATCAAATATGATTTCGGCATAGGGTTGATCTGAAATCACATAGATAGTCGTTCCATATTCCTCTTCCTTTTGTTTCAGGATTAAGGCCATTTCTTTTAATATTTTTTCACTGTACAAAACCCCCGTCGGATTATTCGGTGTATTTAAAATAATCGCTTTGGTTTTGGGTGTGATCAGATCTTTTAATGCTTCTAAATTAGGCTCAAAACTCGTGGTGTCAGGAGGAACAATGACTACCTTTCCTCCGTGATTATCTACATAAAAATTGTATTCCATAAAATAAGGAGCAAATATAATCACTTCTTCTTCCGGATTAAGAATAGATTTTAAGACAACATTGAGACCGCCGGCCGCTCCTACAGTCATGACAATGTTTTCTGCAGTAAGAGGAACACCGCTTTCTTTTTGGAGCAATGCAGCAATACCGGCTCGCACTTCGGGGTAACCCGCATTGCTCATATACCGGTGTACCCCTTTGAAATCTTCCGATATGTATTTTTTTAAAGACCGGAGTACTTCTTCAGGCGGTTCATCGAAAGGATTTCCCAGACTGAAATCATATACTTTATCTTCGCCGTAAATCTTAGCTAGTCTGGTACCCTCCTCAAACATAGCCCGAATCCAGGATGAACTTTGTAAATTACCAATGATTTTTTCAGAAAACACAATACCTTCTCCTTTTTGTTCAAAAATAATGTTTCAATATTATTTTAACCCAAGTGATAAGAAATTGTTATAGATAGGCCTCTTCAATAGCATTTTTTTAGAACCATAATTGAAAATAAATTACTTCAAAACCGAATTGACTACCTCAATTACTTTCTCAGGCATAAAAGGCTTTACAATAAAATTTTTCGCTCCAATTTTCAAACAGCGAAAAACTTTTTCTTTTTGATTTAAGGCACTGACCATAATGACTTTGGCTTCCGGGAATCTGGAGATAATCCTTTCCACAGCTTCAATACCATCCATCATCGGCATGGAAATATCCATCGTAACAAAATCGGGTTTCAGCCGTTCATATTCGGTTAAGACCTGCATTCCGTTGGATGCAACGCCATTAATAAATTTGGAATATCTGTTTGTCTACTACGAAATTCCCTTCCCTTGAACAGACCAGGGATTCAGCTGTTTTCCCATAAGCTCCGCCAAATATATCTTTTAAAAAATTCTGCTGGGCTATATTATCGGGATAAATAAGTTCGGGAAAAAAATATGCGGCAGGGCAAAAATGAAAGATCTTCTCGCATTCGCGACTATATTCAAATCATATTCGATTTCCTCATCGGATAAAGCATGGGCTACGTAGACATATTCCACCCCGGTTTGTTTTTGAACAATCTGAAAGTAATCCTGCATGGAATAAAAATATTCATTTCTTTCTCCACTGGCGATACCCTGTTCATAAGCGTCGATATCAATCCTGTCCGCTACGATTTGTGAAATGGTAATAGTTTGCGAGCCGATATTCTTCAATGTTTGATTATAAAAATACCGTAAAAACACCACTTGTAAAACTAAGATCAAAAGAAGAATCAAGGCAAAGAAGATTGTTAACTTTGGTTTACGAATGGCAAACACCCTCTTGCAAAATGTGGGAGTATTTTACATAAAAAAACATCCTTTGGCAATTCTACGTCTGTTGCTCTTTTCCTTCTTAAATAAATGCGCTGTAAATTATTCTTTCGAATTTATCCGAAGCATTAAATTTACTTGCATATTTTCCTGAAATTACGGGATATTTTTGCTTTATTCTGATAAAAGAACAAGGTTTTTTTTGCATAAGTGTCGAAAAAAGATATCGGTTTTCACGGGAATAAACCGACGAGGAACAATTTTATTTTCAGGCAGGGAAATAGAAACAAGTAAAGGGTTGGCATGTATGACTTTATTGACAATGGGTGAACAAGTCATTCTTCAGACCATAATCTGTTTTTCATTTTTAATTTTTATTTTGTCCGTTATGCTGAATAAGGACAGAACATTTTCCAGAATGTTTGGAATCAGTTTTTTTCTCCCTTTAGTTTTAGGATTAATATGCATATTTGGTAAAGATCAAGCTATGGGCCGGTCTATATTATTGGATGTCAATTTTGTTTTTTTGATCATGGGTGGTTTGTTATTATTGTTATGGGCAAGGAAAAAGTATGATATTTCCTTAGTTCTTCTTTTGCTATCCCCTCTTGTGGCAGTGTTGCTCTTAAAAAAAGTGCCGCCTGCGCCTTTTCTGCCTTTATCTCCTTATCTTGAAGGCGGAGTAACAATTGGTTTAACGGGTATGAATATTTATCTCCTGAGAAAGATTATTCCTGAAAAAGATCCGGAATTGACCTGGGCTGTTTGTTTGCTGGGGATTTCTCAAACACTCTATTTCCTGTACCCGACCCGTTTGTCATATCTCGTTGCTCTCGGGAATTTTTCAGCTTATTTCTTATTTTCTTCGTACGTTTTTAAGAAAAGCCGCAACCCCTATATTGTTAGAATTAAGAAGGCCGAAGCGAAACTATCGGATATGAATAAAACGATCAATATGGAGGTCAAAAAGAGACTGCTGGAAATGGAGCGGCATAATGCGCATTTGATAAATATGGTTCATCGGGATCCTTTGGTTGATGCTTATAATAAAAAAGGAATAACCAATTTTATGCAGGAAATGGTTATTGATCCGGGGAAAGACCCGTTTACGATTATACTTTTTGATATTGATAACTTTAAAGGAATTAATGATACCCGAGGTCATGTTGCCGGAGATATGGTTTTGAAGAAAGTTGCCAATATAGCCAAGCAAAATATACGAGGATTTGATCTGCTGGGCCGTTACGGGGGGGATGAGTTTCTCATTATCCTGCCCGGTACAACTGTCGCAGATGCTTTATATGTGGCAGAACGATTTCGTAAGAAGGTCAGCAGCGAATCAGAGATTTCCGTTTCAGTTGGAGTCGCAGCTTTCCCGGAGGACGGAACTACGGTTCAAAAGTTAATCGAAACAGCGGATGCCGGTCTTTATGAATCCAAAAGGCTCGGCAAGAACGCCGTTTCGCATTTTACAGGACATAATATAAAAAGGTAATTATCCTTAGATAATCACCTTTTCACCGTAGAAATGGTCGTATTGTTTTTGAATTTTTTGCAATGTGAGATAGTCAAAATTTGCACGATAAGGATTTTTGTTGGGAATGCCCAGTTTTTTATATTTTTCCTCCGCAAGATTGTGACAAGGCAAAAGTTCAAATCTTTTTACATTGGACAAACTTTTGACAAAAGCACATATTTCTTTAATATACTCCTCTTGATCTGTTAAGCCCGGGAGTAGGACATTACGGATCCAAGTATCTTTAGATTGTTTTTCAAGATATTTAAGAAGAGTTAATGCACTTTCATTTGTTTTTCCCGTAATTCCGAGGCATTTAGCGGGATCAAGGTGTTTTATGTCTACGATAAACAGATCGGTATCATTAATGATTTTGTTGATTTGTTCAATTCCCACATATCCGGAGGTATCAACAGCCGTATGAAGGCCCATCCTTTTGAACCCCTTAAGCAAGTCCGAGAGGAAATCAATTTGAAAAGTGGGTTCCCCGCCTGAGATGGTGATACCGCCGTTTTTTTTAATATATTTTAGGTTTTTGCCAACCGTTTTGAAAATCTCCGAACTTTCAATAAGGGTTCCGTTCTCCAGTTTCCAGCTTTCGGGGTTATGACAATATACACAACGCAGAGGACAGCCCTGCAGGAAGACAACACTTCGGATACCCGGCCCATCCAATGCGGAGAAGGATTCGATCGAATGAAGATATCCTTGCATCTTCCTAACCTCCATTACTATAGTTTTTCATGAAAAGTTCTGCTGATGACGTCAAGTTGTTGTTCTTTGGTCAAGGAGTTAAATCTTACCGCATAGCCGGATACCCTGATTGTAAGGTTGGGAAATCTGGCCGGATTCTCCATGGCTTCCATAAGGTCTTCCTTTTGCAAGATATTGACATTCACATGATATCCACCCGATAAAAAGTAACCGTCCAGTAGACCGGATAGAATCGCCGGCCTGTCATGCTCAATTTTCCCGAGGAGAGCAGGGGTCAGGGTAACGGTATAAGAAATTCCATCCCGGCATGTTTCGTAGGGAATTTTGCATACCGAGTTCATGGATGCGATCAAACCGGATTTATCGCGGCCGTTTACCGGATTTGCACCGGGGGAAAAGGGTGTTCCTGCCCGCCTTCCATCAGGGGTATTTCCGGTGTGTTTGCCATAAACAACATTGGATGTAATGGTTAGCACAGAAAGGGTATGCGTTGCATCGCGGTACGTTTTGTATTTACGTAAACTGTTTAGGGTTAGTCTTGTAATTTCTTGGGCAAGATCATCCGCCTCATCCAGATCATTGCCATAAGCCGGAAAAGTTCCGGAGATCTTAAAATCTACAATGAGGCCATCCCGAAAAACAGGCGTTACTTCGGTAAATTTGATGGCGCTGAGGGAATCTGCAAGGACTGAGAGCCCGGCAATTCCAAACGCCATAGTTCTTTTCACATGGGTGTCGTGAAGGGACATCTCCATTCTTTCGTAGTCGTATTTGTCATGCATGTAGTGAATGATGTTGAGGGCATTGACATAGTGCTTACTAAGAATGTCAAGGTAAAATATAAACCTATCCATTACTTCCTCGAAAACAAGCACTTTATCCGGGTAAATATCAATTTGGGGAAGGATTTGGGTACCGCTGATTTCATCTTTCCCGCCGTTTAATGCAACCAGAAGAAGTTTAGCGATATTACATCTCGCGCCAAAAAACTGCATTTCTTTGCCCAGGCGCATGGGAGAAACACAGCAGGCAATCCCATAGTCATCTCCGTAGAACCCCCTTAAAAGGTCGTCGTTTTCATATTGAATCGCGCTTGTCCGGATAGACAGTTCAGTGCAGAACTTTTTGAAATTTTCAGGGAGATTTTCCGACCAAAGGATAGTAATATTCGGTTCAGGCGATGTTCCGAGGTTATTTAAGGTCTGCAGATAGCGAAAGGATGTTCTGGTGACCATATGGCGTGCATCAAGACCGGTTCCGCCGAGTACCTCGGTGATCCAAAGCGGGTCCCCTGCGAAAAGCTGGTTATATTCAGGGGTTCTGAGTTCTCTGACCATTCTCAGCTTAATAATGAACTGATCGATTAACTCCTGGGCTTCTTCTTCACCAATAAGCCGGTTTTGTAAATCCCTCTGGATATAGATATCAAGGAAAGCAGTATTTCGTCCAATACTCATGGCAGCACCGTTTTGCTCTTTCACAACAGCCAAATAGGCAAAATAAAGCCACTGGATAGCTTCTTTGGCATTTCCCGCCGGGCGGGAAAGGTCAAAACCATAGGATTCCGCCATGATTTTGAGATCTCTCAATGCCTTGATCTGTTCGTCGATTTCTTCCCTCAGGCGAATTTCATCTTCACTCATCTCCAAAGGAAAGCTTCGCAGGTCTTTCCTTTTTTGTTCAATGAGGTAATCCACTCCGTATAAAGCTACCCGGCGATAATCTCCGATAATCCGACCGCGTCCATAACCGTCAGGGAGCCCGGTAAGAAGCTTATATTTTCGGAGTTTTTTGATCTCTTCGGGGTAAACGCTAAAAACGCCGTCATTATGCGTTTTGCGATGATCAAGAAAAAACTTTTCAATATTAGGATGAAGGTTTTTCCCATAAGCTTTACACGCTTCTTTGGATATCTTAAGTCCCCCGTAGAGGTTAATTCCCCTTTTTAAGGGAGCATCGGTCTGAATACCGAAGATCAGTTCACTTTCTCTGTCAATATAGCCCGGCTTATGGGAAGTAATTTTCGCCACGCGGGTTGTATCGATATCGAGAACACCGCCGCGTTTAGATTCTTTCTTCATAAGTTCCAGGCACCGATTCCAAAGCTTTGCTGTTCTTGTACTTGGCCCTTTAAGAAAACTGCCGTCTCCGTCATAAGGAACATAGTTGCGCAGAATGAAATCTCTGACATCGATCGATTGAGTCCAATTTCCCTCCAAAAAACCCTGCCATTCCTGAAACATTTTTCTCCAACCTCCTGTTTCCCGGGAAATAAAAAACCCGGGTAGTAATTTTTTTACTGCCCAGGCGGTCGGCTTGCTGTTCCCATTCACACTCCCTGTGGTTATTTCCACTTCCGCCAGTCATGTGAACGTTCGCTTGAGAAGGACATTTGTATCCTTTGAGAATACAAAATCAGATATAACTGAATTATATTCGGATTAGATCATGATGTCAAATGAATTTTTTTTCCAAATTCAAAGTGCTTTTGGCCATTCCTGGATGTAGTCATCCGGAGCAACCTTGATACTAAGATGTTTAACCAAAGGGATATTGGACCGGATTTTTCTTTCTACATCGGCAAGAATACCATCGAGTTTTTCAACTGTTGTAGACGGCGCGATTTCAATTTCCATATTAACCAGTAAGTCTTGGGGTCCAAGAACCATGGTTTTCAGTTCAGAGACGTCGGCAACTGAGTCAACGGCCAGGGCAGCATCCCCGATGGCCTGCTCTAAACGATCGGGTGCAGCCTGTCCAATAATCATTTCTTTATTTTGTTTGGCAAAAAGTAACGCCATAAATCCCAACATCAGCCCAATAATCACCGATACTAAGCCGTCAAAAAGGATGATTCCGGTTGTTTTTATTAGAATCAGGGCGGCTAAAGCCAGCAAAGCTCCCAAAAAGGCAAGGGTATCCTCAATAAAAACGAATTTGAGCGCCGGGTTGGAAACCTGATGAAAATGGCATAACGCATACAGCAATTTCTTTAGTCCTCTTTGCTGGATCTTGAGGTCTTTTAGTACACTGTTAGCGGCAACATTTACAGCAAAGCATTCGCTGCATAAACTTACAACCAATACGATAAAAGGAAAACACAAGCTTTTTTCTATATTGGCGTGCAGGATATGGCGTACTCCTTCATAAATCGAACCGGCGCTTGTCACCCCCAGCATAAAGATGGAGGCCATGAAGGACCAAAAATATACTTCTTTACCATAGCCAAAAGGATGATCCTGATCCGGGGGACGTAAAGCTAAAAATATACCGATTAATAAAAAAATGCTGTTGAACATATCTGCCAATGAATGGAGTGATTCTGAAAACATTACGGCACTGCCGCTTACCCATGCACCAATTGCTTTGGTTAAAAAGATAGAAAAGTTTACTCCCAACGCAATGAGAACGGCCTTTTTGCTACTGTCTGCGTCCATTACCGGACGTCACCTCTTCCGATTTCCGTCTTAACATCTTTGTATGGGTATTATATGAAAGATCAATTTACTTCATGACAGGTGATATGCATTTCTCTTACTTCACATTAACGTAACGTACTCTAACCGCTGCAAGGCAAAAACAAATAGCTGCCAACTAATGTCAGCAGCTATGATATGGTTTGTTTTCTTTTTACCTCGGTGTTTACCCCAGCGATTGACAGAGAACCTTCATTTCGGGACTTTATCGATTGCTGAACCAGCTTTTTGATTCCTTTTTCAATAACAAGTATATTGCGATAAGTTGAATGATCATATTAATGATTTGCAGCAATCCTGGGAGAGGGTAAGCTGCTATTGCGCTAATCAACCGGGGAATAGAAAAAGGAAGACCAACAATTGTCAGGAAGATAAAAAGAATTCTTGCCCAATTCCGGCGCATCATGATTTTATAAAAAATATAACCGTTGATGAGCAGAATCAAAAAGATAAAATAATAATTGGCTTCTGCAGGAACATTTGCGGGTAAGACGGAAGGCATCAGGATGGAAGCCAGTCCCCCAAGGACTAATGATGTTAACAAAAGCTTAACTGCCAGATTTACTTCTTTTGGTTGTTCTTTCATATTACTTATTTTAGCCATATAACCCTCTCACCGATCCATATTTTCCAATAATCATAGCACAAATATTGGAATGTGCCAATCCTCTGAATATTATAAAAGCTGGAAGAATTAAAAAAGCAGGTAGCAGAGGGAAAATTTCACAAGGGTCGCCACAAACCTCTGGATGAAGCCAAGCTCAAAGAGATAGCCGAGAAGAAAGGCATTACGGTTGAAGAGTTAAAGCAGAGAATGAATAAGAATCATTGCGATCAAGCTAAAACTCAATAGGGAGAAAGCCCTGCTAAAACTATTCCACTGAAGGCCCCGTCACATCAACACCCAGACCTGTCTGATGTTCACTTTCTCCTGCTCTGGAACTGAGAAAGTTTGCAATCTCCGGAGAACTGCGGTAATTTCTGGCGAAGATTTCCGCTTGCCTCACATAAGAACGGTAAGCAGAAACAGCATATAAAATAATATTGTTTCCTTTAGCCTGATTAAACAGTTGAACTATGGAAACAGCAGCATCCGCGCGCATCAGTTTTTGCGGCAGGTATCCTTCCTGGGTAAAAGGAATATCAGGAATCACCAAGTCTTTAGGAATGTAATGATGAGGTAATCCGTGGAGTTTATTGACGAGTACAAAAATGCTTTCAGGATTTTGGACAATATGAAATCCGGAGTCTAACATGTTTTCCATAACCACCCGGGTTTCTGGTCCATAAAGACCATCAAGGGGAATTTCCGGGTATTTCATTTGAATATGGTAAAGGATGTCTTCAGTTTGCACGCCAAAAACACCGTCAATGTCAAGGGCATAACCAATTGCGGACATTGCCTGCTGAATCTTGCGAACAGGGTATCCAATGCTGCCGGGACCGTATACCCCTTCGGGAAGTGTCAATTTTGGAATTGTAATCAGCTGATTTGGATAAATAGTCTTGCCGGTTTGACCGTTCAGCTTTACTAAAACATCCAAGGGAATATTCATTTTTCTGGAAATTGAATAGAGAGAATCTCCTTTTTTGACCACATAAGTATGCATGATATGCCTCTTTGCTGAAGAATTCCAACATGCCGTGAAAAACTTCTTTTCGGGGTAATGTTTTCGTGATCTTAATCCGATATATTCTATGATTATTAGTCGTGAATGTTTAATTGATTACTGTATAGGTATTTCGCAGCGTTCTTTGTACAAATCACTTTCGGGAAGAGTAAAAAAAGATAGAGGAAAATGTATAAATTCATCGAATAATCATAAAAAAGGCAATCATTGGCAAATCGTGAGAGGGGTAGCTATATGTCCATCCTGGCAAAAAGAATAGTAAGAGTTTGCGTGATAATAGGTATTCTGGTTGCAATCCAATTTCCGCTGACACCGCCTAATCCGGCCAAGGGTTCATTCAATCGCTTAGCCGGTTCAGACAGGTACCAGACTGCTGTGGCTATCTCACAAAAGGGATGGGAGAAGTCAGACTTTGTTGTCCTTGTAAAAGGATACGAATTTGCAAATGCGCTTTGTGCAGGTCCGCTGGCAATTAAATATAATGCACCGATTCTTTTCATAGGCACGTATTCCATTGATTCCAATACATACAATGAAATCAAACGTCTTCAGGCAAAGACGGCAGTGATTATCTGCGAATTCGGAGCGGTTTCCGGAACAGTTGATCAAACCCTGTCTTCTGCCGGGATCAGCAATATTGAAAGAATCTCAGGATCGGATCGTTACGAGACTTCTGTGGAAATAGCAAAAAGGCTCGGGAGCAAAGAAGTGGCCATTGCGACAGTGGATCAGTATGCGGATGCTCTTTCTATCGCTCCCATAGCCGCGGCCAAAGGATTTTCCATCCTGCTGACACCATCTGATTCACTTCCCGCAGTGATTAAACAACATATTAATAATTATAAAATTGACCGCACCTATCTTATAGGGGGAACGGAAGTTATCGGAAAAGAGATCGAAAAACAGGTGCCATCCCCCGTAAGATTAGCCGGAAACGACCGCTACGATACCAACAGGCTAATCATGGAAAAATTCGCAAGTGATCTTGACTTTAACAAAATATATGCCGCAACTGGGGAAGGGGAAAACGGGTATGCGGATTCACTGGCTGGAGTAGTCTTGGCTGGGAAAACTTCTTCCCCTATCGTCCTCAACAGCAAAACGCTCCCAAAAAGCACAAGGGATTTTATTCTGAGTAAAATGACGGTGGCCAGTTATATTATTGCCTTGGGCGGTGAAGAAGTAGTTCCTTATCAGGTTGTCAATGAATATAATGAAAGTTTAAATAAAGTTCGAAAAAGTGTTTTCAATCAGAAAGGAAATTATGGTCCGACTTCAGGGACAAGTACGATAGCCGGCAGTCTTGCCGTGGAAGCCCCGGATATTACCGTTCAAAACACGACGATTGAAGGAGATTTGCTTTTAGGTGAGGGGATCGGCAATGGTACGGTGCAATTAAACAATGTTACGGTCAAAGGAAGAATAACGATACGCGGCGGTGGCGTAGACAGTATTATTGGAAACAACCTTACAGCCAAAACCGCGGTTATTGATGTTCCATACGAAGGAAAAGTTGCATTTCGCCTTAAAGGAAAATCAAAAGTGGATAGTCTTACCATAGAAACCAATTGCATTATCGATGATTCCGATGCTACTACGGAGGGATTCAAAGATATTAATATTATTCGAGGAAAAGATGTGACTTTAAAAGGCGGATATAATACGGTAGGAGTCAGTTCAAACGGAATTGCAGTGGCCATGAATACTGCAACCGTCAAAACTTACAATGCCAAATCAAGACAAAACATTACCGGCAGCGGTACAGTCAGCACGGCAAACATATACAGCAATGGAGTAGTTTTCTATTTCTCCCCATCTGTGACTAATGTGGATAAGGGATTGCAGGCCTATGTCGCAGGACAAATCGTTTCGGAAGGAACGACGAAGGGTTCCGGTACCAGTACCTCTACCTCCACAAATTCTTCAACCACTACCTCAACCCCGATTACAAATCTTTCTGCTTCTGCGGGAAATGAACAAGTAAGTTTGTCATTTGCTTCTCCGACGGGTGCTACCAGTGTAATCTTGCAGCAATCTATAAACGGGGGAACATCATGGACGAATGTCTCTTCTGTTTCCCTGACAGCTGCTTCTACGTCTGCTACCGTTACAGGGTTGACAAACGGACAGACCTATCATTTTAAACTTGTTGTGAGCGGAGGAACCAAAGCAGGCGATTCCAATATTGTTTCGGCAACCCCTGCAAGTCAGCCTATATCCGATCTGGCCGGGACGACAGGAAGCGGTCAGGTGACTTTTACTTTCAGCGCTCCTACCGGGGCTGCCAGTGTTGTTCTGCAACAGTCGACAGATGGAGGTACCACCTGGTCCATATCGGCTACTTCCGTTCTTACTGCGAGCAGTACTTCGGCCGTGGTCACAGGTTTAAGCAGCGGTCAGATCTACCGTTTCCGATTAGTGGTTACCGGGGGAAGCAGGGCAGGAAATTCTAATATAATCAATGTAACATTATAGCCACCATGTGCTTTAGCAATCTTCGATTAATTCTTTTTGACTGTTTTTTTGGAAAAAAGAAAGCAGAAGTCAGCTTTGGCCTTTAAAAAGCTGTGAAGAGATGATATGATTATGGTTGCAATTAATCAAAATTGCAAATATATAAACGATTCTATATTTTTAATGGTTTGATAAAATGACTCGAAAGAGGGTCCAGGAATGAAAAGAATTGCTCTGGTGACGGACAGTACTTCTGACTTAACGGAAAAAATAAAGGCCGAATGCGAGACACATGTTATTCCCTTAAAGGTAAGGTTTGGCGAACAGGAATTTTACGACGGCGAGATCTCCAGTGAAGAGTTTTATAGACGTCTTGAAACGACTGAAGAACTCCCCAAGACTTCCCAGCCCTCGCCCGAAGAATTCATCCAGTTATACAGCAGGCTCTTGGAGGAATACCATGAAATTATCTCCATCCATATTTCTTCCGGTTTAAGCGGAACATTCAATGCTGCCCGAATAGCAGGCGAAAAACTTAAAGGGAAGATTCATCTTGTTGACTCCAAAACAATTAGTCTGGGAGCAGGGGTCATGATTTTGGAAACAGCCAATTTGATTCGTGAGGGGTTGGATTCAGTCCATATTGTTGATAAGCTTACCAGGATCAGAACTAATGTAGAGACGCTGTTTACGCTAAATACACTGGAATATTTGCAAAAGGGAGGAAGGATAGGCAGAGTTCAAAGCATCATGGGTTCTTTCCTTAATATAAAACCGATTGTCCGGGTCGGAGATGATGGAATTTATCAATCTCTTGGTAAAGCCCGCAGTCAGGAAAAAGCTTTGAAAAATATTGTAGAGGCTTTCCAGGTGCTTGCTAAAGGAAGAAAGAATATCAGGTTTGGAGTTGCCCATGGGGGGGCTTTCCAAGCAGGTTCATATTTAAAGGAAGCCATGGAGAACGCTTTTCAAATGCCTGCCGCTATCTTTACCCAGGTTGGACCGGTAATTGGTGTTCATACAGGACCAGGAACAATTGGTGCTGCATTTCAGTTTGAATCTTAAAAAATTTGTTGCAGATATTCCAAGGGGTTGTTGCAAAACTCCTAAGAAGGTTTCCATAATGTATAGCCGCTCTCGGCAGATCGTGAAGGCCACTAGCCTTCACGCATCCGTGGCGAGCCGCTCAATGCCATCCATGGCACCGGAAGAAATGTCCACTGGACATTTCTTCCCAGTCCATCCATG
>JAAYUV010000021.1 GCA_012517475.1 Peptococcaceae bacterium | reverse complement strand
TATCCATTTGGATTACTACCTCCTATTTTAATGCGGCTGCCAAACCTGCACTATTTTATCAAAATCGGAGGTAGTCTTTCTACTCATAGCTAAAGCTCTTTGGAACCACCTGCATAGCAGGTGGTTTTCGTTAGACAATAAAAAAATCAGTGAATTTCCTCACTGATTTTTATTCCTTTTTAAGATGACATCTATTTTTTCCCTTAAAACCTGTTGTCCCGTAAACTCGTCCACCCAGTTTTCAAATCCCTTTTCTTCTCCTTCAGGGATATACACATCAAAGGTAATTTCTGCCAAAAACTGTTCATGATCATTTTCCCATCCCCTTTGCCGAAGCCCGTATTTAATCTGTTCATACCACGGATAAGGAATCTTTAACGTATAAACATGGTGAGGCTGGAGTTTGGTGATCCCGGCCTTTTCCAGCGCAAGCCGGGCAGTACCGCCGTAAGCACGCGTCAGACCACCGGTCCCCAGAAGAACCCCTCCAAAGTAACGGACAACAATAATTTGCACATCCCATACTTGCTTATGCTGAAGCAGGTCCAGAACCGGTCTTCCCCCCGTCCCCTGCGGCTCCCCGTCATCAGAGGCCTTCTCCAATCTTCCTTCATGGAGCCTGTAGGCATAGACATAATGCCTTGCATTCGGATATTCCCGTTGGACCTCCTGCATATGCTGATCGACTTCAGAAATATTCTTAATCTGGGCTACAAGGGCAATAAACCTTGATTTTTCTATGATCTGTTCTGCAGATTCATTGTTTGTGACTGAATTATATCCTTCCAGCATGGTTTTTATCTGATCAGCTTCGCATTGGCTTTCAACATGAATTTTTCATGATTTACGATGAATCTTTCATGCTTGCCTTCGCCAATCTTTTCCTTTTCATCAAAAGCCTCAATATAATAGACAATTAATCTTTCCTTAACCTCTACAACCCTGGCTATGGCACGTACTTTCATTCCTACCGGAGTAGCTGCCAAATGATTGACATCCAAATAGGTTCCGACACTCGTCTGGTCCTCGGGAAGATTAATGGCATTAATTGCAGCATTCTCCATTAAGGCCACCATCATCGGTGTGGCGAATACTTCCAGTGAGCCGCTTCCAACCGTTTTCGCCGTATTCCCTTCTGTAACAACTGATTCGGATTTTCCTTCCATTCCTACTTCAATCATTTATCTTCCACCCTCGTCTTCATTAATTTTTCACGATCGCTAATATTTTGGTAATGATCCATATTTATTTTAACTTTCTTTAGTCAAAAAGAAAAGTGCTGTTACCAGCACTTTTCCTCATTGGCTTCTTTTCTTTAGTGAGTTATTCCCTTGGATATGCCGCTAAGGGCTTCACCGGCTTCGTCCACATGGATGTGTTCAATCGCCAGGTCACCCAGCGCAATCATACCGACCAGTTTGCCTTTGTTCAGGACAGGAAGGCGTTTGACCTGATATTCGGCCATCAAATCCGCAGCCTGGTCTATGTCGCTGGACTCTTCAATACAGACCGGATCTGCGGTCATAATCTGCGCGGCAGTTGTTTGATTCACATCTTTTTTATCCGCCACTACCTTGATGATGATATCTCTGTCCGTAATGATCCCTGTGACCTGATTATTCTGCACTACCGGGACCGAGCCAATATCTTTTTGTTTCATCAGGATGGCAATATCCGGTATTTTTGCTGAAGGATCAACAAAACTTACATTAGTCGCCATAATATCTCTTACTTTCATAAAGAAACTACCTCCGTTTAAAAATTTTTTCAGAGATAGTTTTACACTCAACAAGTCCGATTATGTAAAAAAATAAATTAATCATTTTCAAGGCTTCTCCATAAATACCAACTGGCTGCAGATTCATGAGGTGCCCACACCCGGTATAATTCTTCCACTTGCTGAGGAGATGGCAGATTCTGAAGCCCAAAAAGATTTTGCAGCGCTTTACGAATCCCAAAATCTCCCGAAGGGATAACCCTTGGTCTGTTTAAAGCGAAAATCAGGAACATGGTAACCGTCCATGCTCCAACTCCTTTTATCCGGGTAAGATAAGCAGAAACTTCCTGGTCTGTCATTTCATCGATTTGATGAAAAAGCAAGGAATCTCCTTGGCAAAGAGATGCAATGGCATGGATCGTTTCGGTTTTCCGCCTGGAAATACCGATTGATTGCAGTTCTTCAACAGGTGTTTTCAAAACTTTTTCTGCAGATACGTCTCCATCAAATAGTTCTTCCATTCGCTGCTGAAGCTTCTGAGCAACCTTTGTGGATATCTGCTGGGCCATAATGCTTCTGCATAACTCAAAAAAGTAATTTTCTCCTCTTTTCAACTTGCATTTGCCCCATTTTTCAATAATAGGAGATAGTTTTGGATCAGCGCCTAATTGAATATAGGCTTCTTCAGCTTGAATGATATCCATGAATTGCCGCACATCCTAATCCGTAATCTTATTATCAGGCTTCTGACCATAGACAATAGCAACGATACCCCCAGCCAGATTCACATAACCTGTATTAACCAATCCGCATTCCCCAAAGGTCCGTTTCAGTTCAAGCTGAGATTCAAATTCTCGGGCTGAGCTATACAGGTAGTTATACTCAGTCTGTTTTCCCGCCCAGATTTTACCCAAGAAAGGAACGATCTTTTCAAAACACAGCCAGTAAAGCTGTTTGAACACGGGCATCACCGGCTTACCCATATCTACGGAAACCACCATAGAACCCGGTCTAACTACCCTGGTCATTTCCTGTATTCCTTTTTTAATGTCAGGCAAATTCCGGAGCCCCCACCCGATTGTTGCACCGTCAAAAACATTATTTTCAAATAATAAGTTCATGGCATCACCCTGAATAAAGGTAATTTCATTTTTCCTAACTGAATCTGTATTCTTTAAAGCCTCTTCCAGCATCTTTTCCGAAAAATCTATTCCTGTCACCTGACCGGCAGGGGCGACCTGTTTTGCCAGCTCTCTGGTCAATTTTCCCGTACCGCAGCAGACATCCAGTATCTTCATTCCCGCCTTGGCTTTGACAATTTGAACAGTCCTTTTCCGCCAATATTTATCCATACCCATACTCATCAGGGTATTCATAAAATCATACTTACCTGCAATGGAATTAAAGGTGTCCTTAACATATTGGGATTTGTCTTTTCCGGCAAAATCCATAATATTAATCTCTCCTTCGTCTTACATCAAAGTGCCAGGTTACATAAAAGTGTTAACAATGATTTCAATTCAGATATCCCGCTTTCATATACCATTTTCTATGATAACATAATTTTTATCATTACCAAAGATAGCGCGGACCTTGGATGTGATTGACAGCATACTGCATTTTGCAGTATAATGCATCACAAAGGAGATGATTCAGATATGCCTGAAACAATCCTCACGCGTAAAACACCATCGATAGACTATTCGGCCATCGGCATTCTTTCCTTCGCCCATACACTCAATGATATGTATAGTAATTTTCTTCCCGCACTCTTACCTTTTTTGGCTCTTTCCCTCGGAATCAATGCCACAAAGGCCGCCATCCTTGTATCGGTTTTTTCAGTTTCTTCCTCTTTCATACAGCCCTTCTTCGGTTATTTTATGGATAAACAAGGAATAAGGTGGCTTGTTCATATAGGCACACTGTGGATGGCAATCTTACTTTCTCTGACGGGACTTGTTCATCATTTTCCAACTCTTGTTCTGATCGTTGGTCTCGCCGGGTTTGGAACAGCAGCATTTCACCCGCAAGCGTCCACCATGGTCAGTGTAATCAGCGGTGGGCGGAAGGCTGTTCTGCTTTCTTTCTTTGTAGCCTGCGGAAACATCGGCTTTGCTTTAAGCCTTTTAATTTTGCCTCCCTTTTTTGCCAAATTTGGGCTGGCATCAACCGTCTATACCATTGTACCAGGATTGATTGTGGCTTTTTTGCTGTATTTTTTTGCTCCGAAACCTGATGCTCTAAGGGGTGCCCCTATCAACCTCATTCAAGTCTTTCATTCCATCAAAGCTGCCTCCAAAGAACTTCTTGCCATCATCTTTGTCATTGCTGTTCGTACCCTGGCCTATTCCGGTCTATTGACTATTTTTCCCCTGTATTTTTCCACGAAAACCCTGATAATTTCCTGGAATAACCTCATGTTCATCATGCTTTTTTGCGGGGCTCTGGGCGGGATTATCGGAGGATACCTTTCAGACCGGTACGGGCGGAAAGGGCTGATTGTAACATCTCTCGTCCTGACAACCCCCCTCCTCTTTGGTTTTTTATTTACATCCGGCTGGATCAGTACCATTCTTCTGGCTTTAGCGGGCGCAAGTCTTCTTTCCAGTTTTTCTGTAACTGTGGTGGCGGCACAGGAAGCTATTCCGAATAATAAGTCACTGGCTGCCGGCATTACCATGGGATTTTCAGCAGGTCTCGGCAGTCTTGCTGTCATTCCAATCGGTAGAATCGGTGATCTCTACGGTTTATCTACAGCAATTATGATTCTCTTCTGCCTTCCGGTTGTTGCCGGGTTCATAGCACTTTTCATGAAGAACCGCCCTCCCGCCTATACCAAGTAAGTTGATCCACAGAGTCAGGAAACACTCGAACAACTGGTTGCAACAGGCAAAGTCGATTTCAGTATCAGTCAACAAGAACAGGTAACCACTGCCCGCTTAAACAACCTTCCCATCGTTTCTCTCGCTGCAATCATTCAACATAACACCTCGGGATTTGCCTCTCTGAAGGGTAAGAACATTAACACCGCTAAAGACTTCGAAGGTAAAGTCTACGGTGGACGGGGGTTTCAGTCGGAGACCGCAGTGCTTGCATCTCTCATGCAAAAAGAAAAAGCCGATTTTAAGAAAATCAGAATAATCAACATCGGCGGAGCCGACCCATTAGCTTCATTAAGTAAAGATATCGATTTGACCTGGATTTATTATGGATGGACAGGGATTCAGGCTGAAATCAGGAAACAGGAACTCAATATGATTTGGCTAAAAGATATCGATCCTGCTCTCGATTATTATACCCAAGTTTTCATAACCAGCGAAAAAATGATCCGGGAAAAACCTGATACCGTCCGCAAAGTCATGAATGCTGTCAGCAAAGGATATGCTTTCTCCGTTCAGAACCCGGCGCAGGCTGCCGAGATTCTTATCAAGCATGCCCCTAAATCAGATCCCGAAATAATCAGAAAGAGCCAGCTCTGGCTAAGTCTTCAGTATCAGGCCGATGCCCCTCGTTGGGGTGAACAGAAAGAGTCCGTTTGGAAAGGGTATGCCCGGTGGATGTATGACAATAAACTGATAACGAAAATGATTGATCCTGACAAAGCTTACACCAATGAATTTCTTCCCGGCAAATGACCGGAGGTTGAATCAATTGGATTATTATGAAAGTTTTTTATCTAAAAACCATTAGCTATCTTCTCGCTGCAAAATCATTATGTTAGAATAAAGTAGCCACTTTTTTAGGGAGGATACCTCTGATGTATGAACTGAAAAATTTTAGCGAAGTCATTGTTAAAAAAGCTTTGGAAGAGTATCTGCCCAAGGCAAATATCCCCTGTAAATGCGAGCGGTGTCAGGCTGACATTTTAGCCTTTGCGCTGAACCGGATTCCTCCTCGTTATTTCGTCTCGTTAAAAGGTGAAGTCATTACCAACTTTGAATCGCAAATGGTTCCGGATAAAGCCCGCATCCTTGCAGAAGTTGTTTCTGCTGCACAAATTGTAGCTACATACCCTTCCCACTCCAAGGAATAAGAATAGTAATTTTTATTCCATTTTATCGTAAGACATCTATCTAAGCATATAACCGGTCATTGTTTGCTGCAGTGGCCGGTTATTATTTTGCCTTATCCCCACAGCTTTGTTTGCAATGGCCTTGCTTCAATTTGATTATCATATCATACTCTGTTACAATAATTGGGACTTAAAGTACCAGAAACGAGTTGATTTGATGATTTCTGAGTATCAGGGACTCAAGCTTGACCAATTTCAGATGGAAGCAATTGAAGCAATCAATGATAACTATTCCGTTATTGTTTCTGCCCCTACCGGAACCGGCAAAACCCTTGTCGCAGATTATCTGGTTGCAAAATCCATTCGGGAAGGGAAAAGGATTATTTATACTGCTCCGATTAAAGCCTTAAGCAATCAAAAATTTAAAGACTTTACCAAAGAGTTTGGCAGTGATACGGTTGGAATTATGACCGGGGATGTAGTTGTGAATCCCACCGCCCCTTTACTGATTATGACCACGGAAATCTTTCGGAATCAAGTAATTACCAATGATGAGGAATTAAATAAGGTATCCTATGTCATCTTTGATGAAATCCACTGGTTAAATGATGAAGACCGGGGAACGGTCTGGGAAGAATCCATCATCCTCGCCCCTCCGCAGATAAAAATCCTCGGGCTGAGCGCAACCATAGCCAATGCCGGGGAATTGAAGGATTGGATAGAAGCCATTCGCAAAGAAACCGTAATCCTAGTGGAAGAACATAAAAGAATTGTCCCCTTGGAGTATTATTATTTTACCCAGGAAACCGGTTTCATCGATTATGATAACCTCTTAAGGTTCTATTACCAAAAATTAAAAAGCACGGATAAATCCAATGCTCCTTTGTTTAAGCCCACAACACATACAGACCTCGTAAAAAGTATTGAAAAGCAATATCTTCCCTGCCTTTATTTCGTTTTCAGCAGGAAACAATGCTCAGAAAAAGCCCATGAATTGGCTTCCTTAAGAAATTATCTTACACCCGAACAAAGCGCCAAGATCAAGGACCTCTTTATCAGCCAGTTCGGGGATGATGATACCTGGTCTCCTTCTACCCGCAGACTTTTCAGGGTTTGCCGCAAAGGGATCGGCTACCATCACGCCGGGCTTCTCCCACTGCAAAAATCCGTAGTGGAAGACCTCTTCCTGAGCAAGATGATTTCCGTCCTCTACTGTACGGAAACCTTCAGTGTCGGGATTAACTATCCGGTTAAAGCAGTCTGCTTTGATTCCTTAAATAAATATGACGGACGGAATTTCCGACCTCTTGCCAATCATGAATTTTTCCAGATGTCCGGCAGGGCTGGCCGAAGGGGCATTGATGATAAGGGGTATTCTTTTGCCATCGTCGATCTGAATTATTTTGATAAAGAACCCCCCATCCTTTTTGACATTAAACGGTTGGAACCGCTGACAAGCCAATTCCGTCTCTCCTACAATACGGTTCTCAATTTGCTTGCCACTCTCTCCCAGGAACAAATAGAAATCTACTTTAAGAAAAGTTTTGCGGCCCACTCCTACCTTATAATAGCACAAAAAATCGAAGAAGAGATTAGCCTGTTAAATACCGAATCTTTAAGAGCTAAAGAAAATCTATGCGAACATGTCGGTTCCTATAAATGCCCAATCAATTATTATCCCAAACTAAAAGAATTGGAAAGACTGCGCAAAGCCTACGATAAACTTGATCCCCGGCGCAGGAACAAGATCTATAGCCGTCAAATGCACCGGAAAATACGCAAGTGGGAAAAGATTCTCCGAACAGCGCCTAAGCAATGTGCTAAAAAACAAAATGAACTGTGCAAAGCTCATTTCGAAGTTTGGTTTAAATTAGAAGAGAAGCTATCAGGATTAAAAAATCAGCTTGCTTCCCTTCCTGATTATCATACCTTTAATCATGAATTTCTGAGGAAGAAAGCACACCTCGAACAGATGGGTTATTTGGAAAAAGACCAAATACTTGCCAGAGGGGAATTTGCCCGGCATATTTATGTTCAGGAACTTCTGGTAACTGAATTGGTCTATGCGGGAATTCTGGAACAAATGGACGATGACCAGCTGAATGCTTTGATTTCCTGCATTGATTATGAAAGCAAACGCAACGATTTTTTTCAAAAGACGGATCTGGTCGATTTTACCCCCATGAAAGAAATCCTCAGTTATATTCAAACTACCTGCGGTCCGGAAACCGTTCGCTTTGATCCCAGAGTTGCAGTAATTACTTATTTTTGGAGCAAAGGCTCCCCTTTCAGCGACATTCAGCAGCTTTGCACGTTAGACGAAGGAGACATTATCGCGGTTTTCCGCAGGGCGATCGACTTATTAAGACAGATGCGCGAAGCCGTTACCGATCCATACTTAAGAGAACGTCTGATTACCTGTATGAAAAAGTTGGACAGGGACGAAGCATCCATTTTGGAGCTGTATTAGGAATATTAATTCCAGGGATTCAAATATAAAATGAGGGAAACACCCTCATTTTTTTTATTAGATATTATGGTTTTACTGTTACCAATCCATATGCTTTTTGATTGTGCGAAATATAAAAGACTTCTACCTCTTCTACCCCGTTTTGCAGGTATATGATAATTGTTCCTACCAGTTGAGTTGGATATATCATATCTTTGTTATACCTGTAAGCAGATGTGATATAGACCGCCGGCTGAAAATACCTGTCTCCCCAGGAAGGGTTAATAGCAGTATACCAGTTTAAAATAGTGCCTTTGCCGCTGTATGGATTTTGATATCCATCAAAATTTTCAAAGTCATTGCTTCCAATGGGAAGAGATTCATTTAGTTCAAGAATTTTTTCCATTTTACCAGCAAGATTTTTAACATATTGACCCGAGGAGTTACGTTCGTAATTTCCATTTTCTACGTATCTCTCGTTAATACCATACTTATCGATCTGAATTAGCAAATGCCCATGAATATATGTAATATCTTTCTCAAGTCCTGCTTCTTTTGCCATCATCTTTACTGAACCAACTTTAGGAACCAGCACAATAGCCAATAAGCCAATAATTGCAATTACAATCATGAGTTCAATTATTGTAAACCCTTTATCAAGTTTCTCAATATTTTTCGTCATAAAAATACCTATTATGCAATAATACTTATAATATTTCCTGTAATAATATGACATTAATTCATTAGCGTTGCATAAAAATAAAATTTAAATGTCAACTCTTGCTTAAGAGTCTAAAACGAAGAGATTGAACAAAAACAGAAGAAATTCCTGATTATTCCTGTAAAACCACAAAAAAATTCCTTATAATTAGTGATA
>JAAYUV010000009.1 GCA_012517475.1 Peptococcaceae bacterium | reverse complement strand
TATCCATTTGGATTACTACCTCCTATTTTAATGCGGCTGCCAAACCTGCACTATTTTATCAAAATCGGAGGTAGTCTTTCTACTCATAGCTAAAGCTCTTTGGAACCACCTGCATAGCAGGTGGTTTTCGTTAGACAATAAGAACTGCTTCCAAGTTCATCTCTGGAAGCAGTTCTTTGGATTTATTTTACTTTTTTAAACTGCTGCTAACTCCTAAAAGTTAATCTCAGGAGGAACATTTCCATCTTTGATTGGGGGAACAACTGGAGGCTGACCGGTTTTCTTCAGGATTTCCTGACCTTCAGGCGAAAGAATTAAACTGATAAATTTAGCTGCTGCTTCTTTTTGTCCCGCTGTTCCTGGAATTGTTGCTGCATTCCTGATTTCACTGCTTAAATTCACATCGGCAGGATATCTGAGAACGTCAAAATCGTTTTGGATCGTTACTGCACTTGAATAATACATGATAGCGGTATTGACACTTCCATCTTGAAGGGCTTTAATGGCGGCTGGAATATTGTCAACTGACGTAGCACCGTCAATAATTTTCTTGGCTAAGTCTTTTTGGCCTTCAGCTTCCGTAGCTTTGGTAACGAAAGTTACCGTCCTGGCGGTTGCCATGTCAGTTGCGGAATTGACACGGGCGAGTTTGACATCAGCTTTGGCCAGATCAGAGACTTGCTTAATCCCTAACGGATTGCCCTTTTTGGTCACAATAACCATTTCATTGGCTGAGAAGACAACCGACCAGGTTGCTCCGACTTTATCGCTGTTTGGGATCTTCTTGTCCAAAAGTGAATCTTTAATTACTTTCGGGTCTGAAGGTGTAAAAACATCACATGGAAAACCACTCATAATTTGGCCCGCCAAATCTTTGGATTTTCCTGATACTAGGGTTACATTAACATCTGGGTTCTTTGCTTCAAATGCGGCCTTCAGTTCCTTCATCGGACCAGCCAAAGAATCAGCATGAAAGACCGCAATGTCTACTTTTTTGGGACCAGCCTGTCCGCAAGCTGTAACAAGCAGCATGAGCACGATAAGAATTGCAAGGTAACCATTCAGTTTTTTGAATCTCATTTGTTTTACCCTCCCTTTTAAGTGTTTAAGGAATATTCATTCTAAATATATCTAGCAATTATCATGCCAAAAAATAGACATGTATACATAAATTGTAGAAAGAGCATATTTTCAAAAATTAACAAAAGGAAAAAAAGTATATGTTTCATATTGAACTTATAGTGTTTCAATCATGTTTCAAATAGCTCTCTTTATGTTTCAGAATAATACATCAAACTATGAGTTACTAACCATTCAAGTTTGGGAGAGCAACCTTAACCTTGATGCATATTTAAAAAGCTTGGATCAAACGCTCCGGTTCATAGCAGTAAATGAACTTGGGAAAACATTCAGGCAGGCTGCCCGCCTGCCTGAAAAATAATCAGCTTACTTTAAACGTATAATCCTTTTCATAATCCACTACAATATGATCCCCTTCGGAAAATTCTCCTTGCAGGATGAGCTTGGCCAGCTGGTTTTGGATACGCTGCTGAATTGCTCTTTTTAACGGTCTGGCGCCGAAAACCGGATCATATCCTTCCTCAATCAATTTATTCATGGCCCTCTCGGATAAAGTTAAATGTAATCCTCTTTCCTCAAGCCGCTTTCTAAGGATCTCCAATTGGATTTCCACGATTTGAGCGATATCTTCCTTACGCAGAGGGTCAAAAATAATGGTTTCATCCAAGCGGTTAAGAAATTCGGGGCGGAAATGCCTGCTCAATTCTGCGTCGACGGTTTGGCGGATGGCTTCCGCACTGCTGTGGGATTCGCTGAGTTCGCGGATCTCCTGCCCCGCGATATTGCTGGTCATGATCACAACCGTATTTTTGAAGTTGACGATTCTCCCCTGCCCGTCGGTTAATCTCCCGTCATCCAATAGCTGCAGCAGGACATTGAAAACATCGCTATGGGCTTTTTCTACTTCATCAAGCAGGATGACGGAATAAGGTTTCCTTCTGACCGCTTCGGTGAGCTGCCCTCCCTCGTCGTAACCGACATATCCGGGAGGAGCTCCGATTAAGCGCGCTACAGAATGTTTTTCCATATATTCCGACATGTCGATTCGAATCAGGGCTTGGTCATTATCAAAAAGGAATTCGGCTAAAGCCTTGGCTAATTCTGTTTTCCCGACACCGGTCGGCCCCAGGAACAGGAATGAACCCAGAGGCCTGTTGGGATCCTGAAGCCCGGTACGCGCCCTGCGGACGGCATCAGCCACCGCCTGGACCGCTTTCGATTGGCCGATTACCCTTTGGTGGAGATTTTTTTCCATATGAATCAGCTTTTCCGCTTCACTTTCGAGCAGCTTGGACACAGGAATATGCGTCCATTTGGCCACGATCTCGGCAATATCACTTTCCGTTACTTCCTGGCGGAGCAAGGTATTATTTCTTTCCGAAATCATTTTCTCGATACCGGCCATTTCTTTTTCCAATTGAGGCAAGACGCCATATTGAAGTTCTGCCGCTTTATTATAATCAAACTTTTGCTGGGCATTTTCGATAGCCGTCCTGGTCCGGTCAATTTCTTCCTTCAGCCTTTGAATTTTGCCGATCTTTTCCCGCTCTTCCTGGAGCTGAGCCTCCAGCGCGCTTCGTTTTTCTTTCAGGTTGGCGAGCTCTTTTTCCAGGTTGGAGAGACGTTCCTGACTTGCCTTATCCTTTTCTTTTTTCAGAGCTTCCCGTTCAATTTCCAGCTGCATCATCCGCCGTTTAATCTGATCCAGTTCCTGAGGTTCGCTGGTAATCTCCATTCTCAGTCCGGCTGCAGCCTCATCAATTAAGTCAATCGCTTTATCCGGCAGGAAACGGTCACTGATATAGCGATCCGACAGGATACTCGCTGCAATGATGGCACTGTCCGTAATTCGAATGCCGTGATGGGTTTCATATCTTTCTTTTAAACCTCTGAGGATGGAAATGGTATCTTCCACACTCGGAGGAGCGACAATGACATTTTGGAACCTTCTCTCCAGGGCCGCATCTTTCTCAATGTGCTTGCGGTATTCATCCAGGGTGGTTGCGCCAACCATGCGGAGCTCCCCGCGGGCAAGCATCGGTTTCAGCATATTGCCGGCATCCATAGCGCCCTCGGCAGCCCCTGCTCCGACCACGGTGTGCAGCTCATCGATAAACAGGATAATATTTTCCCTGTCCTGAACCTCTTTCAATACTGCTTTTAACCGTTCTTCAAATTCCCCCCGGTATTTGGCGCCGGCGATAAGCGCTCCCATATCCAGGGAAATGACTTCTTTATTCTTTAATGCTTCAGGGACGTCTCCCCGCACAATCCGTTGGGCGAGCCCTTCCACAATCGCGGTTTTTCCAACTCCGGGTTCCCCGATAAGAACAGGGTTATTTTTCGTCCTGCGGGACAGGATTTGAATCACTCTTCGAATTTCTTCATCCCTGCCGATTACCGGATCCAATTTTCCTCTTCTGGCCAGCGTAACAAGGTTTTTTCCGTATTGTTCCAGGGCAGCGTACGTTCCTTCCGGGTTTTGATTCGTTACCCGCTGGGAACCCCTGATTTCCTTGAGAACCTTAAAAAGGGCTTCCCTGGTAATACCCGCCTCTTTCAGAATTTTTTCAGCGTCCCCGCCTGCATTGTCCAGTATAGATAAGAATAAATGTTCCGTACTGACATATTCATCACCGAATGGTTCCATCAGGTCATGGGCATTGACCAAAACGGTTCTCATTTTGGGAGAATAGGAAAGCTGCGCTGCGGCTCCCGTCATCCGCGGCAGTTTATTGATGCTGTTTTTGGTTTTCTCAGCAATCAGCTTGCTGGAAATATTGAGTTTATTGAGTAACTGCGGAACTACCCCTTCATTCTGTTCGAGCAATGCAAGAAGAAGATGTTCCGGCTCGACCAGGCTGTTATTATTTTTTTCAGCACTCGTTTGGGCAGAAATGATCGCTTCCTGCGATTTTTGGGTAAAACGGTTTGTATCAAAAGCCATAACATATTCCTCCTTTACGGCTTAGTGATGTTTTTTAAGTTCTCTCAGCGTTTCTATTTCCTTATCAGAGATTTTTTCCGGTAAAACAATGGAAATGTTGGCATAGAAGTCCCCGAACTTGCCGTTTTGATTCATGATGGGCATGCCTTTTCCTCTCAGCCTGAAACTTTTACCGGCTTGGGTCTTCGGCGGAATCTTGATCAGGATCTCCCCTGCCAGGGTCTTGACCCTGGCCTCCCCGCCCAGGACCGCCGTATAAAAATCAATATCCAGATTCGCTTTCAAATCATCTCCGTCGCGATTAAAGTATGGATGCGAGTTTACTTTTACAGTCAGGAATAAATCTCCCGGTCTGCCTCCGCCCAGACCTGCCTGGCCCTGACCGGAAAGCCTGATTTTCATGTTATTGCTGATTCCCTTGGGAATACTTGCTTCTATTCTTCTATTCCCGATATCAATTAATTTTTTCGTTCCGTGATAAGCTTCTTCCAGGGTAATCGTAATTTCCCCTTCCAGATCTCTCCCCGGATGCTGTTGTCTGTCAAACCCTCTGTCAAACCCCTGCCCCATCCCGAAAATCGTGGAGAAGAAATCGGAAAAACCACCGCCCCCGAAAGAAAATCCGCCGTCCCCGCCAAACATCTCGTTAAATTCTTCCTGGGTCATGGTCCTTGTGTAACCGCCCGTTCCGCCGGGTGCCTGCTGCCAGGCAGACCAATCGAAGGAACCTCTTCCGCCGTGGTTCTGCCACTGCTCATAATTTGCTCTCAAATCATCATACTTTTGTCTTTTGGCGGGATCTGCAATGGCATGATACGCTTCATTGATCTCTTTAAATTTCTCTTCCGCCTCTTTGTTGCCGGGATTTTTATCGGGATGATACTTTTTAGCCAGGACCTGATAGGCTTTTTTAATTTCTTTATTGTCAGCCTGCGGAGACACTCCTAAAATTTTATAATAATCTTTAAAATCCATTAACCTCACCTCTTTTTTCAGGACATAGGACAGAAAAAAACAACACTCTAATTCCAATAATTACCCTTTTGAATGTATTATATTCGATATATCTCTAAAGGTCAATATTGGTCAGGCGTTATTTTGCTCTTTTCTGACCTTTAATTTTTAGGTGATAAAAGCTCGTGTTCGACAGTTTTTCTTAGATTTAGGCACCTATAAAAATATGGGTGCCTTTATTCATGCGGGTTTCAGGACTTATCCACAGGCAAAAATCCAAAAAATTCGTAGGCACATAATTTGTGGATAACATGTGTATAAGT
>JAAYUV010000068.1 GCA_012517475.1 Peptococcaceae bacterium | reverse complement strand
TACTTCTAAACAAGATCTTGGCTTAACATTCTGCTATGCACAATCTGAGGCAGCTCACTTCGCTCATGTAGAGCTCTTGTTTACAGCCAAAACTCTTCTTTGTTACGCATCCTGGGAGTTTAATAAAGAAGGCGTCGAACAGAGTCCGTTTTTGCGATTTTCCTTGGACTGAACTGCAGCTATCAAGAAGCCGGGATCAAACATGGCACTAATTTTGTTATTGATCCGATGATTGAGTCCAAGACCCCTTTTGATGTTACAACAAGAAGAACGGACCGGGATATCAAAGGACTTTATTATTCCTGCTACAATATTGACGACCCTGAATACAGCGATCCAGGCACTTGTGTAATATCCATGCTGAATCAACAGGTTTCCGAGCATTGGATGCAGATGGCCCCCGCACAATATCATGAAGAAAAGATGAAATTTGGGACAAAAATGTTGAATTTCTTTTTTGATTTGCATCCTGAGGCCCGCAATCATATTGAAGAAATAGAAATGGCTACACCTTTGACATTCCAGAACTATTTAGGATCCCCGGGCGGTTCCATCTATGCGACAGAACCAAATATCAAAGACTACATTGCCAATAAGCTTGAGGTAAGAAGTCCGATCAAAGGACTGTATTTCTGTGGATGTTCGGTGTTAATGGGTGGATCTGACATGACGTATAAATCAGGCAAAGCTGCTTCTGATCTCATGCTCAAAGATTTTGCAAAGGAGGGGAAATAATGAGCAACAAATTGGAAGGTATGAACGGTATTGAGAAATTCCGTATGCAAGTTGAATTCGCACAGTTGTTCAATGTCGACAACAGAGCTGCGAAAGGTAGGCTCGAAGAAAGCGTAAACAAATATCATCCGAATCGAATCGATTACCGAGTCGTCGAAATTCGCGAGCAAACGTCAACGGCAAAGACAATCCGGATTGCTTCAGTAACAGGCTCCCTTCCTCCCTTTGTACCGGGCCAATATATTAATATTCTGCTGGATATCAATGGAGTGAAAACCAGCCGTCCTTACAGCATTTCATCACCATCCACCCAAACAGCATATTATGAGATTACAGTACGCGAGAAAGCGGACGGCTTTGTGTCGCATTATTTGCTCAACGAGTTAAGAGTAGGAGATTTCTTATCCAGTACGGGCCCGGATGGACATTTTTATCATTATCGGATTTACGGCAATCATTTGGTGTTCATCGCCGGCGGCAGCGGAATCACTCCTTTTATGAGCATGCTGCAGACATATTATGAAAAGCATGATACAACCAAGAACATTGATCTGATCTACGGTTGTGCCAATAAAGATGACATTATTTTCGAGTCGGAGCTTCGTAAACTCGAGAAGGTATATCCAAATTTCAGGTTGCATTTGGTTATATCTGATCCGGATGAGGGATATGACGGATTGACCGGCTTTATTACGGCCGATATTATCCGAAAAAGTGTAGGGAACGTCGAAGGGAAGGCGTTCTTCCTATGCGGACCGGAAGCCATGTACAACTTTGTGACAGATGAACTTAAAGAAGTCGGAGTGAAAGATCTCCATGTTCGAAGAGAGGTTCAAAGTGCACCGTCTGATCCGACAAAGCTCATTGGATGGCCCCAAGGGGTGAATAAAAATTCCATATTTAAAGTAACAATAAACAATGAGAAAGTAATAGAAGCTAAAGCAACTGAACCCCTATTAAATACGCTTGAACGTTGCGGGATAACAAGGGAAGCCAAGTGCCGGTCAGGAGAGTGCAGTCTGTGCCGTACAAAGCTTACTGAAGGCACCGTCTATCATCCATCCACAGTCAGATTGCGTAAGTCGGACAGACAATTTGGCTATATTCATCCTTGTGTGGCCTATCCGGTGAGTGATATCAAAATCAATATTTAATACTCAAAGCAGTCAGCATAAAGTTACGACACGGCCTAAATCACCCATTATTCTTGATGCAATTCCCGTCTGGTTAATATTTTTGGATTCGTAAAGGCAAGCTCTTCGCTAATCCTCAAGTATACTCCCCTTGTGGCAAACTACAAGGGGAGCATGGATTTTTTTAGGAGTTGTTATCCGTTCCACTTTCCGATTTCAGTCCGTACCCAGCCGGCCCACTCTTCAATGCCCTCGCCCGTTTTAGCGGAAATAGGTATAACCTTTATATCCGGATTCAATTTTCTAACGTGTTCCTTGACTGCTTCAATATCAAAATCAAAATAATTCATCGCGTCTATCTTGTTAATCAATAAAACATCAACGATTGAAAACATGAGTGGATACTTCAGCGGCTTGTCATCACCCTCGGGTATGCTTAGAATCATGGCATTTTTTGAAGCGCCGGTATCAAATTCCGCTGGGCATACCAGATTCCCGACATTCTCCAATATGACAAAATCCAACCCTTCGGTTCCCAGTCCCAGCAAGCCTTGCCTGGTCATATCAGCGTCGAGATGGCACATACCTCCTGTGTGCAGCTGTATTACCTTCGTGCCCGTCCGCGCTACAGATTGGGCATCCACGTCCGAATCAATATCGGCCTCCATAACTCCAATGCGCATTTCATCCTTCAACGCTTCAATTGTCCTTAAAACAGTTGTCGTCTTGCCCGAACCCGGAGATGACATTAGGTTCAGCAAAAAGGTCCTGCCTTTTTTCAGTTCCTCCCTGAGTAAACCCGCCTGCCTGTTATTATCTGCAAAAACACTCTGTTTGATCTCAAGAATTTTGTACGTATCCATACCGGATTTCCACCCCTGTCTCGTCAGAACTTTTGTTTAAAACATAAAAGCATATCCATCCAATATTGTATCCTGCCAAAGCATAGCCATACCAGAAACCCCGCGCCCCCATATTAGCGGTTACCCCGAAGAGGAGTAAGGGCTTATACGAGCAACCATTCCGTCCATAATAGCCGTACGAATTGCGTGATTTACGTATGGTTCTGTGAGCGCCTTAAGGTAAAAGTTCCCTTTGCTACTCGATTATCTACTTACCCTTCGTTTCATTTTCCTCGAGAACAATTTTATGATCAACAAGCGCTATTTCTTTAATTCTAGCCTTAACAGTCTTTTTTTGGCCGAATATATTCTTAAAAAAAATTTCATCTCCGGCTGGAATAACCTTATCTACCGCTTCCAATATCAACTTTTGCTTGCCTTCATTGTCCAACATATAAACATTTGATTCACACACTTTCATTACCTCCCATAAAATTCTTAATTACTATAAACCTCAGCAAATCCTTGGCAGAATATCTCCGGACAGCATATCCACTACCCTGTGCCCGCCTGTGACAGTTTTCAACACCACTTTCTTTTTGTGAGTCCCGACAACCTCGCCGATGATTCGCGCGTCCCTGCCGTACTCATGCGCTGTCAATAAATCCAAAACCGCATTCGCTGACGTTTCCGGAACAATGATTACCATCTTTCCTTCATTTGCCATATAAAGCGGATCCAACCCCAGCAGTTCACATATTCCTATTACTTCATCACGTACTGGGATATCCGGTTCTTTCAGGACTATGCCTACATCGCTCTGCCCGGCTATTTCGTTCAATGCGGTAGCCAGACCTCCTCTTGTAGGATCGCGAAGCGCATGCAGGTCCGCAATATTGTCAAAAATCCGTTCCATCATCTGATTGAGAGGGGCGCAGTCACTTTTTAAATCCGTTGTAATACTCAATTTCTCTCTTTCAAGAAATATTGCGCTGCCATGGTCTCCTATGGTTCCTGTTACAATTACCTTATCACCCGGTCTGGCAAACGCTCCTGAAACGTTTGCCGCCTTATGGATTAAGCCGATGCCCGAAGTGTTTATATAGACTTTGTCAGCCGCGCCTTTCTGAACAACTTTCGTATCTCCCGCAACGATTTTTACCCCGCATTCCCGTGCAGTCTGCGCCATCGATTCGGCAATCCTTTCCAGCTCGCGCATCTCAAGGCCCTCCTCCAGAATAAACCCACAGCTTAGGTATAATGGAACCGCGCCTCCCGCAACCAGGTCGTTGACCGTACCGCATACAGCCAGCTTGCCGATGTCTCCGCCTTTGAAAAAAACCGGACTGACCACAAAGCTGTCGGTCGTAAAAGCAATCCTCCCGGAAGCAATATCCAGTCTGGCCGAATCATCTTCCGCATTTATTATGTCGTTGGCGAAGTTCTTCATAAATATGCTGTCTATAAGCCTGTGCGTCAATATCCCGCCGCTTCCATGTGAAAGTGTTATTATTTCAGACATGATTCCCTCCGTATCTGGCCGCGGCTATAACGGCCTGTCCTAATGATATGCCGCCGTCGTTGGCGGGCGCCCTGCTGTGGGTATATGTTTTGAACCCTGCCTTTTCAAGCAGGAGCACAGATCTTTCAAGAAGCGCCATGTTCTGGAATACGCCGCCACTGAGAACCACCCTTTCAAATCCGGCTTTCTCTCTGATATGTTCGCAGCTTTTCAGGACAATACCGGCAATTGTATTATGAAATTTGGATGATATCCTGTTTACGGCAACCTCCATATTTATATCCGAAATAATTCCTTTTATAATATCTCTGGTATCGATTTGGAAAATTTCTCCGGCATTATAGATAGAAAACCCATAACTTTCCCGCGTATCACTGTCGGATGCAAATTCAAGCTCAACAGCGGCCTGGCCTTCGTAGTTAATGTGATGCCTAATGCCAAGCAGTGATGAAACTGCATCGAATAACCGTCCCATACTGGATGTCCGAGGCGAATTCACATTTTTTTCTATCATATCAAAAACAGTGTCCAGTTTATCCTTATTTGAGGAAGGCATGCAGCGAGCCGTCCCCTGTTTTATATTAATTTGAAGGCCCCCCCTGCCATAGGCGTGGTAAAGGTAAGCTGCAGCCATTCTCCACGGTTCCCTGACTGCAGCGGCTCCTCCCGGCATGTTAACATAATCGAGATGTCCCTGCCTTGTAAATTCCCTGTAATTTCCTGTAAAAAACTCACCTCCCCATATATTTCCGTCTTCGCCATACCCAGACCCGTCAAAGGCCACGCCTATAACATTTCCCTGAAGCCCGTTGTCAGCCATACATGACGCTATATGAGCATGATGGTGCTGAATTCCGATTTTGTTTTCAAAATCAAGGGAAAGAGCATATTTTGAAGAAAGATATTCGGGATGAAGGTCATACGCAACAACTGATGGTTTTATGCCAAAAAGTTTCCTGTAATATTGGATGCCTTCCTCAAAGGACCTGAGTGTCTCGTAATTTTCCAGATCGCCTATATGATGGCTTATATAAAATTCCGCTCCTTTGTTCAGGCAAAAAGTATTTTTCAATTCGCCGCCGGTAGCAAGAACCACAGGTACATACCTGCTTGTTGATGCTGCCGGAACTTCACATCTTACCGGCATCGGCGCATATCCCCTGGAACGCCTTATAATCAATTCTCTTTCCCTGAAAACACGCGTCACCGTATCATCAACCCTGGTATAAATCTCTCTGTTATTGGTAAGAAAATAGTCTGCAATTCCGTTGAGATTTTCAACAGCGTCGCTGTCTTTATAATAAATAGGTTCGGAACTTCTGTTGCCACTGGTCATTACCAATGCGTCAAAGGGCATCCCTGCTCCCGCAAGTCTTAGATTGTCCGGATAATTGAAGAGAAGCAGATGCACCGGAGTATAAGGCAGCATAACCCCGAGATGGGAGTTTGACGGCGCAATAGCAGCCGGAAGTCCGCAATCATCTTTTTTTTTCAACAGGACAATGGGACGTTTTTCACTTTCGAGAAGCTTTTTTTCTTCACTGCTTATATGGCAATACTTATATGCAGTTTCACAATTCCTTACCATGATCGCGAAGGGTTTGTCTTCGCGGATTTTTCTTTGTCGCAATTCCGCAACAGCGGAAGAATTGCTTGCGTCGCACGCCAGATGGTATCCGCCAAGCCCCTTGATTGCTACAATTTTACCGTCTGCAAGCAGATTGATGGTATAAGGGATAATATTTTCGGCATTGATTTGCTTACCGTTTTTATCAAGGAGCTGTAGTACCGGGCCGCATTCATGGCAGGATAACGGCTGGGCATGATATCTTCTGTCGGAGGGATCAGTAAATTCCTTTATACACCCGCCGCACATAGGATAAACACTCATTGTTGTCCTGGCCCTGTCATACGGCGTATCCTTGATTATCGTGAACCTCGGTCCGCAATTTGTACAATTTATAAAAGGGTATAGATACCGCTTGTCTTTTTCATTGAAAAGCTCTTCGGTACATTTGTCACAGGTGGAAATATCAGGAGATATGAATATATCGCTCCCTCCGGCTTGGTTGCTTTCCAGTATTTTAAAATCAGGATATCCTGCAAGGTCATTTGCCTTTACATAAATTTCTTTAATGACCGCCAAAGGCGGAGCGTCTGTTTTTAAGCGTCGGACAAAGTCAGCCAGCGCGCTCCCGGATCCCTCAGCTTCAATAACGACATTTCCACCGGCGTTGTTTACCCATCCTTTCAAATCCAAAGACTTTGCCAGGTTGTATACAAAAGGCCGGAATCCTACTCCCTGCACAATACCCGTTAGCTCTATACGATTCCTGATCATGACAAACACCTGTTTCAAATTCTTTTAAATCATCACGGTATCATTGAAAGTACGAATTTGTATAGAATGTATGACAGGTCCCCTCCATTGAGGCCATGCAGGGTCCCAATGGTGTTTCAGGGTTGCATTGATCCCCAAAATTAGGGCAAAACGCAGGTTTTGCACCTAAAAGCACCTCGCCGCACATACACGTATTCACTGTCATGTCCGGTTGCCTTGCTATTGAAAACTCAAATTTATTTTCGGCATCAAAACGCCTGTAATTCCCCTTCAAAATTAAGCGAGACTGTTGTAAGCTGTCAAGGCCTCTCCAATATGCATCCTTAAGGTCAAAAACTTCATTCATTAATTGAAGGGCTAAAGCATTTCCATCTTTGTCAACGATCCGCGAATATTGATTCACTACGGAATAAGTCTTTTCTCTTAATTGAATCAGTATTTGTAAAACAGCCTGCAATACGTCCTGGGCCTCAAATCCGCCGATAGCAAAAGGGATGCCGAATTTTCCACATAATATGCTGAACGGTTTTATCCCTGTTATCATTGCAACATGCCCGGGACATATAACACCATCGACAGTTACCCGATTTAAAACATATTCTACTGCGGGCGGAGTAATTCTATGGGAAGAAATTACGGCAAAATTTCCAATGTCCGATGGCAGCTCGGAAAGCGCATAAGCTGTTGTCGGCGCCGTCGTCTCAAAACCAACGGCAAAATGTACGACCTCCTTTTGGGTACTGCAAGCGATTTGGATCGCCTGGTCAATATCATATACGACTCTTATATCCGCGCCCTCTGATCTTAATTTTTCCAGCGAACCCCATTTTGTCGGAACTCGTATAAGGTCGCCATAGGTTGTAAGGATTACATCTTTTCGCTTTACCGCTTCCATACCCAAAGCAATCTCTTCCTCAGGCGTGACGCATACCGGGCACCCGGGTCCGCTTACAAGCTGTATGTTCGCAGGCAAAATCTCACGGAGGCCGTATTTCGCAATACTATTTTCATGTGTCCCGCAAAAGTTCATGATCCGAAGCCGCCGGTCACCCAGATTTTTGCTTTCTCTTTCAATCGCGTCCAGAATTTGTCTGGAATAAGAATCGGAAGCCACCATTTCCCTATGCAGTTTCTGAGTGTCTTTCACTATTTCCGAGGCATATCCGGCATGAACCACAACATCGTCGCCTAACGCAGCATGAGGAACCATCGCTATGGATATTTCCTTCAGGGCTCCTCTAAAACTGACAATCGCTTGTTTTCCACGCAGTTCCGTAATTCGTCCTATAACGGCAACGCACATCCGTACTCACCATCCAATTTAATCATGCAAATATTGAATCAATTTTTTCTTGATTTCCATAACTTCCTTTACCACCAAGCCGCCCCGGTCAAAGGGGGATATGCCCTCCAAATCCGCTTCAATGATTTCCTTATTGAAGGATATGCTTCCAAGCATAGGGATTTCATTCAACCCCTCTTTTATGAATTCAATGTCCTTATCGGATCGTATTTTGCTTCCTGCAAGAAATACTCTGTTGATTCCTATGTCATGCGCCAGGGATTTTATCTGCTGCGCAGTCTGCATACTGCGTTTACCGGGTTCGACAACAACGATGAGCGCGTCAACAGCCTCTGCCGTACCTCTTCCCAGGTGCTCTACACCCGCTTCCATATCCATGATTACAATTTCGTTCCTCTGCACCAGCAGATGCTGCATCAATCTTTTCAGCAAAGTATTCTCAGGGCATACGCATCCGGTACCGCCCTTTTCCACCGTTCCCATAAGCAGCAGCTTAACTCCGGCATGCTCGATAGAGAACAGGTCAGGCAGATCATCCACCTTGGGATTCATAATAAAATAGCTTCCGTATCCCCCGTCCGCTCCTGTACGCTCTTCCGCCAATTTCTTCATTTTGGAAATAGGGGTCAACTTTTTAAAGTCATCCTCCTTCATACCAAGTGCGGAAGCCAGATTGGCGTCAGGATCGGCGTCAACCGCCAGTACCTTAAAACCTTCCGCAGCAAAAAGCCGGGCAAGTGTACCTGCCAAAGTCGTTTTTCCAACCCCGCCTTTGCCGGTTACAGCAATTTTCAAGATATATCACTCCTAAGTAAAATATTCTGAATAAATATGACAGAATAAAGTGTTTATCCAAGCTGTTATTTATTCTAATGCACTGTACCAGCGAATTTTAACCTTTAAAATTGATTTCAATTTTGTTGCTTTCCAATTTTTTCACTGTTATATCTTCCTTAAAGTATTTTCCCACAGCTTTTGCCAGACTAATAAAAAACACTATCAATCCCCTTAATGATTTGTATTCCATAATAAGAGTATTTTCATCTTTCAAGGTATAGTTAAACCTTGGAGGAGCCGCATTTTGTACGTTTTTTGTTACCTTATTATGTATTTCATCCAATTTTAGAAGGAATTCTCTTGCAGAAGTAATGTTTCTGTAATAAACACCATAAATTTTGGGACAATATACATTAACCCAATAATCTCCAAACAAATCTGAAACCTGCTCTAAAGTCATGTTTTTCAGCTTACACAGAGATTTAATTATTTCCATGACCTCATTATCATCTACATCCATACCAGCAAGATATGTTTTACCTTGAGATAACCCAGCCCCTGTCAGAGTCTCTCCCCAAGTCTCATTTCCAAACTTTTCTTTAACAATGGAAGATATGCAACCGACTATGACGCCTTTCATAATTTCCCCTCCTTGTAGTGCGCACGTTGTGCGCTTCATATATATTTCGCAGAAATCATCGCTCCTGCGATGCGATGTAAGACAACCGACTAACCTCATGCGAAAGCCTCTGGGGGACAATAGCATGTCGGTAAAGTCAGGATTAGAC
Source organism: Peptococcaceae bacterium (assembly GCA_012517475.1). GTDB lineage: Bacteria > Bacillota > Desulfitobacteriia > Desulfitobacteriales > Syntrophobotulaceae > Dichloromethanomonas. The sequence goes on along the minus strand of JAAYUV010000068.1, from coordinate 1,342 downwards.
AGCAATTGCTGTCAAGTAGCCTGGCGAGTCAGGCCATATATGGTAAAGCCTGTGGGCTGCTTCCGGGTCTGTGGCTGTGATGCGTTGCCGGACTTAAACGCCGGTATCAATGGGTATATCCAATATTGAAAGGATTGGGTATAAGCAGGCCTATTGACGCACCTGCGGTAAGCAGGGTAAGGACCAACCGGATACCTACGTATGGAGACACTATATGGAGCTGTCAAACGTGACCTGCCTAAGTGCCGTCCTCGGCATATGGCAGAGAGCCCTAACAGTAGCCTAACGGCCTTCTGTAATGGAAGGCACATGGTGAAGGGGGGCAGTATTCCAAGTTCCAATTTTGAAAGGAGTTGCTTTGAATGGAGCAATCAAAACTCGTGGAAAGACTGGAAGGTTATCGCCGTCGGAACAGTGCCGACCATGGCTACGTCAACGGTGACCTCTATCGATTGTTCTACAACAGAGACCTGTACATCATCGCCTACAATTCCGTGAAGACCAACGACGGCGCAGAAACCTCCGGCGCTGATGGTACCTCCCTGCATGGCTTCTGCGAGGAATGGATTACGGAACTTATCGCCTCTATGCGCGACGAGTCCTACCAGCCTCAGCCAAACAGAACAACGATGATACCTAAAAGCAATGGTAAAATGCGCAAGCTCAGTTTTCCAAACGGAAAAGACAAACTCGTTCAGGAGGCAGTCCGTATTATCCTGGAGTGCATCTACGAACCTACCTTCTCTAATCTCTCTCACGGTTTCCGGCCAAAACGGTCTACACAGAGCGCCATAGCCGAGGTGGAAACGTGGAGAGGTACGATTTGGTTTATTGAGGGTGACATCTCCGCCTGCTTTGATGAAATCGACCATCGCACACTTGAAACGATACTTAGGGAACGTATCAGCGACGAACGGTTCATCCGGCTTATTAATAAGATACTCAAGGCCGGCTACTTCGACATGCAGCACATTTACCAGAAAACCAAAACCGGAAATGCACAGGGCTCCTGTTGCAGCCCCATACTCTGCAACATCTATCTCGATAAGCTGGACAGATTTATGGAAAGCATCATCGAGAGAGACACCACAGGCGACTACCGCAGGCAAAACCCTGACTACGCCAAGGCAAGATACCTTTACAAAAAGGCAGTCAAAAACGGCAGCGACCCGAAAACCGTTAAGCACCTCAAGGGCGAAATGGAAAACCTCCCGACTTCAGACAGATACGACCCCAATTTCCGCAGAGTGAAGTATGTGCGCTACGCCGACGATTTTCTGATTGGTGTGATTGCTCCCAAGGCCTATGCAATCGACTTGAAACAGAAAATCAAGGAGTTCCT
>JAAYUV010000075.1 GCA_012517475.1 Peptococcaceae bacterium | reverse complement strand
TTGGGCGATGGTTGTTTATCTGGCATTAAAGGTCATCGATCTGGCGGCAACCGGAGAAATCGCCAATGCGTTTGCCTTTAACTTCACCAGCATCATGTTCTTAATTGAACTGGGGCTTGGCGTATTAGTACCGATCATTATTGCATTCAGCGGATCAGCCGGTACCAAAAAAGGCCAAATTATTTTCGGGCTTTTAACGGTAGGCGGAGTAGTCATGAACCGATTCAACGTAGTGCTGACCGGAATGGGTCAGTATCTGAACAAATACGGCGGTCACTATTTCCCGGCATGGACGGAATTTGTTGTCAGCGCCGGACTTGTATCCATCGCCTGTTTATTGTATCTGTTCATCGCCGAAAACTTCAGTATTCTTGACCATCGAGGATCAGAACCGGTTAAAGGGGTAATGACCGAAGACTCAGGAAGCAGTAGTGTATTCCTGCTGCTTCCACCTTTTTAAAACAATTCAGCAAACTAGTCATTTTTTGAGAATAGGGAAGCCTTCAATTTTCTTGGGGGTTTCCTTATTGCATATATCTTCCTTTCCTAAAATCGGGTTTGATTTTTTCTCTGAAATAAACAGGCCTAGTAAGATAAGGAAAGCTCCTATCAAGGCCACTCTTGTAATATTTTCGCGGAGAATAAGGGAGGATGCTGCAATAGTAATAATGGGCACAACATAAATATATAGGCTTGTTTTTACAGCTCCCAAAATTCCTATAGACCAATTCCAGCTGACAAAACACAATGCAGAGGCTCCTAAACCAAGGTATAGAAGATTAAGAGCATCTGGTACTATTGTAAATCTTTCGAAATCCAGGTTGAATTTTAAAAAGTACAGCGCAGGCAGCAAAAATAAAAGTCCATAAAAAAATACCCTGCGTGTAGTGGCGATTGTATGATAACCAAGTTGGCTAATTTTCCGCATTAATATAGAATAGACTGCCCATACGACGGATGCCAGCAGCGCTAAAATATCCCCGAGGGGGTTCAACTTTAAAACAAAACTGCCGTTAAACCCTATTAACAGGATACCTAAGACAGCAATGATAAAGCCCATAAAAAACTGTGGCTGGAGTCTCTCTCCTTTTAAAAGGAAATGAGCCAAAAGAGCAGTAAAAAAGGGTGCGATGGTAACAATGATCCCTACATTGGAAGCGAGGGTATAGGTAAGAGCGATATTTTCCAGTAAAAAGTACAAGGTAACGCCACAAAGTCCTGCTGCAATGAAAAGTCTTTCCTCATGAAAACTTCTTGTTTTTAATGGTTGGTGATAGATAAGAAGGAGTGCCGCGTAGCCAATAATAAAACGGAAGAATAATATTTCATGGGGTGTAAAATTCTCCAACAAGATTTTAGTAGAGATAAAGGTCGTCCCCCAAATCACAATAGTAACAAATGCCGACAAGTGACCTGCAATGGTTGTGCTTTTATTTTTCATAAAGAATCCCTCTTGTCACAAGATTTGTGGTACTGTGTCATCTAAGAATACCCGCATGTATTGTTTGGGCATTAATCCAATTAATTTTTTAAAAAAGTTAGAAAAATGGCTTTGATCACTAAAGCCTGTCAGAGAGGCAACTTCGATCGGAGGGATACCTTGTTCCAGAAGTTTTTTTGCATTGCTGATACGGATAGTTTCAAGATAACAATAAGGAGAAATTCCTTCTTCCCGGGTAAAGGAACGCAGAAGATGATATTTGCTTAATCCTGCTAACGAGCTTAAGTCATCAAGGGTAATTGTTTTTGTATAGTTTGATTCTAAATAATCGCACACAGCTTTTATTTGATTGGCCGGTTCATTTACAGAATGCACACGAATTTTATCTGAATATTCCCGTAAGAGCTGCTCTATGAGAAATAAAAATAGTTCCTCCTTTTTAAAGTCTGTTTTTTCCTCAGAAATCATTAGGTGCAACTCACGTAGGGAGGTAGTAAGGTCACTGCGATAAAGAACTGTTTGTGTGAAGTGGGGCAAATATTCTATTCCGGTTATTTCAAACCAATAACATAATAGTCATGAAAATGGTTGGGAAACTTCTGCATAATCCCTTTAAAACGATAAGCCTCAATTTTTAAATCTGAATCAAAGTATACGGTCCAAACTTCATTCGCCATTTCGTTTCTCCTGCTTTCCTTTTCTGCATGGTATTAACTATATCATATAGATGATAACAGTTCTTGAATAATATTGCTCAAATGAATATTCTGTGGGGTTTGCGCTTACTGCAACATCTCCCCAAAACCATTAGAACGTTGCGAAACTATCAAGAAAAAGATATAATATAATTTTCCTAGGTATTTTCAAAGTATATAAAGTCGCAAGACTGTTTTTAATAAAGTTTAGAATGATCTTAAGAAGAGGAATCCGGAGATGTTTGACGGAAAAGCGAAAGAAGAAAAGATGTTGCATGTTCAGGCTTATCTCACTTTGACTTTTGTCTCCATGCTTTATGGAGGCAATATTATATCTGCACGGGTAATTTCACATCAAATACCGAGCATTACACTTTCCGCAATACGCGGATTATTAGGGCTTTTCATACTGGTCCCTTTTGCCTGGAGACAATTATTGGCTGCTGGCAAACCGAATCGGAAGGAATTATTTAGCTTTGCTCTCCTGGGATTTCTCGGGATGTCCCTTCCATACACATCACTTGTCTGGGGTATGAAATACAGTACTGCTACCAATGCCTCGATTATTTTGGCTGCCGCTCCGGCGGTAACCATTGCTATGCTGGCTGTAGGGTGGCGGGTGAAACCATCCGGCCGGCAGGTAGTTGGTATCTTGACCTCTTTTTTGGGGCTGCTATTGGTTTTTAGCAAAGGTTCACTGAGTTACCTGATATCCCTTAACATCAATGCAGGTGATTTTATTCTGCTCATCAATGTTGTTTCTTCATCTATTTTCAACATTCTGGGTCAGGAAGTGATGAAAAGATTTTCTCCTCTGGTAACGGCTGCTTACTCCTTGTTGTTTGGGACCCTGATCCTAATCCCTTATGCCGGGTGGGAACTCCATACGACTAGCTGGCATCTTTCATGGCAGGGGTGGCTGATTGTATTCTATATGGGAGTATTGGTAACAGGGAGTGCCTTCCTGTTAAATTTAAGAGGAGTAAATCAAATTGGCAGCGGAAAAGCCGCTATCTTCGTTAATCTTGCTCCCGTATTCGGTATTATATTAGGAATGATTATATTGCAGGAGAGTTTGTATCTATATCATTGGATTGGAATTTTTCTTGTGCTGGTTGGAATTATCCTGGCGTTGATCAAAAGAAAAGATGATTCTCGTGGAAAGGCTAGCGTAAAAATTATTAAAATATAATATTACAAAGAGATTTTTAGTTTAAATTTCATAATTTTATCATAAAAGACTATTTACAAACTTGTAAATTAATGTCATTAGCGTTGCATTAATTTCCATGCTCATTGTCAATAGATATTAAACGACGAACAATAGTTACTAATTATTACATTTATTACTAATATTACCATTTGGTTTTTTCTGTCAATGTTTGAAAGGGCATAGACTCAAAAGAT
>JAAYUV010000046.1 GCA_012517475.1 Peptococcaceae bacterium | reverse complement strand
TCTTTTGAGTCTATGCCCTTTCAAACATTGACAGAAAAAACCAAATGGTAATATTAGTAATAAATGTAATAATTAGTAACTATTGTTCGTCGTTTAATATCTATTGACAATGAGCATGGAAATTAATGCAACGCTAATGATAATATATAGAATAAGACAGATTTGTTTATTCCAGAAGTGAGGAAACATACATGCATAAACACAGCAACAGAATGGTCATTCTGCTTTTCATCGCAATGGGATTAATCCTTTTAGGTTTGGATTATTGCTTTGTTTTTCAAGATAACGGCTCGGGGCAGATCAAATTGAGCCAGACCTTGGAAAGTTCTCAGATGGAGAAGGTAAATGATATTCAATTCACTTTTGAAGGAACAACACTGAAAATAGATGCTCCGATATATCTCTATGCGAACAGGTTTTTTATTCCCCTGGAGAATGTAATGAGTCAACTCCAGGGAAGTTATAATAAAAACGGAAATTCTATAACAATAATTTTGGGTAAAAGCAATGTGAATCTGGATATATTGAAAAATTCGTACTCCAGCGGGAATCAGGTGTTTTTGCTAAAGAAAAATGCTTTCTATTCAGACGGGATGACATATGTATCATTATTTGATTTTAGCCGGATACTGGACTTAAAGGTGTCATGGGATTCTCCAAACAAAGTTGTTTCTTTTTTTGAGAACAGAGAAGAGGTAAAGGCCAAGGCGCCAATCGTGAACCCAACCAAGCCTGCGTTGATCCGGCTGGAAGATTTTATTGCGGGGTACAGGTATACTACGGATGAAAACTTAGAAAAAATGAGGATTGTTGTTGATTATCTTTATAATAACGGGATTCCTTTCAGTGTTGCCTGGATCCCAAGGTATGTTGACCCCTTGAAGGGGTTGGATGTTGATATAGCTAAGCAAAATTCTTTGTTTAATGCTAATTTTGTTTATACACTGGATTATATTACGGCCAAAAATGGAACGATAGGTCTTCACGGATACACTCATCAATATGGAAATACCCGCAGCGGTTCCGGGGCAGAATTCCCCGGTTCACCGAATTATAATGTCCCCAATAAACCGAAATATGTTCAGGAAAGGTTAGAAAATGCCATAGAAAGCGCCCATCGTCTCGATATTGATTACACCTTTTTTGAAGCTCCTCACTATATTATTAAACCAGAATATCTTCACATGGTGGAGAAAAGATTTGATATCATTTATCAAGGAAACGCCAAAAAAGTAATCAAAAAAAGAAACGGGAACCATATTACGTGGTATATTGGGGCATACCTTGAATTTATCCCTTCGGAAGAAGATGCGGATATTAGTCATTTGCGCAAAAGGCTTGACAACTTGGAAGATGGGGTTTTGGCAAGCTTTTTCTTCCATCCTTGTTTTGATTTCGATGATATTGTCATAACCAAGGACAGCAAAGGTTATCCTGCTTATACCTATTCTGAGGATTCTCCGCTGCACCAGATTGTACGGGATTTTTCTGAAAGAGGTTATGTTTTTGTTTCTCTGGAGGAGATGAAAAATAGATAAAAGTCCTAGTATTGTTCCCAATAGCTGCAGCTGTCACAGTACATATATGCTTTATAAGAAAAGTTGTTTTTATACCCGATATATTTTAGGTTTATGTTGCACGTGGGGCAATGTTCCGCATTAATAATTTCTTCGTCAGGGGCATTGTAGAAAAGTTTATAGCCATTGGAGCGAAGCCGCCGTTCTAATTGAGGAAAACTAATCCAATGAAACATAGCCGCCTCCTTAGAAGTTTTTATAGTAATATACCTCTTCTTTTGGAAAGTTATTCTTTAGGATTGGCGAAAATAAAGCGGGGCACCTTTCAACTGGAAGGTGCCCCGCTTAACCACATATGTCTGAGGTTCTATTTGTTTTTCCAAAGTCCATGCAGATTACAGAATTCCCTGACTTCCAGGACTTCCTGAGGGTCAACGGTAAAGGTTGCCTGAGGTTTTTGTGCAGGCTGAAGTTCGGCCCTCAGTACTTGATTGGTTGTCAATACTTCTATGAATTGAATGAAATGCTTTTCTTCCATTGGATGCTCAATACTGCCTACAGTTACTTGAATTCCGCCATCAACTGGTTGGACAACAGGGACATGTTTTTCGTTCCCGGTATCTTCAGTTTTTGCCTGTAACTTTTCCATAGGCTGTCCGCAGCAAACCAAAGCAGGTGCACCGCTGTGCACAATCTCGACGACATTACCGCAAATGCTGCATTTATAAAGGTCTCTTAGCTTGGTCATAAAACCATCCCCTCCAATTTTACTTTTATTTCTTCCAGTTGATTTTCATCTGGAATATATTGAATCCGAATATTTTCCAGGGTTTCGAATCCGCAATCTTTAAGGTATTGTTCAACCTGACCAACGCTTTGTCCGCCCCAACCATAGGAACCGAAAGCCAAGCCGATCCTGTCCTTGGGTGCGAGTCCCTTCAGATAGGTGAGAAAGCTTGCTACAGTTGGCATCAGATTATTATTCAGGGTGGGAGAACCCACGCATATATACCTGGCATTGATAATTTCTGTCATAACATCAGAAATATGGGTATTTTTGAGGTTGTAAAGTCTTGTTTGATAGCCTTTACTTTCAAAAGTTTCCACTATTTTTTCGGCTATGATTTCTGTGGAATTCCACATTGTATCATAGACAACAACAGCCTTTTTATCTGTTGCGTTTCCGCACCACTTCTCATATTCACCGATAATTGAAGATAAGTCCGAACGCCACACAACACCATGACTGGGAGCAATCACTTCCAAGGCTAAATCAGCCAACGCCCCCAAGGCCTTTTTAACCTGAGCCCCATAAGGGAGGACGATATTCGCGTAATATTTTTGAGCTTCTTCCATTACGATTCCTAAAGGCAGCTCATCAGCAAACCTTTCCGAAGAAGCAATATGCTGGCCAAAGGCATCATTGGAGAAGAGTATTTTGTCCTCGGGAAGGTAAGTAACCATATTATCCGGCCAATGTACCATTGGGGTATGAACAAAAGTCAAGTTTTTTTTGCCAATGTTCAGGACTTCTCCTGTTTTGGCAACATGAAAATTCCAGTCTTCTTTATAATGGGCTCTCAGGCCTTTTTCTCCGTTTGGAGAAGTGATCAAGGTTGCTTTGGGTGCGATTGCCATAATTTCCGGAAGGCCGCCGGAGTGATCCGGTTCGACGTGGTTTGAAACAATATAATCTATTTCCGAAGGATCTATCACATCGGAAATCCGATCCAGCATTTCGTCGATCAAATAATATTTTACGGTATCGACTAGAGTAATTTTATCATCGATGATCAAATATGCGTTATATGTAGTACCCCTTGGAGTGGAATATCCATGGAAATTCCTAATATGCCAATCTATAGCGCCTACCCAGTAAATACCTTCTTTTAATTTAATCGCTTTCAATTGTAATCACCTCATACTTTTTGATTTCTATATTTCTTGTATATATAAATCTTATAATAGGCTAAGTAATTTTTCAAGTTTATTTACAAGGAATATTAGGTTATTGTTATTGATAGTTTGATCTTAATATAAATTTTTATTTTCTTCAAAGAAGGATAAGAGGTAAGTTTCTAGAATATATAATCTTGAAAGATTAAACGATCAATGAATTAAAGCCGCATAAAATTTTGTTTTTTAGGAGGGGAACCTAATGGCATGTTTTAACATTATGGCAGTGGCCGTGAATCACAGAATAAAAAATGCTACAGAGGTTCAGAACGTGCTCACAAAGTATGGGTGTATTATCAGCGTCAGGCTGGGATTACATGAAGCTGGGAATGTTTGTTCTGATTCAGGGATAATCATCCTCCAGCTTGTCGGAAGCAGGGAAGAAATAAATTCTTTTGCTGAAGAGTTAAATGCCATCCAAGGAGTCCAAGCGAAAACAATAGAAATCTGTTCATAAATAAAATAGAAACCTATTCAAACTGTTCCTCTGCAAACTTTATATCATCCCTGCCTTTAGGCGGGGATGTTTTCTTGTTTTAAAATAATTGTCGGTTTAATAAAATTATTATAGAATAAAATATTTCTTTTAGGTAAGTTACAAGAAATACTAATTTTTTCAAATCCTGTGTATTATGATAAAAGTAATCTAAAAAGGGGGTATAGGTTATGTCGAAAGCTCTTGTTAGCGAATTACTGAAAAAGCTGGACAGAGAGATCCGGACAAAAAGAATACTCTCTGAACTTCACAACTATGGTAACCTGAAGGAAACCATGACCACAGTAATAAAGCACTTTATGGAGATAACAGATTGTGAGGCTATCGGTATCAGATTGAATAATGGCCAAGACTTCCCTTACTATGCCTACGAAGGATTGCCCCCGGCTTACATTGTGAAAGAACCGGCTTTGTGTTCCATGAATCCCGGAGAAAGACGTTTTACGTTTGAGGATGACCAAGTTTGGACAACCAAATGTTTATGCAGCGATGTCATAAAAGGCAGAATTGAAAAAGACTTGCCGTGTTTTACATCCCAAGGGAGCTTTTGGACAAACAATTCCCCTTATGCTTATTGTCAAAGGGAGCAAGATTGTTTTTACTCCGGATTTAAGTCCTTGGCCTTTATCCGTATTATCGCCAACAATGAGTGTATAGGGCTTATTCATCTTTTTAGCAATAGGACAAAGTTTAGTCTGGATATGATTTTATACCTGGAAATGATCGGAACATATATTGGGACTGCTGTCTCGAACTGTATAAAATATGCTCAAATGAAAGAAGCTTTTGATTCTCTGAATATGATTCCTATCTGTTCCCACTGCAAAAAGGTAAATGTGGAAGGAGAACAATGGAAATCCATTGAAAATTTTCTTTTTCAGCAAACGGGGGCAGAATTTACCCATACAATATGCCCGGATTGTATGGATCATTTGTATCCGGAGATATCAGCCAGGATCAAGCAGAAATATATGGCACAATAAAATTCAAAGCAGAGAAGGGGCTGTTGCAAAACTCCTAAGAAGGTTTCCATAATGTATAGCCGCTCTCGGCAGATTGCGCCATCCGTGGCGCAATCTGCCGCGCTCCGCATCGCATTACGCATGCGTAACGCGCTTGACGCTGTCTATACATTACGGAAACTAGTCGTTTTGCAACAGCCCCTTGTGTTGTCCAAATGGTTGCTGAAAGTAAGTTAAATCATCGTTCTTAAAAGTTATTGGCAGCAACTTCAAAATAGGCTCTGGGATGGGCACAAACCGGACACTGATCAGGTGCGGTTGTATCATGCAGGATATGACCGCAATTACGGCATTTCCAGGTCACGACATTACCTTTCGTAAATGTACTGTCTTGTCTCAGGTTTTCCAGCAGCTTCTTATATCTTTCTTCGTGTTCTTTCTCAATCCTGGCCACCCCCTCGAAGAGCCCCGCGATTTCTTCAAAGCCTTCTTCTTTAGCTTCATTGGCCATTCTGATGTACATGCTCGTCCATTCTTCATTTTCTCCGGCAGCGGCAGCGGCCAGGTTTTCCATTGTTGTTCCGATCCCTTTAAGGTATTTAAACCAAAGTTTGGCATGTTCTTTTTCATTCTCCGCAGTTTCCAGGAATATTGCCGAGATTTGTTCATACCCTTCTTTTTTTGCAACAGAGGCAAAATAGGTGTATTTGTTTCGGGCCTGTGATTCACCGGCAAAAGCCTCAAGTAAGTTCTTCTCGGTTTTTGTTCCTTTTACATCTTTCATAGATTCCTTTCCTTTCTGGTTGATTGTTACCTTCAGTTTTGTCAATCACTTTTAAAATTGCTCTTACAAGAATATTATTATAAACTGTAAAAATTTACAAGGGTATATTGCATCAATTCTTATTTTATCATCATAGTAATCTGAAAGTGTTTAAACTATTTCATTTGTTCTTTGCATAAAAATAAAAGGGGATATAGCTTAGAAAAAGTTTATGGGGGAACAAAGAATGGTTTTTAAGATCGCGGAAGCCATACTGTCTTTTGATTCCATGACAAATCAAAAGCTTCAGAAGTTGTGCTATTTTTCCTATGCCTGGTATCTGACTTTTTTCGGGGAAAAACTTTTTGAGGAAAAATTTGAAGCCTGGGAAAATGGTCCGGTATGCCCGGAATTGCACAAAAAATATGAACGATATGACCGGATGTTAATTCCCAGAGTAAATAGGAAATTGGAAACCATTATTGATCAAAAAGAAATTCAAGAATTTCTCCAGGCTGTGTATGATGCCCATGGAAATTTAAAGGAAGAAGAACTGATCCATCTGGCTTGTTCTGAGGAACCATGGATAAAAGCGCTTCAACGAAAGAATAATGAAGAGCCGTTCACTTACATGGATGATGATATTATTCATTGGAATACCAAAAAAGTGTTAAGAGAACTTAACCGGGAAAATATTTCTGTGGTTTATACCATTTCAAAGCAGCTGTAAGAGTAAAGAATTAAACCCAATAAATATAAAGTAACCCCCGAAAAACGATTCGGGGGTTGTTTTGTTTACTATGATTGTGGAGAATTCAAAATTCTATCCACTTTTTTTGTGGCGATTACATCCCTGCCTAAACCAAGGACATTTGGGATAATGATTTGACCGGTCGCTACAGGTGCGGTTACCTTTACTTTTTTAATCTCATCCATGACGTCAAATATTCGCTCTTTAGGAATGGCTTCAGTAAGCCTAACACTGACTAAAGGTAAAGTTCCCCCCTCCACTTTTACCGAAGTTGCGATGTTTCTTTGGGGTGAAAATAATTCCTGCCGGACATATTCCTGGCCAAGTTTACATAAGGCACCGTCCAGATTTCCTATCAATCCTTCTTTTAATTCAACACGGATATCACAGCCATTGGGACATAAGATACAAATAAACTCTTTATTCATCTTTCACAACTACCTTTATGTTATTAGAAGAGTTAAAATCTTCTTTGCTGATCTTGATTTGAATCATTTCAGCGGGAAGAGCTTTCCTCATTTTCTTGGAGCGGATCACGCTGCCGTTCTGAACAATCTGGATAGAACAATTCTTCAAAGGCTTTTTTACCCGCAATGAGAGGAAAATCTCTTTATTACCGCTGATTTTTTGTGGGACAGTATAGCCAACCAATTCGTCCGTTTCCACCCGGATAGGGCATTGAGGCAGGTATGCGTTTTTAATATACGCTGCCGCAGCTTCAGCAAGATTTTCAGCTTCAATAGAAACAAAATCAACAAGATCATGAACATGGAGAGCATTGCCGGCTGCAAAAATGCCATCGATGTTGGTTTGGTAGTTTTCATCAACGATAGGGCCTTTGGTTCGGTGATCGAGCTCAACTCCGGCAAGAAGAGAAAGCTCATTCTCCGGGATCAGGCCAACCGATAAAATGAGAGTATCGCATTCGTAATGAATTTCCGTTCCGGGAATAGGCTTCATGTTTTCGTCCACTTTATTGACTGTAATGCTTTCCAGCCGATCTTTTCCCTGGATATCGGTAATGGTATGGCTTAAGTATAAAGGGATATTGTAATCATTCAAACACTGTTGAATATTTCTGGGAAGACCGCTGGCATAGGGAAGGATTTCAAATACAGCCAAAACCTGCGCGCCTTCTAAGGTCATTCTCCTGGCCATGATCAGGCCGATATCCCCGGATCCGAGGATTACGACCTTTTTTCCTACCATCATGTTTTTCAGATTAACATAGGCTTGAGCTACCCCCGCGGTATAAATTCCGGCCGGTCTCGTTCCGGGGATACTGATAGCTCCTCTGGTTCTTTCCCGGCACCCTGTTGTGAGGATAATAGCTTTCGCCTGATATTCTTGCAGGCCCTCCTTGGATACAGCAATAATCTGTTTATCCGAAGAAATATTGAGAACTGTGGTGTCCGTAAGATAGCTTATATTCAACTCTTCTGCCTTTTCGATAAATCTTGTGGCATATTCCGGCCCGCTTAAGGCTTCTTTAAATCTGGTAAGACCAAATCCGTCATGGATGCACTGTCTTAAGATCCCGCCGGGATTTTTCTCCCTCTCCAGAATTAATGAATCTTCGATCCCTAATTCTTTTAACCTGACGGCTGCTGCAAGGCCGGCAGGACCGCCTCCTACAATGATTACATCTTTCTGTATGACCATTATTCTCTAACCTTCCCTGTAAACATATTTCCATTTCTCCGTGCGTAAAGGATTTCTTTCTCCGTTTTCTTTTTTTCCTCCATCAGGAGCTCAGTAATTCTTGTCTCGCAGTATCCGCCCTGGCAGCGGCCCATCATTGCCCTGACCCTGTTTTTGATGCCGACAACGGTATCCACCCCTAACGGATTGTGGATAGCCTCCAGGATCTCTGCTTTGGTGATGGTTTCACAACGGCAGATAATTTCCCCATAAAAAGAATTCTGTGTAATCAGCTCTTTTTTCTTTTCCAAAGTTTGTTCCTTAAAGGACAAGATTCCTTTTCGGTAAGGATTAAAACTTTCTTTCGGTTTTAAATCTTCTTTTTGTCCTATCATTTCTATTACCCTTCTGGCAATAGGGATAGCGCTGGTTAATCCCGGAGATTCAATTCCGACCAGGATAATGGCCTGGGGTGTTTCTTCACGTTCTTCGATCACAAAATCTGCAAATCCGCCAATGCTTTTACTTACAAGTTTGGGCCTTATTCCGGCAAAATTGCGGATGAAAAATTCTCTCTTCAGGTAGGGGAAAATTCTGCTTCCATCTCTGATAAGCAGATCTTGAATCTCCTGAGTAGAAGAATAATTATCTTTCTCATCAATAAACTCATTGCTTGGGCCCACCAGAATATTGCCGTCAATGGTGGGGGTAATGTGAATGCCCAAGCCGCCTACTTTTGGGTTTGGTACCGGATAAGCAGGAATTTTCAGGTACTCCCCGGCTTTCTGGTCCAATATAAAATATTCTCCGCGGCAGGGGTAAATGGTATAGTCTTTGATTCCTAACATCCGGGCAATTTTGTCCGAGTTAAGTCCCGCGCAATTTATAATCCATCTGGCGGTAAAAGTGTCTTTTATGGTTTTGACTTCATATCGTATTCCGGTTTGTTCCGCTATTTGCGAGCTGTTTGATCCAAGATTATGGATAGCAATGACTTCTTGATCAAAATAAAAATCAACACCGTTTTCATGGGCATTTTCAGCCAAAGCTATAGTATAAATAAAGGGATTTAATATTCCGGTAGCAGGAGAGTACATGGCAAACTCCCCGTCCACATAAGGCGCCAATTCTTTAATTTTTTCTTTGCCGATCAATTCCAGACCGGGAACGCCATTTTTTTCACCCTGTTCAATCAACCGGATTAATTTTTCTTTGTCTTCCTCAGTAAAACCAACGACAATTTTTCCCGTTCGTTTAAAAGGTATATCAAGTTCTTTGGCGATTTGATCAAATCCCAAACAGCCTTCCACACAGTATTTAGCCATTAGCGATCCCGGCTTATTATTAAAACCGGCGTGCAAGACCCCGGAATTTCTACCGCTTGTTTCAGAGCAGACATCCAATTCTTTTTCCAGTACAGCGATTTTCATTTTATATTTTGACATTTCCCGTGCTACGGCACTTCCGACTACACCGGAACCAATAATGATAATATCATAATGATGGTTCATTCTTTACCCCCGAGATTTTTTATCCTGATTTTTATTAAAGCATTCTCAAATCCTATTATAGCAAAAAAGGATGAAATTGAATGATTTTTTCTTGCAGAGAAATAAAATCTGCTTAATTTTTTAATAACAAATGACCCGTTGATAATCTATTCCTTTTTTGGCAATTATATGAATAAACAATATTTTTGCATTTCAGAAATATGCTTGAAGAATAAACAATTAGCAGTATAATTGAAGTTATTAGTAATAGTAATTATTACTAATAGGGGGAAAGTATGAAACTTTTGAAGTTTGCAGCTGCAATTTTGCTCAGCCTTGTTTTGGCAGTCATAGGGGGCTGCAGCGCAGTGCCAACGGGGGGACAGGATAAAGAGGGAGCTAAAAGACTGACGATCAGTACCTCTTTTTACCCCATGTATATTATGACCTTGAATATTGTCAAGGATGTACCGGGTGTTGATCTGAACAACATAGCTCCGCTTCAGACGGGTTGCCTGCATGATTATCAAATGACCACCAATGATTTAAAAAAAATGGAACAAAGCCGGATTCTGGTGGTTAACGGTGCCGGGACGGAAAATTACCTGGATAGTGTAATTAAGCAGCTTCCGGGACTAAAAATTGTGGATGCCACTAAAGGAATGGATTTTATTAAAGGGTCGGAAGTGAATACCCATGTTTGGGTCAGTATCAGCGGGGCAATCCAGGAAGTGAAAAATATCTCTGCCCAGCTTGCGGAACTGGATCCGGAATATGCTGACCTATATCGAAAAAATGGGGAGACCTATATTTCCAAGCTGGAAGAATTAAAAGGACGAATGCACATGGCCTTGGACGGAATAGACAATAAGGATATTATTACGTTTCATGAGGCTTTTCCTTATTTCGCAAAGGAATTCGGCCTTAATATTGTGGCGGTCATAGAACGGGAACCAGGTTCGGAACCAAGCGCCAAGGAATTGGCGGAAACGATAGAGATCGTTCGCCAGCATAAGGTCAAAGCAATCTTTGCCGAGCCGCAATATTCTCCTTCAGCAGCAGAAACGATTGCAAAGGAAACAGGCGCTAAAATCTATTACCTTGATCCCGCAGTAACCGGGGAAATGAACCCGGATGCCTATTTAATAACGATGGAAAAGAATCTGGAGACATTAGTAAAGGGACTAAAATCACAATAACGTTACTGAATGGAAGGAGGAAATACCAATGTCTATTTGGTACGATTTACTCAGCAATCTTCCTTTTCCCTGGCTTCAATTTACATTTATGAAAAATGCTTTGCTGGCTGTGCTATTAATCACGCCCCTGTTTGGTCTTTTGGGTACAATGGTCGTAAATAACAAACTGGCATTTTTCTCTGATACTATCGGACACGCTGCCTTGACAGGAATTGCAATCGGGGTTTTGCTTGGTTTTCAGAACCCATTATTAGCCATGTTATTTTTTGCTGCGGGGATCGCGGTTGCAGTGACTGCGGTAAAGAACATAACCAGGTTTTCACCGGACACTGTAATTGGTGTTTTTTCGGCTACGGCGGTTGCACTGGGAATTGTCATTCTCTCGAGGAATGGAGGGTTTAACCGCTATACCGGATTTTTAATAGGGGACATACTTAGTATTTCACCCTGGGAGATTGCCGCTGTTGGGGGAGTTTTATTGGCGGTGATTCTCTTATGGGTATTGATGTTTAACAAGCTTCTGCTTGCCAGTCTTAATCCCGCTTTGGCACGAAGCAGGGGAATTCCGGTTCTGGCTATAGAAATGATCTTCACGGTGTTAATTGCCATAGTTGTAACAGTTGCAATTCGATGGGTGGGGATCCTGGTCATTAATTCACTGTTAATTCTTCCTGCAGCTGCATCCCGCAACATGGCGCTCAATATGAAAGGATATCACCGGTGTGCCTTGGGGATAAGTATCTTTGCAGGAATCTCCGGACTTATCCTGTCATATTATTGGGGGACGGCAACAGGGGCTACCATTGTTCTATGTACGGCAGTCATCTTTATATTCAGTCTATTGGCGAAAATCAAGTCGGCTTAAAAAGGGATTGATCTTTAAATAAATGTCTCTTGCAAAAACCCAGAGACTAGGCTACGTAATGTATAAACAGCGTCAAACGGAGCAAGGATGCGGAGTGCGGCTGTTTGCGCCAAGGAGGGCGCAATCTGCCGAAAGCGTCTATACATTACGTAGCCCTGCCTTGAGATGGTTTATTAAGTCATGTAAAGAACCAGTCGTTTAGAAAAAAACCAGATTTAAATCTTACGATTTAAGCTGGTTTATATTTCTTTTATAGAAAAAGAAGGTATCGCTCACTACTTTTTAGTAGTTTTGCGACACCCTCATTTCTGCACTATATTAGGTTTATAGAAGACGAATTATTCATTATCTATTTTAATTGATTAATCTATATTAATTCCTTATCCTTTTTCTTTTAACGCCTTTTCTTTTTCCCGGCAGTCTTTGCAATAACCATAAACCTCAAAACGATGATAGACGGCCTCAAAATCCTCGGTATTCAGAAGCTCTTTGACTTCGGGCTTTAACGGGCAAATGGAAATATCCATAATATTACTGCAGCCGATGCAGACAATGTGGTGATGGTGTTCGTCTTTCGTTCCTTCATAACGTGCTTTGCCGTCAGGGAACATTGTTTTCTGGAGATCACCTTGTTGGGAAAGGGCTTCAAGATTGCGATAAACTGTTCCCAGACTGATTTTGGGCAATTGGTTTCTAACCAGTTGGTAGACCTCTTCAGCTGCCAGATGGCTTTTTTGGCGGTCAAAAACTTCCATAATAGCTCGTCGTTGCTTCGTGGAACGAGGATTTTGCATGCAGGTCACCCGAATATTCCTGTTTCTTTCTATATTATCAATTAATCAAGGAAACAGCAATCATTTCGTACTTACCCATTTTAGTGGAAGGTATTAATCTTTAAGAGATTCCGGGCTTTTTTACCGTCTAATAAATGCTCAATTAATATGACCGGAACATCTGCAGTATCAAAACCCAAACGTCGTATTAGGAGTGCCGGTTCACCTTTATTAATTTGGAGGATGGGATGCTTTTCTTTTAAGATGTGAGGTTCAATTGTAAGAAGCGTTCGGGTGATAGGATGTCCAAGGTGTTTAAATGCCGGAATAATCAGCCCGTTGCCAACAATATCTTCAAAAAAACGGTCCTGAAAATATTTTTCGGGTATCCAAATCGTAAGAAAACCTGAAGGATCATTTTGATAATAAGCTAACCTATGTGCTTCAACGACCTTATCTTCCGGTTCGAGTCCAAGCATATGGCTGATATATTTATACGGTTTTACATTGCGAATAGTCTGGAGAAATTTATACTCAAGACCGGTATATATGCGGTCATGTACCCCGGTTGTAATAAGTTCATAATCATCTCTTTCTAAAAACATACCCAAACCTTGTCTTTTTACGACCAGGCCCTCATCGCATAAATCCTGGATTGCCCGTCTTAAAGTAATGCGGCTTACTTGAAACTGTTTGCACAGTTCATTTTCCGAAGGCAATTTTGTTGTCCATAATTGTTCCGATATTTTTTGCTTGATTTGGTTTGCCACAATCTTATACAAAGGTAAACTCAAGAAAAACACTCCTTTATATTTGGGTATAAGAAATTTCTAATTCTTCAATGCGTCTTGTTTATCGTAAAATATACAGGGATTACAGGATTAACATCTATTAGATGTATTATACATCTTGATCATTATAATTTAAAAATTATCACTAGGGCAATATTTTTTTAAGTAAAACACTTGTATATCAAAGAATCGCCGCTAGACCAGACCAATCAATCTCATTAAAGATTTAAAAAATGACCATAAGTTAATGGGAGGTGCAAATTTTTAATAGGTTTCGCGCTTTTTTCCCGTCAAGTAAGCGTTCTATAAGTATCACAGGAACATCTGCAGAGTCCAAGCCTATCCGCCGTAAAAGGAGTACGGGTTCACCTTTGTCCATCTGGAGAATAGCATGCTTTTCCTTCAAAATGTGCGGCTCGATGGTGAGAACCGTTCTGCTTACATGGATCCCCAGGTGCTTCATAGCCGGAATAACTACTCCATTACCTACGATATCTTCAAAAAATCGATCTTTATAATATTTTTCCGGTATCCAGACAGTGCTGAAGTCTGACGGATAGTCCTGATAAAAAGCTATTCTTTGTGCCTCAACAACCCTCTCGTCCGGTCCAAGCTCAAGCATATGGCTTAAATACTTATAAGGCTTTACATTGCGGATGGCCGTAGATGCAGCGTTATGGGATCTTTTGGGTAAAGCTTGCGGACAGCCGGTATATAAACTGGTTGGAGGATACCGTGATACGGTCAAGCCGATCATTATTGGCGGTTATTATGGCAAGGGCAAAACGATGGAATCGTGGTGTGACGAGTTCCTCGAAAGTAAGGCAAAAGGTTTTGCCGGGGCAAAGATTAAGGTCGGTGGTTTGGCGCCGCTGGAAGATGCGAAAAGGATTCATGCCATAAGGAAAGCTGTAGGGGACGATTTCATCATTGCCTGTGATGCCAATCAAGGGTGGACACGTTTTGAAGCAGTTCAGTTTGGCTTAGCCGTCAGGGAGCTGAATATCGAATGGTTCGAAGAACCTGTGCAATGGCGTGATTATGTCCCTGGAATGAGGTTTGTCCGCGAACAAACCGGCTTGGCAGTAACTGCAGGTCAGAGCGACTTCTTCCATGATGCTTGCAGAGAAATGATTGAAGCTCGTTCTGTAGATATTATAAACCATGATGTAACTGAGGGAAGCGGTATCACCGATTGGTTAAAGATTGCCAAAATGGCCGAATTGTACGAAGTTAAGATGGCCCATCACGAGGATCCCTTGATATCTATGCATTTGCTTGCAGGAATTTCTTTGGGACTCTATCCCGAATACTTCTCTGAAGCCAGGGATCCGCTCACTCCGTATATCCTTGTGGATCAACCCAAGATTGCAGGGGGACAAGTGAAGTTATGGGATAAACCCGGTTTTGGGATGGAGTTCAACGAAGAATTTGTTAAAAAGTATAGAGTTGATTAACTCCATTCTCCGGGGGTCTAGGGATTATGCATGATTTTGTTCAATTTTCACAAACTCTTTTCCCCAATTAGGTAGCGGGTTCTTCCTGAGAACTTTTTGGGCTACTATACAGAGTACTGCATGTGGTTTCTTTCTAATATGAGGGGTGGATTCTTCTCGTATGCCTTGAGTGATAGTCATATCTTGGTATTTGATGACAGTACAAATTAAGTTATTTTACAAAATAGGGAGGAAAGAAAATGTTAAGAAAAGTATCGATTGGTATTCTTTGTATCCTTTTGGTGACAGCCTTGGTATTGGTTGGTTGTTCAAGTTCAGCTCCGACGGCGCCCAATACTCCTGCTCCTGCCGGGGATAAGTTTCCTTCCCGGCCAATCGAGGGTGTTGTTCCGTATAGCGCAGGAAGCGCTGTTGATAACAACCTCAGAGCCCTTGCTCCATCCTTGGAACGCGCTCTTGGCGGACAAAAGGTTATGGTAACCAACAAACCCGGAGCAAGCGCCGGTATTGGCTGCAACTATATCGCGAAAAGTGTTAAACCTGACGGCTATGCCTTTGGACTTGTCAACATTGCTTCTCTCACCGCCACTGCCACAATGACCGACGTGGGTTTTGACCCAATCAAAGATATCAAATGGATCGGTTGTACTGGCTGTTTATGACTGGTGTAAAGCAAATAAAGAGAGAGTTATGCTTGGTAAATAGTAACCTTTTTTGATATCCTCTTCTTCTAAGGGGCCTGTTGCCTTCGAAGTCAGTAGGCCCCTCATTTCTTCTTAAACCTTATATAAGCAGAGAAGGGAATTGAGAGAAATATGAGTATGCAGCGAATGTTTGCAGTAATGACCGCGATTATAAGCTTCCTGGGAATTTACGGTTCGTCATCCCTTCAAATGATTCGTGGAAAGAACATTGGTGCGGGTTTCATGCCCATGGTATTTTCCGTAATATTATTGATATTGTCCGTTATTTTCTTTTTGAAAGACAAAGATCAACCAAGGCTGAAATTGCGCATGCTTTTCGATCGATATACGATTCCGGGATGGATTTACTATATTTTGAACTTTTTGATGACTTTCTTAATTTATCTCATCGGGATGATACCGGCGATGGCTGTTTTCGGAGTTACCAGCCAGTATATCCTTAAACGCCAGAGTCTTCTGTGGGCCACGATATTCACTGTCCTTTGGGTAGCAGCATTATATATCGTATTTGTTGTTTTACTGCAAATTCCTTTTGAACGCGGATTATTGTTTGACTGATGGGAGTGAAAGAATAATGTTGGACGCATTATCAATGCTTGGAATGGGTTTTGCCCAGCTGATGGATCCCATGATCTGGTTCATGTGTCTTCTTGGGTGTCTCATGGGCACCTTGGTCGGGGTTCTTCCAGGATTCGGTACAGCAGCTGCGATCGCGGTATTACTGCCGATCGTCTATGGAAAGGATCCCCTTACATCCCTTGTTATGCTGGCAGGTATCCTGGCCGGCGCTATGTTCGGAGGAACCATCACTTCTGTGGCCTTAAACGTTCCCGGGGAAGGCGCCTCGGTTGTAACAACTTTTGACGGATATCAGATGACCAAGCAGGGCAGAGGCGGCGCGGCTATGGGAATTGCAGCGATTGGCTCCTTCATTGGGGGAACTATCGGCTTGATCCTTTTGACCATTGCGGGTACGCCTTTGGCCTCAGCCGCTTTGGCTTTCGGTCCGCCGGAATATTTTGCTCTTTATATGTTTACGTTTATTGCGATTCTGACCCTTGGCGGGGGCAACAGCTTCCTGAAATCGGCAGTGAGTTTATTTTTAGGGCTTTTGATATCCACCATTGGGATCGATGCGATGACCGGAACTCCACGGCTAACCTTCGGGACGCTTAGTTTGCAGGCCGGAATTGACTTTATTCCCGCAGTTGTCGGATTATTTGGACTCTCCGAGATCATCCTTACGCTTACCGAAAAAGACACTGTTGTCCTCAAAAAAGGTGACGCCAAATTTACATTAAAAGAAATTTTTCCGACAATGAAAGAATTTATTCAGTGTCTTCCCACAATCATCCGGGCAAGTTTTCTTGGCTTTTTCTGCGGCGTACTTCCCGGTGTAGGCGCAACGATTTCCACCTTTGTAAGCTACAGTGTAGAAAGACGTTTTGCCAAAGACCGTGACACCTTTGGGAAAGGCAATATCAAAGGGGTTGCTGCTCCGGAGACAGCAAACAATGCCTGCGCCTCAGGTCACTATGTTCCGCTCTTAGCGCTTGGCATTCCGCGTTCCGCTACATCTGCCGTTATCCTCAGCGCGTTTGTTCTGCTTGGAATCCAGCCTGGTCCTCGTCTATTCGCAGAGCATCCCGATATTGTCTGGGGGCTTATTGCCAGTATGTATATTGGTAACGTGATCCTTCTCATCATGAATACATTGTTTATTCCGTTCTTCATTTGGTTGTTGCGTCTGTGTCAAAACACGATGCCGTTTGTTGTGGCAACCTTGTGTCTGATCGGTACCTATAGTGTTAACTACTCAATTATCGACATTTTCGTTATGCTTGCTTTCAGCGGTATTGGCGTTTTGTTCAAGAAGCTTGATGTACCGGTAGCGCCGCTTGTTATCGCGGTCATATTGGGCAACGAGTTGGAATTCTCCTTCCGGCAGACACTTCAGTATGAGCAGGGAAGTTTTTATCTTAGCTTTATGCGTCCGCTTACCGTTGTACTTTATATTGCAAGTTTTGTGATGCTGATTATGCAGGTTAGGAGAAGCTATTTGAATTATAAAGGGAAAGAAGTAATGAATCTTACCTCCGATGGCCTCAATTAACTTTATTCAAAAGGAAAGCCTTCTCATTATTTGTCCTGAAAAGAGAGTAAATCGACTGAAGTTCGTCGATTTACTCTCTTGAAACGATTGAACGATGTCGTAACAATAAGGAGTTGCAAAACAATGGAATTTTTAAGAGAAGAAGCAAAAAGGGTCCCTATTATCATGAAGGCCGAGGTCCTTGTTTGTGGAGGAGGACCTTCCGGTATTGGCGCAGCTATCGGGGCAGCTAGAGCAGGTGCCAAGACGATTTTAGTAGAACGCAATTCCTTTCTAGGCGGAGTAGCGACAGCTACAATTATGCCAATATTTTTAATGGATCGTGAACGGCTCAATGGTTTTACAAAAGAGCTTGTTGATGAACTGGTTAAACAAGAAAAAGCCTGGTGCGGCACCGTTATTAACTTTGATCCCGAAGCCTTTAAACAAGTTGCCTTAGAAAAGCTTGATCATGCAGGCGTAACGCTTTTGTTTAACACATGGGTTAGTGAACCTATTGTTGAAAACGGTACTGTAAAGGGAATCTTTGTAGAAAATAAATCTGGCAGGCAGGCAATCTTAGCAGAGAAGATCATTGATGCAACAGGGGATGCTGATATTGCTTATCGTGCGGGGGCTCCCTGTGTTTTTGGCCGTGAAACCGATCACAAAATAAGACCTTTGACGATAAATTTTAGGATAGGAAATATTGACTTTGAAAAAATGTTGGACTATTGCCAAAAGCATCCGGATCAATTCTCTCCAGACCGTTTTGTGCAGGTTGTTGAGCCGGAGAAAAAATGCCTTAGAATTACCGGATTCTTCGACTTGGTAGAAGAGGCGCGTCAGAACGGAGAAGTAGACAAAGATTGTCATTACATTCGATTCGAGGGTATCGACTTCAAAAATGGTGTTGTCACCGTCAACAATGTTCGCTTATATGAATTTGATCCAACGAACGGTTTAGATTTAAGTAAAGCCGAAATCGAAGGTAGAAAACAAATAAGCCAGTTGGTTAACTTTATTAAGTCAAAATTGCCAGGTTGTGAAAATGCATTTTTAATCGATACATCCTGTAATATTGGGGTTCGTGAGAGTAGACGGATCATAGGATCTTATATCCTGAATGAAGCGGATATTCTTAACAACAAAGAAATACCTGATCGGGTTGCCATGTTCTACAGGCGCCATAATCCCGGACAAGACATGCATAATCCGGACCGCCAAGAGGGTTCCAAGACAGATCTATCGGCTCGTCAATTACATAGAAACGTATATCAATACGAAGTTCCTTACAGGTGCTTTTTGCCGCAGAACGTAGACAACCTGCTCGTTGTAGGAAGGGCAATGTCACAAAATCACCAGGCAGATACCTGGACAAGAGGAATGTTTAGCATGATCGTTATTGGTCAAGCTGCAGGAATTATGGCAGCCGTTGCAGCTCAGTCCGGTATTAAATTGGGGGACATTGACGTTGCTTCAAACAGATCAAAATTATCGGCTCAGAACATTGTTTTTAATTCAGGTAACTAAAAAGACTACCTAAATCAAGCGGTATCATACTGCCCATAGAGATAAACATTCATGAAAGACAAAAGGAGGAAGGAAAATGAGTGGTCGGTTAGAAGCAGATCCAAGTAAGGAATTCCGGAATATTGTTCTCGGACATGAATTAAGTGAGATAGGTGATTCGGCTTTAACGCCATTATTATATGTCAACATAGCCCATGTAAAAATGTTGAGTAAACAAAAACTCATTCCCGCAGAGACAGCAAAGAACCTTCTGGCTGTTCTAAAGGAAATAGGGGAGCAAGGGCTGGCCGTCCTTGACACAGATCATGCGGAAGATTTGTATTTCGCTCTGGAACAGAAGCTGATCAGTGTGTTGGGGATGAAAGAAGCAGGCAACATTCATATGGGGAGAAGCCGTAATGACATCTACTCCACAGTCTACCGGATGATTGTAAGAGAAAAGCTGCTGGAAGTATCGAATTATTTACTGGAACTATACAAGGAAGTTTTGGGTCTGGCAGAAGCTCATAAAGACACGATCATGCCTGGTTATACGCATACCCAGCATGCCCAGGCAGTTACATTAGGCTACTACTTTTTAGGTTTTCTTGAAGTATTGACACGGGACATGCAAAGAATAAAAAATGCCTGGGAATTAGTGAATAAGAGCCCGCTGGGGGCTGCAGCCATCACAACGACGAGATTCCCGCTGGACAGAGAATATACCAGCGATATCTTAGGTTTTGATTCGATTGTTTACAATGGATATGATGCAATTTCGGGCCGGGATTATGTGAATGATGCGGCATTGGCCCTCAATACGATCGTTACGGATATCAGCCGTGTCGTAGCGGATTTAATGAGCTGGAATATGTCTGAATTTGCTTTTATAGAGATTCCGGATGAATTCGCTGTAATCAGCAGCATTATGCCCCAAAAAAAGAATCCCGCAGCTTTTGAATTTTTACGTTCGGCAGCAAGCTGGGTACTGGGAGATACCATAGGGGTTATCAGCTCGCCGAAAGGGGTCTCATATAGTGACATAAGAGATGCTACAAAATATTTATACAGCCCGCTGTGGCATTCTTTTGAAGTCACTGCGAATGTTATCAAACTATTCAGTGAGATATTACCGGGAATTAAATGGAATAAGCAAAAGATGTTAACTGCTGCCAGTCAAGGATACGCCACGATGACAGATCTTGCAGACCATTTTGTTGAAGAATATCATATTACCTTCAGGGAGGCCCATCATATCGTGGCATATTTTGTTAGAACATCGATTGCTGAGGGTAAGAAATCAGATGAATTAAGTGTTGAAGCTTTGAATAAGATCTGCCTGGATCAGGGGTTTGATTTTACTCTTACGCAAGAAGAGCTGGATAAGGTCTTGGACCCGAAGGAATGCCTGAGGAGAAGAGTGGTTGCCGGCGGGACATCGGATGAACAACTACAGATTATGCTGGTGCAAGGGCACAACCAATATCAGGCAGAACAAGAATGGTATAAAGAAAAAACAAAGCAGATAAAACGATCTGAAGAAAAAATGTTTTCATAAATCATGTATTAAAACAAAAGTTGAAATATTGGCTTTTCAATGAAAAAGTTGGGCAGGGTAACAGATTCTTCACAGTTTGTGACAGGATCTTCTAGGAAACAGGAAAGGTAATGTCATAAGATGGTGTTGAAAGATAGTATATTCCTTTTCTCGATAGGTCTCTCAGGCAGTTTTATCGGCTCACTTGCAGGGGGAGGAGGACTCATAACTCTTCCGGCTATGATGCTTTTTGGGATTCCGGTACAGTTTGGTATTGGAGCCAATAAGTTTTCCTTTTTGTGTGCATCGATCACGAATACGATCCAAATCCTTAAGGAGAAAAGAATACCAAAGAAAATCCTCTTTAGCGGAACTGTTCTTGGCGCTGCTGGAGGATTCACAGGAGGTCTGGTTACCTCGAACATTGAAGAGAAGATTCTGAATATCGCCGTGTTATTTCTCTTATCTTTTGCTTTGGTTATGACAGTCATCAAGAAACCCAAGGAGCAAGAAGATGAGAATAGCCCCCCTGAAAAATCAACATTAAAACAAAAAATATTGACTTTTTTCATTGGAGTATATGACGGGGGGTTTGGGCCTGGTTCAGCTACCTTAGGGATCATGATGTTTATGCACAGAGGTTATCAATATATTCAGTCCGTTCATCTGACTAGGATGTTAGTGATGGGAAGCTGTACCGGAGCAATGATTGTTTTTTTGGAAAACGGCTTTATCAATTGGAATTATGTAATTCCTTTAACCATGGGTTCTATCATCGGCGCCCAGATAGGTTTTCAGATTCTCCCTAAGATTTCACAAAAGACGGCGAAAACGCTGCTTATGATAATTACTGTATTGTTGATTGTGCAAATATTCTTAAAGATCATGCCAAAATAATCACGGAGGATAAATTGCTTATGAGAGAGTTACACAAAGAAGAAATTATTTTAGCCGTAAAGGAAATGTGCATTACCATCAATTATCAGCTTAGCCAAGATGTCTTACATGCCTACCAGGCAGCATGTCTAAAAGAAGAGTCCTCATTGAGCAGGGAAATCATGGAGAATCTCATTAAAAACGCTGATATAGCCAGAGAAAGGGATCTTCCGCTTTGTCAGGATACCGGAATGGTCATTGTATTCGTAGAAATCGGACAGGATCTTCATATTGCAGGAGGGGATGTCACGCAAGCGATTCAGGAAGGAGTAAGACAAGGCTATAGAGAGGGATATTTGAGAAAGTCTGTTGTGAAAGATCCTTTGATAAGGGAAAACACCGGAGATAATACTCCCGCTATCATCTATTACGATATCGTTCCGGGCGAAAAACTAAAAATAATGCTTTCGGCTAAAGGCTTCGGCAGCGAAAACATGAGCAAGACAAAAATGTTGAAACCGTCAGATGGTATAAGGGGCGTGGAAGATTTCGTCATAGAATCGGTAATCCAAGCCGGACCGAATCCCTGTCCGCCAATTATTGTCGGGGTAGGCATAGGAGGAACCTTGGACAAGGCTGCTTATTTAGCCAAAAAAGCGTTGTTAAGGCCTATCGGCAAATATAACGAGTTACAGCACATTCAAGAAATGGAGAAGAGGCTTCTGGAGAAGATAAACAACCTTGGTATCGGGCCGCAGGGACTAGGAGGCAAGACAACGGCCTTTGGGGTTCAGATTGAAGTGTTCCCAACCCATATTGCAGGTCTGCCCGTAGCTGTAAATCTGAATTGCCATATTTCAAGGCATACGGAAAAAGTCCTTTAGCGAAAAAGCGAAATTAGGGAGAGATTAGATGAATGTGTATCGTAGAGAGATAACAACACCTTTAACCGAGGAAAAAGTTAAACAGCTTAAAGCAGGCGATTTTGTTTACATTACCGGAACGGTTTATACGGCTAGAGATGCCGCTCATCAAAGGTTAATCGGGGCAATCCAGAGGGGTGAAGAACTTCCCTTTGAACCCCAAAATCAGATTATTTATTATACCGGCCCAACGCCTACCCGGCCCGGACATGTTATTGGTTCTGCCGGTCCGACCAGCAGCTATCGTATGGACGAGATGACAATCCCTTTGCTCAAATTAGGCTTAAAAGGGATGATCGGCAAAGGGGTTAGAAGTCAGGCCGTTATTGAAGGAATCAAGAACTATAAGGCTGTATATTTTGCAGCTATAGGGGGGGCAGGAGCTCTGATATCGGAATGCATAAAACAATCCGAAACCATCGCATATATGGACTTAGGAACTGAAGCGGTGAGAAAGTTAAAAATTGAGCGTTTGCCGGTCATTGTAGCGATCGATTGTTGCGGAGGCAGCCTCTATGAAAAAGAAATTCAGTACAAGTGCAACGAAAACTGAATTAGCGAAAAAAGGATTTTCCTACAAGTGGCGGGCGCTTTCCTGTACTTCCATAGGGGGTTTTTTCTCTTTAGCAAGCGCCAATACAATTACAATCGCTTTAAAAGACATTATTAAAGATCTTAACGTCAGTATTGGATTAGTCACCTGGATTGTTATGGTTTATATGTTTGTTGTGACAATCAGTGTTCCGATGTTTGCAAAAATATCGGATACGTATGGCCGAAAGAAATTATTTGAATCAGGCTTATTGCTTTTTGCCTGCGGATCACTTTTTGCTGGATTTTCGTTCTCCGGTTATCAAATCATTTTAGCCAGAGTCGTTCAATCATTTGGAACGGCTCTCATCCTTGCTAATAGTGTTCCCATTATTGCTGATTCTTTCCCTGAAAACGAAATTGGCAAAGCCCTTGGCATTAACAGCATGATGGTAAATACTTCCTATGTATTTGCCCCAATTTTGGGCGGGTTTCTGTGCGGAATTGGTGGATGGAGAGCAGTGTTTCTAGGCAATGTTCCCATTGCATTGTTAGCTTTACTTTGGTCGGTAAAACAGCTTAAAGAACAAGAATTTGTAGTGAAAGAACATATAATTGATTGGAAAGGGAGTATTTTTTTTACAATCTCTATGTTTCTTTTTCTTTTGGTCATTAATCTGGGAGGTTTTATTGGTTGGCTCAGCCATTTGATTATAGGATTAGCATTATTATCTATTATCTTTGGCTTACTGTTTTATCAAGTCGAAAAAAAATCCAGCGAACCGATGATTGATCTAAGTTTGATAAGAAATATCCGGCTTCTATTTGCTTACTTATGTATTTTTCTAAGCAGTACGTCCAGAGGTACCATTACATTTTTATTGGTGATCTATTTCCAGTTGGTTAAAAATATCGATCCAGTACTGATCGGCTTAACGTTTCTGCCCTATTGTATTGCCATTACTTTCATAGCTCCGATTAGCGGCTCTTTATCTGACAAATACGGGGAAAGAGGATTAAGTTCTGCCGGGTTGCTGATCATGGCTTTTGGATTTATCGGTTTGGGCATGATCAATCTAGGTACGTCAACTTGGCTCATTGTATTCTGGATGTTTTTAATCGGCATTGGTTTTGGTATGTTTAATTCGCCCAATACAAGTTCCATCATGAAAATAGCACCGGTTGATAAAAGAGCGGTAGCATCCGGTATCAGAACGATGTTTTTGAATTCCGGCAGTGCTATTAGTATTGCGTTGTGTATTTCCATTGTCTCTTCCTTTGTTTCCAATGAAAATTTAAAAAAACTATTTGTAGGGATGGAAATATCGATGCAGGAAATGTCATACGGCCAATTTATCAACGGACTTAAAACAACATTTATCATTGCTTTTTGTCTTTGCATTATCGCTGTTTTGTTATCTTTTTCAAGAAAAACCTCACATTCATATGAAAAGCGCCTGAGTAAAAAAGAGAATATAACATTGAAACATTGACTGATCGAGAAATGCTTATACTGGTAGCGGTGGCTTTACTAAGGCTGCCCTTGATACAGAGTATCGGAGGTTCGCTGTTGATCTGGATCGCGGTCAAATTGTTAGCCAACCAAGGGGAGCAGACTATGGAGAATAAAGCGTCATCCAATCTTGGAGAAGCGATCCGGACAATTATTTTCGCGGATTTATTAATGAGTTTAGACAATGTGCTCGCAGTTGCCGGAGCAGCGGGAGGCAATTATTTGCTTTTGATTATTGGATTAGTTATCAGTATTCCGATTGTCATTTTTGGAAGTACCATTTTATCTGCTATTATGGAAAGGTGGCAGTGGATTGTATCACTCGGAGCAGGTTTGTTAGGCTATACGGCTGGGGAGATGGTTATGAATGATAAATTCTTTGAATTCTTTCATGAAATAGCTATAATAGAACATGGATTACCTTGGGCGCTGGCCATAGGTGTTATAGTAGCAGGAAATATGATCAAATCAAATAAAAAGAGATTAAATAAAGAGGTTAATGGATAGTACATTATTTTTTAAGGGAAAAGCTTAGATACTGGAGTTGAAGCCGTGTTTACTAATCAAATGATCATTAGTTCTTTGATCTTTGTCGTTGCCTATGCCTTGATTGTTTCGGAAAAGATAGACAGAGTCGTTGTTGCTATGGGTGGAGGCATCCTCATGGTGCTGGTGGGCACTTTCTCCATCGACTACACTCAGGAGAGTGCTTTTCGTGCGATTGATTTTAACACATTAGGTCTCTTGATCAGTATGATGGTTATCGTTATGATCACACAGCGTACAGGAATTTTTCAATATCTTTCCATTAAAATGGTTAAATTGGCCAAAGGAGAACCCTGGCTCATTCTGGTTTACCTATCTTTAGTAACAGCGGTAACTTCAGCTTTCCTGGATAATGTCACGACCATTCTTCTTATTCTTCCCATTACCTTTGACATGTGCAAAGAGTTAAAACTAAAACCGGTTCCTTTTGTCATCAGCCAGATTTTTGCTTCAAATATTGGAGGAACTGCCACCCTGATCGGCGATCCACCCAATATTATGATCGGAAGTAAAGCAGGGTTAACATTCTTGGATTTTATTATTAATGTATCTCCAGACATAATTGTTATTCTGCCGGTAACGATCCTGGCTTTTGTGTTAATCTACCGGAAAAACCTGTATACTGCCCCTGAGAATAAACAAAAGGTGATGTTTTTAAATGAAAAAGAAGCAATTAAAAACAATTCACTGCTGAAAAAGTCCCTCTCAGTATTAGGTCTTACGATTTTAGGATTTATGCTGCATGGGACACTTCATTTAGAATCCTCGACAATGGCTATTACCGGAGCCGTTATACTCACTCTCATTTCGGGAGTACCGGTGGAACATGTTTTAAAAGAAGTAGAATGGAAGACTATATTTTTCTTCGCCGGACTCTTTATGCTGGTAGGAGGAATAGAAAAAGCCGGGGTTCTGGAATTCATCGCCAGCAATATCGTTCGTGCCACAGGATCGAACTTATTGTTATTAGGAATAGCGATTCTTTGGGTTTCAGCTATAGTCTCCGCTTTTGTCGATAATATTCCGTTTACCGCTACCATGATTCCATTAATTAAAGATGTCGGAGTATTAACAGGGATCAGTATAACCCCCCTGTGGTGGGCGCTTTCACTGGGGGCCTGTCTCGGTGGAAACGGAACAATTATCGGTGCCAGCGCTAATGTCGTTGCTTCGGGGATGTCTGAAGAAATAGGCTATAAAATTACCTTTGGGCAATATTTTAAAGTTTGCTTTCCGGTCATGCTGGCTACAATCGTGATGAGTACGGTTTATCTTATGGTTTTTCAACTGAGGTGAAAAGAGAGGAAAGTTATCGAAGATACGAATTGAAAAAATGTCCGGATTCATTAGGGAACCAGAATTTATAAGCGGTCGGGTTCCTCGCATAAAGATTGTTGGATATAGGGGGGGAGATTTCGGGAAAGACGAAGATGGCCTGGAATGATCATTGCTCTTTGGGGGACAATAAAGAGAAAATAGGAGTGATGACATGAGCCAACCTAAAATCCCGTATCCGACTTTTCCTCCTCAGCATCAGGATAAACAGCCGGGAATACAAACCCTTATGAATCCATTCCCAATATTTGAAAATCCCAGCTATCAACCTAGTGGCAGACTTCAGGGAAAAACAGCCCTTATCAGCGGTGGGGATAGCGGGATCGGAAAAGCAGTTGCTATCCTTTATGCCAAGGAAGGCGCAGATATTGCTATTGTATATCTGGATGAACACGAAGATGCTCAAATTACCAAAGAACGAATTGATCAGCTTGGGCGGCGCTGTCTATTGCTAACCGGGGATATCGGGGAGGAAGCTTTTTGTCGGGAAGCTGTTGAGGAGACAATCCAAACGTTCGGAAAGCTTGATATCCTTGTGAACAATGCGGGGGAGCAGCACCCGCAAAATTCGATTCTGGATATTTCTACTCAGCAGTTGGAAAAGACTTTCCGCACAAATATTTTTGCGATGTTTCACCTGACTAAGGCTGTCCTGCCTCATCTCAAGAAGGGGGCAGCAATTATTAATACCGCTTCAATCACTGCATATGGGGGGGAAGTACGTCTTATCGATTATTCTGCATCGAAAGGTGCGGTTGTATCTTTTACGCGTTCCCTCTCTGAATCTTTGTGCAAAGAGGGGATCCGGGTTAACGGGGTCGCGCCGGGTCCAATCTGGACACCGCTTATCCCTGCTTCCTTTAGTGCAGAGGAAGTCTCAACCTTTGGCAGTACAACTCCTATGCAACGTGCCGGTCAACCCGTTGAATTGGCTCCGGCCTACCTTTTCCTCGCCAGTGAAGATTCGTCCTATATGTCAGGGCAGATCCTGCATGTCAATGGAGGAACGATTATTAATAGTTAATCGTTTATTGTTTATTGTGTAATGAGCTGGTTTAAGTTTTGAGGGAAAAGAAGATATTGTCTTTAAAATAGACAATATGTGCTTTATAATAAAACCATAGACGAGTGCAAAACAGTTTTCTTTTATAAAACGTGGGGATGTAGCTCAGCTGGGAGCGTGGAGTGTTCAATTTTCTGCCCAGCCAGTGTAAAAAAATAATAGTGTCGTAATTTGGGCCTGTAGCTCAGCTTGGGAGAGCGTACGGTTCGCATCCGTAAGGTCGAGGGTTCGATCCCCTTCAGGTCCACCATCCGCCAAGCCAGAAGCCATGCATATTTGCTGGCTTCCTTTTAATTCTGCGGGAGCGTTCTCTGTGTCT
This sequence comes from Peptococcaceae bacterium, assembly GCA_012517475.1. Classification (GTDB taxonomy): domain Bacteria; phylum Bacillota; class Desulfitobacteriia; order Desulfitobacteriales; family Syntrophobotulaceae; genus Dichloromethanomonas. The sequence continues at coordinate 13,411 of JAAYUV010000046.1, read as the reverse complement.
GTTTACGCGATTTTTTCTCCAAGGTACAGCCGCTGATATTCCGCGAAGCTGATGGCGAGTTCAAGCCTCACCTCATAGTGTCTGCCGACGTATACCTTCTTGATGATCTGGCGCAGAATCATCTTTTTCGCTTCGATGCTGCTTCCCTCGTACATATCCGCCCATGTCAGGATGCGGTTGTACTCGGAGCGGATGTTGTCAGCCATCCTTTTACAGTCCTCAATCTCCGTTTCTGCTTGGGCTATTTCCTCGTCGAGCTTTTCAAGCGCGGACTTCGTTTCGGCGATCAGCTCGTTGAGAAGCTCGCCGCTCCATGAGCTGACACCCTGGATTACCTTGTATACTTCGCTCTTGTAGCTTTCCAGCTCCTTGGTTTTGGCAGCTTGAATGGCTTTGAGATTCGCCAGCGTTGATGATGCCTCTGCCGTTCTGCGCTCCATCTGCCCGGCCATCAGCTTGCTCTCTGGTATAGATTTGATTCCTCTAAAGAGGTGGAGTACCAGCTTTTCTACCAGACTATCCAGCTTCTCTGCCGAGTAGCCGCTCTGTCCATCGCAGTCCTGCGGATGCCTCACCTTATTGTGACAGCCATAACGCAGGCGCGTTTCACGCTTGCCGTTACCGCCGTAACGCTTGCCGCTGCTGGTGGTCAGCACCAGTTTCGAGTCGCAGTGAGCGCAGTATACCATGCCGGAAAACAAGGCTTTCCCTTTGGAGTTAAAGGGTATGTCGCTGTGCTTCTGCGTCCTTGCCTCCATGATTTTTTACGCCCGCTCGTACATATCCGGCGTGATGATTTGCAGTTCGGGGAAGATTTCAGACTGCGTTTCTCCGCTCCGCAGGATGCCGACGTACATGATGTTTTTCAGCATCTTGATGATGGTTGTATTGGTGAAGTTCACGCCTTTGCGGTTGCGGAAGCCCTGATTATACAAAAATCGGTTCAGCCTTTGGGCGCCGAAGCCTTCGTTGACGTACTTTTCGTATATGAGCCTGACGACAACGGCTTCGTTTTCGTCCACGAGTATTTCGTTGACCTCATGGTTCTTCTTGTTCATACGCCCCTGCTTTTCAAGCCGGTAGCCGTATGGGACTGTGCCGCCTCGGAAGCGGCCTTCCTGCACAATCTGGCCGAGCCGGGTCTTTGTACGGATGGAGGTTTTTATGCTCTCGCCGGAGGCCTGCCAGTAACGGATATAGTTCATCAGCTTGTCCACATGGTTGTCAAACCGCTGCTGACCTTCGATGGTACTCCATACCTCGATGCCGTTTCGGACGAACCATTCCACCACGAAGGGTGTTTCATCCTCGCGCCTTCCCAGCCTGTCGAACATATAAACGAGCAGGATATCAAACTTTCCCTCAGCGGCGGCCTGCTGAATTTCCTGTATGGCATCGCGGTCTTTCGCTGAGACCTTGAAGCCGGACACGCCTTTTTCGAAGAGTTCTTTGACGATCTTCCAGCCCTGACGCTCGGCAAACTCTCTGCAGCATTGCTTCTGCATAGGGATGTCATCCTTCTCAACCTGTCCTTTCGTGGACACGCGGTAAAGGCAATAAACTCTTTTCTTTTCTTCCATAATGCACCGTTCCTTTCTCTTTGTGGGTTGGATGGCGGTGCATATATCAGTGAAAAAGTCAAGACAAACGGTTGGGGGAAGTCAGTTGTCAGCGATTTTGCTGACTTTGTTCAAAGTCATTACGTTGGTATTAAAGGATTCTCGGCACAAAACATCTGGCGTATGAAGCAATTTTACGAAACATATTCTGAAAACGAAAAACTCTCAGCACTGCTGAGAGAAATTAGCTGGACGAATAATCTCATAATTATGTCGCGGGCGAAGAGTGCCGAAGCGCGGGAGTTTTACTTGCTGCTTTCCGCTAAAAATAACTATTCATCTCGCGAACTGGAACGGCAAATTGACAGCATGTTGTTTGAGCGCACCATGATTTCCGATGAAAAGAACAAGCTATTCATCGCCAATAATAAGGGCTTGACCGCGCTTCGTGACAGCTATGTCCTCGAATTTCTTGACCTTCCCCATAAACACAAGGAGAAAGCGCTACGAAAATCCATAGTTGCTCACCTGAAAGACTTCATTCTTGAATTCGGCAGGGATTTCTCATTTGTTGGGGAAGAATATCGTGTACAGGTTGGTAATAAGGATTTCTTTATAGACCTACTTTTCTATAATCGCGAACTGTCCTGCCTTGTGGCTATTGAACTTAAGGTTGGCGAGTTTAAGCCGGAGCATTTAGGGCAACTGGAATTTTACCTTGAAGCCCTCGATAGTGATATTAAAAAGCCGAATGAGAATCCGAGCGTTGGGTTAATTTTATGCACCGATAAAGACGATACAGTAGTTGAGTATGCTTTGCGGCGCAGCTTATCACCAGCTCTTGTGGCTCAATACCAGCTTCATCTGCCGAATAAGGCGCTGCTGGAGAATAAACTGCGTGAGCTGACTGAAATCGCGGAGGCAGAGGGCGAAGTCGATGAGGCGGAGGATGAATAATTTGTGATTGGGATCTGCGTATCAAGCCATATGACCGCGGGGTTTCGGTTGGGCAGAAAATTTACCCTTTTGGGAGAGCGTACGGTTCGCATCCGTAAGGTCGAGGGTTCGATCCCCTTCAGGTCCACCATCAATTTAGGTGAATATAGATGCCATGCGGTCAAAGCCGCATGGCATCCGCCTTTTCGGGGGTTTTTACCCTCAATTTTTTGTCCCTCAGTTTCATAGATGACATTTGATTTTTTCGGCAAACTGGAGGGAGTTGAACCCTCGTTTCGATTCAACATAAAAAAATTGATATGTTTTCATATATGGGACATATAGAATGCTGCATGAGGATTGAACGTGCTTGAAAGCCTGATGAATGAAGGGATGCAGACGGTTTTTAAGCTTCAATAATTGTAAGGTAACCCTTGTGGAGATAAAAAAGATGATATAGCGTTTAAAGCTGGATATTTAAAGACCTTTATTTAACACTCCACATTTACTTGCAGACTATTTTCGACTATAATAATAAAATAAATGTAAAAAAAGGCGTGAAAAATAGACAATACTGTAACGGCAATTGCAGCTAGAGCATAATCTACAATTTCTGCTGGAGGATAGAGGATGAAGAGAATACCATGAGGTGTTAGGAATGAAACTGATAAATATCGGCAATCAGTTTTTTAATAATTACATTACAAACTGAAATAGGGCTAATTGTGATTGACACAGGATATGAGGGCGGTTTTGATAAATCTGTTCGTAAATTCAAGGCGGCAGGCCTTTCGTTCACTGATGTCAAATTTATTTTTCTAACTCACGCACACGATGACCACGCAGGTTTTTTAAACGAGCTTGCCCAAAATACCGACGCACCAATAATTTTACATAAAGATGGTGTAAAACGATTAAAAGCCGGACAAAACTCATTTGATGGCGAATTTCCCACTAAAACAGCGTTCATTTTTGGTAAAATTATGGCGTTGGCTGGTAAGGGCGAACACCGATTTCCTCCAGTCGACTTATATGAAAGATATTTGATTTTTGAAAACAATGAGCAATACTTGAAACGAAGCGGCATTGATGCGCAAATCATCAGACTTCCGGGTCATACAAGCGACAGCATGGGTCTGCTTCTGTGCGACGGAAAACTGCTTTGCGGCGATGCTGCCATGTACGGCTTTCCAAGTACTGGACGACAAACAATTTGGATAGAGGACAAAAGTGAATTTTTCAAATCGTGGGATACCATGATAAAATTAAATCCGGTCAAAATATATCCATCCCATGGAAGGCCTTTTGCTGCCAGCGATTTGGAAAAGTATATAAAATCTTCAAGATAACAAAATCACCCAAATGGGTGATTTTTTAATAAAAAAAGTTATCGTACAATGAGTATATGCTCAGAAAGAGGTATAGAAAATGGACACTAAAAAGATAATACAGCTCAACGCTTTTATTAACAGTGCATATGAATGTGCAAGCTTTTTGGATTTTTTACGGCTTGCGATTACAGGTCTTCATAAATTTGTGATGTATGACAGCGGAATGTTTTATTGTGCAATCAGTCACGATTGCAGCTATTTTAAGCCATACGGCACCGGCGACATAGATAAATATTACACAAAGGAAGAATTTTCAGAGCGTGAAAGCTATCTTGAATATGCAAAAGAAGGGCATGCCGGTAAAGAAGTATATGTTTACAAACCGATTGATTATTTATCAGGCGTCATTAAAGTCGCTCAAGAGCCGCGAAGAAGCTTTCTATCGGAACAGGACAAATATCATATCGCCTGTATCCGCATAGTTTATAAAGGACAGTTTTTAGGTGAGATATATTTGCATAGAGAAAAGGCGAAGCCGGATTTTTCCGATAGCGACTTGTTAATATTAAGCTTGATACAGCCTCATATTTCCACCATTTTTAATATAATACATACGCAAATTGCGAACAAAGCGGTTGAGCAGGGCAACTTTAACATCAATATGGGAATGTGTGCATTTGATGGTGATTTAACAATTATTTCAGCTAACGTAGCCGGACTTGAAATGCTAAAAGCCATAACAATATTCGGGTCAAGCGTTTTGCACCACATTAAAGAGCTTTGCATTGATATGTCAGACCAGAAAAGCAAAAAACTTGACAAAACAACCGAGATTATTAAAACCAAAAATTCAGACATAAAACTTGATATATTCACCTATCCAACCAGAATCGGTGAAAATATCCGTCATATAGCAATTTTGCAATATACAAGCGAGAGCCAGATTATATCGGATTACAGGTTCAAATTTACCAAACGGGAGGCGGATATTATAGACGGTCTTATTCAAGGTAAGAATAACACTCAGATTGCAGCCGGTCTTGCATTATCGGAAAACACAATAAAAACGCATATTAAAAGCATTTATAGCAAAACAGGTGCAAATAACCGCACCGAGCTAACGTATATATTGATGTTGAATAAATAAAAGGGGGGGCTTCAATGAAACAGCAAATTCTATCCGAAATCAGCAGTAAACTATCGGTATTGGGAATACCGGTGCAGAACGGAAACGGCGCTGATATTACCATTAGCACTGAGTTCCTTGATGCGGGCTGGAGTACAGGAAGTAAAAAAATCAGTTATGAAGCATCGGTCTTTGCAAACGAGCAGGACAATGTGATTTATATGTATGAAAAAACAACAGAGGTAGGGCATGGACTATCGTTTGGCGGTGGCAGCGGCTCGTCATTTCAAAGCGGAAAAACGCTGTTTCGCAAGGTGAAAAGTGTCCAGTATGGTCTTGACGGCAAGGCTTATGAATACTCACTTGATTTAGGAGCTATTCCAAAGGCGGTCAAGGAAACTGCAAAGCAGTACGGGTGGAAATTTAAGACGGTACTTAATAAAAATAAGGCAATGTATCCGGCAGGATATGTGCCGACATTTGTACCGCCTGCTAAACAAGCACAACCGGTTGAACAAGCCCCGCAAGCCAATGGTGGTTTTTGCTCGAATTGCGGCATGCAGCTTATGGAAAGTGCTAAATTCTGTGACAAATGCGGAAAACCGGTTGGTACTACACCGCAGCAACCATCTGCCACACCACCCGTAACGTCTGTAGAGCCGCAATATCAGCAACAATCACAGCCACAATATAAAAATCCTCAGGGACAATTTTATTCAGAAGCGCAGCGAAAAAGCGGCGGCAAAGGCGGTACTTTAGGGCTCATAGGCTTTATACTTCTGGGAATTTTACTTATCGTAATGCTGTTAGCAGCGGAGGGTACTCCAGTCGGATGGGTTGTTTCTCTCGTTCTTTTCGCAGTAGCTTTCTTCATCCAGCGTAAACTAAAGAAAAAAGGCTGCCTGCTTCACCTTATCCTGTGGATAATAACTGGTTTCCTGTTGCTTGTAGTTTTAACAATGTTTACGACGGGCGAATTCAGCTTCACCACCGCAGGCTTGAAAAACGCGCATATGACCACTGCTATGGACTCAAGCGGAAAGCCTTCAGACAAGGTAAGTTCGTATTCGGCAAACGCACCGCAACTGGTTGCCGTAGCAGAACTGCGCAATGCTCCGGTTAATACAAAGGTAAAGTTTGTTTGGAGATATATAACAGGCGATATACTCATTAAGGAGTACAGCATGGACAGCGGCGACAGTGATGCCAATGTCTATGTGTTCAGCAACCTTACCAATGACAGACCCTGGCCCGAGGGTAAATATAGAGTGGAAATGTATATTGAAGACAGGAAAACACCGGATGCGGCAGTTGACTTTGAAGTGATGGCAGTTACTGATAAGCCTGCTGCTGGTACAACGTCCTCACAATCGTTTTCTGCAGTATTACCTTATGAAAAAAGTTTTACGCTGAATGACGGGAAAAGCATCGGCAAGTTCAGGCTGTTTGTTTCCGACGGAACAGGGTTATACCAAGAGTATAAAGGCCAGGTTATCTGTGAGTTCCATGTAAAATTTGACACAAGCTCACTGCCCGCAGATTTCAAAATGAAGCCCGAACAAGCTACCGGAAATAATGAGATGGGCCTTCCGGCATTAGACGGTTTGATAATGGCGGTTTGCTCTGATACAGAGGCATATCATAAAACGGGATTAAGTTATGCGCAAGCAATATATAATAATGGGAACATAAAACCATTTGTAGAGACTGAAGGCGCAACAGCAAATATCAGTGCGGCAAGCATTAAAGAATTGGCTAAAAAATATCCCAAAATGCAGGTGCTAAGATATAATCAGAACGAAGTTGGAATGACAAAAACCGGGGATACCTGGACTACTCATGCTGAGAAAGCGTTTGGACTACACCCGCCTGTTACAGAAGGGAATATACCGTGGGATGAGATTTTAAAAGATTTGGGATTAAAATAAAAAAAGGGGGGAAGGCATTGTGAAAAAGTCAATTTTAATTTTATTGGTATTAACAATGGCATTGGGTTTAGCTGCATGCGCCGGCAGCGGCAGCGAAACAAGCCCCAAGACGCAAAGTGAGCAAGCGGGCAGCACAAACCCACAAACATCAACGCTGATAAATGAACCGGAAGACACAACCGAGTACGCTATAAGTATGTGGGACAAGGCAAAAATGAATGGGCTGGAACCGCCGAAAGCAGACTTAACCGCCGAAGTTCAGGACACAGGCGTGGTGAAATATTTGTTTATGAACATCAAAAAGGCGAATGCCGAAAAATATGTCCAGTATTTGAAAGACAGCGGATATACGACATCACCGATTGAAATGAGTTCAACAAAATATCGTGCTGTAAATGGCGGATATGAAGTGATTTTCAGCTGTTCTGATTTCAATTCTGAAGATATTGGAAGTGGTGAGATTCAAATGGTAAAGAAGTAGATGCGTTCTCTTTTGGGGGTGAGGTATATGCTGCTTTATATAAGCATTATTTTAATGCTGGCAGGTATTATTGCAACTTTTATCATATCAAAAAAACCACAAAGAGTGGTTATTTGGTCAATTGTTACTGCAATAGTTTTGCAAAGCCTGTCTTTTTTGCTTTTTTCCGGGATTGTGCATAAAAACGCTGCTTTATTGTGGGTTGGGACGGGTCTTGCTATCGGTGCAATTTTCGGATTTTTTATCAAACTGGAGCGAAAGGACAGAAACATTTTTTACAGACAAAACATCATCTTTGCACTTTCATTTCTGGTTTTGCTGCTTGTAAATCAATTCATTGCATTACTTTTCAAATCTTACATACCTATTATGCTGTTTATTGCGGCATTGGCGGTCGGAATGCAGGTTGGGCTTAATTTAGTTATTGTTCTGAAGGCGAAAAAACTAAGGAAAGAATTTGTTTTTACAATTTTGCTGTGCTCCAGTTTTTTGCTTTCTGCCTTTACATCCCCGGCAAAGGCTGCAGATATTGAAATCAGCAAGTTTGAGGGTGATTGGGAAATGGTTTATACGGTCGATGTGAACAATGTTTCCGAAAGCCAGAAAAATAAATTGATGGAGACGCTTGCTGATAAATGGTCCATCAGACAGGTTAACAACCCGGGTGGCAAGCGTCTAATACTAAACAGCATAGATATTACCTCTAATATCAATCCATCCAATGGCAAATTAGAATTTGAATACGACTACACAGATTACAAATATAAATTTGTTGCCGGTATAAGTGAAGATGGGAAGTTGATGGAGGGAAGTTTTCTAATAAGCAGAAAAAGTGAGCCTGATAAAGAATATATAGGTGGAAAATTTGTTACCAGGAATACCTCTAAGCTTGCAGAACAAAGTAAGGTTGATACACCTGTAGTAAATAGCCTGGACGGTTTGTGGAATTTTGAGTTAACTGTCACGAAATGGAAAGTATCCAAGGAAACGATTCCTGCGTTTGCTAATGGCACTTCAACAGGAACTTTTAATATCAAAGACAGCAAGATTATACCACGTGAAGTTCACCAAGAAAATATCAAATACAATATGGTAGTTGAAGGAAACAGGATTGCAATAGAAAATTATCTATATAATGAATCCTCTACTGTGTTGCTGACGTATAAGGGTCAAATAAACAGAGATATGAACCGCATTGAGGGTAATTTTCTATGGCAGATAAAATCGTCTGATGAAACTCAATATAATACATGGCTGGAGGCAGACTGGACTGCTTTAAAAGTGCAGGCCACAGGCATTAACAGCACCGGAGAAGGCAATAAGCGCAATGAATACGTTTCAAATGATAATCCCTTCATTCCTCAGCCGGTTTCTGATGAAGATGCAAAAGCCGCTGCTGCAGCAAGTGGATTTCTGGCAGGACTTTCTGCCCTGATAAGCACAATTGCCTCAATGGTCGGCGGAACTGAGAATCTGGCCGGTATGCCTTTGCCTGATGCTAATGTGACGTACCCGGCAGATACTCAAAAAACAACAAGCTTTAGTGGTCCTGATATCAGCCGCGCTGCCCGGCCTTCAAACCATGATGCTCCGGTGGAACCGCCGGTAGGCACGCGCAGGGAGGATGGGAGGATATTCACAAAAAACCATGGCTGGCAAAATGAAAACTATCCGGAAATGAACATAAATTCAATCAAAAACATCATCAGTTCATTGGATAACGATATCCAAAGGCATATACAAAATGGTGACAAATTAAGGACGGAAATTGCCAGAGACGAATTGAAACGCAATCTGAGGGAGTTGAAATCCTGGCAGGAGGATAATGCTGCGGTAAAACGGGCACAAACCTTTGAAAGTGAAGACAGCTTTCAAAATAGTGCTAAGCGATGGGTGAACCATGCAGGTGAACTGGAAACCGCTGCGAATGTTGCCGGTGCCATCGGCTTTGCCTCGGACATTGCCCTTGCCGTAGGAACATCAGGTATATCAACAGCCCTGACATCCGCCAAGACTACATTAAGCTCTTTATCCCTGGCGAAGGAGATAGCCGGTGCAGCAGCAGACGGGTATGTAAATAATAAAAACCTGTCTGTTGTCATAACTGAATTTGGAATAAACAAAGGCATTTCAGTCGGTGTCGGCAAGATATTTGATGCCGGTAAAGCAAAATATGATGTGGAAAATGCTAAAAATGCGCTTAAGGCTTTAGTTGGGGCCGCTGAGAGCTCTGCAGCGACTGTTGCGCAAACTGCCGCGCAAGAGTCCGGCTTAACAGGGAAAATCTCTGGTGCGGTGGATGCGGCTGATAATCATTTCAAGGGAGTTGCACAAGGTTTAAACGGCGTTGTGAAAGGGGGCAACGGGAAATGACTTCAAACAGGATTACTTTTTCAGATTCAGAAATATTATTTTATGGAAACAGTCAGGGCTTCACGCTGAACTCCGGCCTTTCCCTGCTGCGGAATGAGTTCTCATCGGACAGACAGGACGGACTGCTTTCTGCAACCATAAAAAACCCTGACTTAAAACTGGTTGCAGACTATGTTGCAGGAAGCTTTATGAACCCTAAAAATTCTTTAAAGGTTTTTGCCTGTATCGAAGATCATTTCCTGCGCTTCCGTCTCGCCCTGCCCCACACAAACACTGCCGATTCCGAATATGCGCTTGTGTATGAAGCAGGTGATATCGGTGGCTATTTAGCCTGTGAAAACAGGGAAACAATATGTGAAATGCTGCAGGAACTCTCAGGAATAAGCAATAGCAGGGAAATGAGTTCAACTGGAATGGAAATATCCCCGATATATCTTCTTATAATTTTAGCGGCTTGCGACGTCATATTGCAAAATAAATATGACGGAGGGTGGTTTACCGCCGCATCGGTTTTCAACTCCTATGACAATTCAGGAGAAAGCGACTTTAGCAGGTTAATTTTTCCCCTAGCCTATGTCGCAGATAATGTTGTTTACAGTTCCATATCTTACGAAGACATCCAAAAAGCATTAAATGAAATGGTAAATGAAGAGATACTTAACGTAGATGAAATTGATGCTACTTCATTATATGCATTTACATTAGAGTACAAATATTTGCCGAAGCTCTTTGAGGCTCTCCGAAACCGTCTTGCAGTTTACATGCACGATGAGGCCGGTAATATATTTATCTTATATGTTATTTCAAATCAAACTGAAACCTGGGGCTTTACCATCAAAAAAGACATTGGGAAAATTGAAAGGCTTAATACTATAAGGTTTAACGAATTGTGTAAGACTGTTTTGGTAGATGAAGGCGCAAATCTGATTACACAGGCGCGGATGTCCAGGAAATTTTGCGTAAACTGCGGATCTCCATTAAATGCAGAGTCAAAGTTTTGCAGCAATTGCGGTAGACCGGTGTTATGAGCAGTTACCGGGCTGAAATTTTCTGTACGAAATTCAGGTAGTTGGAGCTTATCCGAATCGTAGTTCCAAAGCACGTGGAAGCCATGGTATCGCTTAAAAGAAAACATAACCCATAAAGCCTTACGCAGCAAGGTTTTATGGGTTCTTGTGAGGAATTGGATATGTTTTCTCCCTACTGCCACGTGAGTACTAACACCGAAAAACAGCTTTCCAGCTACGAGACACAGGTTACCTATTACGAGGATTATATCAAAAACGCCCGGATTGGGAGTATGCAAGTATATATGCCGACGATGTGATCACAGGGATAAATACCAAAAACCATGCCCGGTTTAATCTGGGAGATGGATGAACTGAGGCAGAAACGTTCGGCTTTTACTCAGGCGGAGTTTAAGCGGAAAGATGCTCTTTCAAAGGTGCGGGAGATTGAAAAAACGCTTCGGGGACAGGAATTGCTGAAGGGGTTTGACGAGGATTTGTTTATTATTATTACACTGGTGGAGCAGATACGGGTAAAGTCGCTGGTGGAGGTGGTGTTTGTGTTGAAAGCGGGGTTCGAGGTAAGGGAGATATTATAATAACTTAAATTGTATGAAAATTATTGGTATAATTAAGGTGTACCTGTTAAACAAAGGTGCACTTGATCTTTTGTTTTCAAGGGGTATTAAAACGATAATGTACATTATCGACAAAGAAAACAACAAAATTTCTAAAATTGTGTTGCGGCTAATGATGATCCATTAAGGGCTGAAAAATTTTAGTTTCTGAAATAGCAGATGAATGGTATTTATTGGAGGGGAGAGGAAATGTATTGTGAATCATGTGGTAAGGTCATAAACGACAATGCGAAATTTTGCCGTCACTGCGGCGCACAGGTTGAGTCAAAGGTTCCCAAAGAAGAAAATGGCGCGAAGTATTGCACAATTCCATCCCATGAAAAATTATCAACAACTAACAGAAATAATTACTGGCGTTTAACTCCTTTGTCGTTAGGCATTTTGTTGTTAATTACTGTAATTATTTGCATAATAAGCAAGCCTGACCCGATTTTCTTATTATTCACCTATCCAATTCTTGCGGTAATAGGAGGGTTAATACTTATCCTGGTCAGAAAAAACAGTATTTTTATCGCGGTAATACTGTTGCTTTTATCGCTCGTCTATATATTTTTCGCCTTTATTGGTTGCCCCCCGCTTACCCTGTCAAGCGTTTTAACAGACAACAGATATTTCTATAATTTTAATCCTGCCACCAGGATATTCTTCATTAGCGCTGCAACGGGAAAACTGTTGTTAACGATCGGAGCTATATACATGATACTATTTAATATATTAACAAGTTTTAAAATAAAGCGGGCAGCAGTAATATCTTTTGTTATTTCGCTGATGCTTTCTGTCAGTATTCCGGCATATTCTGTGATTAGCAAAGTCAGCGACCCCCTTGGCAGCGGAGATACCGTAGAAGCGGTTGAAAAAATTGATTCTTCTCACAAGGTACTGCTTTCAAGTACTTTTCCTCCTAGTGAAAGTTCCATGAAACGCGAATTTAAACAGGGAGAAACAATATACCCCAACTCTCAGGGATTGAAAGGCGGAACAGAATATGGGTTCAGGATTACAGGCCAAAATGGAGAAATTGTTGAGCCGTTGTATAGGAAAGCGCTAAGTTCGGCTGTGGATAATACTTGGACAAATGGATCGGGGTGCTTCAACACACCTGAAAGGCCATTGCCGCCGGGCAATTACAAGGTGGAACTCATTGTTGTGGAAGGTAAAAACGCTTTTATTACTGCTCGCACAGATTTAACAGTAAAAGGCAGCAAATAAATCAAACCATAATGCAGATATTGACGAAAACCGAAAGCAAAAGAATTTATCTTACTGTTTAAACTGGGGGGGAATGTGATGAGTAAAGAGGCGATTATAAAAACCTTGATGGCTAAAATGGGAAAAATTTGGATTCCGATGCAGACCGGAAAAGAAGCAGATTTAATGATAGATTGTGATTTTTTGCCTAATGAAATGGGGTTCCTAAAAATTCCTCTTCATTATAAGGCGGCAGCTTTTTTGGATGAAACAAAAAAGACAATGTTTTTTTGGGATTCCTTATGGGACCAAAAGAAGTCACTTGCAAATGGAAAAGAAACGGTAGAATATGTTCCGTCTGGAAGTTTAAAAAAGTAAAAAAGCGCGAGGATGCGCTTTATCCCACAGGATATATTCCCCAACAATACAGTGAACCTGATCATCAGATTAGAAATAGAAAAAGACCTAAAGCCGGTTTAATCATCTGGTTGCCGCTAATCATTCTTTTTATTTTTTTTGTGATGTTGTTTTTACCGATATTGAATACTTTTTCTTGGTTAGCCTGGATGGTCGCAATACTATTTTTTGTCGGGGTGTATTTTCTACAATACTATATTTATCGGCATAAAGGGTGGCTGTTGTTTATTTCCATTTGGATTTTGAGTGGGATACTGATGTTGTTCATATTTGCAGCTGTGACTAGTTAGTTTCTCCTGAAAAAGTCAGGGAATTTTACCAAAATAAAAAGGAATTCGAGGCCTCAAAATGGAAATAGTTAGCGCTAAAAACCCTTCCAAGAGGCGAATTCCTTTTAAATAAAGGTTCAACATCGCCTCAGAAAATC
>JAAYUV010000055.1 GCA_012517475.1 Peptococcaceae bacterium | reverse complement strand
GGCATGATTATGTATGGCAACGGATTGAAGACTTGCGCCTCTATATATGGGGAAAGCTTTTGTTCTGTATTTTTTCTCTCTATGGCAGTGGGAAAACTCGCCGGTCGAAACTTATACCGGTAGATTTGATTTAACGAATTTTATGCTTATCATCGTGGTATAAGCATTCCGAGGCAGCCGATTGAAAGGCTGCGATTTTCGGAAGGTTACTTGAGCAGAGATAGACCTCCAACTTTCGCATACCACATAAATACGGGGCGAACGGGTTGAGCAAACACGACATAAAGCGTTAATCATATACTTATCCGGAAACAGATTCGTTTTCCGGATAAGCTAAGTTCAAAATTTCGTCCCTGAAACTTTTATCTGTCACCAGTTTGTAGACTTTTGTGTGGTGAAATCTTCTATAGCTTGAAGCTTTTGCCCGATTTACTTCAGCGATTAATGCATCCTGCCAGCATTGCCTGACTTGTTCCGAAGAGTCTAGCAGTGAAGTTGCTTCATATAGGTTGTCGAATCGCAGAAAATAGGGCGGTTCTGAATATTCACCACGCAAGTTGCTAAACCGCCAAGACTCTTTAATATGCCGGTCACGGCTTAATTCTGGAATATACCGACAATAAGATGCAAAAATCAGACCTAAAAAATATTTTGCCCGACCATCTATTCTCCGTTTTTGCAAAGCAATTACATACCGAAAATTAATGGATACTGGAAAATACCAACTGTTTTTATTAGGCGACAATGACATTGTAAGACGCGGATCGTCATTTCTTAAGTCTGTAGTAACAAGAACCTGTTTTACCAAATCAAAATACGAATTGATCCATTCACGGCTGGGTGCGATCGTTTTTACCTCTTGGGCAAGCCATTCTTGCGTTTCATCATCCTTTATTCTCATGTATTTATTCCCCTATTCTATTGCATAGAGAGGATTGATTATTGTTTTCCCTCGATATGCTATACTGATAATTATAGTATGCGGGGTTTATTGACACCATCCAGGGCTACACAAATCATCTTATTTGAGTCACAAATATCTCTAGCATTATCCTTTTGGATTTGGATGAGTGAGGAGATTGTCTATGATACGATCATCTTACCCGGTGAAAATGGAAATTGCCGGTAATACTGCTATGTGGACAAGACCAGATACAGGAGATTGCCCGGTAAGTTACCCGGCGCCAACCTTTTCTGCGGTCAAAGCAATTTTTGAGTCGATCCTATGGGGACCGGATGTAGAGATTATTCCATTAAAGGCAGAATTATGTACACCGATCCAATACCATTCTTATGGCACCAACTATGGGGGACCTTTACGCAGCTCAACCTCAATCAAAGCTGGAAATAGCTACCAGTTGTTCGCTACTGTGCTTATTGACGTCTGTTATAGGCTGTACGCAGAAGTTGTTCCATATAAGAATAAGAACAAATTGCCCCAAAAGGCTTTGCAATGGGATCGCAAAACTACTTCTCCAGGTCATGCTTACCAGGAAATCTTTGAAAGACGGCTCAAACGCAGCCAGTGCTACTCCATCCCTTTTCTAGGTTGGAGGGAATT
>JAAYUV010000077.1 GCA_012517475.1 Peptococcaceae bacterium | reverse complement strand
TGTTCTATCCTGCTATTACCTTTTAAAACTTCTGCCTTTACATTCCACTTGGTTAAATTAATCGCGTATTGAGTATGCTGGCAAAACGTACTATATCGAGCTTTACATTCCACTTGGTTAAATTAATCGGGAAAATGATTCAAGTTGACAGAAATTATTTTCAAGTCTTTACATTCCACTTGGTTAAATTAATCGGCCATACGGGGATTTTATGCGGGGGATTGAAACTGCTTTACATTCCACTTGGTTAAATTAATCGAGACCGCCCGAAGATGGACGGTCTTTTATATGCTTTCTTTACATTCCACTTGGTTAAATTAATCGTTAAATTGGACATATGCTCTGTGCCTTGCTTGCTTTACTTTACATTCCACTTGGTTAAATTAATCGTCTACTCAGGCCTTCCAATAATAAGGTGATCTCGTCTTTACATTCCACTTGGTTAAATTAATCGCGTAGGGTATTCGAAGAAAAACGCCAGTCAAATAGGTCTTTACATTCCACTTGGTTAAATTAATCGTAAGGACCAATCTATGATCTCTGCCGCAGTTCTCCACTTTACATTCCACTTGGTTAAATTAATCGGTGCTATATCCACGATATATATTCACCACCTTGATTTCTTTACATTCCACTTGGTTAAATTAATCGTAAGGCTAAAAGCTCAAGTCTGGAAAAATCTATTACTTTACATTCCACTTGGTTAAATTAATCGTTTATCTCTCGACTTAAAATGGGTGTGAGAGCTTTCTTTACATTCCACTTGGTTAAATTAATCGTAATTGACGTCATTCCTGAGGACATGTGTAAAAACCTTTACATTCCACTTGGTTAAATTAATCGTTTGTTAGCCCTGGCTGCAGCGGGGTACCGGATAGATCTTTACATTCCACTTGGTTAAATTAATCGATTGAAACAGGCGCCCAGGAATATCGAATTGGGAGCCTTTACATTCCACTTGGTTAAATTAATCGTGAGCCGGAATTGCTTATGAACTTTATCAATTCTCTTTACATTCCACTTGGTTAAATTAATCGTGTCCTTGATAGCATCATTTGGATTAGAGTACTCACTTTACATTCCACTTGGTTAAATTAATCGTTAGATTTTCTTTGTCTGATAAATGCTGCATTTCCAACTTTACATTCCACTTGGTTAAATTAATCGTTCCCACTCTTTCCAGATTGGTCCAAATTTGTAGGTCTTTACATTCCACTTGGTTAAATTAATCGGATATACCGGGGGAAGTGAGGCGAGCTTACTCCACCTTTACATTCCACTTGGTTAAATTAATCGTCTGTCCTCAAGTATTTTATTGTCGCTGAGTTTGGCCTTTACATTCCACTTGGTTAAATTAATCGCTTTTTGTTTCCATGCTTCTAAAAATTCTTCAATTACCTTTACATTCCACTTGGTTAAATTAATCGTTGATAATCCTAAATGCAAGCAGGAGTTAAAAGAACTTTACATTCCACTTGGTTAAATTAATCGCCGGATTTGAACTTTACCCAGTAGTTGTAATGAATCTTTACATTCCACTTGGTTAAATTAATCGCTGGGCTGACCGGTTAATATAGTTTGCCATAGTCGGCTTTACATTCCACTTGGTTAAATTAATCGTTAACGGCAGCAGCACTAAGCAACAAATTGTTACAGACTTTACATTCCACTTGGTTAAATTAATCGGGAACCTCCAGCAGCCGGTTTGTTCTCCCCAGTCAGCTTTACATTCCACTTGGTTAAATTAATCGCAGAATTGCTATCCGTGAAAAAGCTGCAAAGCTTAATCTCTTTACATTCCACTTGGTTAAATTAATCGTTGAAACAGGCGCCCAGGAATATCGAATTGGGAGCCTTTACATTCCACTTGGTTAAATTAATCGTTGCCGGGTTAGTGGGGCTATTAGGCAGATAAGGCACTTTACATTCCACTTGGTTAAATTAATCGCGAGCATTGATTTGGCGGATGTACGAGGTTTACCCTTCTTTACATTCCACTTGGTTAAATTAATCGTTTGGTTTGTCACCGGTTGATCGTAGCCGGTTACAACTTTACATTCCACTTGGTTAAATTAATCGCTTGGGGTCCCAGAACCTTCGATCATTCGGTCCATTCTTTACATTCCACTTGGTTAAATTAATCGGGTGCAATTGATGAGAATTGATTTTACCTGTAGATGCTTTACATTCCACTTGGTTAAATTAATCGCATAGGATTGTGTATTATTGTTTCTTTGTGTTCCTACTTTACATTCCACTTGGTTAAATTAATCGTACAACTGTCGCTGTTATCCAGAGCCGGTAGTGTCTTCTTTACATTCCACTTGGTTAAATTAATCGAAGAGGCTCACAGGGATGTTATGAACTATATTCAGCTTTACATTCCACTTGGTTAAATTAATCGCCAAATATGGGCAAAAAACCGGCCGGCAGATCATTACTTTACATTCCACTTGGTTAAATTAATCGCAGGGAGAGGGAGAACTTAGAACAATTGTAACGGTCTTTACATTCCACTTGGTTAAATTAATCGACCGTCCATCCCGGGAATTATTAAAGCGTTTTGTTCCTTTACATTCCACTTGGTTAAATTAATCGGCCGATATCGGTAAAGATTTGTTCAAGGTCTTCACCCTTTACATTCCACTTGGTTAAATTAATCGGACTTCGTATCCGCTATAACGCCGCCGGTAACTACCTTTACATTCCACTTGGTTAAATTAATCGCGGCATTCATGCGCTTAATTTCAAGCTCCTGCAGTTCTTTACATTCCACTTGGTTAAATTAATCGGCTGCTTTATATAAATGGAATGCTGAGGTAGGAGGGCTTTACATTCCACTTGGTTAAATTAATCGGTTCCAGATAGACTATTTGATTTGCGGCCGGATTATCTTTACATTCCACTTGGTTAAATTAATCGGTTCCACAACATCATAGTAAAAAACAATCTTCCAACTTTACATTCCACTTGGTTAAATTAATCGGCCGAAAGCCGGGCGGCCAATCCCGGCAGAAAAGAACTTTACATTCCACTTGGTTAAATTAATCGCGCTGCGATGGGTATTCTACAATGTCCCCCAGGGAACTTTACATTCCACTTGGTTAAATTAATCGAATGGTCTGCCGTCTGAAAGAAACATAGGAAAAGATCTTTACATTCCACTTGGTTAAATTAATCGCCCTCTAAGGAGAAGCTATATAAACCAATATTCCCCTTTACATTCCACTTGGTTAAATTAATCGTCAAGCAAAGCCCCTTTCAAGTCTTCGATGTTCTCACTTTACATTCCACTTGGTTAAATTAATCGGATTTCTCAGGTAGTAATCCGGAAAGCCCTTTGCACTTTACATTCCACTTGGTTAAATTAATCGCCAGCGGGAATTCTGAACCCTGAGATTTGTGGACTGCTTTACATTCCACTTGGTTAAATTAATCGCCAGTTAGCCTTGCCTGTTATTGCTTTAATCCGGTCTTTACATTCCACTTGGTTAAATTAATCGCCTGCCGCTGGAGGTGCGCTTTAAATAGGGTAATTTGAAAGCTTTTCTGTCGAATGAACATTTCGCTATATAATTTTTATGATATCTATAAAAAATTTAAATACTTCTACCCAAAATATACAGGGAATTCAGGCTTTTGTCGATCTCCGCGCAAAAACACAGTATCGACGATCGACAGTCAATATGGGTAAGGCAGGCTGCTAAAAAAAGTTTGATGTTTTATCATCCACTTTCCCCCAAAATTCTTTTTGCAACCAGCGTTCTTCTCTGCTTTTGAATATCAGTACCGAATCCCTGTCTTCGCGAATATGGGGACTTAATTCAACCTGCAGTTTTTTTAATAAGGCCGGGGTGATATCACCCTCAAAGACCGATTTCTGCACATGGGTTAAATATTTCTTACATGTCTTGAAAATCCTTCTTGAGGCTTTAGGCCCTCCCTCATCCATTTCAATATCATAGACCAGGATAATATACATCGCTCATCACCACCAAATGGTAAACCCTTCGTATTTTTTCTCACCCATAAGATGTTTGATCAGTTTATAGCATTCCAAACGGATTAAATGCCGGTAAGAGACTTCCTTATTCAAATCCTTATGCCGGATGGTACGTTTTAAGGCTTCGTCATATTCCTCCAATAGTCGTTTGCGCCCTGCTTCTTTCATATAGCAAAAATTTGATTCCCGCTCAAAATCCTTTTCTGTCAGCATATTCTTATTCAGCATGGAGAAGATTAAGCGATCGGCGATTAAGGGTTTAAACACTTCCGAAATATCCAGACAAAGAGAAAATCTCCGTTCCCCGGCGCTATGCAAATAACTTACGGCGGGATGGAGTTGGGTTTTATAGATTTCTGTGAGGCAGGTTACATAAACGAGAGAGTTTACAAAGGAGATTAAGGCATTAATCATATTGTCGGGAGGGCGTTTTACCCTCTTTTCAAAATCAATCTCCTGCTTGACGATCTCGTTCCAGCCGCTGTAATAGGCCCGGCGAATACTTCCTTCCAAGCCCATCAATTCATGCACATCTTTAGCCTGCTCAATTCCCCGTCTTAAAGCCTTGATTTCCGACAAGCAGGCTTCCAAATCCCGGTTACGCTCGCTGTAATAACGCAGGTTCCTTAAAATATTATAACTTGCCGCCTCAATAAAGGCTTTGGCGATTTCCAACCGCTTATCAGATTCCGTATAGCGCCGGACTTGTTCAATCAGCAATTTGCCCGAGACATTTTCTTCTTTGGGGTAGAAGCTTCCCGTGTAAAAGCCATAGTAGTTGAAAAAGTGAATCGGGATGGAAAGCTGGCCGGCGTAATTGAGACATTTGGTGTTTAGGCTCACTTCTCCGAATAAAAATATATCCCGCGTCATTTCTATTTTGATATCTTTGAACCGTCCATCCGGTGCGACCATCCGCAATACATTGTCTTTTCGCTGCAACTCACCGTCGGAAAACAAATAGAAACTTTCCGCCATATTGACACTCCTTTACACATAACAATACTCGTAATAAGCACAGCTTTTACATATTTTCCAATGGATGGGCGGCGGCATCTTTTCCTGGGCGATAACCGCTTGGATATCGGCTAATAGGGTTTCAATTTTTTCTGCATCCCCTTCCTGCAGGAAAATTTCCTGGCGTTTTTTGATCTTCGGGTAATCCAAGATGCCTTTTTCGATTTTGATCCCTCTTTGCCGGAGGAAGTACAAATAGTATTTTACTTGCCAAATGGAAGCTTCTTCGATGCTTTTGCTTTTCTTAACCTCGTGCAGCACTTTCCAATCCCTGATAAAGTCCACATTGACCGTTTCATCGATCATCAGGTGTTTGTGTTCCCTGCCGTAGGCCGTTTCGTCAAGCAACTTGCCCAGCAGTACGCTTTCACTCTCGTTTTCAAAGGCAATGTTTTGACAAAAACACCATAGTTTTCTCCGGCAGACGAAGTAATAATAAAACATTGTTCCCGTAATACGCATGGTTTTTACCCTCACCTCCCCGGTTACAGCAAGGAGTCCAGCGCTTTTAGAAAGAATGCGAGAAGAAATCCGTTACTTCTGCTTTTGGTTTCATTGTGGGGCGAATAATTCCCTCCTGGCTGTTATAATCACATTCGACGATTTTAATTTGTTCATAATCACTGATTCGGATCGTGTCCTTTTCTCCGGTTTCTATGTTCTTATACAAATATTTAGAAATATCCACCGTCAGGTTCATGATCGTCTCCCGGGCCTTCGTTCTTAACTCCCTTACCTGCGTTCTGTCCAGCCCGTCGTAATCTTTCTGCAAAACTGCCACAGCCTGTCTGATTTCCGCTTGGCGGGCTTCGAAAACCGTGCGCGGAATCACGCTAACCGTGTCGATATCCCGGAAACGCTTATCGGCTTCCGCTTTGTTAATCTCATAGGGTGAACGGCAATCCACATAATCAATGGTATCTTTTATTTTTGCGTAATACGCCGGCAGCTTTTCCCTGGTGTAAAGGTCTTGCACCATGGCCACTTTTTGTGCTTCGTCTATAATGCCGTCCACTCCCGACAAGGCTTCTTTGGAGAGGCGGTGGATTTCTTTGTCAATAAATAGTCCGACACCGCTGCACAGTCTGTTACCGCCGGTAAAGACAAAACAGTTGTAAAGAAGATCGCCCAGAATCCGTTTTCTGAAGCACCGGCCCATACGTTGAAACAACCCGTTCAAGTCCGACAGTTCGGTAAACAGTAAATCAAAATCGATATCCAGAGAAGCTTCGACAATCTGGGTAGCAATCCAGATGCAGCTTTCCGCACTCTCCTTCCGCCCCATCCTTAAAATGTGTTCTTCCTTTTTGCGCCTGTCTTCTTTGGTGAAATTACCATGAAGCAGATAGACGCCCGGCTTCTCGGCGCTTTCAGCGGTTGTTTCCCCACCCTGCGGCAAAGGCGCAACCGCTTGCGCCTGTCCCTTTTCCTTATCCCAGGCAAGCTGGTGATAAAGCTTAATTACGCTTTTGATGGTGTTGCAGATCACCAGAATTTTCTTTCCGCCATACTGCCGGATTAAATCAGCAATATCCCGGGCATTGATTTCCCTGTCGATGACTTTGAGACTATGACGAATCCGGTTATCGGTAAAAACTTGAGGGGATTCGAAAGGAATCTCCTGCTCCCGGAGCAAATCCAGGAAAAAAGCGGGCAGAGTCGCGGTCAGAACGGCAAACTGCCCTCCCATCCGGGTGATATAACGCAGCCCCAAAACCAGATAAGCAATCAGGTCGGGAGAATACATCTGCACCTCATCGATAATGATTTTGGAGTAGGCCAAGGTCGCCAGTTTGTACTCAAAGCCCCGGTACAGGAAAACAAAGCCGAAAAGCTGGTCCAAAGTACAGACGGTTAAAGGCAGGGATAACTGCCTGGTCCTGGTATAGTAGAGATCGGAGGATACCCCTTCACTCTCAAACGCATCGTTAGCCTCTGTTTTTTTCTGGTCCTGCTCATTTTCGAGGTATTTGCTGTAGGTGTCCGAATGCAGCAGACCGACCTGTTCTTCTTTATGTTCCAAAATAATATCGTTTGTAAGGCGCTCGTAAATGGCATTGATGGCGCTTTTTAAGGGCAGGGTGAAAAATCCTTTGCTCTTGCCGAGCCACAGCAAACCGGCTTCGGTTTTGCCCATGCCGGTCTGGGCAATGGCGATCACATTGTTAGTTGCGTGTTGGCGCATATAATTCTGCAGGTCATTCCAACGGGCTTCCGGCTGTTTGGCCTGCCAGCGGTTCATGAGCGCTTCCAGTGCCGACGGCAGAAAGCCGGGCGGCTGTTCGACCGGAATATGGGCGCTGGCCGCATAGTCCAAACGGTTGAGCAATCCTTCCAGCATGATAAAGCGGAAAAACAGGCTCTTGTCTTTTTGGTTGAATCTTTCGCCGACGCTGAAATATGCCGCTTCGATTTCCTCAGCTAAAAATTTGCTTGGCTGCTTGTCATAGGCAAAACGGTTATTCGGCGCCTGAAGTTTGACCAATTCTTTGTCTATCTCGTTGTTGTCATACGGCATCTTTCGATCATGGTGATAAGCGACCGCCTGAAATAAGAGCCTCAGTTCTTCTTTTTTCAATCCCTTTTCTTTTTTTAACCACTTGTAATCAATAAAGGCCAGGCTCAAAAGGCCATGCGGAAGGCCGTCCGTATAAGGAATCCTGTTTTTGAGGCAATATTGGAAGCGCGGGTATAACTTGCCGAAATCGTGATAAATGCAGGCCAGCCGCAACAGGTCATAGAAGGAATCCCAATCCGAAAACAGATTGGGATATAACTCTTTTAACAGTTCCAGATTTTTCAGCAAACAATCGGTATGGGTTTGAATATCCTCTTCCGGATAGGATTTGGCCAGGGCATTTTTATCCATTTCCATCACCATTCTCCTTACGCCAAAAAGGCCACAAAGCGGTCCTCGTCCACAAAAAAGGTTTCATCTGTTGAGGCAGTGGCACTGCCGTAAATAACATCGACCTTCTGCCAGCGCCGAAACACCTTGGGCGCATTTTTTGTCCCATAGTCAACAAGCTCATAGTTTTTGGGCAGCCTGTAGCGGGTCCCGGGTCTGATGCCTTGAACATGGTGGGATAGTTTGACCTTTTCCTCCTCAAGCAGGCTATAAGGAATATAGGCGTAATAATCTTCCGGCGCTTTGATTTGCCGCTCCAGTTCGGTAAGGGTCAAAGAGACAATCTTGACTTCCTCCAGCGTAACCAAGTCTTCCCGGCGGCCCAAGGACGGGTATTCCCTGGGCCGGACAAAAGCGGTATAAATTTCTTCAATTTTATTCTGGTCTTCGGGAACAATGTGGAGCAGCAATTCCACGTCCACCAACAGTTCCGCCGTGGCCACACCCTGTCCGATCCCATACTCCCCCACTTGCAGCTGATGCCTGGCTGCCTCGTAGCGCATGGCATTTTTAAATTCATAACGGGTATAGAGGTCATTGACCTTAGAAAAATATTTTCCCTGCACGCTGACCTGCATGGGCTGGTATGCGGTATATCCGCACAAATTATGCACCATCCCGATCACCGTGGAATAGGGCGGTAAGGGATAGGTTTCTTTAAGCTGGAAACTGGTCGGTTTTTTATAGTTGACCAGGTCCTGGCGCAAGCGTACTCTAATCGCCTTCATAATAACGGTCCACCTTTTGTTTCAAAACGGCAAAGAACTCCGGCATTGATAAGGCCTGCAGCTGTTCCTTTAATTCCCTGGTGTTGTCAAAACTTTTATCCACCACTCCGCAGAAAGTGTCCTCTTTGATGTTGTCATATAAAACCCCCTGGATTTCGGCCACATCAATGCAGTTATCTTTTACATTCACGACATTTTGAAAGACCGGGTTTTTAATATCGTAAACCCCGCCGATAGCAAACAGCGGCTTCAAGTCTTCGCGGCGGCCGCGGATGTCCCGGTACAAAAAAGCCAGGGTATCCAGCAGGCGTTTAACTCTTCGCCCCCGTTCCTGATAATCCAGGCTGATACCGTAGACCTCATCTTCACCGATCTGATCCAAATCGGCGGTCACGGTATAACGGTAATAGGAGCGGTGGATTTCCGCCTGGGCGATGTTCATATTTTCGTTAATCTTGTCGGCTTGCCCTTTGTTGGTCAGAAAGTCCAAATCTCCCTTATAGGTTTCCAGTGAGATGGCATTGGACAGCCGGACTTTGGCGCTGCGCTTTTTCCCCCCGGTGCCCTTCTCGGTTTTCAGATAACCGAAAAAGTCAACTTCCGGGTATTTGTCGATGGTGGCCTCTTCGCTGAATTGCACGACTTTTTTTTCGCCGCTGCCTTCCGCTTTGACCGGAGCCAACTCCTCTCCCAACTGTTCGATAATATTGTAACGAAGGGCTTGTCTGGAAATATAGGTATATTGATCGCCCTGTCCCCGGGCTATCTTTTTCAGGGAGGCCACGTTGCCCACGCTTTCTCCGTAATTGGCGCTTTCCGCCTGGAATACCATGGTTATTGTCAATCCCTTATTTTTCATACCAATTCCTCCTCACCGGCTTCGGGTGCCGTATTCTCCTTTTCTCCCGGTAGGCTTTTTCCTTCGGGTTCGTCAATCAGCGCGGCCACAAAGGCATAGCCCATGGTGGAAAAATCTTTTTCATTGCTCAAGGCCCTGGTGATTACTTCGGGTACTTGCGCCCTGACATAGAGATAGCAGTTTAGGGTTACATCCATAAACATGTCTTTATTGGCTGTTTTCAGGGCATTGAGCAAGCGGTAGCAAATTCCCGGCAGCTTATGCTGGGCGTCTTTGCCATAGTATCTCTTTCTTAAATTCTGCCCTGCCTCTTTGGCATTCCCAATTAAAAACTGGTTTTGCCTGGTTTCCTCTCCTCTTTCCACTTCCATCCCTCCTAAACGGGTATAGATTTTTTGGTTAATTTTTAATAAATACATTATATGGGCCCCATTAAAATAACACCTGGCCGGATTGGCAAGCTTATGGTAGATCATCCGGTGAATCAGGGTAAACAGGTTCTGGTTGTTGAAAATCCGGACAATCACCTCGTCATAAACGCGGACAGTCATCCCGTTTTCCATAAAAACAGCTTTAAGCAGACCATCCAGTTCGTCTTTGCTTTCAACGATGATTTCCAGCATTTTGCGGGATAGTATATTGAAACGGTAACTGTCGTTTTCATAACGCACGACTTGGATATCGGCTAATTCATATTTAGCCGTATCATGTTCCTTTTGGTGCAAAGCATTTACCAAAATGGGGTAGATCGTCCGGATATTCCCTTCTTTTACTCCCAAGATTTCCGTTTTGAGGACATGATTAATCTTAAAGACTGTTTCTACATCCTGATTGGCATTAATATAGAGCCCGTGGTTGTAACCATAAGCCAGGCCGGCCGGCAAACAAGAATAAATCAGTTTGCATAACGGGCAGAGGGCGATATCATTTTGGAAATCCCAGACATGGGATGATTTTTTGCCTACGTCAAAGCCGGTTTCATTGAGAAAGCTTAATGTATGGTTCAGATCTTTGATCGGTGCGTCACAGATAAAACAATTGTACTTGTGATGGCTCTTATTTTGCTGAAGATATTCCACAGCCCCATCGACAAAGTACTTTTTATAAGAGGTGTAAACATCCTTTTCTTTGGGTTGGCGATCAAGAAAACTTACGCCATCCCAGGCATTATTGATAATCGTATAGATGACATTTTTAGCCCGGATATATTTTTTCCCTTCCGGGCTGTTACAATAGGCAATAATTGGCCGCAAGACAATAAAATTGTTCTGCACTTCGGTAATAATACCCGATTTTCCCGCCTCAAACTGTTGTTGATCTTTGGGCTCTTTGATGGCTGTCAACTGTTTTTCCAATGAGGGCATGTCCACGTTCAGCGTAATCAGTTCATAAGCGGCTTTGTAGCTGTTGCTCTTAAGAAAACGCTTAACATCTTTGAGGTAGATATTAAAGCTTTTCAGCGCTTCCAGATTAAACCCTGCAAACGCGTCATCTTCATAAGCTTCCATTTTCTCAGCAAAAGAAACGATTTTATACCAAGACAAGGTTTTTTCGTAAGTACGGATGAAATAGCCGAAATATTTTTCAGCAAACCCTTCTAAAAGGTCTGTGGAAAAAGTTACGGTATCCTCAATAAGGTCGACGTTTTCTTTGCCGACGATATTAATAAATCCGTAGATAGAAGCATTCCACTGCCAGTCGCCCAATACAAGTTTTAAATGGGTGTTATTTTTCATTTTTCACCTCCTCCTTTCTACAAGATATCCAGACAACCAAAGCCGAGTGCACGTTTGGAGCCGATTCCCGCCTTATAGAGATAATCAAGCAGATATTTTTCGCCTTCCAGAACAAAGTTACCCAATGTTGAAGGGATATAAATTCCGTAATTAAGAACTACTGTCTTTTTAAGGTGAATGGGTTTGAGTTGCAGAGCGTCAACATCACTGCGCACATCCCGGCCAAACGTATGCTGAAGCTCGGATTTTAAGTTGCGTTTCCAGACGGATTCGAATTCTTCGTCTTCGAAAGTCAGATACCAGTCTCTTCCCTCCTTTTTGCCATGGTCCCGGACCACGACCGGAGAAAGAATCTTAAAGGCGACGGTATTGCCGGTAATGGGATACTCCTGAACTTTGGTGACGGATAAAATCTTCAATTGGTTCTGACAATCGGCCAGCGGAACCCACCTTTTGCCGCGCCCCAGCAGCGCGTTAATCAGATGGACACCCATGAGAACGTCCGGAGTTATAAAACAAGCGATAAAACGCTTGCTGTGAAGCGTTACCCCCTCCTTGGCGACTGTTGCCTCAGGCAGGAAATAAATGCTGAAACAAAAAGATTTCGGGGTATGCCCGCTTTCGTATAATGCGGCATACAGGTCTTCATTGTAGTCCTCTAAAGCGCTTTTCAGATAGGAAATAAACTTACGCCGGTATTCCAGGGGAAGAGTCTCCTGCTTCGTTTCAAATTCAACTTTTATCCTCATTGTTTCACCTCCTCGCTTATGGTTTCAAATTCCATGCTGGTTAAATTAATGCAATAAAACAAAAAAATATTTACACTCCAAGCTGGTAATTATATATCCGATTTTATTGTTTTATAAATTTTACCATTAATTAAAATATTTGGGTATTATGATTGTTCGCCTTATTATTTCTTTTTTCGTTACAATATCTCAAAATACGAACTCTTAACTTTATAAGATTGGAAGGTCAGATATATCCTAATAATATTTCAAATTGAGAAGGGAATTCTCATAGTCCATGTTTTATTAAAAATATACGGGGGAGAAAACTTAATTCTTGGTGAATTGAGGAATCTATCAGGCAAAGTAAGTTATCAATTTGCGCCTGAATATGATTGCTAAATGTTCATTTTGCACTTAAAATTTTGATGGGTTATTTTTTTACTGTTCCGAATTTCAAAATAAATACAACTACATTAAAAAATGAGTTCGGCTAAGGAGACGAGTCACATGTTTAAAGGGTCCGCGATTTATAAAAATATAGGATTGATTTTACTGGGCAATACGATCTATGCCTTGGCGGTTGCCGCTTTTATTCTTCCCAGCGGACTCATTACAGGCGGAACAACCGGTTTGGCACTGTTATTTTATCACCAGTTCGGTATCCCCATTACCCTGTTTGTTTCCGTTTTCAATATTGCCATGTTTATTTTGGGCGCCTTGGTTCTCGGGAGAGCTTTTGCCATGACGACGCTGATCAGCACCTTCTACTACCCTTTTGTCCTCGGTATCCTTCTGAAAGTCCCATCCTTGCAGAATATGACATCCGATCACCTGCTTTCCGCGATCTATGCCGGGATCATGATCGGCTTCAGCCTTGGACTGGTCATTAAAGCCGGCGCATCCACCGGCGGCATGGATATCCCTCCGCTGGTGCTGAACAAAAAATTCGGCTTTCCGGTTTCAATGGTTCTGTATGCCTTCGACTTCACGATCCTGCTCTCCCAAATGCTTTTTGCCAATAAAGAACAGGTGCTTTACGGGATTTTGCTTGTGCTGATATACACAGTCGTATTGGACAAAGTGCTGATACTCGGACAATCCCGCACCCAGGTAAAAATCATCAGCAAAAAATATGAGGAAATTAACCGCATGATCATCCAACACCTGGACAGAGGCTCCACCTTAATTCAGGCTGAAACAGGCTACTGTCACAACAATAATCCGGTTGTACTGACCGTTGTCTCCAACCGGGAACTGCATAAGCTCAACGAACTGGCCCTTTCCATCGACCCGAATGCGTTTATGATTATTAACCGGGTCAATGAGGTCAAGGGACGCGGCTTTACCATGGATAAGTCGTATAAGTAATTAATAATACAAAAAACGGCTGCACTTGAGTGATACAACCGTTTTTTATTCCATTTCCGCTTTTGATCTCTGTTTAAAATCTATTCATCCCGTTTGATTACGCTTGGTTATTGGCAGCCAGCGGCGCCGGAACAACATAAACCCTGGTCGCCATTTCAGCATCCAGCATCAGAATTCCTCTTCCGTCATTTTCACCGACGAGTCTGATCTTGCTTAGAATCTGTTCCGCGTTGGCTTCTTCTTCGGCCTGTTCGTCCACAAACCACTTAATAAATGAATTTGTTTTGTGATCACGTTCTTCAATAGCATGATCGGCAATGTTGTATATGGAAGCAGTCACCAACCGTTCATGCTCCAATTGTTTCGTTATAATCTCTTCAATTGAATGAAAATCCCAATCGGGTGCAGCCAAGGCTTGAAGTTTTACACGTCCCCCTACTTGATTGATGTAATTAAAGAATATGAGGGCATGATCTCTTTCTTCCATGGCCTGAACCCGGAACCAATGGGCAAACCCGTCCAGGTTACGGCCCGCAAAGTAGGCTTCAAAAGATAAGTACAGATAGGCGGAATAAAATTCTTTTTGAACTTGCTCGTTCAACAGTTTTTCCATTCTTTCGCTAATCATTTTCAAGGCCTCCTTTTTACTAACACCTTTTAAATAATAATCTTTTCCAAAAGTATAGCAATAGAAAGAATAAATAACCAAGATCAGCCAAAACTATGTATATCCCTATAAAATAGGAGGTTGATCATGGACAGAACGACTTGCGGTTATTTAGCCGGAATCAGTGGCGGGATTGTGATGAATATCTGGAACCTGTTTGACTATTATGTTCTCCATATTTCACAAATTCGATTTCTCGATTGGGCCATTGTTTTATTGACACTGGCCAAACCTGAAAACGTTTTTGTTACTGTTTTAGGGCTAATCATTCAAATCATTGTATGGGATGGCTTCCTGGGAATCATTTTTGCCCATCTGATTGTTCCCATTACTTCGCAAGGCGTTGTTTATAAATCAACGTTCTATGGTGTACTTCTCTGGTTTATCTTCAAAGTAATTGTGAATTTATACAAGGTTCCGGTCTTGTCCGGTATGCAGCCTTTCCCGGGGGGCATATCCAACCTGCTGGCGATCATCTTATGGGGAATTATCTTAGGGATTGTACTTAATAAATTTAACGAGAAGCTAACTTAGATTCCACCAAAAAAGAGACAATTATGATTATGGCGGCCAAACGGCCGCCGTACTTCTTCTCATAGCAGTTATTATTGATCGGAGATCGGAAAGACCGCCTTGATAATCCCTGATCCGGCCGCATTGGTTGCTGTAGCGCCCGGTACGGTGAAATAATTTTCGCGGATGCCTTCCAAGGTATATCCTTTTTTGGGAACCAGCGTAATCGTTGCTGTGTATTGCCGGCCTTGCCCGAAGGGGTTGTCGGCCGGTGCCCAAATTACCGTCCCGGTATACTGCTCCGTGGCGGTGACCGTTGTTACAGGCGCTGCTCCGGGTTTAGGCGGTGTAACTCCGGCAATTTGCGCAATACTGATTATAGTCGCTTTTTCCGTAGGCGTTGTTCCGGTTGGTGTTGTTCCGGTTGGAGTTGTTCCCGTGGGTGTTTTTCCTGGTGGTGTTGTTTCTGTCGGCGCAGTCTGCGCCGCCGGGAATAAGGCCGTAATGACTCCCGATCCCGCGGCATTTGTGGCAGTTGCCCCTGGTACGGTAAAGAAGTTCGCCCCAACGCCTTTTAAGGTATATCCTTCTTTGGGAACAAGGGTAATGGTTGCCTTATAACTCTGGCCGGCAAAAAAGGTATTATCGTCAGGCGACCAGGTGATTGTCCCCGAATACTGCTCTGTTTGGATGGTTTTCACGGGTGCCGCTCCCTCTTTGGGTACGGTTATTCCGGGTATTTCGGGCATATCGATAGCCGTTTCCGTTGCCGGTGAGGCAAGGTGCGCTTTCACATCGGCATCCAGGTTGGCCATGACCGAGCTGTCCCAAACATCACCGGTCGTTTTGCCCTGGAGGAGATTTTGGGCGACTTCTTTGGCTTTCGTACGGTTGACTTCCCAATAGCTTAACCCGTCCAGATTAATCGCATTCCCGGGCAGGGTTTGGCTGACGATCTTGGCGTCGCTGAATGATTTCGCGCCCCCGGCGAGTGTCGTGAGGTCTTTCAGAGACAGGTCCGTTTCCACCGCTTTCATTAATTGCGGCACAAGCGCGGGCAGTTTCAGGATGGTGAGGGGTTCAAGCATTTTCTTAGCTACCGCAGTCAGCACCTTCTGCTGCCTGGCGGTCCTCCCGATGTCGGCGGTGGCGTCATGGCGGAAACGGGCATACTGAAGGGCCTTCGTACCGTTTAATTTCTGGACCCCGGCTTTCAGGTTGATATAGCCGTCCTCTTTGTCCCCGGTCTCATAGTACATATTTTTTTCCACGTCGATGGTGATCCCGCCCAACGTATCAATAATGTCTTTGAACCCTTCGAAATTGGTCAGGACATAGCCGTTCAGCTTGATGCCGGTCAGCGCCGTCACCTGTTTTTCCAGCTCCGGGATTCCTTTTAAGGCCGGAACGGCATTGATTTTATAATAGTTTTTAGATCCGGACAGGGTCACCCGGGTATCTCGCGGAATAGACAGCAGGGAAACGAGTTTCGTCTGGGGGTCGAAGCTGGCCACGATGATCGAGTCCGCATTATAGGAACCTCCCCCCGGCCTTTTATCCGCCCCGATCAAAAGAAAGCTGACCCGGTTATTCATATTCACGCCGCCTAAGCCAAAAAAGAGGGCAAATGCCGCCGTCCCCGCAAGAATACCTGCGAGCACCAAGGCAATAATGATCAAAAACCGTTTCGTTCTCGTTTTAGCCAATCGATTCACCCCATTTAGATTATTGGACAACACAGTCGTCCGGGCAATAAAGAAAGCCGTCGACAACACCCGGCTTCCAATTACACAATCATAATATACATAGTGTGATTTTTTTCTTTAAATTCGTTTGCCGCTCTTCCATAAGTTCATTGTATTGTCCCCTATGATTATATCATATTTGACAATCAACGACCATATCCTATAGACCGCCTTCCGTTCGCCGGCAAACCTTTCAATCCGATAAACAAACCACGGCAGCGCTCTTTTCCGGGATCTCAACCCATCTGCCGTTCTTTTTATTATCGGCATAAACAACATACGTGTCGCTTAGCAGGTCGGACAAAGATTGCTTCCTGGGATGAAAGGCGCAGATCAAATAACCCAGGTAGGTGCCGAGCAACTGAGACAGGGTCCTGCCGGCCACTTCCCGCATGACGACGGTACCCCAGTTCAGAGGAAG
Source organism: Peptococcaceae bacterium (assembly GCA_012517475.1). Lineage (GTDB taxonomy): Bacteria > Bacillota > Desulfitobacteriia > Desulfitobacteriales > Syntrophobotulaceae > Dichloromethanomonas. The sequence goes on along the minus strand of JAAYUV010000077.1, from coordinate 51,669 downwards.
GCCGTCCTTCCTGATCACTTTAATTCCCATGATCATTTTTCCGATCGTTTGTCCCCAGAATATGGTCATCAAAACAAAATAAATGCTTCCCCAGATGCCCGGAAAGAAGGCATTGATGAGGATAAATGATTTGACGGTCGTGGTCTCCAGGCCCGCCGGCCAGACAATCCGGAAAAATACCAGACTGCTCATGGCAATGACGGCCAAATCAAGGATAAAAGCCCAGAACCGGATCCAAAAACCCACGACTTTCCAGACTGCAGTCCGGATATTAATATTTTCTACGGCCTGAGCGCCGCTGTTTTCATAATCAGTCCTATCCACCCAACCCGTATCCAGAGAACTGTTCGCTAAAATTATTGTGCGCTATCTGGGTTATGAAAAAATTGCCGAACTAAAAGATATCTATGTCCCCACCTTTAAGGATACCCCGCAATCCCAAGGTTTTATTGCGCTCGCCACCGGTCTTGGAATCATGAAGACAGATGGTCAAAATTTTGAACCGGGCAAAAGCGTTACCCGGGCGGAAGCTGCCGGCTCCATTGTTCAGGCATTAGGGAATAAACGATAAAATGTCAAGGTAAGCCGTCAGGCGCCTGACTTTTTCACCGGGTGCCTAATGACCGTTTTTAGTTTTTCAGGCGCAGTCTTGCGCAGATCGTTCAGATAGATCTCATGGTGCCTCCGGATCTGGCCGGAAGACAGTGGATCGGAGATGGCGTTTTCATATCCGTGAGACACAATGAATTGTTCCATTTGCGCAATCGTTGCGGGCTCAGTGTCAAACGGGCCTGTATGCATCATTTGGACGCACAGTCCTTCCGTCAGGGGTTCCAGACGGGCTTTTTCCACGGAAAGTCCGGGCTTTTTCTTCTTCAGCTCGGCGGCGGCCCAGGCAAAAACATCTTCGCTGACAAATTCCGGCTGGCGGATCATCGCTGTCCAGAAGAATTTGGATTTATCCATCTGTCGCATCCCGTCAAAATCCCCGTCTTTGAACCACCACAGTCCTTCCAGCGGGAGGACGACATAATCAAAATATCCTGCCGGGGGGCGGTCGCTCTTCTTGCTCATTTTAATGGCGTAACTCAGCCCGTAGAGAAGCTCTACGGCCTCCTGATATTCCGCCGACGTATTGGGGTCCCCCGCCCCGTCCACCATGATAAAATTCATAGCCGGAACATCAACCAAAACTGGCTTTTGTTTTGGTTGGTAAAGGTCCTTATATTCTTTTTTATAATCGTAGATATCCGCCATAGCTAAACCTCCTGCCGTACCGGAATGATAATCTTAGACATGACCTGCCTCCTCATCTGGAGTATAAACCATCCGGCGCGGAGGAAAGTCAAGGTGGATTTTTTACGATAATCAGATTGGCATGTCAAGAAAACAACGGCTGTTCGTCCGTATCTTGCTGCGGTTTCATCTTTAATTGGTCCAAGAGTTTTTTGGTTCATTGGATTAACATATGTTTGGATTAAACCTCCGGCATTTCGGGTTATTATTTAATCCCAACGATAGCCATTTTCTTTTAACAAAGTAATCGCCTCGCATATTTTTTCCGGTGAAAATTTCTCCCCTTTTAAAACCTTAACACCATCGACAATATCTTGATCCGCACATAGAGTTCCCCTTTGGCAAAGGTCCCTGGCCACAAAATCCGTTGTGGTAATGAGTTCAAGTTGGTGGGCTGATAAAGATCCGAAAATATGATCAATGATCTTTTCTTCTTCGGGAAGAAGGGCGACCGCGCTGGCCTCGGTATCGGATCTGCCCTCCGCTAAGGCTGTACCGGCGTCACCCGGCGGGTCCAGGTTGTTCCATGTGACCGTTGCCGGCCTGGACAAAGCAGAAAACCTTCTGCAAAATAACGAAGTCAAAGGCTATATCCTCTTCGATCCCGGGGCGAAAGTCGTGGTCAGAGATTCCGGCATTGAACAAACCATACTCAAAGAATTTATGGACAGCTTCCTGCAAACGAGTTCGGCCTATACCTTAATCGCGCAAAATCTTCGGCAAAGCGGACCCAATCCTGCGCCTATGACGATACCCGTCGGCAAAACCTACCTGCAGGAATATTCTCCCGGGCGGGCTGCGCCCAATCAAATGGTAATCCCCTTTTATGCCCTGATCGCTATGGCCTCCTTGTTCGGCGGATTTTGGGGGCGCAAAGAAATCTCGGATATCCAGGCGGACCTGTCCCCGCAGGGAGCCCGCTTGAATTTAAGCCCTCAGCCCAAATTAAAAACCCTTATGTATTCGCTCAGCGCGTCGGTCACCCTGCAGTTCTTGTCACTGCTTCTCTTGATCGGATATTTACACCTCGTCCTCCAAGTAGATTTTGGCAGCCAAATTCTTTATGTCCTCCTTGTCTGCCTGTGCGGCAGTATTGTCGGGGTATCCTATGGCGCGGTCATCAGCTCGGTTTTTAAAAAATTCATCGGCGGTATATTTGTTCCCCAGGAATTATTGGGTAAAACCGTCCTGGCTTCTCCAGATTTACCCCGTCCTACTGGTACTGCAAAGCGGTCATTGACATCCGCAACAGTATCGTATTTGATGCCGCCACTACCTTGCCGGTTCTGTACAGTATGCTGATCCAGCTCGGATTTGCCGTCGTACTGGTTTTAATCGCCCTCCTCTTTGCCAAGCAAAAAAGATTGAGCAAAGCCTGATTAAACAAAGATATTTAACGCTCCGATCAACAGGCCGATTAATGCGCCTAAGTTAACAATAGCATTTAATTCTCTTTTCATCACGGATAGTACCAGATTTTCAATTTCCAGAACATCCATGGCGTTCACTTTTTGTTCGACGATACCCGCGATATCGAACTGCATAATATACCCCGCGACTTTATACCGGATGAATCCGGTATAAATCTTGTCCACCAGCCCTGACAGCCGTTCTTTATCCAGGCCGATATCCTGAACGAGTTCACCGATCGGCCGGTTTTCCAGTTTTTCTATCTCATTTTTAACGACGGGTCTTACAATGTCGATTCCATTCTCATTGAAATAAGCTTCCAGCTTTTCTGCCATTGGAACCGTTACGGAAGCAATCAATTTATCGTTTGCCATGAGAGCAAGCATCGTTCCCGCAGTTTTTTCCTTAATAATCCGGTTGCTTTCCCTGGCTATCAGTTCCCCCAGATCCAACCCGGCAATCCCGGAGACGATTTTTTCACACAGGACTTCTTCTAACTGTGCTTTGCCGCGAAGATAATCCTCTTTCCGGCAGTGATCAGCCAGTAGTGTTTTTAAGGTATGTTCTTCACCGGCGAATAATAAATCCGTTATTTCGGTCACAACTTTACCTTTCATCGCTTCCGACAGAAACAGTTTTCCGATATCTTCACCGGTCAGAAGGTTATTGCTAACCGCTTTCCCCAAAGCTTTCGCCAATTGTTCTTTTCTTTTCGGAAAAATACCCGGCGTAAACGGCAGTCTGAAACTCCCGATTTTTATCGGATGTAATGGACGAAACAGCATTTTTACGGCCAAATAATTTGTTGCATAGCCAATTAAAGATCCAATGACAGGACCTGACAGCAGGTTAATCGTGTTCATTTTTTTCTCCGGTTGTTTTCATTAAATTTCTATATTCTTGAAACGAGTTAATTTTATTATATTCGATAAATTTCCACAAGCATGCTGTTTGATACGATAACCACAATCGCTCATATCACTTATCCCGAATACTTCGGCAAAGTAATTATAAATACGGCTCCTGCCTGACCGTTATCGGCCCGTATGCTCCCGCCCATAAATTCAACAGCAGATTTGGCAATGGCTAACCCGAGGCCGAAATTTCCTCCTTTACCCTTATAAAACCTTTCAAAAATATGGGGCAGGTCCGGTTTCGGTATGCCTTCCCCATCATCCGCTACGCGAATCACTGCGGAATTTCCCTCTTCCAGTAAAGTGATGCTCACCGTGGTTTTGGCGTAACGCAGGCAATTCGATACGATATTGGTCACTGCCTGGGATAAAAGCGCATCATCCGCCAGTACGAACACCGGTTTATCCGAGAGGGTGAGTAAAAGTTTGCGCTCATGTTTTGCGGCAAGGCCGCCGAGACGCTGGATATATTCCTTTAGAATGTTTTCCAGGTCAACCGGGGCGAGTTCCTTGCTGTAGGTCTGGCTTTCAATACGTGACAAAGTCAGCAGTTCTTCAACCAATGTACCCAGTCGTTTGCTTTCGCTGTGAATGACTTGGGCGGCATGTTTTACATCGGGAAGCACCCCGTTCATCACCCCTTCCGCATATCCCTGGATAGACATCAGCGGAGTTTTCAGCTCATGAGAAGCCTTCTGCAGGAATGCTTTTTGCGATTTATCATAGGCTTCGAGCTTAGCGGACATTTCACCAATACTTTGGTTCAACCGGTGCAGTTCAAGAATATCATCGCCGGTTCCCCGAAGCGGAACCCGGAACTCACCCGAACCGATGTCCCGGGTCAGCCTGCAGAGCTCGCTGACAGGGCGGGTAATCCTGACAGATAAGCGGCGGGCCAGCCATATCGCCAGCAGGGCCCCCAGGAGCATAATGCCGGTTAAGATGAGATTGATAAAATGGACTAAAGCGATCTCCTTATCCGCAGAAGATACAAAAACGACAGCCGGTCCCCCGGCATCAGTGAGCGGATAGGATAGTACGAAATATTTATCTGTACCGATGCGGATGGTATATACCTTGTTGTCCTGCATCGAAGGAAGCATCTCAGTCATTCGCGTTATTAATTGGTTATTGATAAAACTGTCCTTATCCCCGCGTATATTGAGCAGTTCCTTATTTCTGGTGTAGAAAAGCATCTCGGTATTCACTGCAAGTTTAGATGTTTGCAAGGCTCTGTACAGATTGGCAAAAGGAGCCGCTAAGTTTGCAGCAGTCGTGTTGCGGAGATTGCCGGGCAGTTCTTTTTTCACGACGCTCTCCATGGTCTTCACTACCCCTTTAAGTTCAGTCTTGGCATTTTTATCTAAATAATAGTCAACCGAGAGATTGAAGAACAACAGGGTGATGAGTGGAAATACCATGATCAGGATGATAAAGGGCGTCACAATGATACGGTTGATCGGTTTCACAGCTTATTCTCCCCCTTCACCCAGCTTGAATCCGAATCCCCATACGGACTCAATCCTGATACTCGCATCAGAGGCGGCAAGCTTTTTGCGCAGGCGTTTGACCACATCGTCCGTATCCAGTTCCAGCCTGCGGAACAATGCTTTGACCCGGGCCACCAGTTCCATGGGTGAAAAAGGTTTCGTGATGTAATCATCCGAGCCCAGGGTAATCCCCGTGATCCGGTCGATTTCACTGTCCCTTGCGGACACAATAATAATCAGCGTATTACTGCGGTTGCGAATCTGGGTGCATACCGTCAGCCCGTCGGTCCCCGGCATCATGATGTCGAGAATAACCAAGTCCGCAGGCTTCTGTAAAAACGCCGTCAGGAGGTCATCCCCACTCCCAAAAGATTTTACCTCAAAGCCTTCATTGGTCAAATACATAAAAATCAAATCACGGATATTTTGATCATCGTCGGCAATGTAAATTGATTTTTGCATCGCATCACATCCTTGACCCTATTGTAGCCGATTTCTTTTCAGATAAAAAGAATTGCCGCAGTTTTGCCACAGTTTGACCTTTGTTTTGCACAAACGGACTGCGTTAAGATAGAGCCAGGAGGTGACCCCCTAATCCATAAAGGTTTATTCATGAAAAACTATGATAGGAAAGAGGTTTTGCAAATGAAAAAAATGATGGTACCCGTCATCGCCGGAATTTTAACCCTTGTTATGAGCACTTCGGTATTTGCCGCCACTACGGGAGATGGGAGCAAATTAGACAACCGGATTGCAAAATTGCAGGAAAGACAGCAGAAGATTGAAGAAATCAAAGCCCACAACCAGGAGAAACAGTCCAAGCTGACTACCAAGAAAGAGGAATTCGAAGGGTTCAAACTGGATTTGGCGGAACACAGGCTGGATGTGCTTGGAAATCGTGAAAATAACATCAGCGTTACCGAGCAAAATACGCAACTGCGCTTAAGTTTGGCCCAAAAATTAAAAGCATTGAAGGACAGCGGCGCATCCCTCCCCGAAGAAACCACTGCCCAGTTAAAAGCGTACAATGAGCAGATCGCTCAACTCGCGAACTCCTTAAAAGAGACAAAAGGCCGGATCAAAGCTATTAAAGAGGAATACAAAGACTTGATCAAGCAACAGGATTATGCCGCCATGGACACGGCCTTTGCTGAAATAGCTTCCATACAGACTGACCGCTATGACCTGCTTAACCAGATGAACAGCATCCTGCAGGAAATGAATCAATTACTTGCCGCTTCTTCCGCCGCCGGTTCTGACCTATAGTCTTTTAAGATAGATTACAGCATAAGGGCGGCCAGATGGCCGCCCTTATGCTGTACCTTATCCCCTACTTGACGATAAATGTTAAATCATCCCCTTATCACAAATATTTCGTTCAACTTTTTCCTTCCAGTTTTTTCTGTGTCCCTTTAATACTTTCTAAAAAATCCTTCTCGACTTTGGATAACTCATCCTTAGTTTTTTCTCTGTATTTTTCATATTCAAGCTCCGCTTTTATCTTGGCTTCTTCATGACTTATTTTACCTGCATTTTGCAAAAGTTCACTGCCGCTCATTCTGATAAAATCGTCTAACTTGATGATCCAGTCCTTCATGTACATTGGTCTTTGTCGAATTGCCTGCAGCTCCGCAAATTCGAGATAGGCGGAAACAAGCCTGTTTAGAATCTTTATTTCGTCTTCTCTCAAATAATTCTTAGCGACAGTGGTATCTGATTTTTTGGGCTTTACCCCTTCAAATGCGGTCATGCCCATAAAAGATTCTTCAGAGTTTGCCCTTAAATAAATAAGTTCTGCAGCGGTATGTCCATGAGCAGCAAAATGCATTTTATTTTGAACTGTCTTAAAAAACTGCTGGGTTATTTCAGCTTCAGGATGATAATCAATACTGGTTGCATAGATATCCAATATTTGCCTGTAAAATACTTTTTCGCTGGAACGGATATCACGGATCCGTTCCAAGAGTTCTTGAAAATAATTGCCCCCGCCCGAACGTTTGAGCAGGTCGTCATTCATAGTAAAACCTTTGATCAGGTATTCTTTGAGGCGTTGCGTGGCCCAGATTCTAAACTGTGTGCCCCGGTGCGATTTAACCCGGTAACCAACGGAAATTATTACATCAAGGTTATAATAGTTTGTTCTATATGATTTTCCATCCGATGCAGTTGTCAAGTATTCCTTGACAACTGCATTCTTATCAAGTTCACCTTCGTTAAAACAATTGTTAATATGTAAACTGACATTTTGCTTTGTAGTCTGAAACAACTCCGACATTTGAGCTTGATTAAGCCAAACAGTATCATCCTCCATCTTAACCTCTATCTTTGTTTTCCCATCTTCTGTTTGATATATCAAAATATCTGAATAATCATTATCAGAATTCATATTACACCCCCACTACAATATATCTATATCCAATTATAAAAGAACATATGTTCTAAAATCAACCAAAAAATTCCACATTCATATCGCTTACTAAATTAGTTTTAATCAAAAAAACACCGTGATCATTCCCCAATAATCTTTACCAATACCCGTTTACGGCGGCCACCGTCAAATTCTCCGTAAAAAATTTGCTCCCAAGGGCCAAAGTCCAGTTTGCCTTCTGTAATCGCCACGACTACTTCCCTGCCCATCACGGACCGTTTCAGATGGGCATCGGCATTATCCTCATACCCATTGTGCCTGTAGCGATCATATGGCTTCTCGGGAGCAAGTCCTTCCAGCCAGGTTTCGAAGTCCTGATGCAGTCCGCCTTCATCATCATTAATGAAGACACTGGCTGTGATATGCATGGTGTTGCAGAGCAGCAGTCCTTCCCGGATGCCGCTTTCCTCCAGACATTTTTTGACCAGAGGCGTAATATTGATGAATTCCCGCCGTCTTTTTGTTTCAAACCAAAGTTCTTTACGATAATGTTTCATGTGATGTTCCCTCACAATTCTTGTTTAACCTTAACAGGCATTTCTAAAATCTATTATGGGATAACCATCCGCATTGGTATTCCCTTTCTGTTCGAAGTTATATTTCAAGAGGAGTTTTCCAATTCCTCTCTTGGCTCTACAAGGGCCTCTTTTTTATTTTCGGCAATTATCCCCCTTACCTCAATTTTCATATAATAATGAGGGGACAAGCTCCTCCCAAATAATAACAGGTCAGATTATGAAAGGAGATAAACCTATGCCGGTAACGGCAACACCGTTGGAATCCGTTTTAGTTATCCGCTATCAGACCGGAGTAACGACGGGCGGATCCCCTATTCTCCGGCAGAAAAGCCTGACCGGAATTAAACAAACTGCCACAGATCAGGACGTCTACGAAGTGGCAGCGGCTTTATCCGGCCTGGGGCAATACCCGCTGGTGGAAATGCACCGGGAAAACAATTTTGAGCTGATTAATGAATAACCGGCTTCGAAAATGAAGGAGAACAAGGAGGTAAAAGTATGGCCACTTCCACTAATAAGATTCTTCGAATGGTTTTCGCAACAGGAGGAGGAACCGCGTTCAGCATCTCGATCCCCGAACCCAGGGAAAATCTGACCGCTGCTGAAGTTGAAGCGGTGATGGATATGATCATCGCCAAAAATATGTTTACGACTTCTGCCGGCGATCTGATCCGAAAAAGAGATATCAAGATAATAGAAACAACGACGGACGATCTGTACGATCCGCCCGTCGCCTAGTTATTAAGGGAAACGAAGGAGGGGGTACGGTTTAAAAGATTGCGTTAAAATAAATGGATAAGATAGATTCACACAAGGGCGGCCGGCGGCCGCCCTTGTGCTGTCTCTTTTCTTATCAGCAAATCTCAGGCGTCTGAGTTCTTCTCACGTGCTGAAACAAAATCAAAGATACTTGACTGTTTTGTACAGCCTTTTCCCTTGCGCTCAGTACCACAGCTTTTAACTGCAGCACCCGAGGCTGTTTCCTTCAATAACCGAAGCATTTGCATGCGCTTGCAAATGCTTCAAATTCAGAAATTTTCCCGTATGGAAGATTCACATCTGAAGGCTTGACGAATTCCACTTCATCATCAGCAAGCTGCCGCCTATTTCCCGCAACAAATTTTATGCTAACCGGCAAGCTGGACAATAAATTGATATTGGATAAAATAGAACTCCGGATAGTATTTTGAGAACACCTATCCGAATATCAAACAAGTAATTTCATTTCGTTAATACCATTATATTCCATTTACACTATTCCTTACTTAGTTTACTGACCCAAGAAGACTTAATATGAATTCCCGGATTACCCTGGCACTTGTCAAAGCCTCATGCATATCCCTTTCTTCCAACATCAAGTCCATGGGATATCTCGGTTGGACACCGAAAGCTGTAAGATCGGAACACGGGTCAGCAATATCTTTAAAGGCAGCAGACAATTCCATGCATAGTTTACATAATTCATCTAAATCATGGATCTTTGGCGGGTTAACATTGTGTAAAACAAGATAACTTTTCAGATATTTTTCGGCAGATTGCTGACAGTGAAAACAAATAATTTCTACCGGCAACGGGTTCATATTCAGAAGATACTCCGCACTGCTTAAATCCATTTCGGCAAGTCTTTGCCATTCCAGGGAACGGTCCCGGTTATCCATAAAGCACCCTTCCCTCTTGCACAACATGACGCTCAATGGTAGGAGAGAATTTACGCAGGTTAAACTTCTTTTCTTTACTGACGATAACATCAACCGGGATTGTTTTTTTATCCCGGATGGCCTTTCGAATCAATCTCATGGCATCAATTTCTCTAATCTCTGCATTATCGGGGATTACCACATAAATATCCAGATCAGATTCGGCATGAACAATACCGCCGGCATATGATCCGAACAGGAATATTTGTTTAACGGGAACGGTGTCTAATATGATCTTCGTAAGGACGTTCAACTCGTCTTGGATTCGTTTTTCCATATGAGCACCTCCAAATTGATTATACCACAATATGGAAATCGAATGAAGTCTTGCCGATAATTCAAGAAAAATTCGCAAGTTCTTCGGCGAAGGCGTCGATAACCTCAAGGTGGCCTTGAATCTTTATTTTAATATCCACTCTCCGGCATAGGTCTGAGAGAAGATGCGCCATTTCTTCATCCCGGACCACGATTTTTTTCGGCCTGCCAAAATTGGCAATATAATTGATGACACTGCCGAGGATTCTGGCAATATCGTCATCGCCGGGCGATAATAATTCCTGATCAAGGGGCAATCCGCCGTCCAGCCCCAATTCAGCCCAAAGGTTGGCAGAAACGACCCTTGTCCCTGCGGCAGCGGCAAGAAATTCAAGAAAGGCTGTATCGGTTGTGGTTAGACGCCTACTTTTCATCCGGTTCTTTTTCCCGGAAACCTGCCTGCCATACGGCGGGTTTTTCCTGTACCCTGCCCTGTCCATCCGCCGCACGCCAGGCTGTTTCCTGCAGAGTGAATCAATTACTTATCTTCCAGCAGTTTTATCTTTTAATTGAAGGGACCGCGCATATAGATAAACCTTGTTCCGTTTTTGGACATCGCCGGTGAAAATATTGGCCCATCGAAATCAAGATCACTCATACCAAACGCCCGGGACAAATTTTTAAGAACAAGCCTTCACCTTCGAAAGCCTGTCCTCATATTCTGAAAATATAGTTCGCAAAAAAGGACGGGCAACCAAAATGAATGATCCAATCACCGAACGCACGCCGCTCGTTATTGCGGCTGAAATTAATATGATTAATTACCAGACCGGAAAAATCCTGCTTACCAACGCCATCGAAATCGGCCGGCGCCTGAAGGAAGCCAAGGCTCTGCTCCCTCATGGGGAATGGGGCAAATGGCTGGAGGAATCGGTCAGTTTCTCTCAGAGTACAGCCGCCAGGCTGATGCAGATTTTCGAAGAGTACGGGCCTAAACTACAGGCCTCAACCGACGGGGATGGCAGCTCAAATTTTGCAACGTTGCAAAATTTGACCTACTCCCAGGCACTCATCCTCCTGGGGCTTCCGGCAGAGGAACGGGAGGAATTTATCACGGATAACGATGTCGGGAGCATGAGTACCCGGGAGCTGCGTCAGGCCATTGCGGACAGAGACCGGGCCCTTGGGGAAAAGGATCAGGCTCTTCGGGAGAATGAAGGACTCAAAAAAGAGCTGGACCATAAAAACAGCGCCATCGCCGGCTTAACCACCCAGGTCCAAGGCCTGGAACAACAAGCGGAAGACTACAAGCAGAAATTCCAGGCCGAGCAGGATAAAGTAACGTCAAAGCAAAGAGAGCCGGAGGAGGCCAAAGAAGAAATCCCGTCCGCCGCGAAAACCGGCGAGCAGGAAAATAACCTCAAAGCTGCGGAAACCAATGCGACCATCATGAAGTACGAAGCACAATGCAGCCTTCACCGCAAGAATATGACCAACGAATTCAATGCGCTGCTGACAACGCTCACGGCATTGGCCAGAACAGATCCGGAGGTCAAGGAAAAAAACAGGCTGGCAGCGAGCCAGCTGGCCGAGGGCATGGTTAACAGTGGCCGCCCGCTACCAGGACAAATATGTCCGTTAAAACGGTCAAATTGGGTGGAGGCTATCAATAATCAGAACAATATATTAATACCGTCCAGCGCCTAAAGACGCTGGCTTTCACTTTCGTTCAAGCTACTTCGATTTAACCCACAAGCGACGAACAGGTTCCGTCCTCCTTAAATACTTCCTGCCCAACCTCCGATAAACAATATCTACTTATTTGATTTTTGTTCTTAACCGGAAATATTGTAAAGAAGTAAAGCAATAATATGGGTGCTGCAGATAAAGTAATATACTCTAAATTCCTAGCTAAAAACAAATCTCGGCTTGATGCAGGCGCTATAATAATTGCTAATCCCAAAAACCAGTTCAACCAATCCCTCCTAAAATTGCTATATCAATTGAATCCCTAATCACTTTTTAGGCCCATAAACCTTCTGGGATGACTCAAATAGCCATAACATCTCCCGATGCTTGATTTTTTAATAAGGTATTTTTGATAATGGAATACTCGTTATAGCTTACTTTTTTCGGTAAAAGGTTTGTTTCCTCTGATAATAGCGTTTGTGGGTCTTTAATTGCTTCATGGACTAACTTAGCAATGTTACCGTAATTCATAATTTATCCTCTCTTTCAAAATTATTTTCTATAATTAGTTATTTCTTAAAATTTGATCCATTTCCTGCAAGATTTTTTAACTAATATTGTCGAACAAGGATTCGACGATCTGTTTATCGCGATCAACGAAATGGCCGTATCGGATCCGAAGGCTTTCAAGCTTTATTTAATACAGACCAATCAATTTATAGCGAAGACATCGGAGAGGTTAAGGCGAATGGAGACTATTCCAAAATCAAAGATACACAAACAAATGCGGCGCAAATTCCAGCGGATCTACCCTTACATAGCCCTGGGTCCGGCTAAAGCAATGGCATACATTTCACCACCTGTAGCCATTTCCCCTTAAAAGAGATATTGCCTCGAATATTTTCTCAGAAGAAAACTTCTCTCCTTTTATTACTTTAACCCCTTCAACAAGCTCCTGATCCGTACATGGTTTCCCGCACCGGCAAAGCTCCCTGGCCACAAAATCGGTGGTCGTAATCAGTTCAAGCTCGTGGGCAGGCATGGAAGCAAATATCTTTAAGACTTCATGGATGATTTTTTCATCTTCGGGTAATAAGGTAATACTCTCTTCTTCCAACCCTGTCAGATAAATTTTATGGCTCATACCTTCCGCTCTTATATCTATCAATCCCTGCATTTCCAAGCTATGAACAGCATAATCCAGCTCAGAGCTGTAAGGACCGTAATAATGAATCGAGTAATTAAATCTAAGATCCAGACCCTTTTGCTCTATCAAATCAACAAGCTTTTGCAGCGCTTTTTTGCCGGGGCTTTGATATTCTGAAATCATTCTTATGATCGGGACTAATAGACTCGATTTATCCATTGATTATTCCTCCAAAAATTACTTGAACAGAACCTCCGGCATCTCATCCCAAGTTTGTCCAAGTAATACCGTCAATAGGCATAGCAATTCTTACAGCCATCGGATATTTTCGTACAACCCGTGACCGGATTCCAAGTGTTTTCGGTCCATTCGATTTTCCTTTTAACTGCCACAATTTTCACCTTTTTTCCATTCGTCTAGTTCGTATGCGTTAAGATATTATCTGCTGCTTTTAACGGACTTTCTTGCTCCTCGGAACATATGTTCTATTGGTATTTTATACCATAAAAGGATAAATTACAAGAATTTGAGGGTACCTGTTTAATTCCGGCAATATTTGCTAAAATACCGGTAGATATATTTAAGGAGTTACCTTATGGCCTTAATCTATTGCCCGGAATGCAAAAAGCAAATATCCGACAAGGCTGAAGCATGTCCGCATTGCGGGTTGCCTCAGAGGTACTTTGCGCCCCAAAACGGATCACAAAAATCAGTCGTTACAGTTGACGTAAAGAAATCACTGGAAACCGATTATAAAACTTTCCGCAACATGCTCATTTCCTTTGATCAGGATTACGCTCAACTTTTCAGTGCAGATCGCTATATTTCATCTTCTGCTGCCAAAACTTTTTACAATAATTATTCTTACTACGTTAAAATGCTTAAGGACCCTATCGTAAAACAGTATATGACCAACATGTCCCATTCTCTGGGTATTAATCTGGACCAGATCAATCGATTTACGAATCTCATGGACAACCTGTTCGAAAAAGTTGACAAGGTAAATGAGAATTATTTGGATAAAAAACTTACTGAATACAAAACTTATTTTGATAATATCCTGAAGCCCGTAGACCCGAATGTCAGACTTGACGACGAGCAAAGAAGAGCAGTACTCGCCGACGAAGATTATTGCCTGCTGATCGCCGGTGCGGGAGCCGGCAAGACGACAACCATGGCCGCCAAGGTCAAGTTTCTGGTAGACTGCCAAAAAGTCAAGCCGGAAGATATTATCGTGATTTCCTATACCAATAAAGCTATTGAAGAATTAAAAGACCGCATCAACAAAAAACTCAAAATACCCGTTAAGATCTGTACCTTCCACTCTTTTGGCTACGAGATACTCCGTCAGGGAAATGAAACACCGCCCTCTGTTAATTTTAGTTCCTACAATATAGTTTTTGAATTTATCCAATATAAAGTGTACGAGAACAAACGCCCTTTAAATAATCTCGTTCAATTTCTCGGCTACTATTTTGATATGCCCGATGATATCTTTCAATTTGAATCGCTCAATCACTACTGCGATTATAAAGCAAACCAGGATTATGAGACCATCAAAAGCCGGATCGGCGAATACATCCGTGAAGTAATCTCCAAACTCACCAAAAGAACCAGAACCATCACCGGAGAATTCCTGCGTTCCGTTCAGGAAGTGCAAATCGCCAATTTCCTGTATTTAAACAGCATTGATTACGAATATGAGAAACCGTACAAATACCCGGTCCCGGGGGCTTCCAAAATCTATACCCCCGATTTTTACATTTCCCAAGGGGAAAATGAATGCTATATTGAGCATTTTGGGATCTCCGAGAACTACCAGAGCCAACTTTATTCCAAGAACCAGCTCGATACGTACGTCCGGCATATAACAGATAAGCGGAGAATACATAAGCATCACGGCACCGGCCTGATTCAAACCTGGAGCAGTTATAATGATAAACGCCCCCTGCTGGAGCATTTGGAAGAAGCTTTAAAAAGCGAAGGCTTTATCTTAAAGCCCAGGGATAATGAAGAAATCTACCGCAAGCTGGCCGATACCGGTAAAGATAAATATGTCTATAAATTGATTATGTTCCTTATAGAGTTTATTGAAAAGTATAAGACCTGTGGCTATGACGAGGCAGGCTTTCAGGTATTAAGAAAAAAGACCGACAATGTCAGGAACAGGCTGTTCCTGGATATTGCGGAGGAAGTATACACTTATTATCAGGAACAACTCAGGAAAAAGAACCAAATTGACTATGCCGATATGATTAATGACGCCGAAAAAATTCTGCGCGAGATGCGAGAAGCCAATTATAAGCCTTCCTACAAATACATCATCATTGACGAATTCCAGGATATTGCACGCCAGCGGTTCAACCTGACCAAATCCCTGGTCGATGTTACCGGGGCCAGGGTTGTTGCCGTAGGCGATGATTGGCAGTCGATTTATGCCTTTGCCGGTTCGGATATCACCCTGTTCCAGAAGTTTTTGGAGCTTATGGGAGACGGCAAGGAAATGCAGATTACCCATACTTATCGTAATTCCCAGCAGCTCATTGATATTGCCGGGAGTTTTATCCAAAAGAATCCTTCCCAAATCAAAAAAAGGCTGATCTCCCCTAAAAATCTGGAGAACCCGGTTATTGTCAAATCCTATGACGATACGCCGAATTCTATCCGCAGGAACTGGTATAAAGCTTTAGAGGATACGGTTGGAGACATTGTCGACGAGTTTGGTCCCAAGTCATCCATCCTGATGATCGGCAGATATAATTTTGATATGGAGCGGATTGCCTATTCCGGGCTTTTCGAAATCGTATCCAGAGAGAAGCTGAAATGCAAAAAATATCCGATGACGGATATCACTTTTCTCACTGCCCATAGTTCCAAAGGCTTGGGCTATGACAATGTCATTATCGTGAATATGCAGGAAGCCAGGTTTGGCTTCCCTTCCCAGCTGGAAGACGATCCGATCATGAAACTTGTGACTTATGAAGATAACACCATTGATTACGCCGAAGAACGCAGGCTTTTTTATGTTGCCCTTACCCGTACCAAGAACCGGGTGTATATCGTTGCCCCGCGCAGCTGTCCTTCCAGGTTCGTCATCGAACTGATCAAAGATTATAGCATCCCGCATGACAAAGAACTAAATATGCAAATAGCCGAAAGATACCGGCTTAAATGCCCGATCTGCGGCGCTCCTTTGAAATACGAGAATAATAAGAATTACGGCATTAACCTCTATATTTGTACCAATGAACCGGAAATCTGCGATTTTATGACCAATAACAGGACTGTCTTAAAAGATATATTCAAATGTCCGAAGTGTATTGATGGTTATATGATTGTCAGGCGAAGCATGAAAAATGATGATTACTTCTATGGCTGTACGAATTACGACAAAAATAAAAAAGGCTGCGGATATATGGAATCGATTAGGTGGAAGGAAGATTAATACTTCTACTTCATCACAGGTAAGGTGGAATAAATAACAATTTTGTCCACGTCGGATTTACATTTAATTTTCGGAAACTCATACTGCTTATTGCCATTGAATATGTTTTCCACGTGTTCAGGATTGATCGATAATAATATTTTGCACATTAATGCGACCCATTTCTAGTATTTTTATTAATTGATCCTTAGTGAAATAGACTAATTCAAGCATTCAACTTGTACATTAGATTAATATAAGTTTGATCGAGCCTCCGGCATTATAGAACTGCTATAAGTATCTTTCTAAATATTCTCGAGGTGATATAAACTAATCTCAATCATTATTCTCATATTTCTTCTCCCAGAGTTCTTTTCTCACATCTCTTACTAAGCTATCTACATCTCCCTCAGTATAAATCCCTTGCGTTTCAGCGACACCTTGCATGCCTTCCTGTATTTCTTTCAAGGCAATCATAGACGAATTTGCAAATACGATTTTATCCCCTTCTTCTATGAAGATTACTTTATCCCCTTCTTTGAGATTAAGCTTTTTACGTATTCCAATTGGTACGGTAATTTGTCCTTTTGATGTTATTCTGGCAAGGTCCATAGTTTCACCCCGTTCCTTATATTCCGTTTATTCCTTACTAATTAGTATATCATATCTTTTTCTTGGGTAACCTATACTTCTATAAAAATTTCTTTATACATATGTTTACATTACATTATTGCTAATGGAGTAAGTATAATAGCAACCTTTTTCATTAAGTAATTACTTGACTAATTGAATGGTACTTCCGGAGATGTCTTTCTTGACGACGATCTTTTTATCGATCCGGTCTTTTAATTCGCCGACATGAGAAATGATGCCGACAAGCCTGTTCCCCGCCGTTAAACTATGAAGCGTGATGATGGCTTGTTCCAGGGATTCAGAATCCAAAGCACCAAAGCCCTCGTCGATAAACATGGTGTCGATTTCCACTCCACCGGCGTAGCTTTGGATGACATCGGATAGACCCAGGGCCAGAGCCAGGGAGGCCTTAAATGACTCCCCACCCGACAGGGATTTAACGGAGCGGACTTTTCCGGTGTAATTGTCTAGGACATCCAGATCGAGTCCTGATTGGGACCGGTTGTCCGCGGCATTCTCCTTGCGCAGCAGTTCATAACGGCTATTGGTTATGGCCGAGAGCCTTTTATTGGCTTCAGCAATAATCTGGTTAAAGTAAGAGGCCTGGACGAATTGTTCAAAGGCCAGCTTTTGCTTGCCGGCAAGTTCCCCGTTGGCGGTTTTGGATAAGCTTAATACCACCAGGTAGTCTTTCTCCAGCTGCCGGCGCTCTTTGTCTGCCTTGGTTACCTCTTTAACAATTCTTTCGTTGTTCTGAAGTCTTGCTGCAACCTGCTGGATTTGTTGGTCCAGCTTTTCTTTCTCCTTCTGCAAGGCATTCTGTTCCTCCAGGATTTTGACGGTATCCTTCGGCTGTTTATCTTTAGTTTCTTCCGTAAGTCTCATAATATCGGCATTGGCCGTTTTGCAGGCATCATGATAAGCAATGATCCGGTCTTTGAGTTCCGCCAGCTCCGGCTCGGATAGCAAGGCGGCGTGATAGGCATCCTCGTTGCTAAAGCCCGCTTCCATGTATTTTGCAGTATACTCGGCCAGAGCCTGTTCCATGCATGACTCGGCAGCTTCCATTCTCTGCTCCTGATCATTGAAAAGCGTGATATTGCCGTCCAGCGCCCGCTTGTTTTCCTGATAAGACTTTTCCGCATTCTGTAGAGCAATCTTTAGTTCTTCCAGCTTTTGCGTCAGGTCTTGGATAGCTTCCTTGGCCTTGTCGATGGACGGGTATTCCAAACCCGCTTGCAATGTTTCCATCTGACTGTTCACAGCACTGAGTGACACCTCGAGTGCTCCTTTTTGTTCCGTTTGCCGGGTAAGACCCTCGTTGGCCTGCTTCAGGTCCTTTTCGGTCTGCTCCAAAAGCTCCAAACATTCTTTTCTCCGGGCATACCGGGCTTCCAGGTTAACTTTGGCTGCCGTTTGTTCCTGCTTGTTGCTTAAGGTTTTCTCCAATTCGCTTTGCACAAGGGATTCTAGTCCGGATAGGGTCTCCGGAATATCCGGCCAGAACACCTTTTGAGCGGTTTCAAGCCAATGGGCTTCGGAGGTCTCCATTTGTGTTTTCTTGCCGGCGGCCTTTTCGCTGGCCTGCTGCAAGAGCTGCTGGGTCCGTTCTCTCTCCGCTTTCAGCCTTTGAATCTCCGCTTCGCTGGGAGCGTCAACCGTGGGTTTAGCCTTCTGCGGGTGCACAGTGGAACCGCAGACCGGACAAGGAAGCCCGTCTTCCAGGCTTTGAGCCAAAATGCCAGCCTGCTCCCGGAAGAAGGCGCTTTCTTTGCGCATGTACTCATCATTGGCGGTGTTATAGGTTTTCTCCGCTGCAAGAAAGGCCTTTTGCAGCCCGGCATATTCCGCCTGCAGCTTCTGCATGGATGAGATCCCGGCAGTAAGGCTCTTCAGATCGATTTCCCGGTCTGCCAGTTGCTGCAGCAAAGTTTGGCTTTTCAGGAGATGCGTTTCCGCATCGCTTAGGCTTTCGCCTTCCTGCTTCAGCCTGTCTTTTTTGCCGGTAAGCTCTTCCTTGTGCCTTTTCAGGGAAGCCAGGGAATCTTCCAGGGTTTGCAGGGCTTTTTCCCCTTTGTTCTTTTCCTGCCGGAGAGCCTCCACCCTGCCGTATTGGGGCAAAGCCTCGTTCAGTTTGACTATCTCACCGGCCAGTTTCTCCCGGATGGGTTCTTTTTGCTGCTCCATAAGCCAGGCGGTCTGAAGTTCTTCCACCCTGGGCGTCTGCCTGGCAATGGTTTCTTTTAAGTTTTGCCTGCTTCTTATGAGTTCATCGCGACCTCTTTTTTCCCGCAGATAAATATCTTCAAGCGGCTTGACCCCATGCAGCGCTTTTTCGGCAGCCAGGGCGGCTCTTTCGTTTTGTTTGATTTCCTCGGCCTTCAGCAGCAGCTCGTCCAGTGACTTCTGGGCCTCTTCCAGAGCGGCAAAGGATTTGTTGACATACTCGGCTTCTTTCAGTTCGGAAGCCTTGGATAAGATTGAACTCTCCAGTTTTCCGGCTTGTTGCTTGTCCTGATCCTGAACGGCCTGATCGTCTACGATCAAAGCTTGGAGCAAAGCGATGACCTGCTCCGTTGCGTGAATGCTGCGTCTGGACAGCAGTTCGGCAAGCTGGGGGTAGTCCTTATGATTTTCAGCGTATTGAATGCCGTCCATGTACTGTAAAATGCTGCGGCTGCTTTCCTCGCACTGATCCCTTAAGTATTTCTCCCTGCGCTTCAGCGCATCCTGGATGGTCATATAAATATCGGTGTTAAAAACCTTGCGGAAAATCCCGGCACGCTCGCTGCTTTCAGCCAGGAGCAGCTTCAGAAACTCCCCCTGGGCAATCATGGCAATCTGCTTAAACTGCTTAAAATCGATCCCTAATAGCTCGACGATCTTGTCGGTCACCTTATTGTTTCCCGTAATGACCTCATCACCGGGCAAAACAAGCGCGGCATCCGCATTTTCCTGGGTTAAGCCCGTCCCGCTTTTTTTGGGGCGCTCGTATTTGGGATTACGGGTCACTTTATAGGTTTGTCCCCTATGGGTAAATTCCAGTTCGACATAGGTCTTGGCATCCGGTGCGGCAAAATCGCTGCGCAGGGTATCCACTGTCCTGACCGAGCCGCTGGCCCCGTCAAAAAGAGCAAAGGCAATGGCATCGAAGATGGTCGTCTTCCCTGCTCCCGTATCCCCGGTGATCAGAAATAATCCCTCGCTGCCGATTTGCTTTAGGGGAAGTTCCACCCGGCCGGCGTAAGGACCAAAGGCGCTCATCACAATTTGAAGAGGTTTCATCTGTCCGCACCCCCCGCCTGCTCCAGTACTTCCTGCATGATTTGCCGCTGCTCTTCCGTCATCTCCGTGTTATTCTGCTTGATATAAAATTCTTCAAACAATTCCATAGGGCTTTTCCGGGCTACATCCCCCGAGGCTGCCGACTTGGAGTCCCCACCCTGCCTGCTGCGGCTGTTTTCAAAATCAATGCGCATGACGCTGGGGTATACTTGGCGCAGCTGTCCGATCGCATCATAAACCTCATCCTCATCGGTTAAGACCGCCCGGATATAATCCTGGCAAAGGCTCTCAGATGAAACCGCCGCAGGAATTCCGGCAGAATCGCCTGTGGAAAGTCCCGCCCGCACCAGCTCCGCCAGTGGCCCCTTGATCTCCCGCATATCGCGCCGGGGCGTTAGGGAAAGGAACTGGATATCCAATGTGCCTTTTTGGGCAAATTCCAGAATGGTTACGGATTTATGCTGGCGGACCTCGGAAAAGGAATATTTGAGTGGCGAACCGGCATAACGAACGGTTTCCCTGCCGATGGACTGCGGTCCGTGCAGGTGTCCGAGCGCCACATAATCAAAAGGCTTGAAGACAGATGCGTCGATATTATCCAAGCCGCCAACGGCAACGGTTTCGGATTCGGAACGTTCGGGCTCTTTGCCGTTGCTGGTAATAAACTGGTGGGCCACCAGGATGTTCCGTTCCTCCGTATTAACCCGGGAAGCGTTAATGACCACACGTACGGCATCCTCATAGGACCCAAGCTCTTGATCGGCAAAATAAGGCTGCACCATCGCAGGCTTAATAAAGGGCAAAAGAAAAATATTCACCGGTCCGAACTCATCCGTCAGTGTGATTTGCTTAAGCAACCCGTCAAAAGTTCCGGCGATATGCACCCCGTTTTTCTCCATTATACGGCTGCCGAAGTTTAAGCGCTCCGGCGAGTCATGGTTGCCGCTGACGATAAATATCTGCACCTCGCGGGCCACAAGCTCGGTCAGGAACTCATCCAGGACTTCCACCGCCTCCCCCGCCGGAACGCTTTTATCATAGATGTCCCCGGCCATCAGGATGGCAGAAGGTCTGACCTCGTCTACCAGGCGCAAGATTTCGTTTAATATGAACTTTTGGTCCTCCAGCATGCTGAATTCGTTGACGCGTTTGCCGATATGCAGGTCGGCGATGTGCATAAGTTTCATTAGGTTAGGCTCCTTCATACCGTTCACTTATTTTTATGTTGGTCTGTCATATCTGAAGATCCCACGATATCGACAAAACAGAAGTTACATTAAGATAAAAGCCATTTGTATAGGTAAGGGTACTTCGTAAAGGCACAGAGTCCTTGTCGGAAAAATTGTCATTTCCGGCATTAAGGATCTCATCCATGCGTTCAGCGCTATTATCCACATCATAACTAATGGTATTATTAAATTCCATTGTTCTAACCTCCAAAAATCAAATTCGTTATCAGGTCTTTTACTCTAAGGCACTAAGATATTCTTCCGCCTTCTTTAACAAATGTATGGGCAACGGATGAATAGCGTAATCATCATAAGAAGGTAACATCTGGCGCATCTTTTGGACTAATGACGCCCACGCAGCCGGATCGTCATCGGCGGGCATTAGAACAGGATAGATTTCCACACATCCAGGCTGTTTATGGTCAAGATTTGGCTGATTGGTCCTTCTGGTTTTTGCTTTCGAAGTTCCATAATTTTTCATGGTATTGGGTTTCGGGGCTACCCCATAAAAAACATTTCCCATAGCAGCGAAGACGCCGCTCGTTAAGCCTAACTCTCCATCATCTTTAATCCCGTAGCCGGCTGGGACTTCCTCATTCGTGCGGATTCGTACCAGTCTGATACCTGGGATATCCTTAACATCCCAACCCTGCCTTTTTTCTGATACCCAAAGGCGGGAAGGATCGATACACTTATCGGTAAGCCAGTACCACTTGGCCCGCAGATTATAACCGTCAACTAAGACAAGAGCATTCTGGGACGGGACGATATCCTCCTGCAATATCTTCTGAATGAATCCGGCTACTTCTGAATCGGGAAGTTTCGATTCCTGCCCGGAAGCAATTTGGCCCAAACTTAATAACATTTTAGAATAAGGTTGCCATCCCTGGCTTTGAGGGTAACGAGCTAAAATTTCGCTGCTTCCGCTTTGCATGTGAAGTACAAGCGGGAGTAAGTTTTGTTTGCGCTGTTGGGCAGAATTAGTCCGGATCAACCAAAAGGCATAAATGTCCAGAGGACTGGTGTCGGTCTCTTGCCCGACAATCTGGATAGTAAATCTTTCGGGCAGATACCCCAATTGACGTAAAAGATCAAGTACGGCATTCTCCGCTCTTTTTTCTAAGGCAGACTCTTGTTTAATCTTTTTTAGGCTATCAGAAGTTGCTTCTTTTTCAATAAATTGACTGACACGGCCGGTTTTAGCCAGGCCTTTTCTTAAGGCCCGTTTAGGGTCGACCCGTTCATCAAAATCAGTCTTGGCGGCCAGTTCGACAAAAGTTCCTGTAACCCGGAATGTTGTACTGAAACGCTGCTCAACCAGGGCAATCCTTTCATTGACTGCATCTTTTATCTTTACCTTACCTTTGCTGGTATCGATGTTTAGTTCATTACCTAGCTCCCCGATGGGTATTTCTGTTAAAAAGAGCGTAAGTTGCGGAGATTTATAAATGTTTCCTTCCGGCGCAATGTTTTCAAAACCGATTATTTTTAACACGTTTTCTCTTAAAGCTTTTAATGTGGTTTCAGAATCATAAAGAATCTCTATGGAAACTTCTCCGCCGGTTATTTCCCCAAGGCTTTGCCGTCGTTGCCTGTCGGAGATTTTTTCCCAAGGTTGAACCAAAAGATTTTTTCGGATATTTTTGCTGACCCGTTGCAAGCTTGAGACCGGTTCCAGTACCGGGATCGCTGCCGCTACCTGGCGGAGAAGGTCATTCTTGTCTAGCAGGCCACTGCCGGTGCCCACAGGGTGTCTAACTCCATGCGTACTCATAGTGTTATGATAAACAATGCTTAACGCCATCCCTTTTTCACTCGTAAGATAGTCTTGGGGTTTTAAAGCTAATTGTTGCGCGGAGGGCAATTGGGAAGGCCAACTGAGTCTGTTTAAAATTTCACCGAGTTTATCGGTCCATATCACGGTACGGGTATTCCAATCTGCTTCTATCTTGGCTCGGCAAAGAGTTGGCATATTACCGGAGGATTGCCAGTAAGGAGGAATATTCATCAGAACCGATGTTTTATCCGGAGGAAGGATGATAAAACCATTTTCCAGGATTAATGAATTGCTGGTATAACGCTTTGTGCGAACATTCATCGTGATTATCGGCTTGGTGAATTGGGGGATGGTTTCAACGGAAAAAATCAAGGAAATCGAGTAATAGTATTTGCGGCCATTTTTACTGTAGTATTCGAAGGGGGGCCAGGAAGTCACTTCATTTTCCTCACTGCGGTACAAAGCTCTTTCTTCGCTGCCAAAAGAGAAATGTACACCCTCCTGGCTTAATCTTTGACAAATATAGTCCGGTAACGCTGAAAAATAGGCATTTTCAGCATACGCTGTCCTGTTCTCACAAATATCGGTATTGCTAAAATCCACCACTTTTTTCTCCCAAGTCCAACTTACTGTTTCGACTAGTTCGAAGGTTTCCTGAAAGATTGCTGAGCCTTGTACCTTTTGAAACTCCGTAGACAGCCAGGACCTTAGGACATCTTGAAAGTGTTCCAAATTCAGTGGTCGTTCCGCTTCGAGCCACTGGTTTCCTTCAATGAACGTATACTTCATAATCGTGATTATTTCCGGGAATAAGGCCAGTAAAGCAGTGTTCAAGCTTGCGATAGGTACATTGAAGCGGGACTCCTGAGTTGCTGCTTTTGTTGCTGTCTGACTGTAAAAATGTTGTGTTAGTCGGGAGAGTGCTTCGCGGAAAGTTTTTGGAATTGTTAAGAAATATATGGGGTGTTGGACTTGAATATTGGCCCTGAGCTGAAAACTCATGGGCTGTAACCGGTAGCCGGACGATTTTTTGTTATTGCTCATCTCTAAATCTCCTTCATCTTTTTTAACATTTCATAAAGCGGTTTATATAAAGCTTGAGCCAGTCGACGATCTTCCTCCGAAATGGAGTCGTATCCTACTTCAGTCTCTGGCTTGAAATACAGTTCAAGAACCTGTTTCATTCCCAGGAGCATGCTGGATGCTTCGCTTACTTTTATTCCCGAGGAGGTAGTTTCCAAATGAAAGGCAGCATCGCAAAAATGAACGCGGGCTTTACAGCCTCCTCGGATGAGTCTTCCGATAATCTGCCAGATAAGCACCAACTGAGTCCAGAATAATTCGCGTTTTTCTTCGAGTGGCCAGTTATGAAGGCTACGGTTTTTGTGCTCGTTTTTTACCCGGAATTGCCAGCACGTATTTGCGTCAGAGCGGAATTGGGTTCCGATTTGTCCCATCTTTGCTTCCGAACATTTTTTGCTCAGCCATTCCCCGTCTTGATATTTACGCATTGCCCAACAGTTAATATATTGGGTGTAGTTGTTCATATCATTGGGAACAGGCATGGGGCGTACCAAAAAGTAAGCACTTCCAAAAGCAGCGACATTGTCTTCATTCAAGATGTTATGGCCTCGCTCAATCGCCAGCATCGGTGCGATGAGAATCTTAGCCTGTCGGGTGGCAACTTGCTCTACCATTCCTCGAGGAACGGTGGTATCATCTTGCTCGTCCTCATTATCCCGGATTAAACAGCAGACATCACTTTCTGCCCAATCCCGGTGGTTCTTAAAAAAGTTTTTGGTTATTCTGGCTTCCTCGTAACTTCCTACCAAGAGCAGGAGGCGTTGCCTTTGCGGTTCAAGCAAGGTAAGCTCCCGTTTTAAACGGCTCATTCCCTGCCGACCGGGATCGGTCAACCCTTTTAATAGTTGCTGAAGATTCGTGAACCGTTCTTGGCCTTTGGTCCCGGATACCCGTAGAGGTTTGCCAAGTTCGTCATAAACAGGTGAAAAATCTATCTCACTCCCCTCAATGCCGGCCAGCTCGCTTTCCGGAGCTTTCAGGATAGCGGCGGGTGGAACAGCAAGATGGTAAGCAGGCGACCCCGGAGCCCAACTGGTTCCGGATAACAGCAAGGTGTGAGGGCCGGTAATTCCTTCTCCGTCTGCGAGCAATTCGGGAAAGTTGGCCAACAGCCAGCGTCCAACGCCCATAAAACGGAAGACACGAATAATACCCGGATTGCGGTTATTATCACTTTGCACATACTGAAAACCCAGTAAATTACCCATAGGAGCTTCCGGTAAAACCGGCTGATAATCTCCCAGCCGGTGGCGGAAAAAATCCAAGCCCTCGTCATCCAGATTAAATTCCCGGGCTGCTTCTTCCCATTCCTCCACCATGGTGAAGAGCGAATATTCGAGAATGGCCAACACAACGATCAAAGCCAGTTTATCCACGGTAAACTCATCTATAAGATTAATGCCCTGCGATTTGAGCCAGGGACGAATCAAGGAGCGACCGAGCTCAGATTCAGGGGCAATCAGAAACAGAGTAGCTGCCTGGGCCAGTTCCTGAACTGTATCCTGGCCAAAAGGATTTTTGATATAAGCTTCCATCTTGTTCATCATTTCTGCAGTGGAAATAGGAAGACCAGTCGCTTCCCATTCATGCACCAAACGGTCCATTAGGCCCCAGGTGGTAAAATAATTGCGCCCCAGCCATTTACGAAGCTCGATATTTTTTAATAACGTAGTGTAAAGCAAATTGATGGACGATTGGACATTATCATAAGCCCGGTGCCAATCGACCAGATTGGCATCCGCTAATTGTCTCCGGCCTCCTCCATAATAGGAAGAGCTAACGTTTTCACCCAGCTTATTCAGCCAGGAATTTCCTGTATGGTCGGCAAGCACCTGGGTGGGAGCAAAGAATTGATCAAAAATAACCTGGATCCGGTCTACCTCATCCATGATTAGGAGATCACTATGCCGGTAAACGGCTTCCCAGATACGCATCTTTTGTCCGGTTAACTGGACAGGAAGCCAGGTATGAATCAAACTGGCCGGAGTAGCAACCCAAATATTGGCTTTGAGTAAACGGCACATTGCCTCTTGAACCGGGCAGCGTTCAAAGAGTGGACAGAGATAACGCTGGGGCTTCTTCGATTTAGCCTGCCAAGGATGTTCTTTATATAAAGCTGTACAGGGCTCTCTTCCCGGTAAAAACGGTTGGTGAACCGATGTGTCTTCCCGTAAGCCGTTTAAAGGACAAACCGTGCTTAACCATGTTAGCTGTGGTATGCTTCCGAGATTCAGTCCATTTTCTTGAATTAAAGCATGAGTCTTTTCCAAGTGGGCCTGGCGGTTATAGGCACCTAAGATAGGAACCGCCTCTAAGTTGAATTTTCCCAGCAAAGCGGTGAGCTCCAAGACGGAAGCGATATTGTCGACGATCAGGGTGGTGTGGAGACCCTTTTGCCCAGCCCAAACTGCTAAGATCTTCATTAGCGTTGATTTACCGGAACTCGGCATTCCGACGATATGAGCCAGTCCGTTTAATGGAATTCCATGCTCCGAATTCCATTCCCTGGCGAGCGATTCCAGACGAAGTTTTCGGATTTGTTCCCCGTAAAAAGAGTTCTTTAATTGCTCATCCATCCAGGAAGCAGTCTCTTCTAATTCCAGCCAAGGTACAATTAAATTCTGGCGTTGAGATTTCCCTTTAAGCTGCAACTTGCTTGTTGAAGAAGAAGCTTCCCATTCTGGAGGAATTTCAACTGAGTCAATACTGTCTTCAGGAGTCCGGAAGTAAACAATTCCCTCATCAGCCCATTTTAGCTCACTTGGAGAACTTTCAGGCATTGTTTGCAGAACCTGGGTATACAGATCCACTCTTTCCGGACAAATCGAGAGTTCTCTTTTCTTAAGCAAACCATTTTCATCAATATTGAATAGCCTTATGGTCTCCCCTATCTCTCGGTAATTTTCCAGGCACTTTTTCCAGAAACGGTTGGATTTATAGAAACGCAGATAATAGCGGATGAAAGCAATCGCTTGTTTATTTTCAGCGCTTAAAGTCAGCCATACGTTTGCGAAGGGCCAGCCGGCAAGCAGAGTCCAAAAATTGTGGCAATCTTCATCCGGTGCAATTTTAAACCATAAAAACAACCCGAGTTCGATATCGCAGAAATTTCCCGCTTTTAATCCAGTATCTTCCGGTAGCGCTTTTTTAATTTCTTTTACAAAGCTTTTTTTCCAACCAGTTACATCCCGCATCGTTATTCCACCTCCAGCAAACGTTGAACCCTCCGGCGGAAGCCGCCAAGGGATTCGATAAATTCATTGCTGCCAAGTTTATGGAATCTCCCGAATTCTTGTCCATAATGGCTGTAACGCCGCCATTGATAATCCGGGATAATCCAGAATGCCTTGTCCCAAACAGGATACGGCGGGAAGACACCTGCTTTTTTCGCCAATAGATAGGGATTTCTCCAATCTTTAACATCAATCCCCCACACTTCACCGGTGGGAAAAGTAAGCCGCAGGTCATAACTGTCAAAACCGGGCCATAAATCTACTTTTAAACCGTGGTGCAGTTTTAAGAGATCACTTTCCAGTTTTAATTCCCAGCGGCCCGGCCAGGCGATAAAGCGCATAATACCGCGTTTCAAACGTACCAGACCGGTTCCCGCAAGGACTTTCCGTTTCTTAAAATTATTGGTCTTTTCCGTACATTGTTGATGAATACACCGGCCTTCACTTTCGTTCTTCCATTCTAAAATCCAACCGCAATGAGGGCACTGATAATACTTCCCTTCCGGCCCCAGAGCACCGGCGGGCAGGTCTTCATAGGCATCTTGGAGGAGCCGGGCAGCCACGCCGTTTTGCAGGTTGTTGCTCCAACGGATTAGCTTAGCGCGATCCAAAATTGGATTTTCAATAATAAAACGGCGGAAGCGGACGTAATCTTCATTTTTTCCTTGTTCTTGGCAGAGATTCAAAACCTGAACCAATAATCCTTCCATCAGTTCCTGCTCAACATCACCTTCCAGAGCCAATTCATAACAGAGATCCGTCGGCATGTTATCTATCATTAATGCTTCTTCCGTAGCAAAAGGCAGTAAATTTTCTAAAACCTGCGGCCATGTTTGAAGAGGCTGGTGAAACCATTGAACCGCTTCCGGAATATTCCGGGGAAATTCCAGGTTTTTTGTTAGGCTATAACAGGCCAGCTTATCCAAGCCAAACTGCACATCATCTGGATAGGGATAAGTCTTACCAGAGTTTATATAATTTTTGTGCCAGCGGACAATTCCGGTTGCTAGAAAATGAACAATTATAAGAAATTTATCTTTTCCCAAAAGGATTCCTCCTTACCCTTGTTTATAATTTTATTGTAGCAAATGGCTGGGACAAAAAATTGAGAATGACACTATATAAAAAAATCCGGATGAGTACAAGTTAATTATGCTCATCCGGATTTTTTTGCAGAAGAGTAGAAAAGCTTCTCCTGTTTTCTTCAGATATACTCTCAAAGAATTCTCTGGCTTTTGAGGATCATTTTGGATATCTAACATTTTAACTTCCTCAATAAATTATTCAGAATCAAATATACACAAACGACTGCGGTGCAAAGTTGATACCGAAATCCGAAAGTTCCAAGGGTTTTTGATACTTTTGCACCTTCCCCAACCTATAAGCCACAGCTTTTTTTTTATTCTCAAAGTACTTATCAAAAAAATCTTTTGTAATTCCAGCAAGTTCGGCAGTCATTTGCCAAACTTTATCAGGTGTGTCGACAAGCACATCTAATACTTCAGCTTCTCCTACTACCCGCATTACAGGTGAAGTTGAATAAATAACAATTTTGTCCACGTCAGACTTGCACTGTATTTTCCGGAACTCAAATTGCTTATTTCCATTTAATATATTTTCCACATGCTCAGGATTGATTGATAATAACATTTTGCACATCTACGCCACCCATTTCCAGTATTCTTATAAACTGATCCATCGTGAAATCCAACTTATAAGGATGTGAAGTAAACAGTCCCTGCTCTTTTAAGTCCTTGTGAATTACATTGTGCCCCTTGCCAAAAAAACCGTTATATACTAATTCAAGCATGACAACATTGTCTTGTGTATATATCGCCGATAGTTCATCGGAATTAAATACTGTTTTATTTCCGGCGTTTCTTATAAAATCAGCGAAGCTCATTGCAACTTTACCATTGTTTTTTATGACCTCGATCTTGGTTATCGTACAGTAAGATGTTACAACCGACCTGTAGGTTTTCCCTGTTTCCCCCTCATATATGCGATAAATTCCAACGGGTTCACCGGTCTCGTAATGCATAGCTGTATAAGGAGTAGCTATGTAAACCTTAGTAATTCCGTTGCCAGCTGTTTCCTCTTCTATTTCGCGCTTTTTGATTTTTAGCTCAGAGTATGGAAATAGCCGATCATGAAACCTTTCAAGATCGGAAGCAATCCTGCTTTCCTAAAATTAGGACGGATAAAGGGGAAAGATTTATAAGGGTCACGAAAATCAATCTTTGTACGGCTTCTTAAATAGACACATTCGCCACGACGATTGACTCCAACACAGATAAACCCGAATCTCTGAAAAAGACTGACCAGTTCGTGATGTTTTTCAAATACTGTGACATAGATCTCCTCATCTTTGTCATCACGCCATTTCCACAAAGAAACACCTAAAGCTCCTTCTCCAAGCCGTAAACCCCTATACCGTTCAGCTAACCGGAAAGTACCGATCTTTACACGCGGGACAGCCGGTAACGTCTTGTCAGATAACGCAATTGGTTCATTTTCTTTTTTCAGATAGATAAAAGCGCCTATCCCTTCTTCATCATGAAAGACAAGGGCATATTCTCCCTCTACGCTTTTTTTGTTAAACCAAACTGGGAATTCTTCATAATCTTCTTTGAGTGAATCAAAGAAAGCGTCACTTAAATTTACGTCAGAAAACTTGTGCCATTTAAACTTACCAGCCATTGGAAGACCTCCGTTCAAACTCACATTTTTCTCAGTAATACATCAGCTTAACTTGGTTTGTGCAAACATATGTTCTATTAACATTTTATACCAATAGAACATTTTTAGCAAGATTATAATCCCCCAACAACAACCCTATTGCAAAAATAGCATGGCTACTTTTTGCGCAGCCTGCGATAGACCTCGGGCAGCATAAGTTTAATAACCTCGCTCATAAACTCCTCATCTTTAAACATACGGATGAAAAATTCTTCATTTTGTTCATAGCGGATAGCTGCGAAATCTTTGAACTGCTGTTCGAAAATCCTCTCAAAAGTAGCCTGCGGATTATTTTTTGCTATATCGACCATGAGTTCGTCGGCCATAAAATCTTCTGTAATTTGCGCCAAAACCTTGTCCATTTCCGTAAAGTTTGTCCCGAAGCGTTCGTTGATCCGGTCAATAATTACAGATAAATGCTCTTTTTTCTTTTCCTTACCGCCGACTGTTCCTTTGATCGGACCTAATTCCGGACTCTCCGCAACCCTAATAATTCCTTCGAAGTCCTTCTCTAATTTATATTTAGCAAGTAAGACCTTGTTATCAACATTGATCTTCTCAAATTTACCCTTGGGTATCAGCTTCAGCAGAAGCTTGGCATACACGCTGAATTTATGAATGTCCCGATCAAACATCCTGCAGACTTGGGTAATAAAGGCATAGAGCCGGATAAACCGAGCCAGTCCAGTTTTGATTTCATCCTGTTCTCTAGGTTCTTTCGCAGCAAACCGATCCAGCGCCGGCTGCAAGGAGGAGGCCAGTCTGCCGAGATCAGGCATATCCTGCTTAGACTGATAATAAATTTGGGCAAACAGTTCAATCTCCGATTGCTGCCATAGATGATACTGGTCCAAGGTGTTTTTAATGTCGTAAATAATGTTGGGACTGGCTTCTTCTGATAAAATGGTTGCTTGATAATATGGTTGCTTGATAATATGGTTCGAAAGCCGCTTTGATCTCGTCCGCTGAATTAACGAAATCTAAGACAAAGGTGTTTTCCTTACCCGGCATCGTCCGATTCAAACGGGAAAGGGTCTGGACCGCTTTTACCCCAGATAATTTTTTATCCACAAACATGGTGTGCAGCAGCGGCTCATCAAATCCGGTTTGGTATTTTTCCGCCACGATCAGCATGTTGAATTCGTCTGATTTGAAATACTCGGGCAGCTGTTTTTCTTTAATGGTCTTGCCTTCGGAATTTTTATTCAGTTTTTCTTCCGTGTATTCCATTCCCTCATCCTGAACTGTGCCGGAGAAGGCCACCAGGACATCGAGGTCATCGTATTTTTTCTCCTGGATATAGCGTTTGAATTCCTGCAAGTATCTTACGGCATGCAAGCGGGAGGCGGTAACTACCATGGCCTTAGCATTGCCCCCGATTTTGTGCTTGGTAATGGAACGGAAATGTTCCACCATGATCACGGTTTTCTGGGCAAGATTATGAGGGTGAAGAGATTCAAATCTACGGATGGCGCTGGTTCCCCGGGAACTATCCAGTTCTGGGTCATCCTCCACTTTTTTGATGATCTCAAAATAGTGGTTATAGGTAGTATAGTATTTAAGGACATCAAGAATAAAGCCCTCTTCAATGGCCTGCTGCATGGAGTAAATATGAAAAGCCTTGAATTTGCCGTCAGGCTGCTTCTCTCCGAACATCTGCAGCGTTTTTTCCTTAGGGGTCGCTGTGAAAGCAAAGAAGGACAGGTTTTTATGCTGGCCCTGAGTGGCCAGTTCATTCAGCAGTTTATCCTCGTCATCTTTTCTTTCCGCCTCTTCCTTGTTTTCCATCCGGGCGTATTCCTCCAGGATGCAATCGGTATCAGCCAGAGCTTTCTTTAGCTTTTTAGCAGCTTCACCGGTTTGGGAAGAATGGGCCTCGTCCACGATAATGGCAAAATTGTTGTGCCCGCTGCTAATTTCTTGATAAATAACGGGGAATTTTTGCAAGGTGGTGATAATAATGGCTTTGCCGGAATTGATGGCGTCTTTTAACTGGGCGGAGTCCTTATCGATTTTCTCCACTACGCCGAGCTTATGATCAAACTGATAAATGGTGTCTTGCAGCTGGTTGTCCAGGACCTTGCGGTCGGTAACTACGATTACGGATTTGAAGATCTTTTCATCCCGGTGATTATGAAGACCGGAAAGTCGATGGGCCAGCCAGGCGATGGAGTTGGATTTGCTGCTCCCGGCACTGTGTTGGACCAGATAATTACGGCCCGCACCGTTAGCTTTGACGTCGGCCAACAGTTCACGGACAACATCCAACTGGTGATAACGGGGAAAGATGATGTTTTTCTTTACATTTTTCTTGCCCGTTATATCCTTAGTAGTTTTCTTCTCCAGATGGACAAACTTTTGCAAAATTTCCATCAGGGAATCTTTATGTAAGACATTTTCCCAGAGATAAGCTATGGAATAATTGTCCTCCCGTAATCCCTTTCCGTAAGACTTGAATGATACCAACCTGACGTACCTCTTTGCAAAAGCGTTCCACAAAAGCCTGCCCGCTGTTGTACCGATATATGGTCTCATAACGCTCCCATTCCTTGGGCTGGGTATTTTTAATGAAGGTCAGAAGATTATCAATACTTAAGGCAAGTTCTTTATTGTAATAATCCTCTCTGCCCTTGACATAGCCACCTTCGGTTGTAAGGTAATATTCTATCGCTTCTTCCAGCTTTTTTTCTTTGTAGTCAAAATCAGGCATTTACATGACCTCCCTTTTACCGGTAACGCATTTTATATTCTTCAAGCTTTTCAATGAGTTTTAGTTTGCCATTAATAACACTATTAATTTTAAAACTTTTATCTTTTATTATTAAGATATTCCACTATTTCATCTTGTCTCTTAATATTTGGCACTCGTATTTTATGCTTTTTAAGAATTTCGAAAGAAGGAATATTTTTCATAGCACTCCCATTGCTATACCTTGCAGATAATTCTTTTAAAATTACATCAAATAAATATAAAAAGAACGACTTATTCATATCAGTATTTAAGCTAATCTTCATTAAAGCCTGGTTAATTATTCCTTTTTCCATATTGTCAGGCAAAATAAAACATTCTCCAATTGTACCAGCACAGCTTACAATTATATCACCTGGGAAAACCTCAAACGACTTCAATCTATGAAATGTTTCCATGTTAATATAAGATTCGCCTAACGTAGCATCTTTGTAAATAGCATTTTTTTGCTCGTACACCTTAATAGATCCTTGCGATTTTGGAACAAACATTGAAATAGTTATATCACTACCAAAAGGACCTTTTTTATATAACGCTATCTTCCCTAATTTCTCTTCCCGCCAATTATTATCAATTTTTTTATCAATTCCCATTGTTACAGTTTCAGTGATTACGGATTGTTTATAGAGTAGTAGTTTTTCAATAACTGTTTTTTGTTTTTCTATGTTGTCATCAATTTGGCTGCATTTTCGGTCGAGGTAATCAACTATAGCTAGTTGTTCTTGTGTTGAAGGAACAGGGAAAAGCAAGTTTGCAATTTTATTCCATCTCAGATCACAAGAACGTTCCCTAATTCCTGTTGCCAATGCAGTAAAAACATTTTGAGAAGATAACATTCTTAGATAATACATTATGTATTTCAAGTATATATTTCCTTTTGGTGTACAAACAATTAAGACCGGAGAACCTTTCCCATCAGAGTCGGAAATACCGATAGCACCTGCAAAACCATCCATACCATGAATGACCAAATCACCATATTTTATACCCTGATAACCAATTTCTTTATCGGAAAAGGTATAACCATCTTCTCTTCGGTTGCTTCGCAAGGTAACCTCTCCATCCCGAAAACATGTAATAACACCGTCTCCAGCAGAAAAAGGTCTATTCATTAAATTTAATATATTTTTGCCTCTTAAGGTTTTCCATTCTATTGGAACTTGTTTTATCCACTCAATCCCGCTGTTCTTCATTTTTCTGGCCATCACTCAAACACCGCCTTTAAAGCCCCATCAAGCTCCTTCTCAATTTCCAGAATCTCCGCCATAATATCTCTGGCAGGTTGCGGAGGTATATATTTGTAAAAATAGCGGGTAAGCGGAATTTCATAGCCGATCTTCGTCTTACTCTTATCAATCCAGGCATCCGGAGCAAAAGGCAATACTTCGCGGGCAAAGTAACTGTCGATATCTTCTGTCAGTGGCACATTCTCGGTATCCCTCAGGTTGCTGTCCGGCTGGACCTGACCTTTCTTCAGAACAGGCTGACCATTCTCATCGACCATTGGTCGCTCTACAACGATTTTGGCGTAGCCGAACTCCTCATTGCGGAAGATCTTACTGATTTCATTTTCCGTAAAATCGCCATAGATTTTGGTGATTTCCGCAATATATTGGACAGGAATGTCATTTCGTTTATTGCCTAAAGATTTGCGGCGTTTTTCATACATTATTCTGATATTTCGGTTAGGATAAGTAAGAACGTGATGTTCTGACCCAGTTGTTACAGGTGCTTTTAAAAGGAAAAAGACGGTTTGCTTATGCTCTCTCTTTTGATCATAAATATAGAATTGCTCTTGTTTATTGCAAGGCGGCCACAGAGGATTGATTTTGGAAGAGCCTGAGACCAGCAATACTCTCCGTTCCAAACAAAATTTTTGGTTGAGTTTAGTGATACTGTTAATCTTTATCCGGTAAACATTGAAAACAAACTTAGTCCAATAATCCGTAGTAAAAATAATTTCTCCAACTTTTTCTACCAGACTGTCATCCAAAGACTGCCGGGGATCATCTTGTGAAAGCAAATAATAATCATTATTCACCTCAATTGATCCGCCATTTTTTATTTTAACTCCGCCCTGCTCATGAAATTGAAAAAAAGCCCCTGCCTCGTCAAAACCCTCTATGGGATTGTTCCATTTTTCATCTATTTCCCTTGGAATTGCCTGGTGGCTAAATTGCAGGCGGTATTCCTTACTTATATTAGTCAATTGTAAAAGAACCGTTGTCTGGCTGGAAAATGATTCTGCGTTAATATACTTTGTCGTCAGTTTAATATTGTCTTGTGTAAATAAGGAAAACCTTAATCCGACAACGGCGGCATCCGTCAAAGCCTGCTGTTCTATGGGAAAAAAGCCAATATTCAGACTAAAGCAATCTCCCCTTCTTAATAAATAAAGAGGTAAGCCTGCCCTTTCATAAGGAGAATAAGGCTGATTGCCGGTTGTTTTACGCTGATAGATCTCGCAAATTCTTGACCCATCTGAATTTTCGTGCCGAAAGTGAGAACTTATAGCTGTACTGTAGACAAAACTGACATATTCACAACAGTCGGGGCATATAAATATTTTTTCTTTTGCCCGAATATTGGCTTTAAATTTTTTGCTTATTTCTGCTGCGGTTACCAGTCTTTCTGGGTTTGAGGCTTCTCTGGCTTCGCTAAATATTTTTGGTCCCCCCTTTCGAAACGTACATAGTTTCTGGGAATTACCTCCATAAATACTTCTATACTAATATAGCGCTCTCCTCTAATTAATATCGAGAAGGATTTATTATGTACAAACCAAATGAAAGGCTGTCTCTTTTAGCCTATCTTTATTACCACCTCTTATCAAATCCAGCGTCTCTTCAACCGATATATCCCGCAAGCGAAGATATCCGCCATGAAGATTTCCCGGCAATAAATCTATCCTTGCATTTCCGGGTACTTCGCCCCAATAACGTGGATAAAGCAGAACAGATTGATGATAACCTTCCTCCGGCTGGGAAAAGCATTGGGCGTAGAAAGCAAGCTGAAAAATATCCTCGGTCGCTACGGGTTTGCGGTTATAGTTTTTGTATTTGGTATCCAGCACAAGCTGATGGCCACTCTTTTTATCAGTAACGATCAAGTCGGGAATGATATGCCGGTAACTGGCTCCATCTTGGCAAATTGCCGTGGTGACACGTTTCTGGCTTTCAACCCGGTACCATGACGGCAGATACCGTTTCAGCAAGGTGGCCACAAAGCTTTCAAAGATATCATTCATATCGAATAAGAAGGAAGCGAACGCCTGGTCCTGGAAACAGTAAATATTCTTGTGGGATCTTTGCTTGACCAGGTAATAGCTGAGTTTATGAGCCAGTTCATAATGGGCGTTAAGACGGTGATAGAAAAACTGAGGCCAATCCTCTCCCAGGTAGCTATCGCATACCAATGCAAATTCCGTACGATAGCGGCTTAGTTTTCTTTCGGTCTCGGGGCTGAGTCGGAAACGAGCGACAATTTCCAGGGCCAAGCGAATAATTTGGTTATCGACAATATCCGTCACCAGTTCATCATAGCGGCAATAGATCCGGGTGGGCTTGGTATGGTTATACTGCAGGTTATGGACCAGGTCCGGCCTGCCCCGCAACTGCCTGAGGTTATCTTCTTCGCTGATATACTCTTTGTAAAGGCCTTTCTGCCAGAGTTTCTCCAGTTCCTGCAGGAAAAGTCGGCAGAATAATTCCATGAAATCCGATTTGGCCAGCTCCGTCAGGCTATCATGCCAGCGGCAAAAAGGAACTTCATTGATAAAACAAATAACATCGATGAGGTCCTGAAAGCCGTTGTTGAATTTGGGCTGGATAATAATCCGGATCTCTTTCAGTTCAATAACCCCTACCCAGCTTAAGGTCTGAATCCGTAAGCCAGTGGTTAATTCATCGAAGTAGAAACGCTGCTCGCGCCTGTTGTTTGTCTGTTCATAAGCCATACGGCTTAAATAATCTTTTTCTTCTTCGCTTTTTAAGCAGTATCCTTCAATAAGTTCCGTATTATATTCGCTTAAGATAATGGTTTTTTTCATGAAGTTAACTATTAAAATGTTTGGTTATTTCGGAGATAAAGATGTCCTCAGGTCCGGTAAAAATTTCCCACTGAATGGTCATGTTTTGTACATCCACGAAATTTTGTCCAATGATCTCGGCTAACTGCTGGTAATCGTCAAAACAATATTCCTGCACGAGCGGTATGATTTCCAGTTCATAAATTTCTTTAAGCTCGTCGGCCGTGGTAATTTGCGCCCCGTTTCGCATAAAGTAAGCATGGCCTATCTGCTTGTCCCTGCCTACCATGGTAGTAAGCTTGGCATTCAGCTGCCGGAGAATGGCCCCTGGGCTGAGCCCTATCCTGTCGATATTTTTATCTATCAGCACCGTTTGAGGCATGCATTCGATAAAAACGAACCTTCTTTTCAAGGCCGCATCCATCATTTTGATACTGCGGTCGGACGTGTTCATCGTGCCAATTAAATAGAGGTTGGGAGGTATACTGAAAGGCTGTTTGCTCTGAGGCAAAATTACTTCCATTCCCCGCTTGTCTTTTTCTAGAAGAGTGATAATTTCTCCAAAGATCTTGGGCACATTGCCACGGTTAATTTCATCGATAATCACGAAATAAGGAACCCCTTTGTCCTCTTGTTCCTGCGCTTTGGCGCAGATTCTGGCAAAAAAGCCGGATTCCAACTTAAAGGTGACCTGACCGTTAGGGCCAGGCATCGGTTTATAGCCTTCTATGAAATCTTCATAGTTATAGGAAGGATGGAAAGTACAGATTTCCAAATTATTGCTGGCAGTGACATCATCAATTAAACCGGCCGCTTCTTGATCACCGGCTTCCAGCAAATAATCTTTCAACCACTGGGAAAACTCATAATCCACCGTAAACATAGTTCCCCTGTTATTCATGCGACCGGCTTGGCTGTTTTGATAGACATCCGATTCCTTCAAATGATCAAAAGGAATCGTGCTGCTGAATTGGCGCAGGCCTTTAACTCGAAGGTGATTTCCGTCATATGGCTGGGCGATTTCGGCAATGCCGACAATTCCACGGTCATTGTCCCCGCCTTTGTAGCAAATGACCTTGTCCCCTGCTTGAGCGGCAAGAAAATTTTGCTTTAGGCTTTTGAGATCGAAGTCTACATATTCGCCTCTGTTCAAAATGCTTTCCCATTTAAACTGCTGTACGGAGGCCACCATCAGCCATAAACGCAGGGCTTTTTTTCTGTCTGGCCTAGAATGTTTTCTTTCTCGTTTTTCCACTGGACAAACCTGCGGGCTAAAAAGGTTTTGCCGGTTCCCGGGGGGCCATAGAGAATACACTGGCCCTTGTGTTCCAAGGCCGTTTCTAGGCGAGAAAAGAACCGTTCTTCCTCACTGCTATATGTCGTAATTATGGATTTGCTAGTTCTATTCATTACCGGGTCTGTCCAAACCAGGTATTCTTTGACGCTGATCTCTAAGATAGTTTTGAAGGGCCAATAGTCCTGCTTGGGAATTTCCAAAGGAGGATTAAAGACTTTTTCCCACGTAACATATACCACGTGTTTCTGCGTGCTCAAGTCATCCCTGTAGTCATAGCCCTGGTCGGAAACGGTACCGATTCCCAGAATAAGGGAAGACCCTTTGTTCGCCAGGATTTTGTCTCCGGGTTTTAAATTATAGAAGAGCCATAATTCATTGGCTTTTTCCGTGTTTTTCGCTGTTGTTTTTTGAAAATTATATTGGAGGAAAGCATTTTTAAACTCATCATAGTCGGGATATTGACGCAAGTCGCCGACTTCATTCCAGCCGATGGATATGTAGCCACCGGTTTGACACTCTTCCCAGTACACACCATCCTGGCCTGGAGCAATTTTATAATACTTATAGTCCGGTTTAAAAGTATGATAAAGAAATCGGGTAGTTAATTCCGGATCCCATTCTTTAAGCCTTTCTATATAAGCAACTGCGCTTTTTAATACTTGGTTACACTCCACATTATCTTTGCCCTGCCATTTTTCTTTGGGTACATCCAAGGCTTGTAAGAATTTATGGATATGTTCCAGATTGTAAATTGGCAGGAATTTATCCGGATGATAAAGGTAGAGGATTTTCCCTTTCAGCATATTGGCCGAGTAAAGAAGACTGTTAGGTGATATTCCGCTAAACGGTTGTTGGTCATAGGAAGCGATTAATTCCAAAATGTCAGAACGCAGTTTTTCCCAGGCATCCTCCACCGAGTTATACTCTTTGGGATATTTCCAGGCGGCGTCTTTTTTACTGTAGTAGATAATATGTTTGGCCGCACTCCCCCCTTTGATGCTGCCGGGAGTCAGCGTGTATTCCAACCACCAGCTGAAGGAACCGGTTTTGCTTTTGCCTAAGGCATATTCCTCTACGGTCATGGTTTTTAGTTTTTCCAAGGGGAACTTGTTAAGAAATTGACGGTGTTCTTCCAGCGCTTTTTGGGACTGATCCTTGTTATATATTTGTTGGAATTGTTCAATAAGATTAGTCAGATTTTCCATTGTTATTCCTTCTCCTATAATAATAAACGTAATTAAACTAATTTTATTGTAAATTTACGCTTTATCAATTGGCTCAATCTATTAAAATAGACATTTATGATTATCCTATTAAAACCTTCCACCCTTCATAAATCATGACCATGGCCAAGGTATCCAGTTCACAATATTTCAGCAGGGCCTTTTCAATTTCTGAACGCTCGTATTCCGACATTTCTTCGAATTGCAACCGGGCGTAGGCGGTCAGGGCTGCCCCTCCGTCTCTTAGTTCATCGCTATCGCTTAAAAGTGTGAAATCCTTTTGGGACACATCCTGGAACATCACCGGCAAAAGCTTATAGGGGTCAATAACCTTGCCGTCTTCATACGCGATCCAGGTCCAATTCTGATAGTTCAAGCTTGGGATGCCTCCTGCTGCGCCATAGATAGGTTGGGAATATTTTTCCTGAAGGAAACCTGAGCGATTAAGAATTGCTGGTAATACATGTTTAATAGAGTTAGAGCCTTTCGTGACCGGATCATAATAGAATCGTTTGACAAGCTCCAACATATCGATCATATTGCGGTGACCGGTCCATTGTAGGCTATTGCCTTTTACTGCCTGCGTGACGGTGCGGATAAATCCGCAGAGTTCTTCCCTATCTACAATTGGAGTTGGGTCTTCCGTTAGCTGCTGGTAGATAAGATTTAGATAAGTATTTTCATGGGCGGCGTAACGGAAAATACTTCCTTGATCCAGCTCCAATTCTTTCTTTAGGGTTCTGATAAAATCATAATTTGGAAAGACCCCTGGTTGGGTATTTAAATATTGACCATGGTGTTCAATCCTGCCATCAGCGTAAACCACATGGTGGGAAAACTGAAAAGCAATCCCTTCATAAGGGTGTCTGCCTTTATAAAATGGAATAGCGGCCATTGCGGTTTCAAAGTCAATAAAATGCAACGGATAAACCCATTTTTGCATTTCGGCGGATAAATTTGCTCGATCAAGCCAACAAGTCAAATCGTTAGTTTGGGTCTTTTTGATCTGCAGCCACTGGCGTTCAGAGGTCGAAAGCCCTGGTTTATCATCGCTTCTTGGAGAGATATCTTGCTCTGTAATTTCAGTCAGTTTGAGGCGGCCTTCACTTAGAAACGTTTGTTTTTTCCGGCAATTCCATATATCAAAGACTGTTGGTTCCGCAAAATCC
The DNA here is from genome assembly GCA_012517475.1 of Peptococcaceae bacterium. Taxonomy (GTDB): domain Bacteria; phylum Bacillota; class Desulfitobacteriia; order Desulfitobacteriales; family Syntrophobotulaceae; genus Dichloromethanomonas. The sequence goes on along the minus strand of JAAYUV010000077.1, from coordinate 10,957 downwards.
CGGTCTGTCCAACCCAAGGTTTCCTGCCAACATTCATGGTAGCCGCTCTTTAGTCCTGCCGCCAATTCAGGCTCTGTTGCCCGAAATTCACAAGTAGAACAATTCAGAGACAGGATAGGTATTATTTTTGTGTCCCGGTTATAGTAATCAGCAAAAATATTCACAAGTTCAGAGAAAGTTAATTGCCTGTTGTCAAATTCATAAATACTGGTGTAAATAAACCTACAGCAATTATCAATATTAACTTTACCAAGAATCCAAGGTGAAAGATCCTCAGCGGATAAATTCCGAGATACAATGACACTCCTTCTTCCATCTTGGTCTTTGGTAAGCTTGAATTTCTGGTTCAGTCCGTTTGTCGGACATCTAGCGCTTTTATCTGCCATCATCAAATAGGCTGAAACGGAATATTCCGGATAAGCCTGGTTAAGAACATATTTTTGGAAAGCTACGTCCTCCAGATAGGACTGCCACTCTGAAGAAAGTGTACCTTTTTTGGTCCAAAAAATATTTTCGCACGCTTCAGCAAATGATTTTGCTTTAACTTCCACCAATTCCAGCTGATCTTTGTTTTTGATCAGAATATCGGCGCGGATAAACAGGTTCTGCCAGCGGATAGCTGCTTCAAAAATCACAACATGGTCTTTTTTTAATAATTCACTTGTTGCGGATAAAGCTTCTTCGTAATCCAAGGTTTTGATCTCATAGCCACCGGGAAAATAATATTTGGCCAGTTCGCCGACTTGAAATCCACCGTCAGCTAAGGCTAAGAGAAAGGAATCTTCAATGTTCTGATTGGCGTATTCAGATTTTCCTGTATAATAAAGTTTTGTCGGACATTCTCTTGCCTGCTTGAAACGGGATTTTGTAAGATATCTGGCTTGCATAACCATACTCTTTTCTCCTTTTCATCCATCTATTTTCGCCGCTTACAGAATTAGTGTAGCAAAAGGGAGTGACAAAAAGTTGAGAAGTCTTAACTATATCTTGCCAAGGCAGTCTTTATTCTTGCCAAAATCTCCTGGCGAAGCTTAACGGGTTCCAATACTTCGGCCGCGGAACCAAAACCGAGAATCCAGGCGATAAATTCGTTTTTTCCAATAACGTCGTCTTCAAAGATTAATATTTTTCCCCCGTCTCCTTCAGTCAAATGACATCGACGGTGTGCGACATCTTTACGAACTTTAGCAAACGTCTGGGAACGGTTCAGAAATCTCACTTTCACATGCATGCTCTCTCCAAATTCCATCCCCCAGCGGGGAGCCAGCCATTCCTGCAGGGAAAAGCTTTCAGGATAGGTGAAAGAATCGGTTGTTTGCAGCATGTTTTCAATTTTGGAAAAATTATAGGTCTTTATCATCTGATCAATTTGGGCAACAAAATACCATTGCCGCAAACGGGAGTAATAGACTACCCCTAATGGTGCAGCAATGGTAACTCGGGAATTGAAATTAAACCTTATTTTTTTCCTGCAGCGAATTGCTAGGCTAATAATTCGCAGTATTTCCTCATCCATGCGTTCAACCGGGGTCATAGTTCCTTTGATGTATCGAAAACTTTCTTGCTGGTTCAAATCAAGGCCAGCGGATATTTTTTGCCTTAAAGAATTCGTTTTCTTTTGATAATGTTGAATTAGATCCAACCCGTCTAAGATTTGTAGTGTTTCCCCAACCGTTAAAAAGACCGGACAATTTCTCTTGCAAGATGTTTCTAAAAACCATTTACTCTGGGGAGTAAGCTCCGGGTCACTATCACTACTCAATTCATCAGTATCGGTATACAGGGGTATGGGGTTTTCCGTAGCCAGCGTCATCGTTTCTAAATCTTTTTGCAACTGTGCCCAAGAAATATTACAAGCCTGGGCAAGTTTTTCACCGCTTATACCTTGAGGGTTTGCTTCAAGTAAGGCCAAAATCTGTGTCATTCTGGCTAAGGAATCCATTCTTAATGTCCTCCATAGATCTCAAGCATTTTTTCTAACTCAAATTGAACTTTTTCCCTAAGTTCTAAAGGCGCAATGACTTCAGCGCCTGGTCCAAAACCTCTAAGCCATACGGCGATCTCATCTAATCCATCGACCAGATCCTCAACAATTAAGTCACCATTTTCTTCGCTAAAGAAGCAGGTTTCCCGATTTTTTAATTCTTCCTTAACTCTTTGGATTGTGGAGTAATAAGGATAAAAACGGATTACTACTTTTACCGGTTCCCCGGTGCGGAAGATTCCCCAAGAGAATTTAAACCATTTTTTCATGTGAAATCCCTCCGGCAGGGAGAAGGTTACTCCTTTTGGCTCAATTAATAGAATTCGATCCAACAAATAAGTTTTGATTTGCAGGAAGTTTTGATCCTGGGCAACCAAATACCAGTTATCGAGTGCCCAGTAGTAAACAAGTCCTAGAGGATTTACCGAAATTTCCAAGGCCGGTTCCACTCCTCGGCGGTAAAGAATCGATATTTTTTCCCTACTTTGAGCGTATTTCTCCAAGCACAAACAATAATTATTCCGTCGCAAATTATCTACAGGTCTTCTGCCATGCAAAATAACAGTTTCGTTTTGAGTTGATGGTGTTTCTAAAGAAACCTGCAATTTGGCTAAAATAGATTTTGCTTCGTCCTTACGGGGGGATAACTCCCCCTGAAGAGCTAAGGCTTCAATTAATAGGTTTTTCTCAGTCGCGTCTAAGTGAACGGGAGGTAAAAGCTGGTTTGACAGCAAGGTGTAAACCCCATTTTGACAGGTGATGAGATGCTTTTGGCCAAGTTCTTTTAAATCGCGTTCAATGGTCTTTTCACTACTCTCATTATGTAAATGAAAGTGTTTTTCAATGTCTCGAATACGCAATCCGTTTTTGGAAGCGGCAATAAAACGCAGGATTTCAACCTGTCGGATTGTGGATTCTTTTATAAGGCCAAGAGTATCCCAACCGGCTTCCAGAAGATAAATCCGGCCTGCTTCATCCTTTTTAAATTGATAACTGTTAGCTTCCAGCTCGTTGAGGTCCCGATAGATACTTTGAGTACTTGCGTTCAGTTTGCCGGCCAGTCTTTCAACGGTATATACCCAAGGAGAGGTAGCTATGAGTTTGACTAATTGTTTTTGACGTTGACTTTTGTTCATAATGTTCACCTAAAGTCAATCTGTTTTAGTCTTGTTTCCTCATATCCATATCCGAATTAATCATTTAAAAAATTAATTAAGTTTTGCTTCAATATTTGTTTAAATTCCCTATTTTTGTTATTATTCTCTTTGTTTTTTGTAGTTCCTGTCTGATGGTAAAGAAAAACAATAGAAATGTGACAAAAAATAAAACCGCCTTTCTGCGGTTTGGATTTATCTTTCTGCATTGAAGGTATATAAATCGTTCAACAAGTTTTTATACTCCTCAATCGATATGTTATTTTCATTCAGTATTTGTCTGATCAGTGGTCATACCGCCACCAAAATTTGTTGTATCCCCACAAAATCCGGTAATGATTTTCTTTCTTCCGGATCCATCTCTTCCAAACATAATTCCACGACTTCTTTTAATTTTTCCTGTAATATATCCAAAGTTTCTGCTTGTGTATGGGCTCCGGGAATTCCAGGGACAATTGCAACATACATGCTGGATTCGTTATCTTTTTCAATATAGGCAACAATTTTCGATTTCATCATATCACCCCATCCGGTAAGCTAAATTTATTATATTTCATCCATATTTTTCTAGCAATATTTCTTATATATATATATATAGCAATAGATACGAACAATCACGAGAGTTAGGTCACCTCATAACAGGCAGATTATATTAAAATCTCTTCAAAACTATCAACCGCCATTCATGATAAAATGGCGGTTGAAAAATTTATATCCCGTTATTATCTGGAACGTACTCAATCAAATCCTCGATTTTGCATTTAAACACAGCACATATTTTATTGATCTGATCTATTTCTATCCTCTTGGTCTCTTCATAATACATCTTGGATAACGTTGCTGGTCTGATTCCGGTAAGCGTCGATAACGTCTTTTGATTCATTTTATGTTTTCCAAGCAACTCGGACAACTTGATTCTAACCATATGGAACACACTCCATTGTCTTTTGGCTTGATTGTATCAACAAGCGTTATAAAATAATATATTCCTTAATTAATATAACCATAAGAGTAAATTAATATAGCATAGGAGTAATAGAAGTGATATAATTACCTCAGAAGTAATTAATCTCCTTTAGGAGTTATATCAAATGGGGTGCTTAAATGACTATAACCAAAACCTGCGGTTTCTCCGGCTACCGCCCTTCCAAGCTCCCTTTCAAGAATGACGAAAAAAGTCTCGCCTGCGTGCATTTGAAAGTATTAATTTACATAGAAACAGAAGCCGCGATAAAGAACGGGTATACCCACTTTATCAGCGGCTTCGCTTTGGGATCGGACACTTATTTTGCGGAAGCGGTGATCGCTTTACGGAAACGGTATCCGGAGATTACCCTGGAAGCTGCCCTGGCTTGCGAGACCCAGGCCGATCACTGGCAGGAAGAAGACCGGGACAGGTACTTCGGGCTACTTGCCAAGTACGACCTGGAAACTTATGTCAGCAGGAATTATCATAAGCATTGTTATCTGGAACGCAACCGCTATCTTGTTGACAGGTCTCAAAGGTTGATCGCCGTTTTTGACGGCAAGTTTGGAGGGACGATGGCTACCGTGAACCGGGCCAGGGCTAAGAATCTGGAACTGGTTATAATTGATCCGGGTACCCTTCAGGTTACTTATGAATAACAAATAAGTAATGATAAAAAATAGTTTTCCGTGACGGGGTCCTTTTCAGAACCTCCGTCCGAAAAACTATTTGGAGTTGGAACCAAAACATGGCCAATGTCAACCCCTTTATCAACATATTAAGGAGTGCAAAAATTGAAAAAAACAACAGCTTTATTATTATCTTTTATCATGCTTTGTTTTCTTATTTTTTCACCACCTGTCTTAGCGAATGAAACCAAATTTATTGTTGTTGCAGGAGGCGGTCAGAATACTTTAGCGCTTGACTCAGACGGAAATGTTTGGGGCTGGGGATACAATCAATACGGACAAATTGGAGACGGAACAACAAAAACCAGGCCTTATCGGGTTATGGCCAAAGGCCTTCCGTTTATTACTCAAATTGCCGCAGGAGGGATGTCTTCTTTTGCCATTGATCAGGAGGGCAATGTCTGGACCTGGGGCAATAACTCCGAAGGGCAACTGGGTGACGGAACAACGAATAATCGTTTTCTTCCTGCTAAAATTGAGGGGCTCTCGGGAATTACCAGCCTCTCAGCAGGTCAAAGCCATGTCCTGGCGATCAAAGATGATGGAACTGTTTTAAGCTGGGGAACCAATTCTTCCGGAATGCTTGGATATGATACCGGAGGCAATTGTGTCCCAACGCCGACTGTTATTCCCTCTTTATCCGATGTTTCGGATATTTCAGGCGGTCTGTATTATTCTGCTGCTATAAAAAACGACGGAACGGCCTGGGCTTGGGGAGAAAATATTTGCGGGCAGCTGGGGGACGGTACGACTACCGATAAAAACATTCCAACACAAGTTGAAGGTCTAACCGACTTGAAGAAGATTGAATAACGGAATGCTTGGGGATGGAACAGGAGATTACAGATCATTACCGGGTCTCGTTGTCGACTCTTTAATCCCGGATGATACCAGGCTAGCGGGAGATAACCGGATTGAAACCGCTGTCGCCATATCCAAAAAGATGCTGCCGCTTGCACAGAGCGCCGATTCCGTTATTTTAGCCACAAGCAATAACTTCCCGGACGCCTTCGCCGGGGCTAGCATGGGTGTTTTGAATAATGCTCCGCTATTACTGGTTGATCCTAAATCTGATAATAAAACCACGCTTGATGAAATACAAAGGGTTTTGAAACCCGGGGGGAATATTTATATTTTAGGCGGCACGGGCGTCATTCCGGCGAATTTTGAAACTGTCCTGAAGAATCTTCAGGGCGCTTATTCCGTAAAACGGTTAGCCGGAGAAGACAGATATTCCACAGCCGCGGAAATAGCCAAAAAAGTTCAACCCCAGCATGGCGGCGAGGTTATCATCGCCACGGGAAAAAACTTCCCCGATTCACTTTCTATTTCTCCCTATGCGGCTGCAGAGAGCATACCCATGGTTCTGGTTAAACAAACCGATATCCCCGATACGACGCTTGAATATTTGAAAGATCTGGAACCGACTAAAATTACGATTGTGGGCGGAGAAGGCGTAATTAGCGGCAATATTGAAAATGAACTGGCTGAAAAATAGCAAAAGAAATCTTCGGTGATTCCAGCGACAACCTGTTTGTCGCGACAGGCGTCAATTTCCCGGATGCTCTTGCCGGTTCAATCTTTGCAGGATCGACTTCATCTCCAATCATTTTAGTTCGTTCCAACAGCATTCCGGCTGAAGTAAACACGCAATATTTAAGTACACTATCCTCAAAGAAAATAGTCACTTTAGGCGGACTGGGGGCAGTCTCCCAAGACGTTTTTGTGAATTTAGAGCAACTGTTAAAGTAGAACGAATGTTTTTCAAATTGCGCCACGGATGGCGCAACAGACGAAAGCGGAATTATGGCACGCAGACCAACTCGCGAGTTAATTTACTCCAAAATTAATCAGGAAATTCAAAAATATCTTCAATCGGAGCCTTTACCGCTCTGGAAATATCAATGGCCAACTTCAATGACGGGTTGTATTTCTCTGCTTCCAGCCGCACAATGGTTTCGCGGCGGACACCAACCCTTTCAGCCAACTCTTCCTGTGTCAGTTCAGCAAGCTGGCGGTATTTTCTCAGATTCGATATAAATTCGCCCATATCCATCTCCTATGATCGTCAAAGTTTTTCATAATAATAAAAAAGGATGGCATAGGTGATGAGAAACGCGGCCCAGCCAAGCGCACTGAGGGTTACCATCAATTCTTTTGTTCCAAAAGGAAACGTACCGCTGAAGCCGATAATAAATAAGGCAATCGCCGGAATAAATGCGGCCTTCGATATTGCTTTTTGGGCATTTGCCTTATACCGCTCATCAGGCATCTCAAGTGACAGCTTTCCTATAAAGTAAAATCCAAAAAAAGCAAAAAAAGAAAAGTAGAATAAATCCCCTATCTCATGGGTGAAGAAGTAACGAAATCCGAAACAACCCCAGAAACCCCATAGTCCCCAGAGCCACCAATATTTTCCTATTCCCTTCTTCATTATCACTCGCCTCCCCATAGTGACATATTTATCTCTTGTTGATACAAATATATCACTACGGAAGGATTCCTGTCAAGTGAGAGAAACATAAATCAACAGAAATATGATTGATATGACGGAGATTATTAATTCTTCAGACAAACAAAAGCCGCGTAAACCGGGCCAAGGCTAAAAAGTTAGAGCTGGTTATCATGAACCCATCCACTTTTGAGGTTAAAAAAGAGAATAGGTTTGATTAGTGTTTCTCGAGCTCGATTTTAATTTTCCGGTCCTCCATGAAATCGATACTTGCAAACTGACTTGTGCAGACCCTGTACTGTTTGTTTAAATCAATAGCCGGGAATACCATGGTAAAATCGTTGGGATGTTCCGCATCCCTTCTGATGTCATACCTTTCGGGGTGTACATATTCCCCCGCGGCATTTTTTAAGTATAAGTTGGTCCCCTGAAAATAGGGCGCTTTACCTTCAGCCGTATAGCGGACAACTGTTTTCCCGTTTTCGGTTTGTATGTTCTTAATAATTAATTTCCCCATCTTTCCCTGGGACAGCTCCAACGGGTAATTACCGTCGATAACTTTTATACTCTCGCCGGGGTTCGCTCCTTTTATTACGATAGGAGTCACTTCACCGGTTTCCAGATTTTCGCTTACACCGCCGCCGCTGGTCACCTGGAACCTGCATGGAATTACCGTAATAAACGAGGGGATATTTTTTACTGCCTGGAATTGGGCCGTTCCGCTGAAATCCTTACCAGGAGGTGCATTACTTCCGCCAAAAGTGCCACCTCCCGATGAGAGTTCCGTGCCCTGATCGTCAAAAACAAACCAACTGTAAATAAAGGCATCCATGGCTCTGGTTGCAGCGTTTTTATCTTTGTAGTTTCCGCTGAAATAAATCGTGCTGTCGATGGGGGTAAACACGATCTTATCGATCGTCACCATGCCTTCCGGTAAATCCACCTGATTGTTGGTCTTGAATACCGTCGTCTTTTTTACCAGCTCGGCCTTCGAACCGTGAAGGCAAAATCCCAATGGCCTTTGATGCCCATAATATCATCCACATGCAAATCAACCTTCAATTGATCCGAAAAGGACAGGGAATTGGCATTATAGTTTATCTCATCAATGCCGACAAAGGTTGTGTCGTCAAGATACTCCCCGGAACTGACTCCTCCGCCGACCGTACTGCCGTTGACCTTTAAAAACCTCATTAAACCTACGACCTGCAAATCCTCAATTTTCCGGTCGCTTTTGATGGTATACCCTAAAATCAGCTTGGAATCGTCCGCCAAAGCCTCATTGATGCTAAGGGTTATACCGTTGTCGGTGACGCTTTTGTCCACCAGCTGGGAATAGGGAATATATTCTTCGTAGGACCCGAATTTATCGTCCAGTATCCGGAATATGGAATTAATACCCGGAATATTCCTGGCCAAAGCCGGAGACACGGTCCCGGCTCCTATTAATATGACCAGCAATAGGGCTGCGGCTATGGAAACTCTTTTGGCCGTCTTCAGACAAATTTTGTCCCTGATTTCCTTTTGCACGTTTTTCTTGATCCTGGCCTTGAGAATTTCAGGCATCTCAGCGGCCACTTGCTCCAATTCGTGCTGATCAAACCTGACTTCATTGAATAACGCAAAGATATCTTTTTCTTCCAGGTAAAAACTCTTATTATCCATTACAGAACCTCTCCTTTCCAGACCAGCTTTTCCTTTAAGAACTTTCGTCCTCTGGAAAGCCTTTGATCTACGACATTCCTGTCTACAGAAAATGTCCTGGCTATGTTTTCTATGCCTTCTGAAAGGAAGTAACGCCTGATGAAGATTTCCCTGTCCTGATCATTCATGTCCCGGATAGCCATTAACAGTTCTTTCCTGTTTTCCTTAGATACCACAATGTTTTCCGTGGTAAGCTCATCATACAGTTCGTTGTCATCGAAGAATTCTACGGAATTTTGTCTGCTGAGTTTCCTTTGGTAATCAATGGCCCTATATTTGGCGATAGCCGCAATCCAGCATTTAAAGTCGCCCTTGGTCTGGTCAAAGCTTTCCATGTTGTTCCACACGGACAAGAAAACATCGTTGATACACTCTTCAACGTATGGCTCACAGAAGCCGGCCTTCAGTACACTTCGCACGACACTGTAAACCAGATTGCTATAGGTATCCATCGCAAATTCCAGCGCTCTTCTGTTTTTCTTCTTCATTTGCGCCACATAATTTGTGCCGTTTATCTCCATCTCCCCGCCACCTTCATCCACTCCTTGAGAAGTTTCTCATGAGTTAATACGGAGCAACCCAGATTTTCTGACATCAAATATAAAATTTTCCTGAATAATAAAGAAGGCTGCCGGAGTCCTCACACCATGTTCCTGATGTTCTCCAGTGTTCAATCTTCGTTATAACCGGCCACCCGCCTTATCCTATGTTAATCCCCGCCTGCTGCGAGCAATAGGCGACAATACCGGCGTAAGCGCTTTTCATTCCGGCTAAACGGCACAATACGGAGATGTCGACATTGGGTATTAATGGAAAAAAGTCATGGCAAGCATTATGCTGTTTAGTACCTTATTCAACAGCCATTAGATTAAAGGTTTCCTGGTTGGTATTCCATTTCACCGTCAAAGTATAAACACTGTTTTTTTGAGGGAAATAACCGCCCATCCCGCCAATGGCTCCTCTTAAACTTAGAACAGTACTGCCATAGTTAAAAACACTATCCCTTTCCGTAAACTGCCTGGCATCAAATCCGTCCGAAGATGTGCCACCCATTCCACCTGTGGGAGTCAGAAATTGATAGCTGAAATCGCCGTGAATCGTTTCAGGATCCCCTTTAAACGCCAGTAACGGTTGTTCACGATTCCAACCGTCATAACGGTTAACGCCTTTATCATCCGTCCAAAAATGATTATAGTAATGGATAATGACTTTCCCTTTCCAGTACTGGCCTTCTCCTTGATAAACAACCTGTTCTCCCTCATTTAAGTTATAAAAGACAGCCTTCCCCAAGTTCAGAATGTGAGGGGTTATTCTCTGTGCAGATTCTACGTCCGGAAATTGGGGTAAACCAATAACGAGGATTGTATTCTTCGCTGCAAAAGCTAATTGATATTGCCAATTTGGTGTAAACACATTAGAGAGAGAGCCGCCGGTGTTCTTTCTATTGGCTTCTTCCCATTGATTATACGCTGTGTTCCTTTCCCCGATCGAGGCAAAATGATAGAGAAAAAGCGTTCCGTCAAACTCTTTTACCTGATAGATACATGGGACAGCCTGCCCCATTTTATAACCGGCAGGGTTCTCATGTCTGTCGGGGACTAAGGTTAATCCGGCCTCTTGAAGCGTTTTGGCAACGTCTTGGACCGTTAGTATTTCCTTTTTATCTGTGCTGTCTGAAGTATAGTTTAAAACTCCAATCGCGCCGGTCAGCAGAATGATGATCAAACCGATAAGACCTGCTGTCTGTAGGCGTTTACCCATTATCACTCCTCCATTTCCCTGAGTTATACCGAAATTGTAAACGAACCATGTGAAGACTTCTCTATATTTTTCCCAATTCCTGTCTACATTGATGAATTACTTTGGAAATCAGCACCACCCGCTTAGCGGGTGGTTTGCTCTAGCCCTATAAGGGCATTTTACTTGGCAGAGCCTCAAGGCTCGCTGAAAGGTCTTCCAGCCGCACATTTTTTCAAGCCACCCCTAAAGGGGTATTATTATCATTTC
>JAAYUV010000071.1 GCA_012517475.1 Peptococcaceae bacterium | reverse complement strand
GACGTTTTTGAGAACTGTCAAAGAGCCAGCAAAGAAAAGGAATCTTTTTACCGAAAGGATGCTCAATCTTGGAATCGTCCAATGCAATAATATCTCCGTCGGTGAGTCTGCTATCTGTGTTGCTCTGTAGGCGCTTAAGCCAAGGCTACCTTCTTAAGTCGCTGCCCCTTTAAAGTTGAGAAGAGAAACCAAACTACCTGTATACACCATATTTACCAAATGGAGGGTATTATTTTCTGGTTGAAATTCTTGAACATTTTTTATGCAACGTTAATGATCCGAAATATAATAAATTTTGGGATTACCGATATGAATTTGTAGACGCAATAAAAAAGGCACTCATCCAGTGCCTTAATTTGATTACCATGTGATCCATATTGACTTTTACCATATTATTTCAATGTGACTTGTACTTCTTTCCCGAGTGACCGGGCAACCTTGGACAAAAAGTCAAGGGACGGATTGTACGTTCCGCTTTCCAGGCGGCTGATATTGGATTTCTGCGTCCCGACCCGAAGCGCCAGTTCTTCCTGCGTCATGTTTTGGCTGGTTCGGGCTTCGATGATTTGGGATATTACTTCGTAGCGCGGTCTCAGCTTTTCATACTCCGCCTTGAATTCTTCGTCTTTCATTAAAAGTTCTTTCATTTCGGAAGATTTTGCTCCCGCTTTACTCATTGTCACACCTTCTTTCATAATCTTCCTTATATCTGAGCGCCCTTTGGAGCTCCCGCTGCGGCGTTTTGTCGGTTTTCTTGGTAAAACCGTGAAGCAGCACAAAAGTCTTCTGGCGGTACGTAAAATAGAATATCCTGCTGATGTCGGACGCAAATTTGATTCTCAGTTCAAAAAGGCCTTTATATTGTTCGCCTTTTACAGGTTTTACGTAAGGTTCTTTTAATTCGGTACCGTGCTTTTCCAGCAGTTCTATCTCATTGAAGGCTTTGGCCCGTATTTTTGTTTCCAGCGAAAGCAGAAAATCGAGCACCGGAATATCTCCGTTTTCCTTTTTATAATATTCCACTTGCCAGTCCATGATACACCTCTCTTCTTAGTGTATGCCATGTCTTAGTATTAGGTTATCATATATGATAACCTGAATCAAGAAGTTGCAAATTGTTTTTCATCTGGATAACTTAAACAAGTCCGGTCATCTTGCCAGATAATTCGGCTGACGCAGACCCAGCACGATTTTCAGATAGTCGTTGCAATCCTTCCCGTGTTTCGGCGGTTCGTCGGAAACAGCGTAGGCGGAGGGAAGAATGGCCTGAATGGCTTTAGCCGCCAGCCGTCCGGCCGTGTCGTTGTCCAAATGCAGGGCTATGTCGTGAATTTGGGGGAAGTCCTTCAGGTATTGCATCAGCGCGGCGGGCGGAGTGCTTTCTCCGATATCCTGTTTCGGTTTGTAAATGCCGCGAGGGATAAACGGAAATCCTGCCGCCAGTCGCCGCCGGCAAGTAGTTCCATGGTAGCGTGCGACATCAGGTCAATGGCGCTTTCAAACAGGTGGAGCTTGCCGGAACTGTTCTCTGCCGGGATGGAGAAGGAGAAGCGCTTGTCGCTTCCGTTGGCCTCACCCAGAAACCGCCTGCGGGACGTCCCCCGGAGCGTGGCGTACCGGGGAACCCCTTGCCGGTCAAAACCGATAAACACCGCGTTGTGGTAATCGCGGCTTTCGTACAATCGTTTGCTTTGGACACAGTAGTCGATGATTTCCTTATGAATGCAGCGTCCCGCGAGATAAGCGGTCATCCGGTCATTGTTTTCGTTTTTCACCGGCAGAAGCAGTTTCCTCGGCTCGGGGGACGCCGGTTTTTTTGAGGGAACAGCCGGTAACGCCGCTTGGCCGTCAATTTGAGTCACCGCCTCGGGAAGGGACAGGCCCCGTACTTTAATCAGGTAATCCAGGGCGGAACGTCCGCCGACGCCGATTCCCATTTCTCATGCGGCACATAGAGCTTGACAACACCTGTGTACGGGCGCGCCTTCACTCCATTTTTCTTACGCTTAATCTCCTGGCTTCGGGAGACTGAAATATCGTAGCCAAGAAATCTTGCGCGCCCCGCTGAATGCGTTATTTTGGTTTTCTCTACTGACAGGGTTAGGCCCATTTTCTCCTTTAGGAACACAGCGAGGTCGGCTTTGATATTTTCCGCATCCTCTTTGCTCCCGATGACCCCAATAATGAGGTGAGTAGCCCGGGGGAATCTCACCCCCAGGCCCTCTCAGAACCGGACGTGAACCTCTCAGCTCTGCCTAAGTACTGAGTACATTTCCGATTTGTAAAAGCGCCCATAGTAATTGACCCATCCCCTGAGTACGGGATTAAACATGCGGGATATGCGGGATAAATCTTCAAGGGTCTTGTCGGGCTTTAAATGCATACGCCAGTCATGAATTGTTTGCTGCATAGCCTTCTTCGCCTTGTTGCTTACTGCAGGTGTGAAGTTGATGAAATACTTCCCATGTTTGTTCTTTGACCTTCTTGGTCGGAATGTATATCCCAGAAAGTCAAATGTTGTATCGGGGTAGTTACCTCGTCTGTCATCATCTTTGCAATAGACAATGCGTGTCTTCGTGGGATGAAGTTCCAACCCACATTCCTTAAACCGCTTATCTAGACTATCCCGAATTTTCTCAGCTTCCTCCTTGCTACGGCCGGATTTGTACATAAGTTCATATAAAGTAAAGCCTCGTTGCTTCCCATTATTATTTGGCCGATACGGATATCTCTGGATTGGATAAGACCGTCGGTTTTTTTCTTTAAATGGGGGACAGAAGGCCTTGATAATTCATCATAAACTTGTTTGGGAACAACAATTTTTCCGCCATACAAACTGATTAATACACTTTCACTATTAACCCATAAAAACGCCGAGAGGCAATCCGTATCAAAAAACAGCGTATCAGTCATATCTTTCTACCTCTATTGCGTTAAGGTTATAAACGATATCCGATCGAAAAGCATCCAACAAAAACTCTTCGTATTTGCCGTCGGAAATAAGATCATTGTCTTTCAGTTGCTCCGCAAGCCTAATGTAATTGCCGGTCGTCATATATTGCTTATTTTCCGGCAAAGGCGAGTAAAGGGAAGCATCATACCCCAGTTTAAGAGCAGATTTGATCACCCCGGATTTCATTGTTTGTGCCAAGTCCTTGTTAATATAGCCCTCATTCAGAAGTCGGAAAAGTGTCGCCTGCCGGCTCATTTGAAAATACTGTTCAATTTTTATAACGTCTTCAGCCGCTAAAGTATGAGCGCGTTTTTTTAAGGTATCCTGAATAAATGATTTTAAAGAATCATAGGGGGCTAAAAAATAGGAGGCAAAAACATCGGCTTCTTTTTCGGAGTCCGACTTTTCAGCCTCTATGTTTTGCTCGCAAATTGTACTTTGGAATCCATCCTGCACAAATAAATGATAAAGTTCGTGGGCGGCGGAATAGCGTTGGCGGCCGTAAGAGAGCGTAGAGTTGACGGCAATTACCATATCATTCTCAAGTTTTAGGCACATTCCGCTGATTCGTTGCGAGAATGGGTAAAAGATTAAAGTAAGGTTTTCTAATTTCCCTAAAAAAGCAAAAACATCAAGAGGAGACATTGTATCCTCACCAAAATGTTTTCTAAGCATAATTGCTTCGGAATTTAATTCAATCTTCTCTTTCACGATTGCGCCACTCCCAATAGTGCTTTCATTTGTTTTAAATTCAAGGCAATTTTATTGATATCGGCAATTGCCTCAAGATCTTCGCTGCTGATTGATGTAGCCCTAAAAGCAAACTGTAAATGTTGAATGTCTGCATGCTCGTCGGACAACTCCTGAAGTGTACAGCCAAAAAGATTGCAGGCTTTCTCCAAGGCGTCAATGCTTAACTGGCGTTCGCCTTTTTCACATTTTGAAATATAGCTTTGGTCTACGTTTAAAAAAGCCGCTAATTGCGCCTGATTTAAACCGCTTCTTTCGCGTAAAGACTTCAATTTTATTCCTATAGCATTTAAATTTATCATTTCAATCGCCCCTTTTGCTTTTAGTATATGTTGATTTTGTCATAAAATCAATAAAAATTAACGCAAAAATTATGACGAATAATTGATCAAGTAAATAATCCAGAGAATAACAATTTTATTAATGGTATATTTGTTTGGGACAATCGGAGTTTTTGGGGTCTGAGGGTACCAGTGGATTCCACTGTATTCCTCGTATTTCCGAGTTTATTGAAAGACTCAAAAACCGTTGGATAACATCCATGCCGGTTCGACTCCGGCCATCGGCACCAGAAATCGATAGCTCTTGGAATCGCAACAGAAGCGAGTCCGGGAGTTTTGTTTTATATTGCCGTTCATAGATTAGTTTTCCCGGTCCTTTTTTACAGGCATCATTTCAAGTTCAGGAAGGGTATATGCCGATAATTGCGTTGGCTGAAGCAACCTTAGAGTTGAAATTCAGGTGGGTGTAGATATTCGACGTTGTGGAAATATCGCTGTGTCCCAGCCATTCCAGCAGGAAGTCGGTAAATAATATCTGTGTTTCTTTAGAGGTCGGATTTACTTTATCCGCCGGACTATCCCGTATCAATTTAAGTTGAACGGCATATTGCAGGCATTCTTTAATGGCTTCGTGATATTGGAGAATAAGGTCGTCTTGCCCGCCGCGTTCCGTTCTCTCATACTGATAGTAGCCCTCTATTTCCTTCGGCGTGATTTCGTACATTTTAGAAGCGGTATTTTTAAAGTAAGGGATGATAGCGTTTTTGACATTGTATGAGTAGAGCGCGTATGTTTCAGGGTTGTAATTTCTGACGTTATCCTTCAGCCATTTCGCCAGGAAGTCTGCAAACAGAGTATTTTTGCTGTCCAGCTCAGCTTCAGGGTCAAATGTTTCTCTGGCTTTTAACAGCAGCGCTTCGGCGCGTTTTTTATTGCCTTTAACGGGGAGCTCCGTGCTGATTGACTTTGTGCGGCGGACTCCGTTCATATCCTTATAGTTGAGGATTATGTGAAAATAACCGTTTTTTTCTCGTAGATGTCCTGCTACCATAACTTAAGCGGGGCTGTGGCTGGACGGAAGTATCATTATTGAAGGGCTGGTGCAACAACCATTTAAGGATTATTCTATCCTGCATACTCTCAAATGAGGCGACATTCTGTGGTGCACCTGGTCGCTGTGGTCTGTCTAATAAGCGGGCTCCAAGCATCAAGTTAACCCGACCTGCCTTCGCCAGCCCAAGGAAAAATTCGACGTCTCCGCATTTTCATCCTTCTGATGGTGCCGCATCCCAGCATGGGGGTCTTTCAGGTGAAATTGGGATAACGCGCATCTTCTTTCCTTTTCCCACAATCTTTACGGTTGTGATCTGGTTCACGGTAAGGTCGCTGATCTTTTTTTCATCTCAATATCCGTAAGATGGATTGGAGGCTTCTTATTGCATTTTTTCATGGGTATGTTTAGTATATCATGGCAGAGTGCTATATGTTCTGGCGTTTGCATCTTTACATACTTAAAAAATGAGTCGATTGCTGTAAGCCGAAGGTTTCGTGTTTTTTATGTTTGAATGCCGTTCTTCCTCAAGCCACTGACAGAATTGAGTTATTAGCTCTTTTGTTATCTTTGAAAATGTAATACAATTAGGATATATTCCATATACTTCCTGACAGTACCTGAAAAAAAGTATGAATGCATCACTGTATGAAGAGATGGAATTTCCACTCAATCCACGCTGCAGCGTAAGGTATTGGCTGAAGAAATTTGTAAGTAAGTCAGGAAAATCAGTCTTCTTCATTCCATTTCACCTCCAGTATCATCCCTTTTACGAGTTTCTTGCTAGAAACCGATACTTCTTCAAGCCTGAATTGAGGAAGGCAGATATGAAGGGTAGGCCACAGTAAATATCCATACCAGATTTCTGCGTCTTTTCTAAAGCCTTCACAGCTTGATTATGGCGGATAACGAAGATCATGCACCCTTGGGTAGCGTCCGTTGGAAAGACGTGGTAGGCCAGCCTTTTTATATATATTTATGATAGTACTTTGGACACTGCCTCTATTATAGCGATTGCCATCAGGAGCTTCAAAAAGATAGCGCTCAGGAGAAATTTTTTTTCTTGTGTTTATATACCTACGGCAGACCTCCGTCATAAATATGGTAATATAGCCAAAGTGCAAATACAAAGAACCATGGATGATACTATGTGAGTGTTCTACAGGAAGGATATACAGTTGGCATAAGCTAAGGGGATATAAGACTTAATTTTTTTTGTTGGGTGATTTTATGGAGTTTCTTGTACAACTGCTAAATTGTATACCGCAGCACCCTCTTAAAGACACAGTAGAAAAATTTTCAAGCAAAACCATTGCTATTTTTAAACCCAAAATAATTTTCAAGGGACCATTATGTTCCAATAACTATCAATTCGTTCTGCCTTTACATGAGACCCCGGCCCTAATAGTCGAGAAAAAAATCTTTCCCGCAGAGAAAAACAAAATATTCCCAATAAATCCCGATCAGATTCACAGTTCGGAAGACCAGCGTGAAGTAAAAGGTTATTATTCCATACTTATCAAAAGGGAAATGATCCAGGAAATGGCCCGCTCTGCTTTCGGCACTGCTGATATTTACTTTGAAAATGGTTTTACGGAGATCTCATGCGATACCTGGAACCTCATTAATTCCTTTGTGCACGAAACGGCAAGCCGGCAAAGAGGTTTCGAATTCATGCAGGAGGGAATAGGCCTTCAGCTTGCCATGAATCTTCTAAGACGAATAAAAAGCAACTTACCTCGGGAGAAAAATGATACCGTCCTGCCGAGGGACAATATTAAAAAAACTATCGAATTCTTAAACGACTGTTATAACAGGGAATTTAACTTTAAAGAGATTGCACGTATAGCCAATTTAAGTCCGTATCATTTTATACGTGTATTCAAGGCCGAAACAGGGATGACACCTTATAAATACCTGCTCAATATTAAGCTCCAAAGGGCCAGGGAAAAACTTGCAAACAGAAATCTTTCAATAAGCCAGGTCTTTTCAGAATGCGGAATGGAGTACAACGGCCATTTAGCAGCACTATTCAAAAGAAAGGTAGGATTAACCCCTTCCCAGTACCGTAAAAAGATTACCGGTCGGGATTCATGATGCTTCTGTAAAAGTAATATGATTTGAAAGTAAACAATAAATTCCGGCACGACATTGCCCTGACCGGGGCAGGGGTCGTGCTTTTTTTGTTGGTTCTCAATAGGTAATAACTTGATGGTAAAAAGACAGCAAAAATGTTACTGATTACAGCAATATTACGCTTTATATTACCAAACCAAAAATACTATAATGCATTACAGTTTAACTTGCCTGTCGGCATGGTCGTCTTGAGTGGAGAATACTGCACTATTCTCTATCTATCTATTATGAAATAGGCGGATTAGCAAAGTAACCCGCCCCTTCCCGAACCGTACAAGCGACTTTCACCGCATACGGCTCTCCATATTCCAAATGAGTTATCGTCGTTTTAACTGATTTAGCTGAAACCTGTCGGCTTCGACATTGG
>JAAYUV010000108.1 GCA_012517475.1 Peptococcaceae bacterium | reverse complement strand
TCTTTTGAGTCTATGCCCTTTCAAACATTGACAGAAAAAACCAAATGGTAATATTAGTAATAAATGTAATAATTAGTAACTATTGTTCGTCGTTTAATATCTATTGACAATGAGCATGGAAATTAATGCAACGCTAATGATTAACAATACAAAAGCCGATGAATATTTAACTTATATGAAACAACAGGTCAGTAATACCGAAATAATTTATCCCAAAGAGATCTATACCGAACAGATTGATGGAGTAGATTTTCGAGTAATGGAATACACAATCAATCAATTATATAGATTCAATTTCCGTAAGTGGAAAAATGTATTGTCTGGTTAAAAATGGATATGCTCTTACCTTAAATCAAATATGTAATAGCAACATAGATACTACGGATATGAAAAATCTATTTTCTTCTATACATGTTAAGAAATAAAAAACCAATATCTTCACATAAATCGTTCATTGGAAAGGGAGTGATCATGTTGATGAGTGATGCAGAAAAAACTATAGGGAATTTGATCGACAATGTGAGCGTTTCAATGATTAGTTCAGTTGATCATGATGGGTTTCCAAATACGAAAGCGATGCTTCCACCCAGGAAAAGAGAAGGAATTAAGAACATATACTTAACAACCAATACTTCATCAATGAGGGTAAAACAATATGTAGATAATTCAAAAGCTTGTGTTTATTTTTATGATAAGAGATTTTTTCGAGGGGTAATGCTTAAAGGAACAATGGAAGTATTACAGGACAGGGCATCAAAAGAGATGATATGGCGAGACGGAGATGAATTATATTATCCCAAAGGGGTTACAGATCCGGATTATTGTGTTTTAAAGTTCACAGCACAGAGTGGAAGGTACTATAGTAATTTTAAGTCCGAAGATTTTATTATCGAATAGGAATATAAGACCCATAGGCGGACGTCCTGTCGCGGGGGACAGGTCATTTAATGTTCAGAGATGTAATAAACGGAAGTAAGGCTTGAGGGAGCGGTTTTATGAAAACCTCTAAGATAGTCTCCTATATCCTATATTGCTTTGTTCTTTTTGGCTTTCTGACAGCTGGCTCTTGGGTGACTGTCATGCTAAATATTTGGTCGAAAACACACTTTAAAATAATACCGGGGTTCATTGCATCGATGGCCATTTGTATTTTACTAGGACTTGTTATAGGCAGTGATAGTGTTATTTACAATGATAAGTTTTTTCTGAAGTCTCGGGATTGATATTCGGATATACACTGGTAACAAGTTTTGGCAAGAAACAAGAAAATCCGATTCCACAATCAGAAGCAAAAAGTTAATAAAAGCATTTTGGTCAGATATAGTTTATTAGGAGAGGAAGAGAATCTATGATTAAAGAAGAAATATCCGGTTTAGCATGTAAAATTCTTTCGGTTTTTTTAATTATTCAAGGAGTTAGCGCCATTGCAAATGTCCTTACTTATTACATCACCTCACCCAACATAGGAAATAAATATCCCGGAAATATTTTCTTTCCATTGATATTTTACGTTTTACTTGGGATTCTCTTATGGATCTTTTCGAATAAGCTATCGAAAATGATGACGAAAAAAGAGAGCTCTGATGATTCTAATGAAAATACAAAGATTACTCCTAACGATATACAAAGAATATCTTTTTCAGTCCTTGGCTTATTCTTCCTTGTAAATTCTATCCCACCGATAATCTCAGGATTAACGAATTATTATGCGGCGCACCAATTCGATTCTTCAATAAGATGGATACCAAACGTAGCAGGATATGCAACACAGTTTATTATAGGTTTATTTATTCTTATCGGTTCGCAAGGTTTGGTCAATTTACTAAAAGCTATCCGTACAGCAGGAGTTAAAGAAGAGCATTTCGAAAAACGTAGAATAGATGATTGAAGTATGACCCTTAGAAAGAAAAACTGATTAATTTCCGTCTAATGATTTAGAAGCAGACGGAAAGGGATGAGAATATGAAAAAACTGTTGTTGACACTTTTAATGGCCTTAGCTGTTGTTTCTTTATTATCTGGATGCAATTCACCCGTTAATCAGTCAGACAATCCGGAGCAAAAGATTAGTGCTGAAGAGAAAAAAAGAATGGAGTTATATATTGCTGTGATGAAAGATGCCTTCCAAAAGGAAAACGGGGGTAATGCTTTTATCGCAGTGAAATTAGAAACTTTAGAAGGACTTAATGACGAGGCTAAATCAGGAGTGCTGAAAGGACTTAATGAATTATCACCTCATGTATATAATTTTGATGATGTGAAAAATGATAATACCAAATTTAAAGTTAACAAGAACAAAGGAAATCGAAATAATGATTTATCTGATATACAAAAAGATAAAGTGAGTTGGTAACGGAAAGTGTTCTTTTCTTTTAAGGGATTTCTTTGCTTAGCAACAAAGCCAGAATCCCTACGAACTTTTATTCCAAACCATTCTTTCTCAACAGGCAAAAATTGATGAAGAAATCCAGTCGCTTAAACAGACAAAGGAAAGACTGTCCGCAGTATATGAGCAAATTAAAGAAACCGGAGAACTAAAAGTAGAAAGCTTAGAAGATATGGATGATTTATTGCGCAGGAGAACCCGTCACAAAAAAACGGATGTGATGACTTATATTTTCTTGAGCTGCTATGTACTCATACTGTTTGCAGGTTTTCCGGCAGCCGTTTCATCTGGCGGATTTGCACTTGTTGCCATGTATATCACGGCCTTTATACTATTACTCGGTGTCCTTATTGCGGCCGTAAGGGATGGTTCAAAGATACTTACCCGGATTAAAAGTGAGGACCCAAAAGTGGCCAAACGCGCTTATATCCGTTGATATAATAAAAAGACCAAAACCGGGCAACCGGACCGGACTGAAGACAAAAAGTCACCCTCCATTCACTACCAGCGTGGAAGGAGGGTGTTTGCTTTTGGCTTAGGCTTCTTTTACCCGCATTTGGAAAAGCCGCAGTGTACGCAAATAACGCAGCCGCTTTCGTGGTTGACAGGCTTCCCGCATTCAGGGCAGGCGTTGGCAACGGTCCCCTTGGCTTTGTCCTGATCGCGGTGGAAAATTGCCGAACCGCCATTAATGCCGATATCTTTGTATTTTTTAATCACCCGGGAAATCGCATCCGGACAAGAGGTGACATTGACGCCTTCGCGCCGGATACAGGCCGGACAGCGGATGCCGCTGATTTGTTCAATGATGGCTTCGACGGAGATTCCTGAGCGCATGGCGATCGATATTAAACGCGCCGTTGCTTCCGACTGCGAAGAACAGCCGCCGGCCCTGCCGGTATTGGTAAACACTTCGCAGATACTTTCATCATCGGCATTGACACTGACGTAAAGGTTGCCGCAGCCGATTTTCACTTTTTCCGTAACACCGACGGTCACCGGCGGCCTGGGCCTTGGGATGATGGCGTTTTGTTCTTTTTTCGCGGAGGGATCTTTCGATGAATCCCGGGCTGCTTCCTGCGTCCCGGCAGATAGCACCTGTTCCTTACGGCTGCCGTCCCTGTAAACCGTGATACCTTTGCAGCCAAGCTCGTAAGCAAGCCGGTAAGCCTGGTCCACGTCCTCGACGGATGCCGAATTAGCAAAATTGATTGTCTTGGAAACGGCATTATCCGTATATTTTTGGAAAGATGCTTGAATCCGGATATGCCATTCCGGTGTAATTTCCTGAGCCGTTACAAATATGGCCCTGATCCAATCCGGTATTTCAGTTAAGTCCGAAACCGTTCCCTGTTTGGCTATTTTAGCCATCAGTTCCGGGGAATAGAACCCGTAATCCCTGGCATATTGCTCAAAGAGCGGGTTTACTTCGATTAAAGAGGTCCCGTCCATTACCGTTTTGGTATAGGCCACCGCAAAAAGAGGTTCAATGCCGCTGGAAACGCCGCAAATCATGGATATTGTCCCAGTCGGGGCAATCGTGGTTAAGGTGGCATTCCGCAGTTCCATTTTCCCTTCATAGATTGAACCTGTATAATTGGGAAAAACCCCGCGCTCTTTTGCTAAGCGTTGTGATTCCAGACGGGCTTCGTTTTGGATATACCGCATAATTTTATCGGCAAGATTTTCAGCTTCCGATGAAGCATAGGAAATCTGCAGCAAAACCATCAAATCGGCAAAGCCCATCACGCCAAGCCCTATTTTCCGGTTGCCCTTTACCATCTCATCAATCGTAGGGAGGGGGTACTGGTTGGCATCGATCACATCATCCAGAAAACGAACAGCCAAACGCGTCACATAGCCTAACCGTTCCCAGTTGACGACCGTTTTACCCTCGGTTTTGGTCACCATTAATTTCAGGTTGATGGAGCCGAGATTACAGGCTTCATTCGGCAGAAGCGGCTGTTCGCCGCAAGGGTTGGTTGCTTCAATCAGGCCGACCTGCGGGGTAGGGTTGTCCCTGTTCATCCGGTCGATAAACACCATCCCCGGCTCTCCGTTGCGCCAGGCATGGCCGGTGATCTCGCCGAATATTTCTCTGGCCGGCAGCCGTTTGACCACCTTTCCGGAATGGGGGTCAATCAGGTCATAATCCAGTCCCGCTTTAACAGCTTCCATGAATTCGTCGGTAGCCGCTACCGAAAGGTTAAAATTGGTGATGTCATGATTTTCTTCTTTACAGTTGATGAATTCCAGAATATCCGGGTGGTCGACCCGCAGAATCCCCATATTGGCGCCGCGTCTCGTTCCTCCTTGTTTTACGGCTTCGGTCGCCGAGTTAAATACTTTCATAAAGGAAACAGGACCGGAAGCGACTCCGCCTGTGGAACGCACCATGCTGTTTTTCGGGCGCAGTTTGGAAAAACTGAATCCTGTACCTCCGCCCGATTTATGAATGATGGCCGCATTTTTGATGGCATCAAAAATATCTTCCATACTGTCTTCCACCGGCAGCACAAAACACGCGCTTAATTGCCCCAGGTCCCTGCCGGCATTCATCAAAGTCGGTGAATTGGGCATAAACTCCAGTTTCGCCATCACGGAATAAAACTCTTCGGTCAGATTTATCATTTCCTGCTTCGATTTGCCGTATCGTTCTTCAATGCCGGCTACCACCGAAGCGACCCTGTAAAACATATTTTCGGGTGTTTCGCAGACTTGTCCTTCCTTTTGCTTTAAATACCTTTTCTCCAAAACAACACGCGCATTGGCAGTAAGATTGGCTTTCGGCCAAGATTCCGGAATCCCTTCGATAATACTCAATTCAATCCCCAGCTTTCTTCTTTTTTTACAACATTGGAATAATCCTATAGTTAGTGCTACAAAAATTTTACCAATACTATATATAGTAGTCAAGCGGATAAAGGTCCTATGAGTACCGGATAAGGTCCTATGACTATCAGATAGTATGGGGTACATCCGGCCGCTTTTGTACAACGATAGAAGATTTATCAGCTATCAAAAATGAAATTAGTATTACCATTACAAGCGGGGAATAAAGGAGAAATGAAAACAGCACCCGGATGGGAGCTGTTTATTTTCTCTAACATTTTGCGACCTATATAAAGGAAATTAAGGTAAACTTTTGGGGATAAAGAAGTCAGTACGATATTTTTAATTTACAATCGATTCATATTGATGCGCGCCCTTTTTGTAGTCTTCGCTTATCGGCATATTTTGAGCGCTAATGTCCCGATTGTTTTGTTTTTGGGGAAAAAGACCGGGATCGGCTATCGCAGATATTGCATAGACTGTCGTGACGCCGTATAAAAAGTTGTGCCATAGAGCAGCATACTTTGTTTTTGTGAGACGCGGGTTTGCGCCATAGAGGCCTATTCTCATTCCAAAGTTGTAGAGAAGCCCCCAGGTAAACATCCCTACCGAGGCGCCTTTAAGCAGTAAATGATCTTTCCCGGTTTTTTTGAGAAGATAAAAAGCCGGAAATCCGAACCCGGCGCCTGCCGCATAGTGCCAGAATTGTCCCAATATAAAATTTTTGGTTTGATTCATTCTGAATTTACTCATTAACATTGAACCGGCGACATGGCCATATAGATTTTCGGTCTTGCCCTTTTTCCATAATAAGTAGTTGGAAATATCCATCGGAATCATCCCAATTAAGCCGCCCAGAATGCTTATCACTGCAGAATCTTGAATTTTACCAATTGATTTTAAATATTTAGTTAACATCAAATTCGGCACCTCCTTTGGTTATTTTTTGCCTTTGACGTTTTTTATATGAAAAGCAATATTTACCTTATTTCAGAAAATGATAACGTCGCAAACTTCTAATTTTGGAAGCTGCTGCCATGGTATTTCCGTTTAGTTATACGTTTTTCAAGCGTGTTGCCAAAACATGGTATAATACACAATATAAGAAGATGGTAAAGCGAGTTGGTAACCAAAAGGGTGTAGGGGGTTATCATATTAAGAAATCATTTTTATTTCTACCGGTTTTAATACTCCTGGTTATCCTGCAGACAAACGCAGTATATGCCGATGCCGGGCCAAAACCATCAATCGTTATTGAGGCAAAAAATATGCCGGATAAACTATGTTATATGGATTTACTGGTTGAACGGCAAGCTTCTGCAACAATTAATAATGAATTTGACAGTCCCAAATATAATCAGAAGTTAGTATCGATGTTAAAAGAATATCACCAGGACGGAATGAGTCCGCTTCTGGTTAATGGTTTAATGCGAACTCACGGGGATATAATTTGTGATATTAAAAATGGAGAAAGTACCACAAATTATAGTTATATGGTTCCTGATCAATTTAAAATTATTATGGTTTCGGAAGATGGCAATACAGTTGTTTCAAATCTGATTGAGAGAAAGTCATTCAATAGTGTTGTCTCCTTTGACTATACTGCCTCCAAGGGTAATGAAGTTCCTTTTTATAAAAATATTTTTTTGCCTTTTATATTGACCTGCATCATTACAATCTTGATTGAAGGCATTGTATTATTTTTATTCCGATTCAATTTAAGAGAAAATATGAAGGCATTCCTTCTCATCAATATTTCAACACAAATTCTTTTATATATCATGATTTCATTAGGGATGACGATGTTAGGAATCATAGGGGCTCTATTTTTTTACCTGCTGGCCGAAATGATCATTTTTATTCTGGAAGCAATCCTATTTTGCAGGTTTTTAACCCAACATAGCAAGGTAAGGCGGATCGTTTATTCCATTACAAGCAACTTTGCCAGTTTTTCGGTCCCTCTATTGGTAATGATGATGGAGAATTGGAGGGTGTAATATGGGTCAAACGAATACCCAATCATGCAGGATACCTCACCATGTAGCCATAATTACGGACGGAAACGGCAGATGGGCTACCCGAAGAGGATTGCCGCGCAGTATTGGGCATAAAGTTGGCGCCAAGTCTGTTAAAGATATAACCGAAGCCTGCGCTGATACAGGGGTTAAAATTCTTACCTGGTACGTTTTCTCTGTAGAGAACTGGAAACGCGACAAGGCAGAAGTAGATTATCTCATGAGGTTATTTACTAAATTCTTACGTGATTGGAGAGAAGAAATATTTGCAAAAGGGATACGTTTCCATCACTTAGGCCTGAAAAGCGGTTTGCCGGAAGAATTAATTCATGAAATAGAACTCACTGAAGAAAAAACAATTCATAACAGCAAGATGGTAGTAAATATTGCCTTAAACTACAGCGGTAAGACTGAGATTTTAAATGCCGCGCGATCAATAGTCAGGGATGTACAGGTCAATAAGCTGAAATACGATGATATAAATGAAATGACATTTGAGAATTATCTCTATACAGCCGGACAAAGTGACCCGACTTTTTGATCAGAACAAGCGGAGAGGTAAGAGTCAGCAACTTTTTGCTCTGGCAATTATCTAAAACGCAGATTTATACTACCACAGTCCTTTGGCCTGATTTTACATGTGAACATCTTTTTGAAGCATTTGAACAATACCGGCCATATATAGGAATCCAAGAGGGATAAAGTACCGCAATATAAGGGGGAGAAAACTTGGAGTTTGATTTTTTGGTAAGTCAGATTTCTCAATTTGTGAATACCAGTCCGTTAAACAGGGCGGATGAGATCGGACTTGAAAAAATATTTGACCAACCCCTGGTAGGAATTGCTGGCGCCAATGACCCTTTGTTTGAGCGGCTCAGGAGTCCTGAAGTGATAGGCCCCCGTCACTTTTTGCCGGCAGAATATCTTCCTGAGGCAAAGACAGTCGTCTCATACTTTTTACCTTACTCCCTTGAGGTGCGCAGTGCTAACTCAGAGTATGGATTACCGGCATTAAAGTGGGTATATGGAAGAATTGAAGGGGAGGCCGTTAATAATGCCCTCCGCGCTTACATAGTGAATCTGTTCCAGCAGAATGGGATTAATGCCGTCGCCCCTGGCCTTGATTCAAGGTTTTCGGTAGTGGATAGACGGAGCAATTGGTCGGAACGGCATATAGCCTATATAGCAGGACTGGGTACATTCGGCTTAAGTAAGGGGCTCATTACGAAAAAGGGTTGTGCCGGCCGTATTGGCAGCGTCGTAACAGGAGCGGTGATGGAACCTACGGCGCGTGATTATTCGGGTATTTATGATTACTGTACGATGTGCGGAGAGTGCATACAGCGCTGTCCTTCCGGAGCAATAACGCAGGAAGGGAAAAATATTCCCACTTGTGCAGATTATATTGATACTGTCGTATTACCGAGGTTTAATCCAAGGTACGGATGCGGAAAATGCCAAACGGCTGTACCTTGCGAATTTGAATTGCCTTGATTCATTACCTAAAATAGTAAAGCTGGGGGATTTCAACATGAAATATATTGCGCTGCTTCGGGGAATCAACGTGGGCGGAAAAAATAAAGTCCCTATGAGTGATCTGAAAACCTGTTTCGAGAATGCCGGGTTCCTGAATGTGATGACCTATATTAATAGCGGGAATGTCTTTTTTGACTGTGAAGAACAAAATACCTCAGAGCTTGTGAAAAAATGTGAGGAAATCATAGAGAAGAAATTCGGGCTTCCTATCAGCGTGGCCTTGTTAGATGTGGATACGTTAAAAGAAGCGTTAGAGCATGTACCTGAATGGTGGGGGGATGATCCGGACTCAAAACATAATGCCATATTTGTCATCCAGCCTGCCACAGCTGAAGAAGTTATTACGGAAGCGGGAAAAATAAAACCGGAGTACGAACAGCTTTATCCCTATAAAGAGATTATTTTTTGGTCGGCCCCGCTCAAAACTTTTTCCCGGACACGGTGGTCAAAAGTAGTTGATACAAAAGCGTATCAATATATAACCATTCGAAATGCCAATACAACAAAGAAGCTGCTGGAACTGGCATTGTCTGAATAAATGAATATCTTTTTAAGAAATGTGAGGGCTGCAATTGGTTGGGTTTTACAAGGCGGATTATTGTGAAATTGAAATGCTGAGGGATGAATATTATTCATAATGATTTTTCCTATAAAGTGATCGGGACACTGTTTCGGGATTTTTATGAGACTGAACCGGATGGGATGGCTGAATTTATAATCAGAAAGGCGACAGAAAACGATATTCCTCATCTGCTGCAGTATACAGACGAACTTTATGAATTGGCGTCCGCCTCGTTTTTTAATGCTACAAGCCTTTCGTCACTCTCGTTGATAATCATACTCTTCATCTTCTGGGGAGATTTTTTTATTCTTGATATCTTAACGTAATGGGTAAAGGCGACAGTTAATGGGATAAAAGATAATCCTGTAATTGCCTTGTTCGGGACAATATTAATGTCCATCAAACGAAATATTGCCCCGGCTGCGAAAAGAATGATGCCGATCACCAGCGTCACCATCATGATTGTTTTCGATTCTCTGACTATATTTTTAGTATTCATAAATCATTCCTCCCAAAATAAATCATTTAAACTTTTATTCAGGGCTTTGCATATCTCAATACATAACTTTAAGCTAGGATTGTAGTTGCCCGACTCAATCAAGCTTATTGTTTGTCTCGTGACTCCCACGATTTCGGCCAATTGTTCTTGTGACAGGTCAGATTCTATTCGCGCAATTTTCATCTTTTTATTCTTCACGAAATGCTACCCCCTTTGATTCATATTATATTTTAAAACATTGCATAATGTCAATTATATATTGCATATTGCAATATATAAAAAGCTCCCTGACAGGGAAGCTTCTCGTCTTGCGAAAATAAATTGGGAATGTAATACCTCTAAATCTTAGAAACCATTTTGCTTGGGTATTCCACTTGGATAATTATATTAGTATTATAGTGCTAGGGGGTTATCCCGCTTTAAGAATTGGTTTGCTGATGCACATAATCCGCTGGACAGAAGAAAAAATGGAGGTCCAAAATGAATATAAAATACGTTCATACAAATATAATCGCCAGGAATTGGAGAAAGCTTGCGGAGTTTTATATTGAGGTTTTCAATTGTAAACCAGTGTACCCTGAAAGAGATCTTTCCGGCGAATGGATCGATAAGATGACAAATATAGAAAATGTCAGGATTAAAGGAATGCACCTGAGTTTACCTGGATACGAAAATGGGCCAACTTTAGAAATATTTGAGTATGAGCCAAAGACTTCAGAGGTCAAAGAGTTTAAGATAAACAACCAAGGCCTAGGACATTTGGCTTTCCATGTAGATCAAGTCGAGGAAGCAGTCAATAAACTGATTCAACATGGCGGAAAGGTACTGGGTGAAATCATTAAAAAGGATTATGGAGAGATGGGGTTATTGACTGCCGTATATACGCAGGATCCTGAAGGAAATTTCATCGAGATCCAGAATTGGAGCAAATAATATCAGATTGAATGTTGCAGAAAAGAATAAGTGACGATGCCTGATTTGGAGGTGCCTATGGAAATAGACATTAAAGATGGAATAGAAAAAATGGATTTTCCGCAAGTAACGGAAATGTTAGCAAAATCTTTCTGGAGCCCGGGAATTAAATTGGATGAAGTGAAAAAAGGGGCACTTCATTCCGCACTGGTAGTCGGGGCATTTGACAGCAATCAAAATCAGATAGGCTATGCGAGAGTAATTTCTGACAAAACCAGATTTGCATATATCCTGGATGTTTATGTAGAAGAGAAACATAGGAAATCCGGCGTTGGGCAGAAGATGATAGCACATATTTTGGATCACAATGAATTGAAGGACGTCTACCAGTGGTTGCTGATTACGAAAGATGCCCATAAGTTTTATGGCAAATTTAATTTCCAGTCTCTTTCCCGGCCGTTAGATTGGATGGAAATCAGAAATGAAAGGCCTCAAAGGTAAAAAGAATATTATGAAAGCCAAACTGAAAATGATTTTGTCGATGTCGGTTTTTGGAACTCTCGCCATTTTTGTCAAAAATATTCCGCTTTCCACTGGGGAAATTGCACTTTTTAGGGCAATGATAGCATCAGCGGCCATTGTCATTTACCAACTTACGATAGGAAAAAAGCTTGTATTCTCAGAAATAAAAAAAGACCTCCCAATCCTTTTTGTTTCAGGTGCCGCAATAGGATTTAACTGGATTTTACTTTTTCAGGCATATCACTATACAACCGTTTCAATTGCCACTCTAAGCTATTATTTTGCACCGGTAATAGTAATGGCAACAAGCCCGATTTTGTTTAAAGAAAAGCTGTCTGGTAAACAAGCCGTCTGTTTTGCGATGGCTTCGATAGGACTTGTGATGATAATTGGAGTTGGCGGAACGGATCAATCCAGTAATCAACTTTTGGGTATATGCTTTGGTCTTGGAGCTGCAGCATTATATGCAACCGTAGTAATATTGAATAAATATATAAAAAATGTGACGGGTATTGACAGGACGTTAATACAATTTTGTGCTGCAATGATAGTTCTTACACCGTATTTATTTACAACAACAGACATCAATATTGGCCATATAGATCAAGTTGGAATCATCAATCTTTTCATACTTGGCCTAGTACATACTGGAATATCTTACGTTCTGTATTTTTCTTCGCTGAAGGATTTGAAAGGGCAGGAGGCAGCGATCTTAAGCTATATTGATCCGCTGGTTGCGGTAATTGTTTCGGTAACCATTTTAGGGGAATCAATCAATCTTGTGCAGATCACAGGCGGAATAATGATTTTAGGATTTACACTATTCAATGAAATGAACAGAAAACCAAGAAATAACTAGCGATGAAAAAGGGGTTGTTACAAAACGACTAGTTTCCGTAATTGTATAGACAGCGTCAAGCGCGTTACGCATGCGTAACGCGATGCGGAGCACGGCTGTTTGCGCCACGGATGGCGCAATCTGCCGAGAGCGGCTATACATTATGGAAACCTTCTTAAGTCGTTTTGCAACAATCCCTTTGCTTCTCTTACGAAAACAGCACCCTGTCTGTATGCAGCTGAGCTCCGCTGGCCCGTTCAAACATCTCCAGAAGGTTTGCGATCGTAACATTTTTCCTCTCTTCACCTTCGATATCGAGGACGATCCGGCCTTCATGCATCATAATGGTCCGGTCCCCGATATTCAGAGCATGATCCAGATTATGGGTAATCATCAGGGTCGTTAAAGTCCGGCCCTTGGTAACTTCGCAGGTCAGCTGCAGAACCTTTTCAGCTGTCTTGGGATCCAGGGCGGCAGTATGTTCATCCAGCAGCAGGAGTTCAGGTTCTTTAAATGTTGCCATCAGCAATGTCAAGGCCTGCCTTTGACCGCCGGAAAGCAGGCTTACTTTGGTCGTCAACCTGTTTTCCAGCCCGAGCCCTAATTTGGATAATTCCTGACAAAAAAAATCCCGGTCTTTATCTTTAATTGCTAAACGGAGTCTGCGTTTTTCACCGCGCCGGAAAGCCATGATCAAATTTTCTTCAATCGTCATGGAAGCGGCCGTACCGGACATGGGGTCCTGGAAAACCCTGCTGATATATTCAGCCCTGGTGTATTGGGGCAGTTTTGTCACATTGCGGGATCCGATGGAAATAGAACCGCTGTCACAAGGAAAGTTACCGGCTATCGCATTGAGGAAGGTAGACTTTCCGGCGCCGTTACTCCCGATAATGGTCACAAATTCGCCTTTCTTCTGGAAAAAGGAGATGTGGTCCAAAGCAGTCTTTTCATTCACAGATCCTTTATTAAATACTTTTACAACATTTTCTACTTTGAGCATCAGTATGCCTCCTATTCATTCTTGCCAGGAAGCGCAATTTTTTTCTTGATTCCGGGGGAGACCAGGGCAAAAATAACAATTAAGGCTGTGACCAGCTTCAAATCGGTTGCAACCAAACCTAATTGCAGCACAAAGGCAATAATATAACGGTAAATGACACCGCCGCATAATACTGCAAATACGGTTCTGCCTATGGATGTTGTCCCAATTAAAACCTCTCCGATAATAACGGACGCCAGGCCAATAATAATCATCCCGATACCCATGCTGATATCTGCAAACAGCTGGTTTTGGGCAACGTAGCTTCCGGAAAAAGCCACAAGACCGTTGGACAAAGCCAGCCCGGTTATTTTCATAATATCCGTGTTAACTCCGAGGCTGCGGATCATTAACTCGTTATCTCCGGTAGCCCGTAAAGCTAACCCAAACTCGGTTTCAAGAAAAATGTAGGTAAGTATTCCGATGATGGCAACCGTGATCAGACTTAATATGAGGACACCATACTTCTCAAAGAGAGGAATGGAAGTAAAATCAGAAAAAATGGTTCTCGTCCGCAAAAGGGAAATATTTGCTTTACCCATTACCCTGAGGTTAATGGAATATAAAGCGGTCATCGTCAAGATTCCGGACAGGAGGGGAGTAATTTTAAATTTGGTATGAAGGATTCCGGTAAAAACTCCGGCCAGGCTTCCTACCACAAAAGCGGCCAACGTCGCGAACCAGGGATTATAGCCTGCAGTAATCAAAGACGCAGCAGTGGCAGCTCCGAGAGTGAAGCTGCCATCTACCGATAAATCTGCATAGTCCAAAATCCTGAAAGTCAGGTATACTCCCAGAACCATGATCGCGTACATTAAGCCTTGTTCCATTGTTCCTAGTACGACTAAGGAGGACATCGCATACACCTCAAAAGTTTAGTAACTGTTATTTCTTCAGATCCTGGGGTATTTCGATATTTAATAATTTAGCGGTTTCTTTATTGATTACGACATCGAAATTTTTCTGGCTTTCAACCGGCATATCCTGGGGTTTGGAACCTTTTAAGACCCGGAGAGCCATTTCACCGGTTTGTTTTCCCAGATTTCCATAGTTAATTCCAATAGTAGCAAGACCACCGGCATCG
Source organism: Peptococcaceae bacterium (assembly GCA_012517475.1). GTDB lineage: Bacteria > Bacillota > Desulfitobacteriia > Desulfitobacteriales > Syntrophobotulaceae > Dichloromethanomonas. The sequence continues at coordinate 3,006 of JAAYUV010000108.1, read as the reverse complement.
ATAACGCTGCTTTCACCGGCAATCAAAGGAATTTTATTTTTATTAGTGACCTGAACAACAGATTGTGCGGCGGAAACAACGGTATTATCTGTAGGAACGTAGATCGCGTCCACTTTATTGATAAATGATTGCGCGGCCTGAAGTACATCCGCACTTGTAGCCACAGTTGCTTCCTTAATTTCGATTCCCAGAGCGGCGGCAACTTCTTTAACGATTTTAACCTGAACCTGAGAATTTACTTCACCGGCATTGTAAATTACGCCAACTTTTTTGGCAGAAGGAACTAATTTTTTCAGAAGATCAAACTGTTCCTTAATCGGGTTCATATCTGTAGTTCCTGTGACATTGGTTCCCGGCTTCTCCATACTGTTTACCAGTTTGGCAGTTACAGGATCCGTTACGGCAGTAATTAAAATCGGAATGTCTTTCGTGGCCCCGGCTACGGCTTGGGCAGAAGGAGTGGCAATAGCCAAGATCAAATCGTATTTGGCGGAAGCAAATTTTTGGGCAATCGATTGCAGGGTGGATTGGTCGTTCTGGGCATTTTGATAATCAACGGTAAGATTTTGGCCTTCTATGTATCCGTTAGCCTTGAGTGTTTCCAGAAAGCCTTTTCTGGCTGCATCCAACGCCGGATGCTCAACAATTTGAATAATCCCAATACTGACTTTTTTTTCTGAAGTGCTGGGGGCAGGAGCGGGAGTAGCCGCGGGTTTACTGCAACCGGCAAAAGTCAGCATTAAAAGAAAAATGAATCCAATGGTAAGAATCTTTTTCATCTCTTATGTCCCTCCGCTTTTATGATGTTTCTGATATAAAACCCTATTTATTAATGTTATATCTTGAGGTATACCTTGTCAATAAGAGGCGGCCTAAGTATTATTTTACATTTTGCAAAGGAACTTTGCTGTTTTATCTAGAAATAATATACTAATGGTCAAAAAAACAAAGGTAGTGAAAGACAAGAAAATCGTGATGAAGGTTGTAACACTGGATCAAATCTCATTAAAAGCATTAACAGAGGTATGGAATCTTTGCTGGTCGCAATCCCTCATGAAAGGAACGGATACCCAGCCTTATTTAAAGGTTGAGCATTTAAAAGCATATTTGCTCATCCATAAAATTGCACTGCCATATTCAATCGGGTTGACCGTTAACGGGGAATTGATCGGATTCTCATTTTTAGGAATCAACAAAGAGGATGCGTGGATCGGGTCACTGGGGATTTTGCCCTGGTGCAGGGGAAAAGGTCTTTCCCGGGTATTATTAAGCAACCAGCTTTCCATTTGTGATAAGATGAGGCTGCGCCATTTATCCCTGGAAGTAGATAAGAACAACTTTGTTTCCAAAGTTTACCGTTCCTTTGGCTTTCAAACGGAAAGGGAACTTACCCATTTTGTTCTTTCCAAAAAAGAACTATACTATCTTGATGTGTACCGTTATGATCAATATTGTTACCAAAAAGTATCGACCGATTCCTATTTCGCAGTCAGGAAGATGCAGGGAAATCTTTATCCTTGGAAAAGAAAAGATTATATCCTGAAAAATTATAAAAAAACAGCCTGTTATTTAGGTCCTGAAGGAGCTTCCGGATATATTCTCCAAGGCGGGGGAATGGTAATCGATATCTGGGCTGTGTCCGGTTCGTTTGCCCGGAGTACGCTTTCCTCGATTTCCGGACACCTTGATACCATCAGAATCAACAATCAGATCAGGGATCCCGTAGCAGGTTATTTACTGGACAGGTCCATTGAACCGGTCGGAATTCATTTCGAAATGTCGAGAAATTCTTAATTGAAGGATATTTAGTTGAAAGATATTTAAAGGAAAATAATAAGGAACGCAGGGAATGCAAATGTCTTTGAAAGAAAAATGGTACGCGATCGTCAATCCCGGATCTGCCAAGGGAAAAACAAAAGACCGGTGGCCGGGGTTTTATTCTCAAATGAAACAGGCCGGCGTTGATCTGGACTATGCTTATACGACCGGACAAGGAGACGGAAAGAATTTAGCAAAGGCCGCTTTGGATTCGGGCTACAGAAGAATTATCGCCGTAGGCGGAGACGGGACGGTCAACGAAGTTGTCAATGGGCTGATTTTCGACGATAAGCCGCTTTTTCCGGATATTCACCTGGCTGTTTTCGAGCACGGGACAGGCAGCGATTTTATCCGTACCTTAAATCCTCACGCGGACTTAAAGAGTTTTATCGATTCCCTTCATGCCGGTCACCATCGCCTGATTGACATTGGAAAAGTTGTATTTCTGAATTCGCAAAAGATGCAGGAAACCAGGTATTTTCTCAACGCTTCCAATCTGGGGATTGGTGCGGAAGTAGTACAGCGTGTCAATCAGGGCGGCAAGAAATGGGGAAGCAAACTGGCCTATTTAGCCGAAACCTTATTAACCATCCTTCACTTTCAAAATATAGCGGTTTCGATGCAGCTGGACCAGACACAGCGGAAAGGCGTATTCTGCGGCCTTATGGTTTGCAACGGGCAATTTATTGGAGGAGGCATGCAAATTGCGCCGCATGCCTTGCTAGAGGATGGATTTTTGGATGTGATTGCCATTAAGGATATTACCAAATTAAAACTTTTCACCAGCTTCCCGCTTATTTACAAAGGAAAACATATTGATCTCCCGGAAATTGAAATATACCGCTGCCGTTCCATAATCATGCAAACTCCGGATACGGCCATTATCGAGGTGGATGGAGAAATTATCGGCACTTCTCCGAAGGAGTTCAGCATTCTTCCGCAGTGTCTGAAAATCCGGATCTGAGGAGAAGGTTTACCTACAATTGAAGATGTCGGAATTATATTTTTAATAATTAGTGGGAAGCCCGTTTGAGAAGTCCCTGTATATTTAACATGGATTCGGAATGTGGATAACTTAGTGCCTGTGAATAACTCGATTAATTCCAATAAACGGTTATGTGCACCTGGACAATTCCTTTTAAACGGCACTATGTTCCAAACACTATTCCGACCTCCCTCGTTTTGGGT
>JAAYUV010000023.1 GCA_012517475.1 Peptococcaceae bacterium | reverse complement strand
TAGACAGCGTCAAGCGCGTTACGCATGCGTAACGCGATGCGGAGCGCGGCTGTTTCGAAGGCCAAGGATGGCCTAGTGCCGCGATGCCATGGATGGCAAGAAGCGGCTCGCCACGGATGCGTGAAGGCTAGTGGCCTTCACGATCTGCCGAGAGCGGCTATACATTATGGAAACCTCCTTAGGAGTTTTGCAACAACCCCCTTTTTTTTAACAACGGGGAATAATATATCCTATTAATAAAATTTTAAGAATAAAAGGATATACTAATTTTAGGATCTATGTATTTAGATTTTTAGATAATAATTTTGAAGTAAAAAGCCTATGATTGGAAGAAAGGAATTATCCCACATGAAATTTTTTAGCAGAAATTCAGCCCAAAGTTCCAGACCCCCTAAAAGCTCAATTCTTATGTACATTGCAGGCATTTTCATTTTACTTGTTGCTGTTGCCTCTTTGGTCATGAACGTTATCTTATTCAACAAAACGGTTGCCCAATATGTGGATCAAGGCTACCCCGCTCAAGAAGTACTTAAACAATTAATACCGCTTCAATTGCTGCCCGGAATTTTCGAAGCTGTCGCCCTTTATACAGGAATTGCCTTGGTGTTAATCGCTGCAGGCTTTATCAACCAAAGACTGGCCAAATTGTTAAGCATTGTGAATACTGTATCTCAGGATAGTATCCCCTCCGATCATAATACGGTTTCCTTCACTGCTGATGAGGAAGCTCCCGTAAAAGATGGCATTGATTCCCCGGAGACCGCTCCTGTTATTACGCAAGAGGAAAAAAACATATTCACTTCAGGGCAAAAACAGCAAGGCGAAGAAGAATAAACTCAGGTCATATATTCCAGATGAAAAAAACCACTGACTTCTTATGAAGGCAGTGGTTTCATTGTTTAAAACAGCTATTTCAGCGGCATAACGATTCGGGTTAAGAGTTCACTTTCCGGAACCTCGCTAGGTGCATTGTAATAGTACTCATAATAAACCCCTGTTGATTGATAGCCGTTTTCTTCGATCCATTTAAACATCTGGTTATAAGCTCCTTCCATGGAGGAGTAGGGTCCTTTGAAGATGGAGCAGGCAAACTTGCCGCCCGGAATTTCTGCGGCTTTTACCCCGTCCTTATCCGGAAAAGCTTTAGACACTGGGAAACCCATTTCAACATCCAGATTTTCCATATCAAGATTATAATAGGCTGTATACGGGGCATCAGCCGGTTGTTCACCAAGTTCGGACATATACCCCATAATCTTCCCATAGCTTTCTCCGATAATCCTCGGCAGATCCTCCATCCTGGTTTTGGTTTTGACGGCTAAGACAGGCTGCGCCTGTTGTTCGAGGAGCTCAATTTTAAACAACATGACTGTATTTCTCCCTTCCTTCTGGAAATAATTCCTATCAAGATTATAACCAAAAAATATTGACAAATCTAACAGCTTGCCACAACTCTATTCCGATCGGCTGCCTTAGCCAGATAGAGAGCGTCATCAAATGGTCGGTTCATTTCCCTCTTCTTCCAAAACTTCAGTAAATAACCTGACTATCTCGGGATCAAACTGTGTTCCCGCACACCTTATTAGTTCCTGCAAGGCCTCCTCTTTGCTCTTAGGTTTACTGTAAGGCCTTTCACTAATCATGGCATCGTATGAATCCACAACGGACAGAATCCGGCACTCCACAGGAATATCTTCTCCTCTTAGCCCAAGAGGATAACCTTTTCCGTCCCATCGTTCGTGATGTTTAAGGATAAGGTCAGCGATTTCACTCAGATCGGGAGAAACTACTGCAATCCGGTATCCCTTCTCAGGATGCTGCCGCATAATCTTCCATTCTTCTTCCGTTAAAGGGGCAGGTTTAAAAAGAATACTATCCGGAATTCCTACTTTACCAAGATCATGGACCTGGGAGAGTAAGGCCAGTGCTGTGAGCATCCCAGGGGACAGATTTTTTCTTCTTCCTACCTTTACACATTTATCCAACAATCTTCGGGCATGGCCTTGTGTAATGTAATCCCTTTCAGCCAATGCTGCCATCAAAGAATTGATAATCTGACTCCGGCTGCTTTCCTTTTGAAAAAGCTTATGATGGTACATATATGGTTAAACTGGCTGCCTATTAACTGGTAACCCAGAATTCTCTTTGAATTCCATATATCTTCCGGTTCTCCGGATAGGGCTGCTATGGTGACCACCCTTCCATCGGGGTTATACAGGTCTAACAGGACAAATTTCGCCCCGGTTATTATCAATAAATCATCCGTAAAAATCTGGCAGTCTATTCCATTTTGAGGGTTACCGCTTATTTCCTCTGCCAGGGAAGCCATCTTTTGCAGAATTCTGTTTTTTTCTTTTTCCTTAAGATATTCGGATATATACAATCCAATAGTTTTAGCTGAAATTCGGGCAATTGGTTTTACGAAACCGGTTTCACCGGCTATCCCCAAACTCCCTACCCTTTTCCCAAAAATGGTTATGACATAGTTATAGCCTGCCTTGGTATCTGTACCCATGTTTCTGTATTCTTCAGCCTTCTCTTCCGATATGACGGCCTCATCGGTTTCCCCGGAAAGGATGATTACTGAGCCCATATGTTTTCGTCCTATCCGTTTTTCTCAGTCGCTTCGATAATTTCCCCCTCGTGATCACAAATAATAATATTGCATCCTGTCTCAGACGAAATCATTTTTGAAACGTCTTTTAAAACATCGAGATTATCTTTCAATACATTTGCCATGAAAACCACCAACCTTTAGCATACAAATTAAATCATTGTGGTTTCTTTTTTAACCAGAATAACACCCGTGTAAAATAAATTGAATATTTACTATATTTCAACATTTAAAATAAATTACCTGCTCATAAAGGTCAATTTGAAAAACAATACTACTTTTTTTGCAGAATTTTACGAAAATAATAGTTGTTCAAAAGATTGAATCATACAGAAAGACTTAGGAAGGCACTTTTACCCGAAGAGCAGGAAATTGCCAGATATTAGAGAATATTTTCATACTAGCTTGAAAAAAAGTCAAAAGCTTTCCCTGACGAGGTATAACTAAAGTGAACATACTTTCTCTCGCCTCATTCTTTGCTTTTTTGGTGTATCTGACACAAGGTTTCCTGGTCATTAACGCAGACCGTCGCTCATCAGCTAACAGGGTTTTCCTCTTGCTGAGTATCAGTATGGCCGTCTGGTCATTGGGCTACACGTTCGTTTATCCAAACCACGAATTATCAGATCCGGTATTTTGGTTTTGGAATAAGTTTGCAGCTTTTGGCTGGTGTACGTATAGTTCTTTTGTCCTGCATTTGTCATTGATCGTGACAAATCATGAGAAAAGGCTAAAGAAGTGGCATTATCCTTTAATCTATGGACCGAGTATTGCTGCCTTGGTGGTAGAGCTTACTATATTTTCGGTCGATTACCATCCCGAGGAAGCGTTATTGCGTTATTGCCGATCAACCGCCGGACTGGACTGTTTTCTATACAGATCTGCCGAAACATATGGAAATCTCCCTCAGAAGCAATTCCGGCGAATCCATTCCTGTTCATGTCTATGTCAATCATGTGAAAGACATTGTCGGAGACAATGTCGGAATACTGCTTGTCGGCCAGGATTTGCGCTTAACCAAAAAACTTGAAAAAGAAATTAGCGAACGCCTTCGAACTGAGGCTGTACTGTTTAAAGCTAACAGTGCGAGGAGCTCCATTATTAAAACATTGACCAAAACCTTACAGGCCCAAGAACTTACACCCATTGCCGAATGGATACTTAAACATCATGAATGGTGGAATGGTTCGGGCTATCCTCTCTGCTTAAAAGAAAATGATATCCCGTTAGAGTGCCGTATTCTGGCCATCGCAGATGCTTATATCAGGGTCAAAATGTTTCCCTGAACAATTTCGAATCTCTTCTAAAGCTTCTTCTTTGGTGAATACTTTTCCATAGGGTCTTACTCCGGTCATTGCATCAAACGCATCGGCGATAGAAATAATTCTTGCCTCAATTGAAATTTCCATTCCTTTTAGTCCCTTTATGTGTGAAAAAACTCTAAAACCCGCATGAAATGCGGGTTTTCAGACAAATTTTGGCAAGTTAGGTGGATATAGATGCCAATACTTCATCAAACAATAAAATACTATGTCGAGTTTAGTTAATCCTGTTTCGTCATTTTCCAGGTCCCCTGGAAGAATCCACCGAATCCTTCTACATTGAGTATATACGTTCCTTCGGCAGTTTTGCCGACTACCGTACCGGACCAGATTTCACCGACTTTGGCCTCCAGCCCGGAATTGAACTTGCCGGCAGGACGCTGACCCAAGAAGGTAAATCCTCCGTTTTTATCGCAGCGGAATTCTACGGGGATAGCGCTCCCGTCCACACTGTAGGCCGTTCCCTTGATAACAGCGTGCTCATTTTGATCAAAGACAAGATCCTGCTGGGGGACAACAAGCTTCAAGGGGAAGGTTTGTCCCGGCTTGGGCAGTTTACTGTCTAATTCGGCGGGCAGTGAGGACTTGTATTGATCGTACATCAGAGATTTGGTGATCGTCACGCTGCCTTCCCAGGTTCCGATATAGCCGGGAACCAGCTTCTGCAGAGTTGGCAGCACAATCAAAACAAGTTGGCTGTCGGCTTTAGCAAAAAGGTTTTGCCTGGCGCTGAGGGAGATCTCGGCTTCGTCCGAATACTTATCGCTCAGCTGGTTGTTTTCATAGCCCCTGATGCTCACCCCTTGTGAATCCTGCGCGATTTTCAGCACGTTAGCCGGGATATTCTGCACGAAATCATTGTACATCAGGCCCCAGCCCACGATGGTTTTGGCGTTGCCGGGGGTGGCGAGGCCTTCCTGAGCGATATTTTTCAGAGAAATCAGGGTGGTAACCGGGCTTAAAGCGGAGCGGGCGCTGGCTATCCAGGCCCCGGTGGTCTCTTTATCCCCAATCCCGACAGCCGTGGCCGTTTCCCCGATTTGCAGGACGATATCCGCCCCGGCTACCGAAGTGACAACCGCCGTTTTGAGAAAGCTTTTAAAACCGGATTTGGCGATGGAAAATTTGGCTCCGCCGCCGGTATAGAGGTCTCCGGCAAATAGGGCGACATCGGAAGCGGTATCAATGACCTGAGCAGTGTTTGCGGCGGCGCCCCAGAACTGGTCTTTCATGTTATAAACGGAAGCCATGGATTGATGGTGTTCGTCCATCACCTTTTTGACATTTTGGGCGGTGGTTTTAAAATGGCTGGCGGCAAATTGCAATTTATCGCCTCCGGTTATGCCGTTGCACACCATGATCATCTGCTGTTTCTCCGATAAATCCAGGTTGGATTTCAATTCGAGTTCATTTTCTTCACCCTCGGCATAAACGGCTTTAGGGGTTAAAAGAGAAACAAGCTTCTCCGGAACTTGAAATTCCCTATCCCCTGAAGCGGCGGCAACTGTGGCGGGAGGGATCATTTTCGCCAGCTGGCTAAAATCATTGGCGTACTTAAGGGTGTCATCCCAGGATTTAAGCATCTTCGCGTAATTTTTTTCCCAGTCCTGCTTGCTCAGCTTGTCCAAGTCCGGCTTTAACACGCTTGCTGTCAAACTGGAAGACTTAGTATAAGAATAAACCATATTCTGCAAAGCGATTTGCACTTCGCCGCCGGTCGGTGCATCGGCTTCCTGCTGAACGGCCCTTTCTTTCAATGCCAAAGGTTTGGCGGCGGTGGTACTGGCTTTAGGGGAACACCCCGATATTAAAAGCAGAGTGATAAGAAATAGCCCTAGAAACTTTTTCAACATCTTGACTCCCTCTCTCAATTATGTAAATCTATACTCCGGGCGGATAGGATGCCTTGTCGCGCTTTAGCACGGTTTTAAATTTCCAGCCGTGGGCTTTGGCTGTTTCCTTAAAGGCTTTGGCTATGGCACCCAGATCCAGGCTGACCTCATAGGCTTTTCCATCCGGACCGTATTGGATGCTTTTTAACTTGCGGAAAAGCGTCGTGCTTGATAGGTATGAAGTCTCACTGTCCCCGCCGAACGAAAAGCCCGAGCCGATCTCTTTTGTCAGCTCCCACATATAAACCGTATTTTCAGACTCATCAAAGTACACCGATGCGGTGTAATTGATTTTCTTCTTTCCGGTTCTCCATGAGGTATTCAGAAATTCACAGGCAATGGCCACGTCGGTTCCCTGCCCCAGCGTGTACGCTATTCCCATCTGCTGAAGCTTGGCAGTTATATCCGAAATCAATATCCTTTTGTCCATCGCTATCCCCCCTTGTCACTTAGGTAAGATCTCCCAAAACCTTAGGACTTTACTTCAGCGTGTTGAGCATCAGCACATAGGCCAGTTCCGTCCGGTTATTGGCGCCTGTCTTTTTATAAATACTTTTAATGTGGGTTTTGATGGTGTTTTCCGAAAAAACTGCTGTCCTTGCTGATCGCGCAAAAAAACACGCCGCTGTCATACCTGACAAGCTCATGCAGTTTCATGATGACCAGTTTTAAGAACTCCTCAAAGGAGAAACATTCATATCCCTTGTTGATGAAGTTATTAATTTGGATCAATTTATTGTTATCCAACGGCATCCTCCTGGTCCTCTTTTCTGCATTTTAGTATAATATTTTAATAGAATAATAATATATCACCCACTTGGGTGAAAATTGTATGCAGGATAAATATTATGTCAAATTTTGAAACATTAAAATTGTCACGAACCAACTGCTATTTGCTTAAGTGCAGGAAAGGTTATTGCCTGATCGATTGCGGAAGCTCACAGGATAAAGATCTTTTAATCGAGAAATTGAAGGATCTGAATATAAACATTAATGACATTTCTTATCTTATACTGACCCATCACCATAATGATCACTGCGGTCTGCTTGATTTTTTAGTTTCAGAAAATCGTGATTTAAAGATTATTATGAGCAGGAAATGCTCCGAATTTTTAAAAGACGGTAAACATCATAAACATGCAAATGAACGATATTCAAATCGAATCCTTAAGTTTATCATGGGATTATACATCAGGTTCAGTCAGAATTGGTCTGAAAGCTTCGTTCCCTTTATAAGCCGGGAATCCGACTATTTATTTGAAACTGATAACGATACTCTCCTCCCTGAATTGGGAATCAACGGCAAGCTGCTTCTTACCCCGGGGCATACGGAAGACAGTCTTTCAATTATTGTCGGCGGCACTGCATTTGTTGGTGATGCAGCTAGAAACATACTTAACTTCACTGGAACCCCTTTTCAGCCTATCCTTTTATATAATCTGAGCGTGTGTACCAAAAGCTGGGAAAAGCTTGCCGCATCAGGCGCACGTACACTATGTCCCGCACACGGCTCGCCTTTTTACGTCAATAAGCTAAATTTTTAAAGTGCTGCCGGCATATCCAAATTATATTCTCAAATTCTATACGAAGAATAGTGTTACTACGTATCCGGGATGAATCACGACGCAGAAGCTGCGGTTACGTCTCACGGAAAACCCTTTTGGACGTCAAGTGGTACAACGGTGCACATTATCTTTTATGTAGGATATAGAAAAAGCCACAGGCGAGCTGGCTTATTTTTTCTTGCTTACAATTTAAACGGTTAATAAATACGGCAGGAACAAAGAAGTTAGTGGCGGCCCGAGGATCCTCCTCTTTTTTGATTCCCGAACCCTAAAAACACAAAAACAGGGAATTCTCCTATAAAAACAGCACACCCGCATGAAATGCGGGTTTTCAGACAAATTTTGGCAAGTTAGGTGAATATAGATGCCGCCAATATTTTATCATATCTATTATTCTACTTTTCGGAATCAGGTTGAATATGAGCCTCTACAAGCAGCTTCGCCAAAAAGTCTGTAGCTTGTTTTGCATCCATTTCATTGATATGACATTGTATTTTTGCCTTTTTATGAGTGTCACGAAAGTATTCGATATTCTCCTTGACCTCTCTCAAGTATCTCCAGTAATTGTCATCATTTACGATTTCTTCTTCAATTAAGTTAGAGTCTTCATCAGTAAATATTAGCCTCTTCATAATATTTTCAGCTGAGTCCTTAAGCGCAACTGTCGTCACATCGGGATGCTTTTTTAAAATGTTTAGATACTGTCTGAACAAACCCCCTGGCGGCATTGCTATAACAATATTGTCCTTATAATCATTAAGTATTTCTGCCAGCAAATGCTTAACCTTATCACGATACGCATGTTCATTAAAACAAGTGTTTTTAATGCGCTCTACAGAATTGCCAAACCGCTTCTCGACATAAAGATTACAATCTACAAATTCATAACCAAACTTCTCAGCCAACAGCATACCAACAGTGCTTTTTCCAACACACGAAACTCCGACAATATAGATTCTCATAATTTTTTATATCATCCGCCTATACTTTTGACAGCTCATCTCTGAACGCCGGTCTATTGGCATATTTGTTAAAAAGCTTCTGTTTGATTTCCGAGACCTGCTTTTGCCCGCCTGCTTTTTTTAGATTACGGATAATTGCGCATACCCTCTGATAATCTTTCCTGCTGCCAGATCTGGCAGCAGTCTGCTCAATATGCTGCAGAAACAGGGTGTAAACCTCATCTTTAAATTCGGGAATAAGCTGTTTATAAAAAATCTCTACCATTGACGGCCTCGGCTTAACATAGGCAAGAAGTTTTTGTTTTTCCCCTTCTTCTATTAAAATACGGGTGTATATGTCATGATTTGTTTTCTTCTGGTTTTTCGTCCGTCATACTGTTCAATCATATGGTATCTGATGAGATTAACTCTTTCCGCCAAGTAACTGCCGCTCCATGAATCCTCTCTTTCGTTTTTTATGATTGATACCAAATGATTTTCCAATTTATTGCGTAAAACCGGAGTGTCTGCAAGCTCCGAACAGCTGCCCAAAAGATCCAGCCTCCAGTCGGTCCAATCTTCATATCCTCTATGCGCCGCTTCTTCTATCAGCTTCTGAAAAATACTTTCTTTATCAGCCGGGCTTAATGATTCATCCTCAACTATTTCACGGATAAAAGCCAGGCTTTCTTCAATTTCTCCGCCGATTACCCCGTCGGAATCATCCGCGCCCTCAAGCAGATCCATCATTTCATGGATAACACAAAGGGACAGTTCTAAAGCATGCATGGTTTTTTTCTTGGTCAAAGCAGAGCGGGCTTTTTCCAACACCAAGTCAGCCCCCCTGACCGCCTCCCAGGCGTCTCCGTAAGCGACAAACCCATGCCGATCCGAATTGTTTCTGATAAAGGTGCGCATAAGCATCATGGATTCACGTATTTCGTCCTCATCATTTCCTTCGTTAAAATCTAGTTCTATCCGCTGCTTGATTTCTTCATACTCGGCTGCGATCGCCAGGAGAAATTCAACAAGTTCATCTTTTGTCCTCTCCGAAAGTATTTTCTTCATATCAAGCGTTTTTCTTTTCTTGGGAACGGGCTTATAAACCGCTTCCGCGTCCGCATTGTTCGAGTCTTTTTTGTTCTTGATATCCCGTAAGGCAAAAAATACCGCCGCCTGGTGCTTGCAATACTCCCCCCAATCATAAGGGCAATCGCATTGACTGTCCGCGATCTCCTCCTGATCATCAAGCTCAACTTCCACTGTGTACAGCTCACTGCCTTCAACTTCCGCCACATAAACATTTTTCTCGGGTTCTTCCACTGATATTACACAGTCATTTTTGTAATAATCATAGCCCCGGGCAACAATTCTTTTATCAATACAGCTTTCAAAGTTGTGGAGATTCATATTGTTCCTTCTTTCACCAGATAATCAATAACCCTCTGAATTTCAGCCTGTACCTTCTTGTATTCAATCTCCTTCCAAGCTTTAAGGAGCGGTATAAATCGGGCATTACCCGTTTGCCTGATTTTCTCAAGCAACAGCAGGATCATTCCTCTGTTTCTATCCTTCAAATCCTGAGTAAAGCCATAATCTTTTCCCTCCAGCAGCTTTGTAAGTTTTTGCAGCAGCTCCTCGGCATGGGTTTCCCGCTCTATTTCCCAACCTCTCTCAGAGAAGACAAGCATGGGAAGCCTATCCCTGTATTCAATTTCCAGGTAATCTTTCTTGATCAGCCAATCAATTCGGTTCGTTATTTCCTGCAGGGTTAACGCTTGATAGTATCCGTAGGCAGGGCATTGGTGCAGTCCATGTTCCAGTACCTTTTTATCTTTGGAGCCTTTGAGGATTTTGGCCAGCATACTTCTGCCGCTAATGGCAATCAGTTCATCAGCCGCACGAAGTATAGCCCTGATTTCTTCATCGGTTAAATCTTTTACATCACCGCTGTTCAGCGCATATCTTACTCTTGATTTTTTGCTGCTCATGCCTGACTCTTTTCATCCAGAGCTATTATCCTGTGATCGTCCGTCAGCAGTTTCATCTGACTGATTGCAATGATGTTCAATTTTTTAAGGCGTTCCGACTGGGGCATTCCGTCTGCAATGAATACTGCATTCAGATTCTCCATGTTAGAAAGGCAGACAAGCTGCGAAACATTTGCATAATCCCGAATATTGCCTTTTAGCTCCGGATTGCTGTCTCGCCATTGTTTGGCGGTCATGCCGAACAACGCAACATTCAGGACGTCCGCTTCGCTGGCATATATCTGGTTGACTTGTTGTGGCGTAAGCTCAGGCGGGATAAGATTTTCCTTGATTGCGTCCGTATGGATACGATAATTGATTTTTGCCAGATTGCGTTTGATATCCCAGCCGAGTTGCCGTTGTTCTTCGGCCTTCATCCTTTCAAATTCTTTAATCAAATAAATTTTGAACTCTGGGCTGATCCACATGCCAAACTCAAAGGCGATGTCCTTGTAGGCGTAAGTCCCGCCATAACGTCCGGCAGCTGCTTTGAGGCCAATAGCATTTGTCTTTGCCACCCATTCTTTAACGCTGATTTTATAACTGTTCAAGCCAGCCTGACTTCTAATTATGGCGAATTCGCCATAATTAAAATTGGGGTTGTGGATTTGCTCCCATATTCCCAAAAACTCAATGGTGTTGCGATTGCGAAGCCAATCCGAGATGAAAAAATCGCCGTCCTTAGCTTTCAGCATATCTGTCAGGGAGATATAATCCTTTTCATCCATCGTTGCAACGGTAATTTTTGCTCCGTTCACACTGAGGTAATTTACCATCTGCCGCACCTCTTGTTTCTATCCTAATTTTTTGACTTACTTTTTTAAGTGTGCATTTTTAATAGACATTCTACTTCTCTATGCTTGCCATACGAAACTTCTTAACGACGTCCAGCCTGTATGCCGGATCAATCCACATGCTGAATTCGCAGGCAATGTCCGGATGGGCAAAGGTACCGCCGTTTTTACCCTGCTTCGATGTAATCCCTACCGCACCTGTATTGGCGATCCACTGCTTAAGCGTCAGTGTAAAAGGGCTGGATTTCATTCTTTCAATTAACGCCGTGCAGGCTTCATCTACGAATTTAGGATTGCTCTCCTTTTCCCATAGACGGAGGAATTCAATTGTCACGTAGTTGCGCAGCCAGCTTTGAATCACATAGCTGGGCGCATCGGTATTTTTCTGCCGGGCTATTTCAGTCAGCGATATGTAGGTGTCGTCTGGAGAAACGATCTGGATATGTTTGGCAATCATGGCTTCACCGATTGATGAGCGGCGGAATCCGGGGACAAAACTTGCGTTCAACTGCTCAAGCATCCTTTCGGAGAGCGTGTCCGCAAGGTCTTGGGTCATAAGGTCCTTTGAAACCAAGTGTTTTAAGATTTTTTCCCTTGATATGCAATATGTCCAAATCGCTTCCGCGCGCTTTTCTTCCTCGGTTACCATGTTCATCTCCCGTCCAAACAAAACCTGAATATATTTATATTATACTTTGTACGGGAGAGTTCGGATAGTGCTGATTAGAAAAAGTAAAAGCGTTGGATATGCCTGTACTCGAAAGAGATAGAGCCAGTATGGCCAATTTGGATTTGGTCCAACAAATCTCTGACACGCTCTGGGTCAAAAGTATCCATACCGAGTTCCTTGCAAATTAACTGAAGTATATCCTTCTCTGCAATTGATGGGGACTGCGTGCAGCTTCTGCGTTCCACACGGTTGGCGCAACGCCATACCACTTCTCCGGAGGCACGTGTAATCCGGCGATAATTCGCACCGCACTCCGAGCAAACCAAAAGGCCGCTCAGTACATTCTTGGAATTGTACCGGGTGGCCTTCCGTTGTGTGCTTCCGTCATTATTAAGTTCTTGGTTTGAGCGCGCCGCTTTTTCAAATTGTACTGCGGTATATAGTTCCAAGCTAATAATGAGTGGAACATACTTAGAACTGGACAACAGCTTATCAATCGCGGCCCGCCCCCAACGCTTATTTCCTGATGGCGAGGGGATACCCCGGCTTTCCAGTATTCTTGCCAATCCTCCAAGGCTATCCCCGTTAAGGTATTCTCTGAAAATCATCTGAATAGTTTGCGCTTGTGTTTTGTCAACAGCAATCCTGCCATCATTGTCTACAGCAAAACCATAAGGAACTTTCATCGAAGATATCCTCCTATAAACATTATTATTTGTAGGTTTATTGATTGAAGCATTTCACCGTGCAGCCTAAAACCTGCACTAAATCATGTTATGAGTTTGAGTTATAGATGAGGCACGCCCTCACTTTTTACAATTTCAGGGATAAAACTTATGCAAAACGGTCATTTAAGGGCATAAAAAAGAAAAACCCACTTTAAACTAAGTTAAAAAAGTAGGTTTGTCTACTTGAGAAGTTAGGTACAAAAAGATGCCACTGCTTTAGTAAACAGAAATAAGTATAACCGTCAAAGGATATGATGCCAGTCGCGTCTTGCGTAAAGGATTCTCTCAACATCAACGACCTTTGACTTTTCATCAATCGTGAAAAAGACAATATAGTTCTTTACGAGCAGCTTTCGATATCCCATCATTGCAAGCCGTTTATCAGTCACAGGAGGGCATTTTTGCGGCATGGCCGCTAAACCCATAATAGCTTCCTCAACGGTCTCCATCATCTTCAATGCGGTCATCGGTGCTGACAATTGCGCAGAGATATATCGGACAATGTCACGCAGGTCGTTTTCGGCAGGTTCCGATACGTCAACCCTATAATTTGCCATCAGTTATTTCCTGCCTGATGTCTCGCATTACATCTTCAAGCGGACGCTTTCTTCCCTCTTTTACTGCCGCCCTGCCCTCATCAAGCAGATGGTAAAGTTCGAGTTTGCCGTTGAGCATCTCGTAGGTCTCAATGCTCATAACAGCCAAATCTCCCTGCCCATTTTTGGTAATAAAAACGGGCTCTCTGCTTTCATGACAGAACGTTGAGATCTCATTGTAGCTGTTCCTTAAGTCCGTGCTGGATTTAATGTTTGGCATAAAACCGGCCTCCTTACCCAATCTAAAGATATTATACACGAATTTCTTTAGCTTATCAAGGCCGATTGCATTTGTTCCCTTAAATGAAAAGTTAAATTCCGGTCCGATGGCAAGAATGGCATTTACTATTGCACAAAGTTCCGGTAGACTATGTAGGGTTGCCTGTCCGCTATAGTGCTCCAATATCATCAATAAGATCCTTCGTCGTAGGGGTTGTGGAGAATGTGGATAAGCTCTTTTAAGAAATGCCTCATACAGCTTATCCAAGTCCTGTGGTCAACCTGTAGTGAAACGGAAGGTTGTCCCCAGGACGGCACTATCCACAACCTGTAGAGGGCTTTAAGGGTACCAGATTATTCAAGCCCATCTATTCTTGCATCAGGCAGGTCTGATCCATGCTTCTTCAAGGCGAGTGGAATTTACTCTTGCACAATATCTTCCGCCCGTTAGTTTTAGTGTACCCTTTTTACGGTGAACGTCACTGCAAACGCCTTATTTTGTCATGCTTTTGCCCAGTTGCACTATTTATCTTTACCCATCTTTCAATGCTTCCGGCTTTTTCTTTTGCATCGCTGGCTTTTTTATCTGCCGGAATTTACTTTTTCATTTAACCCTCAAATATTGGACACTAAAATTACCTAATATATTTTTGTTTCCGGCTTGGCCAAGTAACCGGTCAAACCGGAATGATCGCCATGGGCATGCGTGATGAAGAGGTCGGTTTCACCCATTGTAAAGCCGATATCCTGCATGGCTTGTTCCATGGCTTTCTGGCATTCGGAGGGGTTAAAACCCGTATCGATCAGTAAGTTTCTCTCTCGCCCCCGGATAAAATAAGAATTGGTGGCTTTCAAAGGATTATTGGGAAGCGGAATTTTGATTCTATAAATATCGTCAAATAATTTTTTAATCATTTTTGGTATGGTCTCTTCCAGTTTTTATTTTGCATACCGAACGTTAATATTTCCAAATATCCTATTAAATCAACATACCGGATTTCAACCTTTGCAGGTACATTCAGTATAACCGACGCAAAGCTCAAAATTCCCCTGACGCCTGATCTGATTAAAGCATCCGCGATTATCTGAGCGGCAGCATCAGGTACGGAAATGATTCCAATCTGTGTTCGATTTTTCTTCACAACTTCTTCTAATCTGTCTATATGCATTACCTCTATACCGCAGATCATTGTTCCGATCTTCTTTGGATCATTGTCGAAGATACTTGTTATGTGAAATCCCCGTTCTTTATACCCCCCATAGCAACTTAACGCGGAGCCTAAATTTCCGCAGCCTACTAGTGCAACACTCCAACCGCAGCATAAACTTAAAATTTTAAGCGTTTGGGTATATAAATCCAATACATTGTAACCGGAACCACGCGTCCCAAATTTTCCGAAATAAGATAAATCTTTACGAATTTGACTTGATTTAACTCCGACCATCTCAGCTATATCTGAAGATGCAATATCCATAATTCCTTTTTCATTCAAATCTTTTAAACAACGTGAATACACTGAAAGGCGAATTATTGCCGCTTCAGGGATTTCCATTTTCCACAATAGAGTCCCTCATTTCATAAAAGATAACATCTACTTATAAATTAAGAGGCGCGCATCTGATATGGGATCAGATGCGCTATATAAAATGGAAGAGATATGCCTGATACTTCTTAGAAATATAATATAAAATCAGATTGGATGCTTTTCCCCCTCTAGCGGATAGATGGAGCGTTTAATATAATGCGTATGCAACAACTCATGTGCTTTATGGCTCAACGGCTGATGCAGAAATTCATTATATATTTGTACAATGGCAGGGTTCTCATGGGATTTCCGCAAAGGCATCTCTTGATCTTCATGATATAAAGCTTTCAGGCGTTTCGCGCGACGGGCATTGGTTGTGCCGATGGGCTGACCGCCGCCGCCGATGCACCCGCCCGGACAAGCCATAACTTCAACAAAATGATAGAACTTCTCCCCGGAGCGAATGGCGTCCAGCAATTTACGAGCATTGCCTGTGGTGTGAACAACGGCAACCTTCACTTCTGTTCCGGCTAAATCAACTGTTGCTTCTTTTATTCCGTCCATGCCTCTTACTCCAACAAATTCAATATTCTTCAAAGTCTCACCGGTAACTACCTCATAGACTGTCCTTAAAGCTGCTTCCATAACGCCACCCGTTGCCCCGAAAATAACCGCCGCCCCGGTATACAGGCCCATCGGGGGATCAAATTTCTCCGGTGCAATATGAAGAATGTCGATCCCGGCTTCTGTAATCATCCGGGCTAATTCCCTGGTTGTCAGAACAACGTCCACATCCTTATAACCGCTGCTCTTCATTTCCGGTCTCTCACATTCATATTTTTTAGCCGTACAAGGCATGAAAGACACGGAATAGATTTTCGCAGGGTCAATCCCGGCTTTTTCCGCATAATACGTCTTGGCCAAAGCGCCGAACATTTGCTGCGGAGATTTGCAGGTTGAAAGATTTTCCAGAAAATCAGGATAGAAATGCTCGCAGAATTTAATCCAGCCTGGACTGCAGGATGTAATCAGCGGCAATTTACCGCCATTTTTTATCCTATCGAGCAGTTCATGCCCTTCTTCCATAATGGTTAAATCCGCTGTGAAATTCGTATGCATTACTTTATCAAAACCAATTTGACGCAGAGCGGCTACAATTTTACCCATTTCCAGTTCACCGGATTCCAAGCCAAATTCTTCCGCCAGACTAACGCGTATTGCCGGCGCTATCTGGCAGACAACATGTTTGTCCGAATTAATGGCCTCCCATACTTCATTGTGCTGGTCATTTTCATAGATCGCGCCAACCGGGCAAGCAAGGATACACTGCCCGCAGTTGATGCAGACCACTTCCCCCAGTCCCAAGCCGAAAACGGGTGAAACGCCGACCTCAAATCCTCTTTTTTCCTTGGCATAAACCGAAACGGTTTGAACCTGATCGCATACTTCTATACACCTGCCGCATCTGATGCACTTATTGGGATCACGATGGACACCCGGACTGGTCAGGTCTAAGGGCTTTTTTTCAACAATATTTTCAAAATGATTATCCCGGATATTATATCGCTGGGCTAACGTTTGCAGTTCACAGTTTTGGTTGCGGATACACTGAAGGCAATCCTGGGGATGATGGGCCAGGATTAGTTCCAGTATTGTTCTTCTGGCTTCGCGGACCAGCCGCGTATTCGTTTTGATCACCATCCCTTCCGCAACCGGTGTGGAACAGGCCGCCTGCAGAAGCCGCATCCCTTCAACTTCCACAACACATATCCTGCAATTGGCTTTAATCGACTGATCGGGATGATAGCAAAGCGTTGGGATCTTTATCCCGGCCTTACGGGCGGCTTCAAGAATGGTTGTGTTTTCCAATGTCTCCACTTGACAGCCGTCAATCATTATTGTAATTTTATTCATTTCTTTCTTCCTCCGTCTTCAAAGCAGAACGGGTCATTAAGTTCAATGATATTTGGCTTCATATTTTTCCGGGAAAAATCCCATAGTCGTCTGAATCGCCGTGGGAGCTGCCTGACCCAGGCCGCAAAGGGCCGTTTTATTCATAACTTCGGCCAACAACGATTAAATCGTACTCGGTGTCAAAAGTTTGCACTTTGTCTGTCATGTCTTTCACCTCTCGCTCATTTCTTCAGCTTTTCTGTCATGTCTCTTTCCTGGTCTGAGATAGGTTATTCACAATCTTTCCCGGCTATCCGACAGCGCGGCTGTCAGGACGGGCACGACGGCGTTTAGATCGCCGACGATACCGTAGGTACACTTACCGAAGATGGGCGCCTCGGGGTCGTTGTTAATGGCAATAATCGTTTTGGCCCCACGCACGCCCATCATGTGCTGGGGTTGGCCTGAAATGCCGACTGCCAAGTAGAAACGGGGCGAGGTCCGCTGGGTCGAGGGTCCGACTACACGGGAATGCTCAAACCACCGATAGTCGTCACACAGGGGCAGGGAGCAGGCTAACTCGGCGCGAAACGCGACAGCCAGTTCTTTGACAAGGGCAAGGTTGTCCTTGGCGCCGATGCCAAGACCGACGCCTACCACCCGGTCTGCGCTTGCCAGATTTGCACCGCCGCCCGTGTCTACATGAGTCGCCACTACCTTGAGGCTGTCCCCAGGTTCCACATTCGCGGCGGCGGTCATTTCGACTGTAACCGATGAAGTGATGGCTGCGCCCAGTCGCGCTGCAATCGCCCCGACGAGTACCCTAGCCGCAGGCGCATTCGCCGCTAAAACAACGCGCGGCTTGGCCTGAGCGGCAGCTTCTGCGACGACGGCGGCCCACGCCTCGGCAGGAGTCACATCGTCGGCGGCGTACCACACTAAGGCATCGACACCCGAGACCGCCACAGCCTCCGCACGCTCCCGGGAGCCCGCGACTACTGCCGTGACCCGTCCGTCCAGGCTCCTAGCCATCGCCGATAATGAACCGGCTGGCACGTCGTCTGCGATGATGATCCAACTGTCATTGCTCATATCATTACACCTTTTTGTTTTCTAATTTGCTTTCTAAGCTCGTCAAATGTCCAATGCCACGTCATCATAGCGCCCCCTCGGCTTGCAACGCCTGCAGCAGTTGACTCACAGCATGGTTGGGATCCGAGCCATCGAACAGCCGCGAAGGCGCGGTTTCAGGCAAATGCGTCCCGCGCGATGTGAAAGAGGGCAAGCCTTCGTCGACCAACTCGGCGACTGTCACGGTCGTGACTGGCTTCTTCCGTGCGTTCAACACTGCGCGCATACCCGGCTTGTTCTCCTCTTCGCGCCGCGCAGTTACTCCGAGGACCACTGGTCCACGGACGTTGACGTCTTGGGTGCCTGTACCGAAACGGCGGGTCACGCACAGGCCGTCGTCTTTGATCTCAACCGAGTCGACAGCCATTAATGCCGTCCAGCCCAGTAGACCGGCGAGCATTACCGGAACCGACGGTTCCCAGGCTGAGTCGCCGATTGCCACGACGTCGACAATCCCTAGTGAGCGCACGGCAGCCGCCAGTGCCTGCGCTATGGCCAATGCGTCCGCTGTGAGAGGAAGGCCGTCGATGGCGACAGTATGCTGCGCACCACGGGCAGCCGCGAATGCGACATCGCCGCCAGCCAAGGTCAGACCGACCACTTCGCCATCCGGGCCTGCGGCTTTGCAGGCCACCTGAGCGGCAACATAATCGTCATCGCCCACCCAAGGGGAGGCCGTGCTCCAATCGACCGCGCCGTCAGCGTTGACGCGCGCGTCCTGTGGATTGACCGCCCACTTGAAAACTGCCACTGATTTCATCAGTGTCTCCCCTTCCCTAATTCTAATTAATGATAGTCTCCTAGACTTCTACGCCCAAATCACGGGCAACCTCGAGTCCCAGACCGTTGGCCTCGGGGTACTCGTTGAGTGCTATCTCAATGCCGTGTGTGGCCTCCTGGGCCTTGAAGATAATTTCCTTCATGCCACCATGGTTGATCTTTATGTCCGGTTTCAGTCCGAGTTTAGCAAAATGGCGCTCGGCCTCCTCAATATCGTCCACTCTGAAGGCGATACCGGTGATACCTTCGCCCTTGCGTTCCAAGAGCTGGGTCGCACCAATCGCGTCGTCACTGCGCGTCGGTGACACCAGCTCAAGTCCCCCACGTCGGGGCAACGCAACGGCAAGACCCGGCCCGGGGTCGTCAAGCGGCCCGTAGAACTCGCAACCCAGCATCTCTTTCATGTCTGATCAGTTCTTCAAAGTCCTTGTTCTCAATGACCGTGTCCTTGAGCCTCCGGCTGCCCTGCCAGAGAAGGTGAAAGGTTTTCCGGATGTCGAAGGGCTGGCAGCCGTAGCTGGTGCAGCCGCTTCCGTAGCTTAAGCGGATGAGCCTGTAAAATGCGGCGGCTCGCTTCACATCGTTCATCTGCGCGTTTTCCAGAAGGATCGGCTTGATTTCTTCAAACTGCAAGGGGGTAAGGTGCCGCTGCGCGATCTCCAGTTCCTCCCGCAGGTACTCGTTGGTGAATTCCTCCTTCTCCAGATATTTTTTCAGGACATTGAATTCGTCACGCCCGTTCAGCGGGAAGAAGTTCAGTTCCTTGAGCAGGGCGAAGGGCCTGTCGCGGACACAGCGGAACAGATTTGCCAGGTCTGAATTGAAATCGTTGTAGACCTCCATAGCGGCATCCGGAGGCCGTCCGAACAGCACCCAGCCTCCGCCGCCGAATACCTCAATGTACCGTCCGAATTTCTTCGGCATCCGCTCATAGATCATGTCCCGCAGAGCCTTTTTGCCGCCCACCCAGCTGATGATGCTGTTCATTTTCATCACCTGCCTTTGCTCCGGCGGCTGAATCTCTCAACGTCGGTCCTCATGCAGGAGCCGTCAGGACTCCAGCAGATAAAGCCGACGCCGGGGTAGGGACAGCCTATACAACGGTCGAGATCTTTGGGTAGGGGTAGGGAATACTTTGCGGGAGGACCGGTTTCTCCGGCGCCTGCTTTTTCTTCCGGTGTTACATCACGGTTCATGGTTCAGCTCCTTTCTCGGAAAAACAAAAAAGGCGCCGCCTTTTTTGTAAGACAGCGCCTTCTTGTTCTTTTATTTAGTTGTATGGCTCACAGCAATCTGCCGCGACAAAAAAAGCGCCCTTCTGCTTCATAAGAAACCAAAGAGCGCTTTTTTCCGTTTGCTTTTTCATTCATCCCATCACCGGGCCTCCGTATCCGAGGTCAGGCGAGTTGTTTTTCATCTCCTGCTCAAGCTTCAAGGAATAGTTTTCGTGATTCCAGAAGCTGATGTAGATTTCGCCGTCCGGCGTTTTGATGGGACGCTGCTCCAGAACTTCGCCGTAGCCGTCCGCGTTTTGTCCGACCACATAATCCAGAAGCTCGGCTGTTTCCTCTCCGGAAAGAGCTTCTGTCAGTCCTGCAGTCATGACACCCCACAGCTCACCGTCGACGATTTCCACTGACGGGTACAGGCTATACACCTTTTTATTGAGAGCTTCATCGTGGATGTATTCGGCAAGGCCACGGTCGTTTTCAAAGAGACGGTTCTCTTTTGCGATGGCGGCGATGATAGCGTCCTCATACGCCACTGCCTCCGCGGGAGTGATATCCACCGGGCTGTCATCCAGTTTGTACTCTCCTTGAGGGTAGGTGATGATCTTCAGAGGGAAAAAGATACGCATTGTTTCGTTTGCCATTTTGTTTTCCTCCATTCTTTATTGGCATCATTAATTTGAAGCTCTAAAAAAGAGCACAAAAAAAGCGGGGTATCTTCGTTTAGAAAATACGCCCGCCGATTTTCAGTAATTTGATTTATAGCCCGTAATGTTTTCTAGTATATTTAATCTCGAGCAAAGGGTATGGTATACTTACCCCCTCGGTCGCCTCAATCCCAATAAGTACCGGAACCTTTCCTGGCTAGGCAAACCATCCTGAAGCTTTTTCTGGGGAAAAGTCTTATCGAATTCTGCGGCTGCATCTTCGTCTACATCGTATACAGCATCCTCTAAAAACCTCCCATTACAGCCTCTGAGCGCCCCATCCCACAATTCCAGTGCCTGAAGGGGTTCCGAGTACATGTTATCCGCCGTTCCGATACCAAACGTTTCAGCGGGAATAAAGCCAAATCTCTTATAATACTCGGGGTCGCCATATATCAATATCGCGCGGTGGCCTGATTCTTTTGCGCGGGCAATGGTGTATTCAATCAACGCGCTGCCGATGCCCTTCGCCCAAAACGCAGGCAACACCGATACCGGACCAAAACTTAATACCTCGCGGCTTATCCCGTCATCGCCGAGTATCTTAGCCTTCGTGTAAACGATGTTCCCGACGATTTCTCCATCGATTTCCGCAACGACATCAAGTTCCCGGATAAACGCTTCACAATCCCGCATAATATGCAACAGGTAGTGCTCGTTGCAGCCTGGCACATGATGGTTCCAAAATGCTTCCCTCGTAAGTTCTTCCACGTTACGATAGTCCACTGGCTGCTCCAATCGTAAATTTGCGCTCATACTACGGACAAGCTTATTGTCGTACTTATTGCTTTTTGTATTTTCCATTTTTATTCTCCTTTTCGTTTATTATTTTGGCGGATAAACTTTCTTGCCTTTTTCATGCCGCCCACGCTCTCGAACATAGTATTGAGCTTTTGGGTTTCAACCTGTTTAAAGGAAAGGCCGTCATACCGGGCTTCACGCTTCAACTTCTGATAGCTTTCCAGACGCCTGGGATTTAGTGTTCCTTCTTCGAGTGCCTGCCGGACGGCGCAGTCGGGTTCTGCGGAATGAGTACAATCCCGAAAACGGCATTTGCTTGCCAAGTCCTCTATGTCGGAAAATGATTTGGATAGATCGACCGACTCAACGCCAAGCTCCCGCATACCGGGCGTATCGATAACGATACCACCCTGCGGCAGAATAAGCAGCTCCCTGCGGGTAGTGGTATGCCTGCCCTTATCATCCTCCCGGGTTTCCGACGTTGTCAGAAGCTCTTCTCTCATCAGTCGATTGATCAGCGTGGATTTCCCTACACCAGACGAACCGATAAAAGACGCAGTCATCCCCGGTTGCAGCCAGGGCAACAGTTTGTCGCAGGAAGCCCGATCGTGGCTTGAAGTCACGACCACATCTGTACCGGGAGCCACGACCGAGATTTCGGTCAAAACGCTGGGTAAATCTTCACAGAGGTCAGCTTTTGTCAGCACGACTACTGGGGTTGCCCGGCTCTTCCAAGCCACCGAGAGGTAACGTTCAAGACGATTCAGGTTGTAGTCGTTGTTCAAAGACATGCAGATAAATACCGTATCAATGTTGGCTGCAACCACCTGTATTTGATGCTCGTCGCCCACAGCCGTACGTTCAAAGACGCTTTTCCTTGTCAGCACCCGATGGATAATGGCATTTCCGGAACTGCCTTGGATGCGGTCTACCA
This sequence comes from Peptococcaceae bacterium, assembly GCA_012517475.1. Taxonomy (GTDB): domain Bacteria; phylum Bacillota; class Desulfitobacteriia; order Desulfitobacteriales; family Syntrophobotulaceae; genus Dichloromethanomonas. The sequence goes on along the minus strand of JAAYUV010000023.1, from coordinate 1,305 downwards.
TAACAAAATCACCCACCGCAGGATACTCAGATAGCCCAGTCGCCTCGTAGCGAAATTTGCCGGAAATCTCAGCCAGGCATTCTCCGCTCTCGGTGACAAGTTTATACAGGTATTTATATTGCGAAACTACTCTCGCCAGAAATAGCATGGGATAAAGAGCCGCCTCGGCAAAATAACGCTCACTTGCGCCATAACGGATTAATTGATTCAAGATGTTTCACCTCGTTATTCGATAATAAAAAGGGCATAGTCACATAACTATGCCCAAGCAGTTCTTATAAAAGTACTGTTTGTCATAGTCCTGTATGAAACATGATTGCATGCCAAATAAAACGATCAGCCATCGTTTTTTAGCTTCTATGCAATTCGTGTTTCTTACAGAACAATCTCCAAACAGACACCTCATCAATTATTTTTTCATACTAAAAATAACACAGTCAATCAATGCAGTCAAGTAATTGCTTTCATAAATTAGCACAGGCCTAATTCGAATTCTATATAGCTAACTGGTACATCCATCTGAGCGGCGGTTTCCTCAATAGAAAGACCGCTGTCTATAAAACGCTTGATAACCGTATTCATCTTTTCGCCAACTTCAATGATATGTTTATCCCGATCATAGAATCGAACCACTCTCTGCCCCCATGAATGCTCAAAGAGCGTATGGACATATTCGATATCTTTTATATCTGATAATTTGGCAATAAAAGTGTCCATATCCTCTTCTTCAAAATATAACTCACTTACATTATTTCCGAAAATCATTTCATCGTCATTCTTATGAATAAAGTCTTTCCATGAATCCAATGTCTGCAATGCTAAGCCACCTGTCAGCGTCACGTTTGCTCCAAAATCCGAAATAACCTCTAATCCTAATACATCATGATAAAACTGTTTTGCATTTTCCATATTCTTGACTGCGATTAATGTACAGGTATATTTCATCCGATAACCCTCCAATCCCCAATGTCATCTATAAAATGCCCCCAAAAATCGGGCCAAAGAATGCACTTTTTCAGCCCATTTTTTGCTCAATTTTTGCTTCATAACCACTACATATAGTGGTTGACCCGCCTTATTTGCCCTTAGAACCACAATTCGTCATCAGAACTATACTCTCCACGTGCCTTGAGGATACAAAAAAGATGCCGCTTGAGCCTGGTGGGGCCTTGGCGACGGGTTATATTTCAGAAACAGTCGCCTGGTAGGCCATTTTTTTTAGTGTTTCGTGTGACTTGCTTTTGCTTTACAACTCAAGTAAATTGTAAGCAATAAAACCTTCAAAAGCGCATGGCCTCTTGGAGG
>JAAYUV010000007.1 GCA_012517475.1 Peptococcaceae bacterium | reverse complement strand
CTTCTAAGAGCTGCCAAAATGCTCAAGGTGAAGACAAACTAAGACAAAGAAAAGAAATAACGGGATAAATCTGAGTATAACTGGGAAGGAATCCGGAGATTAGTTTTTGTTTGACTGGACTTTATCAGGGGAAACTAATTAGTTAATAAAGTCGGGCCATAAGGAATCCTTAATTTCTTGTTTCTCTTAGCAAGGGTAATGACCAAACTATAGGCATAGGTATTTAACATTAAAAATTCTTATGAAATAGAAAATTTTGTATTTAGTATTGAAATAGTTCTCTTTTTCATATAGTATAAACATATATTTACTACAAAAAAATCCTTGCGATGGGGCTCGCAAATGCATCAGGCTAATGGCTCCTACCTTTCAGGTAGGAGTTTTTATTTTTATTCAAGAGGAGGATGTAACTTGTAATGGACAACACTTTCTTGATTGCAACAATCTGGATACTTTTAGCCTTTATAGCCAGTCTTATTTCAATTCGTTTAGGGATTTCTCTTGCATTAATTGAAATCCTGGTCGGCGTGGTGGCAGGTAACATTATTCATCTCCAGATAACAGACTGGGTCAATTTTTTAGCCAGCCTGGGTTCCGTCATACTGACCTTTTTAGCGGGCGCGGAGATTGATCCCGCCAGCCTGAAAAAGAACCTCAAACAAAGTGTGGTTATTGGCTTGCTTTCCTTCCTGCTACCTTTTGCGTTAGGTATGCTTGTAGCCTTTTATTTTCTTGGTTGGGATGTAAATGCCGCAAAAATTGCCGGAATTGCTTTATCTACCACTTCAGTCGCTGTTGTTTATGCAGTAATGGTTGAAAGCAAATTAAGCTCTACTTCTTTTGGACAGTCGATCCTGGCAGCCTGTTTCGTTACGGATTTAGGTACGGTCTTGGCTTTGGGATTCCTCTTTACAGGATTTTCTTACAAATTGCTTATTTTTGTCGGAGCAGTCATTGTGGTGTGTTTTGCTGGAATTCCACTGGCAAAATGGATCTTTGCAAGATACAGCGGGAAAGTCAGTGAACCGGAAATTAAATTTGTCCTGCTGATCCTTCTGTTTTTAGGGTTCCTTGCGGAATATTCCGGCAGCGAGGCGGTGCTTCCCGCTTACATTATCGGCTTGGCTATGGCAGGTTTTTTCCTGCAATATAAAGAAACGCTTTATAAGATGCGGGCGATAGCCTTTGTAGCGTTTACGCCGTTCTATTTTATTAAAGCGGGTTCCCTTGTCTCTGTTAAGGCCATTGCCACAACGCTTTCCTTAATTTTAATTTTGTTACTGGTCAAAGTTGCCGCAAAATTTATCGGGGTGCTTCCTGCAACCAGGTTCTTTCAATACAAAGGAAAGGATGGGATCTATACCACCCTTCTCATGAGCACAGGACTGACCTTCGGAACGATTTCAGCTTTATATGGGCTAACAAATAAGTATATCAGCAATTCACAATACAGTGTCATTGTAACAGTCGTCATTCTCAGTGCTGTTATACCGACCCTGATCGCTCAGAAATTCTTCTTCCCGAAAAATGTTTTCCAAGAACAAGTTTTACAAGGAGGGTCTAACGATGGAAATGAATAAGATTCTTGTGGGTTTCGACGGTTCCCCCAGCAGTAAAAAGGCGTTGGAGCACGCGAAAAGTTTAAGCGCTAAACTCAATTCCTCGGTTACCGTTTTAACGGTTGTACGCTTGCCGGATTTTAGTTCAAGTATGGATGAGGTAAGCGAAGTCATGGACGAGGCGGAAAAACGGATTGTGCCCATGCACAAAGAGATTGCCGAATCAGCCCAAAAAGAAGGCATTAAACTCCAAACATTAATTATCCATGGTCATCCGGTGGAGAAAATTATTGATTACGCCCAGGAAAACGGATTTGATCTCATTGTGATAGGAACGAGAGGTGTGGGTGGTTTTAAAAAGCTTGTCATCGGTAGTGTCGCTCAAAAAGTAGTGAGCTATTCCAAGGTACCGGTTATGGTTGTAAAAGAGTAAAATTTTGGGTCTTAGTTTTGATTGTCGGACATTTTTTGGACAGGTCTGTACTATACTTGTTAAGAAGAGGAGTATGGATATGACTAAAATTTCTGGTCAAGCCCGTAGAATCCGTATTTATATTGGTGAAGCAACCAAATATAAAGGGACATTATTGTACCATGCCATAGTTCTGAAAGCTAAAGAGCTTGGCTTGGCAGGGGTTACGGTATTGAGAGGGATAGAAGGCTTCGGAGCCAATTCCAGGATAAAGACGGCAAGAATACTTGAACTTTCCGGTGATCTTCCCATTGTAATTGATATTGTCGATAGTCTGGAGTACATCGAGAAGATTATGCCATTCCTGGATGAAGCGGTGAATGAAGGACTGATTACCATTGAGGATATAGAGATCATCAAATACTCTGCATCCAAGAAGTGACATTTTGCAGACTTGTTATTGCTGCTTAAGAGATTTATGGTGTAGGCAGAGGCTTTCCACCAATATTTTTCATAAGATATAAAACCATAGATCAGCATCTGACTATTTCAGCACTTCTTCCCTCATATTGTTTTAGAGGAGGGTAAAACCATGGAAGTAAATAAGATTCTGGTAGGTTTTGACGGCTCCCCCAGCAGTAAAAAAGCCTTGGAATACGCCAAGGGTCTAAGCGGCAAACTCAATTCCTCAGTTACCGTTTTAACCGTTATCCGCTTGCCGGATTTCAGCCCAAGCATGGATGAGGTTGGCGAAGTCATGGAGGAAGCGCAGAAACGGATCGCGCCCATGCATAAAGAAATTGCAGAATTGGCCCAAAAAGAAGGCATTATCATCCAAACGGCAATTATTTATGGGCACCCCACGGAGAAGATTATTAATTACGCCAAAGAGAATGGATTTGACCTCATTGTGGTTGGAACAAGGGGATTGGGAGGATTCAAAAAACTTGTCATAGGAAGCGTCGCTCAAAAAGTAGTAAGCTACTCCAAAGTTCCCGTAATTGGCGGCAAACATGCCGACAACAGTCTGGATGTTCAGGAATATATGATCATGCCGGTCGGAGCTCCCGATTTTTCCACTTGCTTGCGGATGTGTGCGGAAGTATACCGTTGTGTCCCACCGGTCCGGGGAAACCGATGATACAACCATGGCGGATGTGGCCGTGGCGGTTAACGCGGGCCAGATCAAAAGCGGAGCTCCTTGCAGAATGGAGCGCAACGCCAAATATAACCAGCTCCTGAGGATAGAGGAAACTCTTGGCGACAGGGCTATATTCTTAGGGAAAAAGGTCTTGCCCAACAAATAATCGCTTAGGTGGAAAGCCTTTGTAATTGGAGGATTGTCATGCTGACTATAGACATTCCGGGCTGGAAAGTGTTGAACTTAAGCACGCTTGTTTTTGATTATAACGGGACGCTGGCCTTGGATGGCAGGATCTCCGTTTCAACCAGGGAATATATCCGCGCTTTGGCAAAAAAATTCACCATCCATATCCTTACGTCCGACACTTTCGGCTCCGTCGCCCAAGAGTGCGCCGATTTGCCGGTTACCATAAAAAAACTGGAGAGTGAAAAACATACCCAGGAAAAAGCGGAGTATTTAAAGCATCTCGGCACCGGAAAAATTGTAGCTGTCGGAAATGGCGCCAACGATAAGCTCATGTTTGAAACAGCGGACCTTTCAATCGCTATTATTGGTCCCGAAGGATGCAGCCCCGAAACGTTACTAAGGGCGGATATTGCTGTAAAAAAGATAGAAGACGCTTTTGAGTTGTTATTTAACCCCAAACGTTTAATCGCCACCTTGAGGCGCTGATAATTTTCTTGTGGGCGAAAACAGAAAGTGCTATATTCTTGGTAATTGGTAAAAGGTTAATAAAAGGTTAGTAAAAAGGGATGAAGCTCCCTGGGATAATCCGAACCGCTGAAACGGCTGATGGCTTCTACGGGAAAAGTAGAGATCATCGGTCTTTTTCTATGTTTTTAACGATTATTTAAAGAAATTATGCCTTTAGCGTGACGGGGAACTGGAGGTGTCTGAGAGTAACAGGATGATTTGGCAGCCGTGGATTTAAAGGCCCGTGGCCTTTTGGCTTTCCGGGAATATCTTAGAGATTACGTGAAATCGGAGCGCTTTATTTCGCTTCTGACGGAAACGGAGAAGCTGAAGGCGGCTCTGTCCACTGTGCAATATTGCTTGTTAATCGAAGGCCGAAGGACCCTGCGTAAAAACGCCATTGGCATTCATGTGCGTAAATATGAATCGGAAAAAGACTACAGCGCGGAAGTGGAGGAAACCTTTGCGAAATTCCGGCAGGGTGCGGTAAAAGATTATAAAATTAAATTCTCAACCGGGGTGGAAATGAACCATGTTGAAGCCGGAATATTGGATTTGGTGGCCAAACTGTATCCAGATATTTTCGTATCTCTCGATCATTATTGCACAATCAACAGTAATTACCTCAATGAGACCATCGGTCTTTTTGACCGGGAAATACAATTTTATCTTGCCTATCTGGAACACATATCCTTATTCCGAAAGGCTGGATTAAAGTTCTGTTATCCCCAGGTTTCCGCTGCCTGCAAGGAAATTTACAGTCATGATGGATTCGATATGGCCCTGGCCTATAAACTCCTTACAGAAGACTCCTCTGTTGTCTGCAACGATTTTTACCTGAAAGGCCAGGAGCGGATTTTTGTAGTATCCGGTCCCAACCAAGGTGGGAAAACAACTTTCGCCCGCACCTTCGGGCAGCTGCATTATCTGTCCGCTATCGGCTGTCCCGTGCCTGGCCGTGAAGCCAAGCTTTTTCTGGCAGATAGGCTCTTTACTCATTTTGAACGGGAAGAAAAAATTCAAAACCTGAACGGCAAACTTCAAGATGATTTGCTGAGGATTCGCGCCATATTAAACAACGCTACGCCCAACAGCCTGGTCATCATGAATGAGATCTTTACTTCCACAACGTTACAGGATGCCGTTTTTCTGAGCAAACAGATCATCGGAAAAATAACCGAATTGGATTTGCTGTGTGTTTGTGTGACGTTCCTGGATGAATTGGCTTCTCTCAACGAGAAAACGGTAAGCCTGGTGAGCACGGTCGTTCTAGAAAATCCGGCCTTAAGGACTTATAAAATTATCAGAAGGCAGGCTGACGGACTTTCCTACGCCTTGTCAGTTGCCGAAAAGTACGGGCTAACTTACAACTGTTTAAAGGAGCGGATAAAATCATGAAGGCTTTTCTCATGTATAAAGACCGGGACTTTGACCTGGGACGGCAATTGCCCTGGAACGAACAAGCTCTGACCCAAGACCTGGAATTAAACACTCTGTTTCAAGCCATGGGGTTGGGAGACAAGTTAATATTGGAAGTCGTTTCAAAAGCGGTTCTGTCGAGCTTAACTGATCTTAGTGAAATCTTTTACCGCCAGGATATTCTGAAGGACTGTCTGAAAAATCCCGAGGTTATCAGGGATATCTATGCCTTGGTAGGCGAAGCGATAAAAAACGAGAAAAAGAACTATTTAAGCATATTCAGCAGATACAGCACTGCCATTGTGCATAGGTCGTTAGACGTTTTAGGGATGTTCATGAATATGCTAAAAAAGTTAAGACGTATTGCCGATGAACATGCGGACGAATTTGAGGCTGAGGGCTTTCAAACGTTTTTTTCCATGCTCAAGCAAGAACTGACCGAGGAATATTTTACGGCCGTTGAGGACCATCTTAAGGAAATGGAATTTCGTGACGGAATTTTGATCAGCGCCGAATTGGGTCAAGGCAATAAAGGAACCAATTATATCCTGCGTAAAGGGCAAGGGAAAAGACAAAGTTTTGTAGAGTGGCTGGAGCGGATCTTTGCCAACAAATTGGCAGGCTACACGTATTTTATATACGACCGGGATGAGAGCGGGCTCAGGGCCTTGTCGGATTTAAAAGACAGGGGGCTCAACCTGGTTGCCAATGCACTCGCCCAGTCCGCCGACCATATTCTTAGTTTTTTTACCATGCTGCAAACCGAACTGGCTTTTTACATCGGCTGTCTGAATTTGCAGGAACAACTTGCGCAGAAGGGAGAACCGGTTTGTTTCCCCGTTCCCGTAAGCGCCGACCAGCGCTGCCATGTTTTTCAGGGATTGTATGATGTGTGCCTGGCGTTGACACTGGACCGAAAAACGGTGGGAAATACTCTGGATGCCGAAAACATTGACCTTGTCATCATCACCGGAGCGAACCAGGGCGGCAAGTCTACTTTTTTACGAAGCATTGGTCTCGCTCAATTGATGATGCAATGCGGGATGTTTGTGCCAGCTGAAATGTTTTCCGCCAATGTTTGCGAGGGCATTTTTACGCATTATAAACGGGAGGAAGATACTGCCATGAACAGCGGGAAACTTGATGAAGAACTCAGCAGAATGAATGCTATCGCTGACAAGATAACAGCAAACAGCCTGTTGCTGTTTAACGAATCATTTGCCGCGACCAATGAAAGGGAAGGAGCGGAAATCGCCAGGCAGATAACCTGCGCTTTAGTGGAAAGGGCAATCAAGGTCTACTCCGTGACCCATTTGTATGAGTTCGCCCACGGTTTATACCTGCAGGGAAAGGAAAACGCTCTCTTTCTGCGTGCCGAAAGGGAGCCGGACGGAGCAAGGACTTTCAAATTAAAAGAAGGGGAACCGTTACAAACGAGTTTCGGCGGGGATTTGTATAACAGGGTATTTGAAACGGAAAATTTCGCAATGAATTGATCTTGCCGGGAGCTACGCTATTTACTTTGACTTTTTCCTGGCGTTTTTCTCAAATAGAAATAGGCAAAAAAGGCTAATAATTCCGCAGCCAAAATAAATAGATAGACACTGGCAATGGAAATATCGTATAAGAAACCCATGGCTGAACTTCCAATCAGTAAAGCAAAACCATAAAGGGTGTTAAAAATACCGTAGGCTTTTCCTCTTTGACTGCTGTCGGTGATATCCGCTATGGCGGCGCGCATGATGGTTTCATGTATTCCCATCACTGCTCCCCAAAGAATCACGCCAACGATAACAGAAGGAGCGTTAGAGGAGAAACCCAAAAAGGCGATCGGAAGTGTTAGTATTGGTATGCTAATGAGGGAAAGCAAACCGATTTTGTCATAAGTTTTGCCAATAACCAAGGCCACTACTGCATCAATCGCCATGGCCAAAGCATAAAGAGTAGGAATTTGTGCTTCCGGTATCACTCCCTGAACTTTCAGGTGATAAGCAATAATCGGAAAGTTGGCGAAACCTAGAACACTGATAAAAGTAAATAGCGAATAATACCAAAATGTCTGGGAAAATGGTTTTGCAGATATAGTTGCAGATTGAATCTGAACGGAAGTATCCTCAAACATTTTTCTGGGTTCGGGAAACTTCATCCGGACTATTAAAATGACGATTATTGTTATCAAGGCCGGGAGCCACATAACACTAAAGCCCAGACTGTAACCCCCTGTGGCTGTTAGAGCCGCCGTAAAGATTAAAGGACCAAGAACAGCGCCTAATTGATCCAGTGCTTCATGAATTCCGAATCCCAAGCCTGTACCTACCTGTTTTGTGGCGTGCGAGAGCATGGCGTCTTTGCCTGGACTTCGGATTGCTTTCCCGGTGCGTTCCAGGATAATAAACAAAGCGGCAACTTCCCACCTGCCTGCTATCGCTAAAAGGGGTACGGAGATAAGCAATCCGTATCCAAGGATTGTAACCAGCCAGTATTTTTGGGTACGGTCGACGAAATATCCCGATGCTAATCTTAATATGTATCCCAAGAATTCTCCAATCCCGGATATAAGGCCGACAATCATTGCACTAGCTCCCAAATATCCGAGGAAAGGTCCATAGACGCTTCGGGCTCCTTCATAGGTGATGTCCCCAAAGGCGCTGACAATTCCAAAAAGGAGGATAAACTTAACGGCTGATTTTTTAATATTAAATACAATGATGTTTTGTTTGTCTTCGATTTTCACAACGTTACACCCTTTCTAATGAAGAATTTAAGTTTCAAGAAGGAATTGTATTTTGTCAGCGATGGAATTTAATTTTTCTTCTCTATTATTTAAATCCGTTTGCCATTCATCCCTTTTGAGAGTATCTTCTTGCATTTGAATTCCCTTTTCTATCGCCGACTCGATCAACCGGACTATTCTATCCAGCTCACTTTCCCATAGTTCCATATAATTGCGGGTAGCTACAGCCAGCCGTTCCGCGATATCGGCCCTGATCCTCCCGCAATTTTTGTCCATTAGTTGAATGGCTTTTTCACTGATCCGGTTTACGATAATGTTTTTGCTTAAGGACCAGGGAAGAATTGATACTGCATCTTCCAAATTAAAAGGAACCAAGCCGACAGCTTTTTCGATGAAATACTCCAGCGTATTGTTATTGGTAAAGACCGGTTCAGGCAATTCTACCGTAACTTTAGTCTTGAGTACTTTTCCGCCAACGGCGGTGATATGCGAAGAAAGTTCTTCCGCTTCCTGACTGAGCCTTTTCAAGAGCAGCCTGGTGCGTTCATGATATTCCTCCGAAACGATAGGTCTAAGGCTTTCAAGCTCTTCATAAATACGGGCAAAAGAATAGGACTGAACTTCCTTGAGCGTACCGTGATTATTGAATCGTTGTTTTATTTCTCTTGTCAGTTTAAAGCTTTTTTCTTGGCGAAAGTCTTCAATTTGTTTTGTCATTTGCTCCTGGACTAATTTCGTCTGTCCGTTGATAATATGCCTGAAATCTTGCTTCGTTTCTTTAATTTCATCCTTGAAAGTCTGGAATTGTTTGATACTTTCAGCCAGTTCCAGCGAGGATAATTCGACCGCTTTTCTTTCTAGGGCAACCTGTTCCCGCTTGAGGGTCAATATCTTTTGACAACGGATGATGCTGCTCTTTAATTCAATTTCATGCTGAGCGTCTTTAAAAAAGGATTCCAGGGTTTCTTTCAGGGAAACAATACCGGATTCTTTTTTTCTTCCTTCCAAATACCAGCGTGAAGATACGGGTAGGATTTGAGCATCGGCCATTACATTTCGTAGGATGTTTGTACAATATTCAACCGACTCAGCTAAATCCTCCGGAGAAAGGAGGTCAATTTTGTTTAAAACAACAAATATTTTGGCGGTTGTAGTCTTGAGCATCTCCAGAAGACTCAGCTCTTCCTGGTTTATAGGCTGGTCGGCGGATAAAAGAAAAATCGCGGAATCAACTTTCGGCAGAAAAGCCAATGTTTCTTCGGTATTGAGGGTCTGAAGAGAGTTTGTTCCCGGAGTGTCTACGATGATGATTCCCTTTCCTAGAAAAGCAGCAGGATGACGAATGATAACATGCCACCCAGCTGGCTGAAGAACACGGTTATGAGAAAAATGAAATGATTGTGGCGGTCTGCAAGGTTTACGATAAATTTAATCAGTATCCACCCACCCGGAACAGGACAGCTTGGTTCAAAATGGTCTTTAAGGAAAAGCTCTATGAAGCCAGAGGTGATATTTTAGCGTTTAGGGCGATGGGAAGATAAAATTCCCCTGCAATCTGACGGACAGACTGACCGGATTTCTTATTTCGGTCAGTTTATTCGTCAGACTATGGACAATTAACACCAGCTATTTCTGGACTTTATACGGTAGCATTAACACGTTGCCACAATACCTCGTTCCCTTTTGGGAGCTTTTACAACTTCGTATATACCTCGAAATATATTTAATGGAATATTTGGTCTACTCCTTCTCATAGCCGCCTTTTTTTTGCTGCTTCGCCCCAAAAAGGAGCAGGAACTGAATAACGAAGTACCGAAAGGCCATATCCTACGTACCATTATCGACGCGGAAGGCAAAGAATATTCCTTTTCATATAATCCAACCCTTGGTATTATCTTAAGTCTTATAGTAGGTTATATATCAAGCCTGTTAGGTATAGGCGGGGGTATTATTCACGTTCCGGCTCTTGTTCATCTTTTGAATTTTCCGGTTCATATCGCCACGGCGACTTCTCATTTTATTCTAGCAGTAATGTCCTTGTCTGGTTCTATCATGCATCTCGTTACAGGAGTACTAGCAAAGGGCATATCTCAGACATTAGCCCTTGAAATTGGCGTTTTGTTCGGAGCTCAATTAGGAGCCAGACTATCCAAACGCTTTCATGGGGTATGGATTATCAGGAGCTTAGCTATTGCACTGGGACTTGTAGGTATACGAATTTTTATTATGGCTTTTTAAAAGGTATATGATATATTTGATCTAATTTGATACGTTGTTTTGAGTATCTGCATTGAAGAAGCAACATATTTAAGAGCCGAGGATTTTTATTTTCATCGGTTTTTATTTTTGGAATTATTGACATATGTTCAAAACTATATATAATGAGATTATAAAGGGCATATGTCAATAACCAAACAAAGGAGGGTCTTCTCATGCCAAGGAGAGACGGAACGGGTCCTTTAGGCCGCGGAGCTATAAGTGGTAGAGGTCTTGGGTTATGTAACAGAATGAACGCTGCCAGAAATGGTATCGGATCTGGTTTTGGTAAAAGAAGGGGCTATGACAGGGATTTTGCGGACGATATGATTCATTCTGCATCGAGAAAAGAATTGCTTTTAGACCAAAAAGAACTCCTTGAAAAGAGACTTAATTCGATCAACAGACAAATTGAAAGTCTATAATAGAAATTACAGGAGGACGCTCCTGTGAATTTCTTGCAAAAAGGAGTAAAAATATGCCAAGACCGAGAAAAGGCAGAAAAGTATGCTGTTTGCCTGGAAGTAATCTTTTTGGACCGCTTAACGCTACGTTTAATCAACTAGATTTTGTCACTATGTCGGTGGATGAGTATGAAACTATACGGCTAATCGACTTACAGGAATTTACCCAAGAAGAATGCGCTGATCAAATGCACATTGCTCGAACAACAGTCCAGCGTATCTATAATGATGCTCGAAAAAAACTTGCAGAATCATTAGTTAACGGAAAACTGCTTAGAATTGAGGGCGGTGATTACGAGCTCTGTAACGGGCTGGAAAAAACATGCGCCTGTGGAGGCTGCCGTAAACACCGGTGTGGCGGTAATTTTGAAAATGATTACGGTGGTGAAGGCGAATAGTACTAATGGAGGGATGATTGATGAAGATCGCAATACCCGTAGAAAACAATTCGATGGATGCGAGTGTATGCTTTTCCTTCGGAAGAGCGCCATACTTTCTAATATATGATACAGAAAAAAATGAAAATAGATTTTTAGACAATAGCGCGATTGCCAGTCAGGGTGGGGCTGGAATCAAGGCTGCACAGAAAATTGCTGATACAGGGGTAGAAGTACTCCTTACTCCGCGTTGTGGAGAGAATGCCGCAGAAGTTTTTAAAAATGCAGAGATAAAGCTATATAAAACCATTAATAGTTCAGTGGAAGACAATCTTAAAGCATTTATTGAAGGAAAACTTCAATTGTTGGGAGATATTCATCCCGGTTTCCACCAACACGGAGGAAATTAGAATGAAAATCGCTGTCTTAAGTGGCAAGGGAGGTACAGGCAAAACCCTTGTGTCCGTCAATTTAGCGTCGGTGGCAACAACCTCTATCTATGTAGATTGCGATGTGGAAGAACCAAATGGCCATCTATTTTTTAAACCACAAAAATTAAAAAAGGAGGCTATATCGGTTAAGATTCCGGAAGTTAACCAGAATCAGTGCAATGGATGCAGGGCTTGTGTAGATTTTTGCAAATTTAACGCACTTGCTTACATCAAAAACAATGTAATTGTTTTTGATGAAGTATGCCATTCTTGCGGCGGTTGTGTACTTCTATGTCCCAATAAAGCGATTACAGAAAAAGACCAAAATATCGGTCTAGTTCAAAGAGGGATTTCCGAGAATGTTCAGGTTTTAACCGGAATATTAAATACCGGGGAGCCTTCGGGAGTTCCTATAATTCGAAAACTCTTGCAAACTATTTCCGGTGATAATGAATTAACTTTGATAGATTGCCCCCCGGGGAGTGCCTGTATTGTTATGGAAAGCATTAAAGATGCTGATTATTGTATTCTGGTAGCAGAACCAACGCTATTCGGGGTTCATAACTTAAACATGGTTCAGAATTTAGTTAAGCTCTTTTATAAACCACATGGTGTTATACTCAATAAATGCCTGGATGAAGCCAATCCCGCCGAAGATTTTTGCCTAAAAAATCAGATTAAAATATTAGGGAAAATTCCTTTCAATACTGAATTAGGAGCCCTAAATTCCAATGGGCTCATTGCAGTGAGAGAAAAACAAAAGTACCACGAAATATTCAGCAATTTATTAGCTGCTGTGACTCGGGAGGTAGGCAGTGAAACAGTTATTAATACTTAGCGGCAAAGGGGGTACCGGGAAAACAACTATTACCAGTGCTTTTATTAAACTGGCTAAGGCAAAAGCTTATGCCGACTGTGATGTGGATGCACCCAATCTTCATCTCGTAACTGAAAACTATATACTGACTAAACAAAGCGATTATTTTGGCATGTCAAAGGCTGTGGTAGATTTTGAAAAATGCATATCTTGTGGGCTTTGCTTTAAAAACTGTCGCTTTAATGCTATAAAAAAGAACAACAATCAATATGAAGTTAGTTGCTATGAATGTGAAGGTTGTGGTGTCTGTGAAACCTTTTGTCCGGTCAAGGCCATTTCTCTTCAACCCAATAAAGCCGGAGAGTTAAAACTTTATAAGAGTGATGCTGTTTTCTCTACAGCCAGTTTGAAAATGGGCAGCGGCACCTCTGGAAAGCTCGTGACTGAAGTCAAGAAACAATTGGCCCAGAATGCTGATAACGTTGATTTGGCAATCATAGATGGATCTCCTGGAATAGGCTGTCCGGTCATTGCTTCGCTTAGTGGCGCGGACATGGTACTCATTGTTACAGAACCTTCACTTTCAGGGCTAAGTGATATGCAAAGGGTAGTTAAAACTGCACAAAGTTTTAGACCTAAGATAGGTGTCTGTATTAACAAGTTCAATACCAATGAGGCCCTTACTAATCAGATTGAAGCTGTGTGCCGGGAACGAAATCTTCCTGTCATGGGCAAGATTCCTTTTGATAATGCTGCAGTTAAGGCGATCAATAATAGGCTGAGTATAGTTGATTTAGACTGTCTTGCTGGTCGTGCCGTTACCGAAGTTTTTCACAAGACAATCCTGTTTCTTATTGGTTTAGAAACGTCGATATCAGAATAGTTAAGGAGCAAGTGAAATGATTATTAAAACACTAGTCGAAAATACTGCGATTTCGGACGATTTTGAAGTCGAGCACGGATTAAGCCTGTATATTCAAACAAAGATGCATAAAATGTTATTTGATCTGGGTGCAAGCACGCTGTTCATTCGCAATGCAGAAAGGATGGGTGTCGATCTTTCGGATATTGATCTCGTTGTGATTTCGCATGGACACTATGATCACGGAGGCGGACTTAAGGCTTTTCTAAATCATAATACCAAGGCCAAAGTACTCCTGAATAAAAGAGCTTTTCAAAAACATTATGCCGTTCATAACAATGGTCAAAAAGCTAATATAGGTCTGGATCAAGATGTAATGACTAACAACCGCTTGGTATTCGTTGAAGACGACGTGGTTATTGATAAAGAGCTTGAGCTATTCTCCAATGTTAAGGGAGAAGAGCTTATATCGAAGGGCAATAATAACTTGATGATGGAGTTGAGCACGGGTTTGGTTAAAGATGACTTTGCCCACGAACAGAATCTGATAATCAAAGAAGAAGGGAAAACACTGCTTGTTGCAGGATGTGCCCATAAAGGAATTGTAAACATCTTAGAACACCTTCGTGATCATAAGAACTTGGCCTTAAGCCATGTTATCGGCGGGTTTCATTTGTACAGCAGGTCATCCGGTCAATCGGAAGATCCTGTCTTAGGCAGGCAAATAGGCGAGTATCTTAAAACTACCGGACTTACTTGTTACACCTGTCATTGTACAGGAACCGAATCTTACCGAAAACTTAAGGAAATCATGGGAGAGCAAATTCACTATTTAGCAGCAGGAAGTCAATTAACAATATAAATAAAAAGTGAGGACAAAATTATGAGTGAAAATTGCAGCCAAAATTGTAATTCTTGCAGCGAACAGTGCAGTGAAAGAAAAGAGAAGACAGATTTTAGTCAAAAATTACATGAGATGAGCAGTGTTAAGAAAGTCATCGGTATTGTTAGCGGCAAAGGAGGTGTGGGTAAGTCTTTAGTAACTTCCTTACTGGCAGTGACAATGAACCGGAAAGGGTATCATATCGCTATTCTCGATGCGGATATTACCGGTCCGTCCATACCGAAAGCTTTTGGTATTACGGAGAAAGTTACAGGAAACGAGTTTGGTCTGTTTCCGGCCATAAGTAAGACCGGAATTGAGATCATGTCCATCAATTTATTATTGCCGAAAGAATCGGATGCTGTAATCTGGCGCGGGCCTATACTGGGCGGAGTTGTTAAGCAGTTTTGGTCGGATGTCATCTGGAATGATATTGATTTCATGTTCATCGATATGCCTCCCGGGACAGGTGATGTACCGCTGACTGTATTTCAATCCATTCGACTCGACGGAATCATTGTTGTAGCCTCACCCCAGGAATTGGTTGCCATGATCGTAACGAAAGCCGTAAATATGGCCAAAACCATGAATATTCCAATCATTGGTCTGGTAGAAAATATGTCATATTTCAAATGTCCTGATTGCGGCAGTACCTACCAGATATTCGGCGAAAGCGCTATTGATCAAGTTGCTGCCCAAGAAAATCTTCAGGTATTGGCCAAGCTGCCTATAGATCCTAAAATTGCAGGAGCCTGTGATAAAGGATTGATTGAACTTTATGAAGGTAGTTTGCTTGATAACGCAGCGGAAGTATTAGAAAAATTAGGGGGAAATGAAAAATGAAAATTGCAGTAGCAAGTGAAGGTCCAATGGTTTCGGAACACTTTGGACATTGTGACAGTTTCTTAATTTTTGATACAGACAGTAAGCAGATCCTTAGAAGTGAGGTAATACCAAACCCCGGTCATCGTCCGGGATTTTTACCCAACTTCTTAAATGACCTAGGTATAAAGGTTATTATAGCCGGCGGGATGGGAGCCGGGGCAATTGAGATATTTACTGAAAAAAACATTAAAATTTTTACAGGCGTAAAAGGAGATGCCAAAATAGCGGTTGAACAATATTTGCAAGGTCAGCTTCAATCAGCAGGCTTTGTTTGCCATGAGCATCAACATCACGGTGAATGCGGAAGACATTAATAATTCAACAACGTTGAAGCTAATCGCAAGGAGATTAAACAATAAGTTTTCCGTTTAAATTCTATACAAAACATTTTTATTTAAGCGATTGTAATTAAACTCAAATACTGTTAAAATACCCCCATAGGGTATGTGAAGTATAGGAGGAATTACAATGAGTATTTTTGTTGATGTAAGAAGATGTCCACAAAACCACCCGTGTCCTTCAGTAAAGGTTTGTCCTGTAGGCGCTTTGATTCAACAAGGTTATAAAGCACCAAAAGTAGATACTACAAAATGTACTGAATGTCAAAAATGTGTAAAATTCTGCCCTATGGGAGCAATACAATCGATAAAAGGAAAATAAAATAGTAGCTTTTATTTAAAAGAAGATAAAAGATTCTATACGATTTAAAGCAGTGCATAATGACTGCTTTGTTTTTTACAATTAATGAATAACCCTAAAAAATTTATAAATCACACCCTGAAGAAATCTTACAGAATAAAGGTGGGTTCAAGTTTGTTTACAATAATTCTATATATATATTAGCAGTAATGCTTCTATTATTTTCATTATTGAAAGATAAGAAGAAGACAAAAATGGCTTTGAAAAAAGCCTGGAAGTCATTCGAAAATATCTTACCTCAGTTCTTGTCTATTCTCATAATAATTGGAATTATGCTTGCAGTACTAAGCCCTGAAGTAATATCTCGTTTAATTGGTCAGCAGTCGGGCTGGATAGGGATGCTTATCGCTTCCTTGGTTGGGTCGATCACATTGATCCCTGCATTTATTGCGTTCCCTTTAGCCTCGGCACTGCTTAAAAATGGGGCAGGTCTTATGCAGATTGCAGTATTTGTATCTACACTCATGATGGTGGGCATTGTGACAGCCCCATTAGAAATAAAATATTTTGAAAAAAAAGCGACAATTCTACGTAATGGACTAGCCTTTATATTTTCCTTTATTGTTGCTGTTACCATGGGGGTAGTGCTGGGATGACGAAAATGATGAAACGCTATAAGCTTTTTATTATACTTGCCTTGGTCAACCTAATATTATTAGTCATGAACCCATCCATCGGACAAAAATCTCTGGCCATAACCTGGAGTAATACGCTGGAAATGTTATCGGTAATTCCCCCTATTTTTCTGCTTCTTGGGCTTTTGGACGTGTGGGTGGAAAAGGAAACAATGATCAAGTTAATGGGAGAGAAATCTGGTATTTGTCTGTCTTATGGAACCTACGATGAACTTTAAAGTCTTTGCCGAGGAGGCCAAGACTGGAGAAGTGAAAAGAATCCCATTCATGTGTAACGGCTGTTCCAGCTATTGCGGGGTGTGGGCCTATGTCAAAAACGGCAGGTTGTGGAAAATAGAAGGCAACGAAATACATATGAAGTCCTTAGGAAAAATATGCGCCCGGGGACATGGTGTTGCTATAAATGTATATAACCCGGGAAGGGTTCCCCAGCCTATGAAACGAATCGGTGGCAACGACTTTAAACCAATCACCTGGAAAGAGGCTTTCCAGGAGATAGGAACCAAAATGCGAGAAATTGTCGACAAGCATGGCGGGGATAAAGTTCTCTGGGCCTGTTTACGGGGGAAAAGAAGAGTATGCCCAAAAATTCCTCGATGTCATTGGATCAGACAATTATCTAACGCATTATGCAACCTGCTTTACAGCGAAAACCAACCTCTGGGATAAAATGTGCGGAGGGATGTATAATTAAATATCTGGCAAGTCATAAGAC
This sequence comes from Peptococcaceae bacterium, assembly GCA_012517475.1. GTDB lineage: Bacteria > Bacillota > Desulfitobacteriia > Desulfitobacteriales > Syntrophobotulaceae > Dichloromethanomonas. The sequence goes on along the minus strand of JAAYUV010000007.1, from coordinate 23,225 downwards.
TGTCCGTATCCAGGGAATCAGCATGTATTATGTCCTGCCGGTCAAAATGGATTCTTCCGTTTTGCCACCGGACTGTATTAGTCCGATCCATGTAAACGTTCTGAAAGATGTCGTTCAGCCTGTAAGCAAAGGCATATTGGGACTGGCGGCGGCGGCAGTAGTCGGGGGAGTTGTCCTCAACGCTGCGAAAGGAGGAGACAAAAATAATGAGTAAAGAAAAAAACAGTGATACGATCGTACGTTTCAGTCTTCCTTCCCGGCTGGGTCACGGGGTTCACGCCGTATCTTTCGTTCTCCTGCTGCTAACGGGCTGTGCCCTTGTCTTTCGTGGCTTCGGGGCATTAATCGGGCCCGGAGGGTTAAGGCTTTTTTCTAATATTCATCATCTTTTCGGCGTAATCTTTACTTTCGTGCCAGTGATCATTCTCGTGTTCTTTTCCTGGAAAAATACGAAACGCTGGATTTATGACATTACGCATTGGAACAATCATGATGTGGAATTCGTTAAGGCTTTTCCTAAAACTTTTTTTGGCTTTAAAGTGGAGACTCCGGAACAGGGCAGATTTAACGGGGGGGAGAAAATTAACTCTCTCCTGCAAATCATAGGCTGTACCGTATTGATTATTACCGGGTGGATCATGCTTATTGGAAGCCCATCACAGACAGTTGTCGGCTGGGCGCGGATTATCCATTCCTTTACTGCTTTGTCCTTAGGGGGAGTGATATTAGCCCACGCTTTCCTTGCTTTACTGCATCCGGGATCAAAGGAAAGTATTAAAGGAATGCTGGGAGGCAGAGTATCCAGGGATTGGATGCTTACGCAAGTTTATTTCAAATATTTGCCGATCTCTTTAAATTTCCGGAAGAGGAACTGTTTATTTTCATTGAAAACTGATTTCAAGCTGTTTCGGGCAATTTTAAGATAATATTGCAGTGTGCTTAATGTTCCCGTAATCCAGGGGTTGACTATGAAGCTGAATTGGCTATACTGTTTGAGGTATAAGGGGTTTTTGATTACTGATACGAAGAGGAAACTTTATGAATATTCCTGGTCATAAACCGTATTTTTCCGGAAAAGAGAAGGCGTATGTTCTTGATGCTTTGGAAAGAGGTTCAATAAGCGGAGACGGTTATTACACGGAACAGGTCTCAGCCTTTATTGAGAACTTTTTTGGAGTCCGAAAGGTACTTATGACCACCTCAGGAACCCATGCGCTGGAGATGGCTGCAATTCTTTCAGGTCTTGAGTCTGGAGACGAAGTCATCATGCCTTCCTTTGCCTTTTCTTCAACTGCCAATGCGGTCATACTCAGAGGAGCAAAGCCGGTTTTCGCTGAAGTGAAAGCAGACGATTTAAATATTGACCCGGATGATATTGAGAGAAAGCTTACGAAGAAAACGAAAGTCATAATACCGGTTCATTATGCCGGGGTAGCCTGTGAAATGGATAAAATCATAGCCATTGCACAGCGTTTTCATTTAAAGGTGATTGAAGATGCCGCCCAAGGAGTTAATGCCAAGTATAAAGGACAGTATCTCGGAACATTCGCTGATTTTGGCTGTTATAGCTTTCATGGTACAAAAAATTATACCTGTGGTGAGGGCGGCGCTTTGCTGATCAATCAGGATAAACCTGTAACTATCGATCAAGCGGAGGCTATCAGACAGAAGGGCACAAACCGCTCCCGGTTTTTGCGGGGTGATATTAATCAATATAACTGGGTTGATACGGGGTCAAGCTATTCCCCTTCAGATCTGTTAATGGCCGTCTTATTGGCGCAGTTTGAGGATATGCAGGAAATTAAGAAAAAGAGGAAAGCAGTTTACCGGGTTTACCAAAGTGTTTTTAAGCCGTATGAGAAACGGGGAATTCTAAGAAGCATGCGCATTCCCGAGGAATGTGATCCGAATTATCATCTGTTTTGGGTTTTATTTGATAATGAAGAGATGAGAGATTGTGTGTTAGCAGCCTTAAACCAAAGAGGAGTGGCAGCTTCTTTTCATTATCTGCCTTTACATAGTTCACCCATGGGAAAGAAAATGGGTTATCAGCCTCATGATTTACCGGTTACGGAGAAATCAGCGAAGTGCTTGCTTCGTCTTCCGCTTTTCGGGGGAATGACGGAAACGGAGATCGACTATACAGTGCAATGTGTGGAAACAGTGATCGGAGCGTTATAATGGTAATGATCAGTGTGGTTGTACCTGTATTTAACAGCCGGGATACTTTGGAGATACTCTGTCAGCGGCTGCGAGAAACCTTTGCGGAACTCATCCTGGATTATGAAATTGTTCTGGTTGATGATGGTAGTGTGGACGACAGTTTCAGCAAAATGATAGAGCTCCATGCGAAGGACCTCAAGGTCAAGATTATTCAATTAAAGAGAAATTACGGTCAGCAAAACGCACTGATGTGCGGACTGCGCTATGTCACCGGGGAATATACAGTGATCATGGATGATGATTTGCAGAATCCGCCGGAGGAGATAGCAAAGCTATGGTTTAAAATTAGCCAGGGTTATGATGTTGTTTATGGTTTACCAGCACCGGCTATAAAAAAAGTTCAAGGGTATAGGTATTGGGGTGGGCGCTTAAGGGATTTTCTTTTTGATCTTATGATAAATAAGCCTCCGGGAATTAAGGTTAGCAGCTTTCGTATTTTGAAGCGAGAGTTAGTAGAAGAAATTATTAAGGATCGAACTTCGTTTGTATATATCTCAGCAATGACCTTTAAGCACAAAGTTAAAGCAGCTAATATAGAAGTTGAACATCATCAAAGGGAATATGGGCATTCCAACTATAGTATGATAAAATTGGCATGGCTCTATCTGAAGATTTTGCTTAATTACGGTCCTGGCTTTTCTCGATTAGCAGGGTCTTCCCGGCCACAGTATGAGATAGCTAAAATCAAGTTGTAACCATAAAATTGACAGAGATAATTCAGTTTGGTGTTAGGAGGAGACATCACTGGCCACGCTGTTGATTCTAGGAGCAAGTAACTCCCAGTTAAATGCCATAATCAGGGCAAAAGAAAAGGGACATACTGTGATTGTTGCAGACTATTTTGAGGATGCGCCCGGCAAAAAATTCTCTGATTACGGTGAGTTGACCAGTACCTTTGATGCCGAAGGCTGTCTGGCTGTTGCCCGTAAATATAAAATAGACGGAATTTTGACTGTTGGAACAGATCAACCTGTCCTGACTTGCGCCAAGGTAGCGGATGAATTAGGGCTTCCATTTTTTCTGGATGTTGAGACGGCTAAAGCTGTTACCCATAAGAAAATAATGAAAAGAATATTTAAAGAAAACAGTATCCCCAGTGCAGAATACAGACTTTTAAAAGAAGATTTTAAGGAAGATGAGTTAAACGGCTTAAGGTTCCCTTTAGTCATCAAGCCTCTTGACAGCCAGGGACAACGTGGTGTTTACAAAGTCTGCTCTCTTGAACAGCTTAAAAGTTTCTTGCCAAGTGTTTTAAGTTATTCCCGAGAAAATGAAATTCTGGCAGAAGAATTTTATGAGAGTGAGGAGATCACCTTAAGCGGCTGGGTTCGGGATAATACAGTCCATATCTTGACGGTTACCGACCGACAAACGATTTCCAATTATCCGCATATCGGTATTTGTATTGCCCATCATTTTCCTTCAAAGTACTTGACCAAGTCCTTCACAGAGATAAAAGAACTTACTCAAAAAATTGTCAAGGCCTTTAGGATCAAGGAAGGACCAATTTATTTTCAAATGCTGATTAGCTCGCAGGGGATTAAGGTTAATGAGATAGCCTGCAGGATCGGAGGGGCTTACGAGGATGAATTAATACCGGTGATCACCGGGGTTGATATGCTCGATATGCTGATAAATCATGCTGCAGGACAAAGCATAGATTATTCTTTACTTGAAAACTACGATCTAACAAAGAATAAAAGTTATGCCGCTGTCCAGATGATCTTTACCAAGCCGGGTATCATCGGCAGGATGACTTCAATGGATGAAATCATGGCCTTGCCGGGTGCGATTGCAGGCAGGTTTAACTATCACGAAGGAAGTAAGGTTGAAGAAATTCAAAATGCGACCCAGCGGGTGGGTTATATGATTTTTCAAGGCGATTCCTTGGCGGATTTAAGTAATAAGTTAAAACAGGCTTATAGTAGATTGGAAATTGGGGATATTGATGGAAACAATATGTTAATAGATCTGCTTAACAAGCAAAGAGTTAATCTGCAATGAGTCAGTGGGGGCAAATCAATGAGATTAAAAATTATAGCGGGCATTCTTCTGGCAGCATTTTTCGGCTTGACCTTAGCAGGTTGTCAGACTGAAGGAAAAGCCCAGGCTAAAAAGCCTGAAATAAGAATTGCCGAACAATATGGTCTGGCCTATGCGCCTTTGCAAATTATCAAGGAGAAAAAGCTCATAGAAAAGAATTTGCCTCAAATCGAAGTAACCTGGCGGCAGCTTGGCAATACCACGGCTATTCGGGAAGCCATGCTGGCCGGTGAATTGGATGTTGGTTTTATGGCGATTCCGCCTTTTCTTATTGGTTGGGATAAAGGTATGGACTGGAAGATTGCCTGCGGGCTTTCCTCTACTCCAGTCGGGCTCGTAGCCAATAAAGACGATATTCAGTCCATCAAAGATTTTACGCCTAAGGATAAAATAGCTCTGCCCCAGCCGGGAAGCGTTCAGCATATCTTATTATCCATGGCTTGTGAAAAACTCTGGGGCGACCCGAAGAGACTGGATAATCTGCTGGTCACCCTGGATCACCCCGATGGAATGAATGCGCTTCTCGCCCGGAGGGAAGTCAGCGCCCATTTTACGACGCCGCCTTACCTCTTTAAAGAATTAGAAAATCCGGGGATGCATCAGATTTTAGATGGCAGGGAGGCTATGGGCGAAGATTTTACTTTTGTCGTTGGTGTTGCCACGGCCAAGTTTTATCAGGATCAGCCTGAAGTCTATCACGCTTTGCTCAAAGCCATAGAAGAAGCCCTCAGCTTTATGGAGAAAAATCCGGCGGAAACACGCCGGATCCTGGCAGACGCTTATCAAATCGATGAAAATGAATTACAAAAATACCTGGACCATCCGGATACGGATTATAGCATGGAAGTCAAGGGTGTTATGAAGTTTGCCGACTTTATGCAAAAAAACCGGTATATCAACCGCAAACCGGCCAATCTGGAGGAAGTATTGTGGAAATGAAATGAAAAATAAAGATTCTTACGGCAAAAAAACCAAGACCCGATTACTTTGGATTATTGTTTTCCTTGTAATCTGGGAGACTATAGCTCAAAGCAGAACTTTCCCTGAGGCTATTTTTCCTTCCCTGCCGGTCATTGCCAAGGCCTTGGGAGATTCCGTCGTCAGCGGGGAGATCCTTCTGCAGACGGGTTGGTCTTTGGCTTTAATTCTTCAGGGGCTTCTGGTGGGCCTGGCGGCAGCCGTTCTCTTAAGTTCTCTGGCTGTTCGCAGCAGGATATTCGATGGACTTGTGGATACGCTGACCGCTATTGCCCATCCTTTGCCGGGAATCGCTCTTCTGCCTTTGATTATTATTTGGTTTGGTACCGGGACCCTTGCGATTCTTGTGATCATCGTACATTCAGTGATTTGGCCGATGATCTTGAATATCACCACGGGATTTAGGGCTATCCCGCCAATCTATAAAGAGACAGGGCTTAACTTGGGGTTAAATCAGGTAAGGATTATTAAGGATATCATGATTCCGGCTTCCCTGCCCTATGTCTTATCAGGAATCCGTATCGGATGGGCGAGAGCGTGGCGAGCCTTGATTAGTGCGGAAATGATCTTCGGTGCCGTAGGCTTAAAAGGTGGTTTGGGTTGGTATATCTTTAAACAGAGAGTATTTATGGACACGCCGGGCATTTTTGCAGGACTTTTTGTGATTGTCCTGATCGGGATTGTCGTAGAGGATTGTGTCTTTGCTGCCTTTGAAGAAAGGACGGTGAAGAAGTGGGGAATGATCTGAGAAATAAAGCAGACAACTTTAGAGATAAAACTGTGATGATAAGTCTGCAGTCTGTAAGTAAATCTTTCCCAAGGTCTCAGGAAACCCTTCCCGTCCTGAATCATATCAGCCTGGATATCTATCAGGGCGAGATATTAGCCGTTTTAGGGCCTTCAGGCTGTGGCAAAACGACACTTTTGAGGCAGATCGCCGGTTTTGATAAACAGGACTCAGGCAGTGTACGCATGGATGGGCAAGAGGTTGTTAAACCTGAAGTAAAACGAATGATGATTTTCCAGGATTTTAACCAGCTCTTTCCCTGGAAAACCGTCCTTCAAAACGTACTCTTTCCCTTACAAGTCAACCGTATTGGAGAGAGTGATGCTGCCAACCGGGAGATAGCACTGCAGTATCTGCAGTTGGTGGAACTGAGCGGATTTGAAGACAGTTATCCGCATCAGCTATCCGGAGGAATGAAGCAGAAAGCAGCAATGGCGAGAGCCTTGGCGCTTCAACCGAAAGTATTATTGATGGATGAACCTTTTGGCAGCCTGGATGCCTTAACACGTTTATCGCTCCAGGACCTTCTTCTGAAAATTTGGCAGGAAACAGGGGTCACCATTGCCTTAGTCACGCATGATATTCAAGAAGCGATTAACCTCTCTGATCGTATCGCGGTGATGGGCAGGAGGGGTGTCGCCGGGTTCAAAGAAATCATACCGAATTTGCTCGATAGACCCAGAGTGGTTGGGGGGGGCGGTTATTCAGAAATCTATGCACAAGTTTATTCTCTGATGGATTTTCGTAACGAAAACGAATAAATAAACAGAAAATGATCAATCAGTAAGCCGGAGCGCTGGGGAAAGCTCCGGCTTACTGGTTTATTTTATATATTCGTATTCTCCAATCCTTTTTGTTAATATACTGCGCGATCCGCATCCCATAAGTCGGTTCAGAAAACTCGTAAACCAACTGACATTTTGTCTGAAGGAACTTCTGCATGTCGGCATAATATAAGGAAATGTTTCCGTATAATTGGTTCCAGGCGGGTCGATACGCAAAAATAAAATCCATTTCATCCGGATAAATAATATAGGATATATGATTGCGAAGAATATATTGCTCAAAGGTTAAGTTGTTTTCCGTAAGGAAAGCCAGATTCCTATAATCATAAAGCTTTCTGTTATCAAAAGCCATCTCTGCATTGAGATTAGCCAGGACGGTTTCCTCCTTATTAACAACCTTGCCGATCTCTTCAAGATAACGGTCATATGAGTGATTCAGGTAGGGAAGAATATTAAGAGCGCTATTCAAAGCGATGATGACAACCAGAATGGGTGTTACATAAAACTTCAGCCTCTTCTTCATTGACCTCAGGACATAGGTTACCAGAATATAGAACAAGGGTACCAAGAAGATGATACTTGTTTGGCTAAAGCGGCCAATAAAAATAATGCCGGCATTCACAGCAAGGATAGCGAGCATAATGCTGATTAATCCTTCCCTGACAGGGCTCTCTTTTTCTTTGAATAATGAAAATAGCGTCGCCAGCGACGCCAAAAAAGCCACACCAAATAGATAGAATTCCAATCGAATATCAGGCGTATAATACGTACCGCTTATCCCATAATAAAGTTTCAAATAGAAGTTCAGAACCTCTGGAAATTTTGAGGATAACGGGTTCGTAACACCAAATTGACTCCCGTAATGGATGTAGTTTTCAATAAAATTGGCATCAAACGAAAGACTAAGAGCGAAATAACCGCAGGCAAAACAGGCTGCCGTGGCCGTATAGATAAGAAGGCCGGAGACTTTGAGCTTTTTCGTAAAGATAATATGAAACAGGTAAAGACAGACGGAGGGAAGAGATATGATAAAACTATTCGGATGCAAACCGATACTGAGTCCGATGATGATACCCAAAATGAAGTGATGGACAACTTTTATCTTCACCAGGTGAGTAAGAAAATAATGTAACGAAAAAATCAAAACGAAGAGCAAAATAATTTCCTGCCGCGCAAAATGTGAAGCGTAAATAAATTGTATATCCAAAGCGAGGAAAAGCGTAGCGCTGAAGGCCAAGTTTTTCGAATCAAAAATGTGCCGGCAAAGTTTATAAAACCATAAGAGGGTGAGTAAGCCGAACAAAAATGACACCATCCGGACGGTGAAGATGTCATAGCCAAAGCATGAAATAAAAATGATTTGAATGGAGTGGAAGAGACTCTTAATCGCATGCGGATGACGCGGATAAAGATCGAAAAAGGTCTCTGTCACCGCATAATTCCCTGTTTCTAAAATATTTCTGGATAGACCGCTGAGCCAGGTTTCATCTGAATGCACAAAAGGAAACCGGGTAAGGATGATCATATTACCGGTTATATACAGGAGTATTGAAAGTAATTTGGACAACTTTCCCCACCGCCGTAGTGTTAATTGTTAATATTTAGTGGGGCTGTTGCAAAACGACAATCCAGGTTGTTTTGCAACAGTCCCTTCGTTTTTTATTCTAGCAAATTTCAAACCAAAAGAGTTTTTTGAAATATCAAATTATGTAATAGGTCTATCAGAAAGTCTTATAACACAGAAATATTATCTTAAACTATAATTAAAAAGCATCGACTTTCTTTGTAAAAAAAATCACAAAGAGAACAAAGTACCTTATTACAAAGAAATTATCTCTAAGTAGTTCTTCAAATAACGTTGTATCAGAAAAAAAGCCGCCTAAATAAAAATCAATAGGATAATGATATTAAGGGAGGTTAATTAACTTTAATGAAAAGGATCAAACTTTTGCTATTTGTACATATTCTCGTCCTTACTATAATACTTACCGGTTGTTCGTCTGCCTCCTCTAAGCCCGCTCAATCATCGACAACCCAGACCCCTGGAACGAGTATCGTAGCTGATGCCGCCAAAGCTTACTTTGCCAATATGCCGGCGGATATCTATAAAATTGCCGAAAAAGACTTTGTTGATAAGGTCAAAGCAAATGAAGCCATGTTTATTATAGATATCAGACAGGCCGCCGATTATGATCAAGGTCATATTATGGGTGCCGTCAACATTCCTTGGGGAGAAGCGATTGCCCAAAAACTTTCAAACTTGCCGAAAGATAAAGCGATCATGGTCTATTGCTATACCGGCCAAACAGCAGGTCAAACTGTTGCGCTTTTAAATGTCGCCGGCTTCAAGGCAAAATCTGTTAACCTTGGCTGGAATCTTGGGATTTCCAAAGTAGAAGGTGTTGCCGGTGTAACTGAAACGAAAGCCAACCCTGTTCCGGAAGGAAAAACCCAGGTAGCTCCGGAAATCCAAAAAGCAATCACAGATTACTTTGATAAAATGACTGCGCTGAATGGAACAACCTATGCCAACTATAAAATAAGTGAAGACAATGCGAAGGCAGTGCTGGATACAAAAGATCCAAGCGTCATGTTCTTATCCGTCAGAAAAGCCGAGGATTTTGACAAAGGTCATATCCCCGGAGCCATTAACCTTCCGTTTGCGAAGGGAATGCAAGCCTACTTTGGGCCACTGCTTCCTACAGATAAAAAAATTATAGTCTACTGCTATACCGGCCAAACAGCGGGTCAGACAGTGGCAATTCTCAGATTATTAGGGTATGACGCCGTTTCTCTGAACTCCGGTATGGGTACTGAAGCCACCCCCGGTACGGGTTGGGTGAATAAAGGGTTCCCGGTAGTTGGAGACGCAGGTGCTTCCGGACCGGCTCAAGGAACTTCAACGCCATCTCAAAGCACGCCTACGAACCAACCTCAACCGAGCGCAGGTGATCATTCTTAATAATAATTATCTGTAAAGATATTTATATAGATCTTGATTCTAAAATAATCGGACTTAAAAAATCTTCAACAAAATTTAGGGAGGGAATTTTGATGAAAAGAACCAACATGTTACTCGTACTTATTCTTGCTTTCTCTTTGATCCTTGCAGGTTGTTCCGCACCGGCCAGTGCTCCTGCTCCGGCGCCGGCACCAGCCCCGGCCCCAGCACCTAAAGCTGATGTCGTAGCCGATGCTGCCAAAGCCTACTTTGCCAACATGCCTGCAGATAGTTACAAAATTGCGGAAAAAGACTTTGTAGCTAAAGTGAAAGCGAATGAATCCATGTTAATAGTCGATATCAGACAAGCTGCAGATTATGATAAAGGTCATATTAAGGGTGCAGTCAATATTCCTTTTGGCGACGCCATTGCCCAAAAACTTGCAAACTTACCCAAGGATAAAGCGATCATGGTCTATTGCTATACCGGCCAAACAGCGGGCCAAGCTGTTGCGCTCTTAAATGTTGCAGGTTTTAATGCAAAATCTGTAAACCTTGGCTGGAATCTCGGTATATCCAAAGTGGAAGGCGTTGCTGATGTAACTGAAACAAAGGCCAATGCTGTTCCGGAAGCGAAAACCCAGGTAGATCCGGCAATCCAGAAAGCAATCACTGACTACTTCGCTAAAATGGCTGAACTGAAGGGCACAACTTATGCCAACTACAAAATCAGCGAAGATGACGCTAAAAAAGCATTGGATGCCAAAGATAAAAACGTAATGTTCTTGTCCGTCAGAAAAGCTGAAGACTATGCCAAGGGTCATATTGAAGGGGCTATCAACATCCCGTTTGCTAAGGGAATGCAGGATTCCTTTGGTCAACTTCCTAAAGACAAAAAGATTATTGTTTACTGCTACACAGGTCAAACAGCGGGTCAGACAGTTGCAATTCTCAGATTGTTAGGTTATGACGCTGTATCTTTGAATTCCGGTATGGGTATGCCGACGACACCGGGTGCCGGCTGGGCCAATAAAGGATTCCCAGTCGTTAAATAAATTTATCTAACACCAAAATCTATGAGCTGGGCGAGAAGTGATATCAACATCTCCCCAGCTCATTTTGTTATTAATAGGAAGTCAAAATAGAATCTAATTCATTGACGAAAAATAAAAAAAAATCTAAACTTATAAATAAATCTATTTCTATTTGAGGGATATATGTTAAAAAAATCTCAATGGAAATTGAACCTGGGCTTTTCCTTTTTTATATTATTTCTCATCTTATTATTAATACAGGTTAGTCTGCAGTTAACGCTCGTTTTCGCTGTCAGCCTGGCTATTGGTTTTACATTGCAAAAATCGAGATTTTGCTTTACATCAGCTTTTCGTGACCCCTTGCTTGTAGGTGTAACAAACCTAACCCAGGCAGTAATTTTGCTCTTAGTGATTAGTGTTCCCGGTTTTGCTATAGCAGCTGCTATTGCTGACATGGCGAATTATCCTTTAAGTTTATATGTATCTCCTTTTGGTGTTCATACCGTTATCGGAGGTATTTTATTTGGAATCGGTATGGTCTTAGCCGGTGGCTGTTCATCCGGTGTTCTGATGCGGATCGGCGAAGGCTTTGCCATGCAAATGATCGCTTTCGTCGGTCTTTTAATTGGAGCCTTTTTAGGTAAATATTCTTTGCCATTTTGGCAAACAAGTTTCGGAGAAGTACCGGGTATATTTCTCCCGGATAAAATTGGCTGGTTACCCGCTGTGGCTGTCCAGCTGTTTATATTACTTGTTTTATGGAAAGTAACTCGTTGGTGGCAGAAAAAGCAAAATGGAGTCGGGTGAGAAAATGGCAACGTTTCAAATAGATATATGGGGCGAGATGTGCCCTATTCCTTTAATAAAAACAGAACGACAGTTAAAGAAAATGTCTTGCGGCGATGTATTGGTCTTAGAAACCGATCATAGTTGTACCAGTAGGGGTATCGTACTTTGGGCCCGGCAACATGGTCATGAAATCAATGAAAAAGAAGTGGCGAACGGAATATGGCGGCTTGAGCTGACCAAAAGAAATAATTAGTAAAAGGAGAAGTCTGAAACCATGCGTTTTGTGCCTTGAGCAAAGCGAAAGGAATGGGTTAGAAGATGAAAGATGGACTGAAAACAATCTACAAGGGGCCTTGGTCATACTGGGTTGGCGCAGTGATTTTAGCCATATTGAATATTCTTGTGCTTGTAATCAGGCAGGTTCCTTGGGGAATTACAACCAATATTGAAGCTTGGTCAGCGTGGCTGGCGAAGGTTCTCGGCCTCATTCAGAACGAGGATATTACATTTGAACAGCTTATGTTATCAAGCGGTACTTACTTGAATTTGGGTGTGATTCTGGGCGCCTTTTGGGCCACATTAGCAGCTTCTCAAGCCCGTTTTCGTCCAGTTAAAGATAAAAAGTTTGTTTTATCAGCTATTGCAGGTGGTCTGCTGATGGGCTATGGAGCACGAATAGCTAAAGGATGTAACATTGGATTAGTCCTAAACGGTATTGCTTCCAGTTCCTTGTCAGGGTGGATCTTCACGGTTGCGGTTTTTATTGGAGTTTGGCTGGGATCGAAGATTTTATTGCGCTTTCTTTTATAGAGGTTATGTCATATTTATTAACATAAAAAGTTTTCTTCCGGATCTGTCAGAAATTTTATTAATCTTCTGGTTTTCGACGATAAAAAGTGATGGTCGGGTCGAATGATATTATACCGTAAAGGCATCTCCAAATTGGTGATGGTAAGGGCTTTAAGCGTCCCCTGATACACTTCCTTTTTCACGGCTAAACGTGGGACGACAGCCCCTCCCATTCCTGCCTGTACTGCTGACTTAATGGCGTCTATTGTTGTCATTTCGGTAATGATGTTGAGATGATTGATGGAATGACCATGAGCTTGCAAGTTTTCGGCCAATACTTTACGTGTGCCTGATCCGGATTCACGCATGATTAAAGGCTGGTTGAGAAATTCTTTCAAACTGATTGTATTGGTTAGGGTGGGATGAGAAGGAGGCACAATCAGTACCAGCTCATCATAAGCGATGGGATGCATAGTAAATCCTGGCAATTCAGGATAGATCTCGACAACGCCAAAGTCAACTTCTTTATCTTTCACCTTGCGGAGTATTTCCTCCGCATTCGCAATTACAAGGCGTATATTGACTTCCGGGGATTCTTCTTTAAATAAATATATCGAGCAGGGAAGTGAGACATTGCCGATGGTTGTACTGGCGCCGACGATAATCTGATTGTTTTCCTGCAGCAAGGTTTTTTCCAGTTGTTGTTCCATTTCATCCTGCAGTGCCAAGAGGCGCTGAGCATAGGAGAAAAAAACTTGTCCCGCCTTCGTCAGTGAAACCCCCTGCTGAGTACGTTCAAAAAGTTGGCCCCTGTAATACTCTTCTAAATTCTTAATATGTGTGCTTACTGCAGGCTGACTCAAATGCATAACTTTTGCAGCTTTGGAAATACTCTGGAATTTGGCAACGGAAATGAAAATTTTTAATTGATTACTGTCCAAAATATCCACCTGCTCTCTTTAAAGTACAGTTTCATGTTATCAGGTTTGTGACAATATAGTCAAATTAAATCGCGTCAAACCAGACTACGTCCAATAGTTAAGCAGAAGTATAAAAGTTCCTTATATCGATATAAAGAGATACAATGCTTAGACCTGTGGTAATTACCTAAGGATTATGTGAAGATTAATAAAAAGATCGATACTACTTGATTTGGAGGGTAAGGTGTGAATAGGAGACAATTCCTTAAAAGTGCACTTCTTGGAGCAGGGGGTACAGCCATTGCTATTAGTGGTTTCGGCACTCTGACGAAAGCTGCACCCCCATCTTCTATAGCAGCCGAAAATAATCAGGAAACGACTGTTTTCTCAGCTTGTGAAATGTGCCGCAATCAATGTCCTATTGCCGTAAAGGTCGTTAACGGAAAAGTCTCAAAAATTGAAGGAAATCCCCATGATGCAGATTTCGGAGGCGTTCTGTGTGCCAGAGGGAATGCAGGACCCTCTCTGTTGTATGACCCGCAACGGTTGAAAAAACCCATGCTGAGAACAGGCGAACGGGGAACCGGCAAATATAAAGAGGTCAGCTGGGACGAAGCCTATACATATATTGCTGAGAAGTTAAAAGTTATCCAGCAGAACGATGGTGGAGAAGCAGTCGCTTTTGCCAGCCGTAAAGGACCTCATGACTGGTTTTTCCGCACCATTGCCCAAGGGATCGGCAGCCCGAATATGTTTTCCCATGAGGCCACCTGTCCGCTGACTCGTTCGGTCGCTTTGGACAGTATGTTTGGCGTTGAAGGTATTGCCGCGGACTACGGAAATGCAAAATATATTGTTTCCATTGGACGCAACTGGCTGGAAGGCATTCATGTAGCACAGACCAGGGGGATTATGAAAGCGGTTGGCAATGGGGCTAAGCTTGTTGTGCTTGATCCCCGGTTTAGTGTAACAGCATCCATGGGGGAATGGGTTCCGATTAAAGGTGCTACCGATCTGGCTTTTGTCATGGCTATGGCCAATGTGATGATTGCCGAGGAAAAATATGATAAAGATTTTGTAGAACGTTATACCTCAGGTTTTGATCAATGGAAAGTGGCTGTTAAAGATAAGACGCCGGAATGGGCGGAAAAGGAAACTGGAATTCCGCAAGAAACCATCCTCAGAATTGCCCGGGAGTTTGCCGAATCCCGCCCGAAAGCCATCTTGGACTTTGGGTGGCGGACAGGGCTTGCCCCCAATGATTATCAATTGCGCAGGGCGATTATGATCGTGAACATGATGGTGGGCAATTTCGAAACCCCCGGGGGCTATTATCGAGTCAAAAATGCCTCTGTTGTGAATCGCTTCCCTGAAATGACAGGCTTAGCCAAAGCCCTGGGTGCGGTCAGTCAACCGGCTTTTCCAAAACCGGTGACAAGCAGGATTGATGGAACGGGAATAAAAGGAATACCAAGTCAGTTGATCCCTGAAGGCGATGGTGCTGTTGGACAAATTACAGAGAGCATCCTGACAGGACAGCCCTATCAGATCAAAGCCTGGATGGTGCATCGTTTTAATCCTGTTATCAGCTTGCCGGAAAGTGACAGAGTAATCGAGGCTTTAAAGAAACTGGACTTACTGGTTGTTTGTGATCTTTACATGACGGATACAGCGATGTTTGCCGATGTGATCCTTCCTGAGTGCACCTATTTGGAAAGGTATGAACAGGTCTATGATATGTCCGGGTTAATGCCAAAATATGTACTGCGCCAACCGGCAGTCCCCTTAGTATATCCGGACACCAAACCGGCATGGCGGATTTACAAAGAACTAGGCGAAAAAATGGGCCTGGGTCAGTATTTCCCGTATGCGGACATTGTGGATTTTATCAACCAGCAGTTAACGCCGGCAGGTTTAACCTTAAACCAGATGAAAGAAAAAGGCGTTTGGATACCGGTGGGAATGAAGCCGTTTTATATTCGTGAAAATGATCCGACAGCTTCTCTGGATAATGTCGTGAGTAAGCCGAGTAAGAAAATCGAGTTTTATTCCGAGGAAGTCCAGGAAGCAACCAAACAAGGAATTCCCCAGTATAAACAATACCCTCAACCGGAGGAAGGAAAATTCCGGTTTGTTCAGGGGAAAGTAGCGGTCCATACCAATGCCGGTACGATAAATGTTCCGGTACTGAACGAAGTAATGTCCCAAAATCCGCTTTGGATCCATAAAATAAGCGCCGATAAGCTTGGAATACGTGACGGCGACGCCATCATCATTTCCGCCGGTAAATATGAACATAAAGGGACAGCCAAAGTCACCCAAGGTATTCGACCTGATACGGTATTTTGTTATCATGGATTCGGCCGTATTTCTCCCGAACTGAAAAGAGCCTACGGCAAAGGAATTAATGATAATAAACTGATCCCGAACGAGATTGGTGAAGTAGGCAACGTATGCACTTCCATGACTTTTGTAACCGTTAAAAAGGCATGAATATCAAGACAGCAGAATTGTATTTATCTTTTGCCGGGATATTTCATCGGCCTCACCCCGAAATCTCGGATCATCTCGAAGAGTTTGCGGATTTATGGCGGGAAGAAATCCCTGAATCCGGCGCCTATGTCAAGGAAGTCGAAGAGTTTTGTCGGGAGCACCCGTTAGGTGAGAATCGCTTGAATAGCTTATGGGAGCATTACATCCCCTTGTTTGAAGCTTGGGACATCGAGGCGATCCCTTACGCCTCGGTTCACTTGAATGATCATGGCCGGGTATTGGGAAAAGAAGCTGAAGAGATTCAAGCCTTCTATCACGCCTGTGGTTTCGAAATCAGTGATGAAAGACGGGAAATGCCCGACCATCTGGCTGTGGAATTGGAGTTCCTGGCACTGTTGGCGCTGAATGGAGAAACGATAAAGCTGCAGGAATTTGAAGAAAAACATGTAAGACCATTCCTCCGTAAAATTCTGCCCTTAATTATCAAAAGTAAACGGCCTGTGTATGCCAGTGCCGCTAAAATTCTGGAAATATGGCAATTCAACTCAAGGTATCCATTGTCAGTATAACGCTGGGGGTAATAAATCATGACCAAATATGCAATGTGTATCGATCCCAATAAATGCATCGGCTGCAACGCTTGCCGGATTGCCTGTCAAATGCAGTGGTCACTCTCTCCTGCCGTGTATTTCAACAGACTGGAAGAACATGTTGAAGGCGAGTACCCAAAGCTCAGCAGGGTCATTGTCCCGGTTCAATGCCAGCACTGTGACCAACCTCCCTGTGAGAAAGTTTGCCCGACGAAGGCTACTTACAAGAGAGAAGACGGGGTCGTATTAATCGATTCGGATAAGTGTATCAAGTGCAAGTACTGTATGGCCGCCTGCCCCTACAATGCCAGAGTTCTCAATGAGGATGGCCTGCCGCAAAAATGCAGTTTTTGCGCTGATTATGTAGCTAAGGGAGGAATACCTGCCTGTGTTTCCACCTGCATGTGCAAAGTACGGATCTTCGGCGATATCGACGATCCAGGCAGTGAAATATCGGAGTATCTGGCGAGTCATCAGACTGTCCGTATCCAGGGGACCAGCATGTATTATGTACCGCCGGTCAAAATGGATTCTTCCGTTTTGCCGCCGGCCTGTGTTACCCCGATCCATGTAAACGTTCTGAAAGATGTCGCTCAGCCTGTAAGCAAAGGCATATTGGGACTGGCGGCTGCGGCAGTCGTTGGGGGAGTTGTCCTCAACAATGCGAAAGGAGGAGACAAAAATCATGAGTAAAGAAAAAAACAGTGATACGATCGTACGTTTCAGTCTCCCTTCCCGGCTGGGTCACGGGGTTCACGCCGTATCTTTCGTAATCCTGCTGCTGACGGGCTGCGCTCTTGTTTTTCGCGGCTTCGGGGCATTAATCGGGCCCGGGGGGTTAAGGCTTTTTTCAAATATTCATCACCTATTCGGCATCATCTTTACTTTCGTGCCGGTGATCATTCTTGTGTTCTTTTCCTGGAAAAATACAAAACGCTGGCTTTATGACGTTACTCATTGGAGTAAGAATGATGTGGAATTCGTTAAGGCTTTTCCCAAAACTTTTTTTGGCTTTAAAGTGGAAACCCCGAAACAAGGCAGATTTAACGGCGGTGAGAAAATTAATTCTCTGCTGCAAATCGTAGGCTGCACCGTGATCATTATTACCGGTTGGATCATGCTGGTTGGCAACGCCTCCGCTGAAGTTATCGCTTGGGCCCGCATTATCCATTCCTTTGCGGCGTTGGGCTTGGGCAGCGTGATTATGGCTCATGCCTTCCTTGCTTTACTCCATCCGGGATCGAAGGAAAGTATTAAAGGAATGATTGGAGGCAGAGTATCCAGGGATTGGGCCTGGCATCATCACGCCTTATGGGTGGAAGAAGTCGAGTCCGGAGATACGGACAAGACGGCTCCGAGTGCTGCCCGAAGTGTTATCGAAGGTTGAAGCAGCAGAGGAAGAATTATGAAGAATATTCTCGTTACAGGTGGCGCCGGTTTCATTGGTTCTAATTTTATCAGGCATATGCTTTCTTCATATAGTTATAACATCATTAACCTGGACTTATTGACGTATGCAGGTAACCTTACTAATTTAAGCGACATAGAAAAGAACAAAAATTATACTTTTGTCAAAGGGGATATATGTAACAGAAACTTAGTAGAAAACCTATTTGATAAATACGCGATCGATACGGTTATTAATTTTGCAGCGGAAACCCACGTTGACAGAAGTATAGAAGACCCGGATATTTTCCTTGAGACGAACGTATTAGGAACACAAACACTTTTACATGCGGCAAAAAATGCCTGGAAGGAAAACTCAGAAGATCAATACAGTCGTACATTTAATGAGGGTGTCAGATTCCTCCAGGTTTCCACTGACGAAGTTTATGGGTCTCTCGGTGAGAAGGGAAAGTTTACCGAGAAATCGCCTCTTTCACCAAACAGTCCTTACTCTGCCTCCAAAGCAAGTGCGGATTTGTTGGTTATGGCTTATTATCAGACTTATGGAATGCCTGTCAATATTACACGGTGTTCAAATAATTATGGTCCATTCCAATTTCCCGACAAGTTAATTCCTCTTGCCATTAGAAATAGCATGAAAAATAAATGCATTCCAATCTATGGAGACGGAATGCAGGTAAGAGACTGGATTCATGTGAAAGATCATTGTGACGCCATAGATAAAGTTATCCATCAAGGAGTAATTGGCAGAATCTATAATGTCGGCGGAAATAATGAAAAAACCAACCTTGAAATTGTTAAGACAATATTAGATTACCTTAATAAAAGTGAAGATTTAATCAGTTATGTCAAGGATCGACCCGGTCACGACAGAAGATATGCCATTGATTACTCCAGAATCCAAACTGAATTAGGATGGAACCCAAGATACACATTTAAAGAGGGCATAACGGAAACGATTAATTGGTACCTTCGGCAATACCCATAAGATATTTGCCGTATTCGTTTTTTAACAATCTGCTGGCGAGAAGTACCAATTGATCCCGTGATATATAACCCATATAAAATGCAATTTCCTCAAGACAGGCTACTTTAAATCCCTGTCTTTTTTCAATTGTTTGGATAAAATGAGAAGCATCAAGTAAGGATTCAGGTGTTCCTGTATCTAACCAGGCAAATCCTCGCCCTAATAATTGCACATTAAGCTTTCCTTTTTCCAGGTAGACTTTATTGATATCAGTTATTTCTAATTCTCCCCGACTGGAAGGTTTCAGGTTTTTCGCTATCGTAACAACATCATTATCATAAAAGTATAAACCTGTAACGGCAAAGTTTGATTTCGGCTTTTCAGGTTTTTCTTCTATTGAAATAGCATTATGACTTGCATCAAATTCGATAACACCGAATTGTTCAGGATTTTTAACCCGATAGGCAAATACAGTAGCTCCGGATTTCCTGTCAACTGCGTTATGGAGTAAAGGGGTAAAGCCCTGTCCGTAAAAAATATTATCGCCAAGGATCAGAGCTACCCGATCCTGTTGGATAAACTTTTCACCAATAGTAAATGCTTCCGCTATTCCCCGGGGCTCTGGTTGAATGGCATAGGTTAAGGATATACCAAGATCCTTGCCGTCGCCCAATAACTGTTCAAATCCTGGCGTATCCGTTGGAGTTGAAATAATTAAAATATCCTTTATTCCAGCCAGCATCAGGACAGAAAGTGGGTAATAGATCATGGGTTTATCATAAATCGGAAGCATTTGTTTGGAAACGCTTTTGGTAAGTGGATATAATCGAGTGCCACTTCCTCCCGCAAGAATTATTCCTTTCATAATGACCCCTTCGTTAGAAGATTAAAAGTTACTTTACAATTAATAATACCCAAAAAAGCATAATTAGTACAAACTATTTATAGATGACGATCTGTTTTTAAATAAAACCTCAAATAAGTTTGTTCATTTGAAGTTAGTAAATAAACTTGGCATATACCAATAAGGGGTATATGCCAAGTTTATTTATTTATACTTATTTTGTCAATAAAAACATTTTAATAAATATTGGCCTTGTTGCTTTATCCCTATCTTACGGACTTAACATACCGGTCCATGGCATCTGCGACTATCTTGGAGACTCTTACCGCTTCTGCTACGGTTCTGGCCCCGGTGACGACGTCACCGGAAGCAAATACACCTTCTCTGGTTGTCATTCCGGTTTGATTCGTCATGATCAGTCCCTTTTCATCGACCGCGATTCCCCTGGTGCTGGATACAATAGTATCCCTCGGCCCCTGGCTGATTGCAATGATAACGGAATCGGCCTTGAAGAGAGTTGCGGGACCCTCCTGCACGTGAATGATCGAATCTCCTTCCTGATCCTTAACCGTCTCAGTCTCCTGATAAATAACGCCTTCATCCACAAATTCTACCGGCGATTTGTTATATTCGAATTTTACGCCGTCAATCATGGCATAATCAACTTCATGTTTATCCGCGGTAATGTCTTCATATCCGGACCTGTACATAATGTAAACTTCTCTGACACCGTTTCTGATTGCGGTGCGGGCGACATCCATCGCGACATTTCCGGCCCCGATAATACAGACCCTATGACCTAACTCATAGACGGAAGGATTTTTTAAATAGTCTATGGCATAATGAACATGTCCCAAGCTTTCCCCTTTAATACCCAAGGGCTTTGGCTTCCATACCCCTGTCCCCACAAATACGGCCTCGTAACCGTCTCTAAACAAATCATCGACGGTAAGGACTTGCCCGATAAAGGTATTGGGCCTGATTTTAATACCCATGACCATAAGTTTCTCTTTATATTTTTCAAGTATGTTTTTTGGAAGTCTGAATTCAGGGATTCCGTAACGGAGAACCCCACCGATCTGATCATGGGCTTCAAAGAGGGCAATATCATAACCCCTGGAAGCCAAAATAATCGCGATGGTTATTCCCGCAGGCCCGGAACCAATGATTGCTATTTTTTTGCCTTTGATAGCGGGAGAATCCGGCTTAACCATATTTAAATAATAGCTTGAAATATAATATTCAATATCTCCGAAATGAATCGGAACACCTTTTTTGTGTAAGATACAATGTCCCTCACATTGCTTTTCATGAGGACATACCAGTGAACAGATAACGGAAAGAGGATTATTTTGAAATAGGAGTTCACCCGCTTCCATGATTTGTCCGTTAAGAAATTTTTCGATGATTTGGTTGATTGGCGTGCTCACGGGGCAGCCCTTGACACAGCTTGGTTTCTTACACTGAAGGCATCGCTTTGCTTCTTCAACAATATGTTTTTTCATGTAACATCTCTCCTATTATATAACAATAAACATTTTATGTTATTTTTATATTATAAAATACCATTAATCTCATAATCGTCAATAGGATTCTTTAATAAAGAAATATTTCCCATAGGTAAGAAGATTCTTTTAAGAAAGAATAAGATAATGGTTTTTTCCTATAGGGGACTTGTCAGGTAATAAATATTAAAAGTTATATAATAGTATATAAAGAGATATTCGGATATTGATTTTATCCGGTTACTCCATATAATTTAAAGTAATTATAAAGTATGTTTAGACTCTAACCCGTAAAGGAAGGGTGTTATGATTAAAAAAGAACTTTCTATTGATCAGGGTACCTGGGAAAATCTGCTTAAATTAGGTACTGCAAGGAAATTTGATCCAAATGAAATTATTTTTTTTCAGGATCAGCCATCTTCCGGGTTAGTCTGCATAAAGAAGGGAAAAATTAAAACATGTATGTTTTTTCCCAACGGTAAAGAAAAAATATTTACTTTTCTGGATGCGCCTTGTTTTTTAGGAGAAACACCTGTAATCGACGGTGGGATGAATACTTGTTCCGCCATAGCGATTGATCCAACGGAAATCGTATTTATTTCAAGAGAAGACGCCTTGAAATTCTTATCTGAGAATCAAGGTCTTTATATGATTATATTGAGGATTATGGCAACAAAAATGAGATGGATGCATATGCAGGTTAACGATATGTTATTTCCTATGAAACAAAGACTGGCTTATTTTCTGTTTAATTATAATGACTATGGAGTATTTCCTAATAAAGAAATGAGCCAAAAACTAGTGATTAAGCATGATGATCTGGCGAATTTACTTGGAACGACAAGACCACTCATAACTAAATATCTTAATGAATTTTGTAAGTCCGGATTAATTGAAAAGAGTAAAGGATTTATCCTTATCAAGGATTACGAAGGACTAAAAAAGCTGAGTAATGCAGATACCTCAAGATAAGGAACCTGCTTGAAAGAAATGTACCCAAAATTACATTGATTTTCCCTAAAAGATTATATTATAAACATAAGAATGTAAGCGGATTATAATTATTGGTTTAGCAAACTTGGGGGGGTCTTGCTATGATAAAAGTGGATGAATTATCAGAAGAAAACCTTTTGAATGATTTATTTGAGAGCGGAGAGCCCCTGGAATTTGATTATGGCGACACTATTTATAAAAAATATGAACATTCAAAAGGACTTTACTATTTTAAACAGGGAAAAATAAGATTATGTACAATTTTTCCTGACGGAATGGGAAGAACCATTGAGATAATTAGGACACCTTGCATATTGGGAGAAACATCGTTAATTGACGGCGGGACCAACCTTTGCACTGCAATAGCACTAGCCAAAACCAAAGTTTTGTTTATTCCCAGGGAGAAAGTTCTGGCAATTCTACCGTCTAATTCTATTCTTATGAATATGATGATGAACAGCCTGGCTAAAAAAATTAGGACTATGCAGCTTCAAGTAGAGAATGCCTCATTTAAACTACCGCAAAGGATTGCTCGTTTACTAATAAATAATTACGATGAGATTAAAAAATATAGTAAAAAAGATGATATTCGTATCATTGTGACCCATGATGAGCTGGCGGGTTTTTTAGGAACAACCAGACCAAAGATAACGGAACATTTAAATGAATTCTCCAGACTTGGGTTAATTGAAAAAGGAAGAGGCTATTTCCGTATTAAAAATTAGAGCATCCAAGTTGGACAATTAATTGCAACTTTGAGCGGGGTCGTGCTAATTCAAAACGTTGGCTGGAGGGCCATCTATTGGATTGCATTTTTACCAATTATTGTTGTTGCACTTGCCTATGCAGTTTTACCCGAATCTATGATTATCTACTTACGTAAGGGAAACACAGGTAAAATTCGGGAAATCTTGAAAAAAGCTAATCCTGAATTTAAACCATCTGAAGAAGATGTTTATGAAGTAAGCGCGGTAAATAAAACAAAAGCAACATTAGTGCATAGTCCGGTCAATTCCGGCAGTGAAACTGCCGCAAAACCGACAGGCTAATCCGGAGTGATTCAGTCACCTCAGTGCTGACATGAATATAGCAAAATTATCCGTGCGTGTCATCACCTTCTTTCATTGCTTTTTGCAG
>JAAYUV010000042.1 GCA_012517475.1 Peptococcaceae bacterium | reverse complement strand
TGTAAACTATTAACACTAAGAATACCCAATAGATAGGAAGACAGGCTTATCTTCCCTCTTGGCTTTCTGAAAAGCTTCCTCACCCCAAGGAAACCAGTCTACCGGGTTATAAGCATGCTGGAGGAGATACGGAGACTTTTCCTGAGCTAATCTATTGGGTATTTTTGTCGTTGTCATAGCAATCACCTCCTCGTATTAAACTGTTTTGTTTTAGTATCACCATTTGTGAAATAAATAAGCACTGTGTTTTTAGCAGTACTTAATTTTGATATTCAATTAATTCGTTGTATCGAGACACTATTCATCATCATCTAAGTTTTGTTCTTCCATATCAATTTCGAAAAACCAATTATCATCGAAATACCATTCTTCCGATTGAATCCGTATAATATTCGATGGCACCGTATGTTTAGAAGCAAATACGTTTTCCTTTAAGTTATTCCTCTTTGCTTTTTTGCCGGCTTTGCCGGAACAATCCTTACAGACATGATTTTTATGTCCTTTTCCTGAAAAACTCTCATTGGCCCGAGTTCTTCCGCATACTCTGCAATAGTGCCCCATTATCAGAATCTCTTCTTCCTTTATTGTCTTGATATGGTTCTTCGGACTAACGAATATCATTAGTATGAGATTATTTCATCAAAACCTAAATTCGCATATGGCAGGGTCTAAACTCTCCTGTTCAATACGAATTTTCTTTGCCAACATTAACCCTATCAAAGCATGAAACTCTATGAATCCAGGATCCTTCTGCAGTGCTCTAAGCTTAGCGGTATAATCATCATCAAATGGATTCCCTCGGTTTAGGTTTTCAAGATAGGTCGCAGAATCCATCCAAAGCGGTTTTGCTCGAGGGAAAAATCTTGTTTTTATATATTGATAAATCCTAAGTCCTCCGTAATCTATATCACCCCAATGAAATAGTAAAGGTTCCTCGGACTGAGTACTAAAATATTCTGAGATCCTTTTTAGTAGACTTTGCACCGTACGATGGGGAAAGCCTCCCGTATAGACGACAATTAAATCAGGATAGATTTCGGTCATCTGATGGTAGCTGGTCAGGTTTTCAATCGTGATAAGTTTATTAGAAATGATTCTGCTTACGGTAATATTTTTGACAGTTGGGGGAAATAATCCAACCCCTCCAACGAATTTGGAAACATCTACTATTTCGCCGTCAACTTCAAACTCAATGGGTCCGCTTATGAAAGCCGGCTTAGGATGCGCTACAATGCCAATACTATCAAGGTACTCATCATCCCTTTCAAATTCGTCCGGCCCATATTTTTTTAGCAAACTGACGAGTTTAGGCTCAACGTCGGCCTCAAAACGCTTCGAATCACCCAGAATTCTTTGACTGAATACCCTTTTAGGGATGATATCCTCCAGAGATGGCAGTGCTTTTAATACTGTAACCAACTCCATATAACCTTCCAGGTCTTCCAAGTTCAACCCAGCACTCTTTCTGGCTTTCAATTTTTGATGAGTTGTTTGCCAAAAAGACCGGACCCATTCCCAGTGATGATCATGTAAGGGTTCTAACACTTTTAGTAGACTTTCCAACTTCTCTGCTTTCGGCGTAATACCAGCCAAGGCATAAGCTTCATCCACTGCGCCAAGCTGTAAATAAACCTTCTCGGCCTGTTTTCCGTGCATAAATTTGGCCCAACGCACTTCAACCAAACCATCAGCCTCCAACTTAAGAAGAACCTGGTTGATTATTTCCCTTTTGCGGTAGTCCAGCTCATCATTATAATCCACCGCAAGGACGCTTTCCTGCAAGATGAACTGCGGACGTTGGAAGGAGTCCCCCCCTTCCCGAAAGACTTTGCTCCTCTCATACTTACTGAGCAGCAAAGAGAGAATCCTGTTTATGTACTTCTTCCCAATCTGATTCAGGCTCCCCGGTTCCGTAACCATCGGCATCATCCTCAATTATTAGCTTATCAATCATGTCTACAAAACAATTGAAATTTATGTTGTTAACCAGTAAGGTCGTGGTGACTTCGGGCACCATATGCTGCATCTTCTCATCAGGGACTGCGGCAATAAGCTGCAAATTCATCTGTTTTATCAGGCGCAGGCTGGTCTGAATCCGCTGTTCATCCATTTTATTAAAAGCCTCATCAAAAACAACCAGCCGCATCGTTTTGTCTGAGGAGTACAAATGATGAAAAGAGGCCAGTATTGCAATATAAAAGGGTGTCTGGGTTTCTCCGCCGGACTTTTCTCTCAATACCTGGGAAAAAGAGTAGCGGGAGCCGGCTGATTGTACCACAATATCAAAATCCAGGTATCTTCTGTAATCGGTAAATTCATCCTGTTCACCGATTTCACCACGTATTAACAGGTCAAACAATTCGTGCAGCGTATCGACCTTCTGGTCGGTTCCCGTATCAAATATGGAACCCTTTTCAACAATATTGGGATCCATTATTACATCGTAAAACTTTCGATACCTGTCACTGGCTTTGACTTCAAAATGATAACTATCCTGGTGAAACGGAAAGTTTTTGAGAGCATAATTCAACCGGTTAAATTCTCTGTGCGCAAGTTCGATAGCTTCCCGCAGCTTATATACAAAATGAGACTTGAATTCTTCTTCGGATTCCCTCAGTGCATCTTCAAGTTTTTTCTGGTATTGGGGAATATCAACACCCCTGATCTCATCAAAAAGCGCTCGGTAAGTCTGATTGTCCTCGACATCGGGGTCAGTATTTAGGCCGTAATTCGTATTATAGGCGCTTCTCAGCTTCCAGAGTTCTTTCGCTTCCTGTTCACTCCTGGTTATATTCCCTTTATAGTTACCTTCCCAGTTTTCGATTTTTCTTGGGGTTGGCACCTGCTGTCTCTCCGCCTCCAGCCAGCGCTGTTCTGCTTTTTGAAGCAGACCTTCTTCAGCACCATACTCCTCATTCCAGTGCTGCCAATGAATCAGAGTTTCATCCGCATTCTTTTCTGTCAGTGTCTTGGCGTTCTTTCTATCGTCCAAATCTTTTCTTTTTTCAACCAGACTTTCGGCTAGCTCCCTTACCTTATCTTTATAAACCTGCTGCTTCTCTTTCCAATTCCGATACTCCTGTTCCAGATGTTCAACTACAGTCACATCAACTCCTTGAAGGTCCTTCTCAGCCTGCAGCTTTTCCTCAACAAGAGAACGCAGCATTTCGGGAAGATCTGCCTGGTCAGCCAGCTTTTCAAGAGTAAACTGTTGTCCGGATAGTCTGTCCAGCCAGCTTTTATTATTGCTCTCCATCATCGTATACTTTTTCAGTTCCGCTTCCAGATCCGTCAACTGGCTGCGATAGATTTCCAGCTGCCGGACCAGGGCCTGAGATCCTATGTACGGCACTTCATACCTTTTCATGGGTATCTGTCTTGCTACAAGGTTCTGATAAGACATACAGGAAGCCGTAACTGCTGTCTTGTAGCTACGCAGGTTTTGCTCATTGATAGCTTTCATGACCCTGCCCAGCAGGTGCTCAATTCTAGCCTGAATAATTGGATGGTCTGCCTGGAGCAGCTCGGCCAGAGAACCTTTTTCCATGGTTCCTTTATAACGGGCTTCTTTTTCGGTATCAACCAGACCGACACCTTCCAAACCATGAGTATATTTTTCCCTCTCGTATAAAGCTAAAGCTTCCGAAAAGACCTGGGACTCTACCAAAAGGTCAAACTTCTGAGTATGCAAATACCCTTCTATAGCATTTCGCCATGTCTCGTCCAATATCTCGGTCTCCTCACAGAAAATAAAAACCTGTGAACGGCTGGCCAGGCGTTCTTCAAGGAGTTTTTTCAGCCTGGTGACCGATGGCGGATAGGGTCTTTGTTTGTTTTTTTCGAGGTCATTAATTTTTTGTTCCAGGTCCTCTTTATCTTTATTTAACTTACCGATTAAATCTTCAATCTGAAAAGACGCTCGGGAGAATTTTTCATACATCTCCTGCAGAAAAACACCCGCATGTCTAAGATAATTGGCCCTCTCGGTTACTTCTTTATTATTGCTTTCCAATATATCACTGAGGTCCCCCCAGGTTTTCTCCAGCAATTGGCGTTCGGCTGGCCTCCAGGTCCAATATTCGTTACCGCCCCATCCCTCAAGGGATTCTAAAAGCTTAATTTGCCGGTCCAGTTGTACCTGAAATACTTGGAGCAGCCGTTCTTTCTCTTTTGCCTTGATTTCTAGACCAGTGATTTTTTCTTCCAGTTCCTCTTTTCTTTTCTTTTCGTCATTATTCTGCCAAACTGAGTAAGCCTTTTCAGCTTCAGCCTCAGCTTCGTTTTCTTTTATGGTGAAAATTTGCTGTTCGTTTTGCAAATGGGCAACTTTCTCTTCCAGCCCAGAAATTAGTCCTTCCAGTTTTTCAAGATTCTCTGTCTCCAATAAATATTTTAATCTCCTGATAACAAAATCCTGTGTTATTGCAGTCTCCCGCCACTTACTGAACACCGCAAATTTATCATTAATTTCTTGCAGACGATCTTTTCGTTCCTGCAGAAGTTCCATTTCACGCCGATAGTTTTCATGAATCTCAAAATTCTGTTTCATTACCTCCAATTGGAGTTCTCGCTCATCAAGAATATAGTCATAGACGAACTCCCTTACATTTTGAATAGGCTTAAAGGAAATCGCTTTGGTAAATATCGAAAAGAACCTGTCCTGCATTTGTCCCATACGTGCCAAAAAAGCCTTTTGGTAACTACCTTTGTTTCTTTCAAACAGTGACTTGCTTCTATGCTCATGTCCGTAAAGCTGGCGGAACTCCTCCCTGGTCCGCAAGTGACCTGATGGTTTAATAAAATCGACTTCTTCCAATCTCAGATGGTTTAAGATAAAAAATTCCTCTTCATAATTCTGATCGCGAAAGACATCGATCACCACCCCCACAACAAAGGACTCCCGCTTTGTATCATCTCTGAATTCCGCTACGATATAGGTGGTAAAATCACCTTCCCGCACAAAACCCTTTTCTTCACTGCCTATTTTACCTCTCAAATAACTTAAGAGATTTCTCTTTGCTTCATCATGGGCTGAAGAATTAAATTTAATTAGGCGCAAGTCAGCTATAAAAAGCACCTGCAGGGCATCGATGATCGTGGACTTCCCGGCTCCGTTTTGGCCTGAAATAAGGGTCTGCCGTCCAAATTCCATGGTCTCATCTGTGAAATAATGCCAATTAATCAACCTCAATTTCTTCATCCATTTCATTAAACGCCCCTCCCCCCTCTGTTTCTCCATAGCCCTGCAATTTTTCCTGTAATTTTGTGATATCTTCACCTGTAACGGCGTAAAGCCAGGTATGGAATAACCGGAATCGGCAGTCACTGTCCCTGAAGTCTTTGTCCAAAGGCTCCAAAAGGTGAAACTGTTTACATAAGCGAACCAGTTCCAAAAGTCTGGTCCTGTTTACAAAAGGAAGGCGAAAAGTCTCATACTTAGCGCGAATCTCATAAACAGTGGTCATAGGAAACTGGCTTAAGGAAAGACTCTGCCTTTTTTCCTGATAAATCAACCGGAGAATGAGAAACCAGATGCTTTCTTCCTTACTTAGATTTCGGTGATGCATACTTTCAGGTGAAACCGCTACTAAGCACTCATGCCGCTCATCTAAAATAAATTCCCAGCCCAGTTCTCCAAAAAACCTGTTTACAGCCTCGCGATGCCGCCGGAACAACAGATACCGTTCACGGTCCAGCTCCCTAGCCAAATAATTTACTGCCAGCAACCTGTTTATGGCTTCAATAAGTTTTGGCCTTTCCGTTTCACTTACTCCTTCCAGCACATCGCAGACCTCCTTTTTCCGCATTTTTTATGATCCGGTGAGCATGAAACCTGTAGCGTTCCATACAAATTATCCGTGGTTTTTTACTTCGAATTAGCCTAAAGCCGGCCCGACCGTCATAGCCATAGAGATATATATGTGAAAACAACAAAAACTCCTCCAAGTTTTTCGGCGCCAACTCGTCCATCAACATCTCGTTTCGTTGTCCAAGACGTTCAAGGACAAAGGCCTTAACCTTTTCCCTGGTAACGGCCTTGCGCAGCCGTGTTAAGTTTGCCTTGCGGAGTTCTGCCTTTAATTGGTCCGGTACAGGAACTACTATGTGTTCCTCCGGTTGAAGCGGTCCCCTTTTCTTCCTAGGAGAAAACAGTGATTTCTCCGATAATTGGGATGTCCTTTGCAGAGATGAAAAACTGATAGCGGAAAATAACGCCTCCAAGAAAGCATTATCTGACTGTTTTTGTGCCAGCCCTTCCAATACTCCGGCAATCTGCTGGTCAATCCCCTGCGTATGGTGACTCAAATAACGGGCCCGATCATAGGAAGCACGCAGGTACTGGTTATGGCGGATATCCACGTGATAAAACACTTCATCCAGTTCATTATATATCTTCTCAACCTCATACAAAGCTGAATAAAGGGCTGTCTCCGCTTCTTCTTTATCGGCAAAGAGCTCGCTTCTAACTCCGTCTTCAATGGCTTCTGCCAGCCAATCCTGGTCCAGCAGCCATCGTTGCACTGTATCAAGAATCAAAAAACGATATCTTGCCACATGGTCGGAAGTCTTTAGCCGATGGTAACTACGGTCCACGATCTGGGCTTTATACTGCTCAAAATGATGGTTTAAAACCTCTTGTACACTGGTTTTCAAGGCCACCTGCTCCATGTGATATTTCATGTTATTGTACAGAGCAATTAACTCCTGCTGAAACTGCCTGGTTAGTTTTTCTGCCTCGACCACCACAAAACTGGGCCGCAGTTTGACTTCTTCTCCTGTTATCAACTGATAAGTGAGGAAGGTAAAACGCTGGTACTCGACAGTCCTTGCTTCACAGATCTCTTTTAAAACAGATACAATCCTGCTGGTGTAATGCGGCAGCACTATGTACTGCTTGAAATTATCCCTTTCTTCTACCTGAATCCAGCCAATCTGCTGCATCCTTCTTAAGGCTGCATTCGCTTTAGCACGGAACAAATCCTGTTCCTCTTTACCTATAACAGAAAAACTGCCGGTGTATCTTTGCTCCGCTTCAGCCGATTCATCTTCCTCATCAAAAAATACCAGGCCAAATTCCTCCTGGGTTTCAATAAGCTCCTGCATAAGGTCCCGCATGATATCATAGGGAATCCCGAAGCGTTCAACCTGCGACTGTTCAAACAGCAATAAGGCAGCTTCTGCATAGATCTGCCTGTTTTTCCCGGAGAGCAGGTTGAAAAATTTTGGTGGAAGTATTTCAAAAAGTTTCATGCGTTACCTCAGGAAATAGGTAGAATAATGTTATCGACAACTTTTTCCCTGATATGCATAATTCTTCCTGTCGGGTACATAATCCTTTTTAATCCGCTAATGTTAATTAATCAGACTCAATTCGGCTTCGTCAACCATCCATAAACTTCCTATTATTAAAAATTAGCTCATCTAAAGTAACCGGTCTATAGTCGTTAATTTCTACACCTGCGTTTAAGGCATTAATCATTTGTTTCAATGTTTCAAATGCCAATCCATCTTTTTTGTTATGTATATGTGCATAGATGTGTAAAGCTCCTCGTGCTGCCCCACCCCACGAAAGCATGGGGTAATGGCAAAGTGCAATTCTTCTTTTTCCATCTTTTATTTCGAGATAGCAAGATACAGATTCAAAATGTTTATGCAAATTGCAGTTCTTAATCCATTTGTGATCGTGGTTACCCAGGATCAAATGCTTTGTCCCCTTTAATCTATCTACATAGTAGCTTGCAGACTTTTCACTGCGAAAAACCAGGTCGCCAAGAATATATACAATATCATCATCGGAAACAGCATTGTTCCAATTGTTTATTAATGTTTCGTCCATTTCTGCTACATTCTTAAACGGACGATCACAAAACCTTATTATATTTGAATGACCGAAATGCTGATCCGCAGTATAGTAAATCACTGAATTTACCTCACGTCCAATTAATCTGCTAGTTTATAGATTATAGTTTCTGTTCAATTTCCAGCAATTCCTGCTCTTTTTCGAGCTCTCTTTTCAGTTCTTCCTCCGTTGGCATATAGAGCTTATACTTGGAAGCAAAAATTTGGTTATTATCTTCGGGTAAAGTATATTTGACAACGGAATCACTCTTGTCAGCGCAGAGGATGATACCAATAGGGTGACTGTCGCCTTCGTTCATCATCTCCCGCGTATAATAGTTAACATACATTTGCATCTGTCCAATATCCTGATGTGTCAGCTTTCCGACCTTTAAGTCGATGATAACAAAACACTTCAGAATATAATTATAAAAAACAAGATCAATAAAATAATGTTCTCCGTCAAAGGTTATTCGCTTTTGCCTCGCTACAAAAGAAAACCCTCGGCCAAGCTCCAGCAGGAATTTCTGCAAGTGATCAATCAGACCCTGCTCAATATCTTTTTCGTACAGGTTGGATGTCTGCTGCAAACCTAAAAATTCAAGAACATATGGATCTCGGATTATATCTTTCGCTTCAACACCTTTTTCCAATGTTTGGATTTCTTTTCTTACACCATCCTTGTCCTGGCTGGAAAGCAGTCTTTGATAATAAAAGCTATTGATCTGCCTTTCAAGCTGCCTTGTGCTCTAATTTGATTTGGCACATTCGTCGAGATAAAAGGTGCGAGCTGCGACATCTTCAACCTTCAAAAGCATGCGATAATGCGTCCAGCTCAAATTGGTACGCAGTGCGTTCCAATTTGGAAACGTTATATAAAAAGCACGCATATTATTGAGATTGCGCACGGTATAACCATGTCCAAATTCTTCAGTCAATTTTTCAGATAAGAATTTAATCAGTCCTGCCCCGTACTCGGCACGTTCATTCTCACCTTGAGCTTCATAAATTTGTTTGCCGACATTCCAATATGTTTCAACCATAACAAAGTTAACAGTTGCATATACCTTTTGCTGTGCTTCAGCAACAGTGTTTCGTATGCTTTCATAAAGACTGTTTTCGGACATATGATTCATAGTAAACCTCCGAATATTCGGTATAACTATTCTGATCATACTATATTTTACCAATATTTGCATTATTATCATACGTCCGGGAAAATAAAGGCGCCAAAAGAAAATGACCGCCGCATAGTAAGGCTGCAATTTTAATCGACGATAGATGCTTCACCATTCCTTCGGTAGCGACTCTATTCACGCCGGACAGCCGATTGGTATGTCCAGCGCTGCTGTCGTCAGCCCAAAAGGTATACTCTAAAAAAGCAAAAAAATCGGGGTTAGCAGTGTGCTTATTAGCCTCCGATTTTTTCTAATCCTTATTGAATGCTTGAAACCTATGTAAATAGTAATTTGAAGCTGTATTATCAATTACATGCTTTTGTGAAACTGGCACCAATGGCATGTAAACTATTAACACTAAGAATACCCAATAGATAGGAAGACAGGCTTATCTTCCCTCTTGGCTTTCTGAAAAGCTTCCTCACCCCAAGGAAACCAGTCTACCGGGTTATAAGCATGCTGGAGGAGA
>JAAYUV010000033.1 GCA_012517475.1 Peptococcaceae bacterium | reverse complement strand
TTTCTGAGGCGATGTTGAACCTTTATTTAAAAGGAATTCGCCTCTTGGAAGGGTTTTTAGCGCTAACTATTTCCATTTTGAGGCCTCGAATTCCTTTTTATTTTGGTAAAATTCCCTGACTTTTTCAGGAGAAACTAATTAGAAATTCCATAGAAAAAACACTTGAATTATTTTTTTAAAAAATATAGAATAGCTTTTGTTAAATAAAGCGATGGAGCTCGCTTGTACCATTAAGGTTAATGGCTCCTATTAGACTATATATTGGTATAGTCTAATAGGTGTTTTTTTATTGTCCTGATGGAATATTAAAAAATATAACAACTATGAGGAGTAGAGATGTAAAATGACAAGCATATTTTCTATAGCAATTGGCGGTGCACTTGGGGCTATAGCCCGTTATGGGCTAGGGATTTGGATATCCGGTAAATGGATACATTATTTCCCTTTGCATACTTTTTTGATCAATATAAGTGGAGCGTTCTTATTAGGATTATTTAATACCCTTTTTCTGGATAAACTAACTTTAAGTCCAGAAATGCGTTTAGCAATGACGGTTGGTTTCTTAGGTGCTTTTACAACTTTTTCTACTTTTGGTTATGAGACTGTAATGCTAATTAAGGATGGAAATATTATTACTGCAGGTCTTTATACGATATCAAGTATCATTGTTGGTTTTCTTGGAGTATTTTTGGGTATGAGCTTAGCCCGTATTATCTAAAGTTGGAGGTATTGTATCAATATCTTGTTCACTGGTTGAGAGATAAAGATATCGGAGGAGTAACTGTTTCGAGGGAAATCTTAGGTTATGGGCATGATAGAATGCTTAAAAGTGCAAGGATTTTGGAATTGTCTTCTGATTTGCCAATGGTTATCGAGACAATTGATTGCGCTGCAAAAATAGATGCGATTATACCCGAACTTTGCGAAATTGTTCCAAAGGGACTGGTTTTCACTGTTGATATTGATATCCACAAATACGGTAAAAAAGAGATAAATTGTAATAAATAGGCTGAAATCTAAGATTTTGCTAATATAAATACTTAATCTTCGCTTAATAGCAAGACCCTGGTTAATGAAAAAAACTAATCCATGGAACACATAATACGTTGTAATATTCTATTAAACGTTGAAACTGCTTAGAATAAGTGTTTCCGCTAACCTAAAAAGTCCAAAAGCTGACGGTATTGCCTGTCCAAACCTTGCTGGATATAATGACCATATCACAGCAAAGGAAAAAGGATGTCTCCATTATGCGTGATCTGTTACCATCAGACCACCAGAGACATCCCCCAAATCATTGTATGGTCATTGTAACAAATTACGAGTTAATTGAAAATCCCCAAACACATTTTTTTATGTCCGGTGTGCAGAATCAATTCCTTGCCCTTGTTGCGGTAATGATCTTAAGGTCATCGGGAGCCGCAAACGCAAATCCAAGACACCCGATGGACAAACAAAGATTTTAATCATTCGCAGACTTCGGTGTCTAAGCTGCAGCAGAATCCACCATGAACTGCCGGACGGCCTGGTTCCTTACAAACGCTATGCATCCGCAGACATTGAGCACGTGCTCACGGAAGCTCAATCGCCGCTGAATCTGGCAGCGGATGATGCCACGTTGTACCGGTTAAAGAGATGGTTTAATGGCATACTGCCTTATCTCATTGGCTGTCTCAGAAGTATCGCTATCCGTCTGGGTCAAGACCCTGTGAAAGAGCCGTCCGTCCCGACACTGTCTGTACACCAAAGAATCGGACTGTATGTAGGAAGTGAGCCAGGTTGGCTCTCAAGAATTGTCCGTCCCGTCGTTAATGCAAATTTATGGGTACATACCCGTTCTGCCTTCTTGTCCGCAAACACTTAAGCTAGACTTGAAAGAAAAGTTTAGAGAGGAAGTGTTTTCGGATGAAAGAGCAGAAGAAAGCCGAGGAGATTGCGGCCGAGCGTGTTCAGTTTTTGTCACCACTCCTCGCAGAGGGGCTCGATCCGGCTAAAGCACGGGAGTTAAGGGCCCAACTATGCCAAGCGCATGGAATTTCAGAACGAACGATATGGCGATACTTAGCGGCGTATCGCCAAAAAGGATTTGTAGGTCTAAAACCCAAAGGAAAAAGCCGAGCTTCAGCTGAGGCAATAACCCCAGAGCTTCTCGAACAAGCGATCCTCTTGCGCCGGGAGGTACCGAGTCGGAGCGTAGCGCAAATTATCCAGATCCTAGAATGGGAAGATAAAGCAAAGCCTGGAGAACTCAAACGCTCAACCTTGCAGGAAAAACTCTCAGAACGTGGTTACAGCAGCCGGCATATGCGGATGTATACGGACAATGGTGTCGCAGCCAGAAGATTTCAGCACCGCTACCGCAACCAGCTGATTCATTCAGACATAAAGTATGGCCCTTATCTGCCAATCGGCCCGGGCGGTACGAAGAAGCAAGTTTTTCTGGTGACCTTTTTGGATGATGCTACCCGTTTTGTCCTGCATGGAGCGTTTTATCCAACCTTAGATCATACAATCGTTGAAGATTGTTTCAGGAATGCTATCCAGAAATGGGGTACGCCGGAGGCAGTGTACTTCGATTATACCGAAAAAGAAACTATGCCGAAAAATTTGCTAGATTTATGACAGCATCAGCAAATCCTGATTTTTCTTCGGCATAGTTTTGAAGTTTAAAGACGGTAAAGTTGGTTCAGCGTCTTCTTGTTCTTCCAGAGTTTTTCAGATTGCTGATTGCTGGGATTTGTCTTTTGCAAGGAATTTCGAAGCGTTTCGAGTGTAGCGAAGGCATAAAAACCCGAGGTCGTTGAAATATTTTCGTGGCCAAGTAGCTGCATGATATGGACAAGTGGAATACTTTCCTGATAAAGGTCCATGGCGCGAGTCTTCCGAATCATATGACAATGTATGTTCTCTGGCATTTCAGGGCATCTCGTTCTTACGGCGGTCGCATATTTCTTGAGCATGAGATCTATGGTGTCAGTCGACAGGGCGTGTGGTTTGCCATCTCTTAGTGAGTAGAATAGCGGGAGTGTCTCTTTTAAGCCGGAGGTTGGATAAAACTCCTTCAGATAATTTTTCAGATGAGACACAGTCTTTTCCATCAAGGGAACATTACGATATTTTCTGCCCTTTCCATAGATCGTCAGGAACGGAGTATCAGAATCAAGATGCAAATCACATAATCTCAAGTCCACAATTTCTTGCACTCGCGCCGCAGAATCATAGAGGAGGATCAACAGCATTCTATTCCGTCTGCCCTTTACTAAGGAGATATCCGGCGCTGTTAACAGGGCCTTCATTGCCTTACGCTCCAAAAATTCAATAGCATTCCTTTCCGTTTTTAAGCCTTTGATGGAGCAGGCTTCGTTATAATATACCATCAGTTCTTTGTTCTCTTGCGACGCATATTCCATAAAAGAACGGATCGCAGTTATGCGGAGGTTACATGTTTTCGCGGCAAGCTCTTTTTGGCTATGCATCCATACAAGATAATCCCCGATGTTTTGGCGGCTAAATTCCTGAAAAGCCATAGATTTCCGAGCGACGTGTTTTTCTGTTTCAAGATAATCAATAAAATGATTGAGAGATTGTCGATAAGCGTCCATTGTATTGTGGCTGGCATTTCGCATCTCCGGTAGATAATGGTCAAGGAAATCTCTGGCTGTTTTCCAAAACAAAACACTGTCTTTAGCTGGTGGCTTCATCATCCACCTCCGGCAAAATATCTGACAAAACCTTCGTTATATCGTTAAATGTGCTAAAGAACTCGGGAACAAAATGGATGTAATAGCAGGTGCTTTTCAAACTGGCGTGTCCCATGTATCGCATCAGATACGGGAGCATGACATTGAGCTTCATATTGACATCAAAAGCAAGAATCCCTTCCGAAATACTGGCGATTATATCGTTTAACTTGTTGCGTTCCTGAAATAGTTGATCAATGGTATATCCAAGTTTGGAAGCCAAAAGGTCGAGCGAATTTCCAAGCTCCCCTATTTCATCTTTCTGTCGGATATTCGTCCTTACATCATAGTTTCCCCGCGTCATTTCCATGGCAATATTGTTCATTAACTTTATAGGCTTGGTAATAAGGTAGGAATAAAACACACCCAACAGACCTGTCATGATAAAAGCTAAAATAATTGCGATAATAAAAAAGTTAAAAACATTATCTACTACGGATGTAATACTTAAAACGGGAGAGTGCAAAAAAACTGTCCCGATAATGTTGTTTTTTTCGCCCAAGACAGGTACGCCTACCGAGAGAGTGTCTTCATTATAATAAGTAACGTAACCTTCTTGGACAACATTTTCCCCTTTTAAGGCTTTACTAATCATTTCTCTTGCCGAAGCATCCAAATTACTCTCGTTATTGCCTGGATTCAGACGAAGATCACCACTAGACATCGCAACAATATTACCGTTCTTATCACTCACCCAAATACGGGAGCCCGCAAAAGAATCCAACAGCTCAAAAAAGGGATCATATTCATTTATATCGGAATCCTTCGTTAAATATGGCTCAGCAACCTTAGCTATTTCTTTCGCCCTTGCCTGCATATTGGTCTTAAAAGTATAATCTCTGAAGCCGGTTATGAAGAAGATGCCTACAGCACAAAGTGTTATCAGTACAATGATGACATAGCCAAGGGTAATCTTATAGACCATTTTTCGTTTAAACATAGTGCACCTCAAATTTATACCCTACTCCCCAAATCGTTTTAATATCCCAGGTGGTTTGGTCTTTCAGGTATAATTTAGCCCGGAGTCGTTTGATATGGGTATCCACCGTCCTGGGATCGCCGATATAATCATATCCCCAGACACTGTTTAACAGGTTATCCCGTGAAAACACTCTATTGGGATTTCCGGCCAAGAGCCATAGTATTTCAATTTCTTTCTTTGTTAGGTTTAACAGATTACCGTCAAGTTTAACCGTATAATCGGCTATGTTAATTTCCAATTGGGCGATCTTGATAATGTCTTTTTTTGTTCTTCCGTTACATCAATCCTTCTCAAAACGGCCTTGACCCTGGCCATGACAGCACCCGGGCTGAAGGGCTTTATAACATAATCATCCGCACCGATATCAAGTCCCATGATCATATCCGCATCCTCATTTTTGGCAGTAATCATAATTATCGGGGTGTTAGATTCTTTCCTGATTTCTCTCAATACCTGTAATCCGTCTTTTACAGGCATCATAATATCAAGAAGAATAAGAACCGGATTACAGTTTCTGAATTGAACCATAGCTTCTTCCCCATTACATGCCGCTACAACCTCAAAGCCTTCTTTTCTCAGATAAGTTGATAATAATTCGATAATCCCCTCGTTGTCATCAGCAACCAAAACGACCTTATCCAAATCATTCACCACGCCTTTATGAATTAAAAAAATTATAACATCATCGCTTTGGGAAAGTGTGACAAAAGTATGTACTTTCCTGAACACTACGCCCTAATATAAGTTTTAATTTCAAGTGTTTTCTATGAGAAAGATGAATGACAAATTCTTAACCAAAAATTGCCTATAGGATAAACATTAGAGCATTGTGCGGCCTTGAAAATTCAATGTTGGCACCTATCATTTGAAAAATTTTTTAGAAAAAGACAATATTTTTTAAAATGCCATACTTTTGTCAAAATTACAGGATAGAATAAGTCCATAATTTACGAAAGGAGGTGCCCTGCATGAAGAAGAAACTATTTATAGTCATTGGGATGGTTGTTGCCTTGTTGATTCCTACGGCTGCTTTTGCGGCTACATCGGATACCCCTGCTGCTCAAACCATCAGAGGTTTTTGTGGAATTGACACTTCTAATCTAACAGACCAGCAAAAAGCCGACCTTAATACCCAATTTCAGAAGATGGTGGATCTAAGAAAAGAAACTATTAACAAAATGGTAGCTGATGGTGCCATAACCAAAGCTCAAGGAGACGCTGCTATTCAGCGGATGGATGATATGGTTAAGTACCGTCAGGAGAATGGATTTACCGGCCGTATGGGAAGAGGTTTTGGCGGCGGTTTTGGGATGAGAGGCGGTTGCCCGTATTACACCGCTCCTACCAATCAGTAATTTAACAAACTACTAAGTGGGGCTATCTCATTACAATTGAGATTAGCCCCACTTTGCGTTTATTTAAAGAATTATAAATAATAAACGTTGATTATTTTCCCGGTCGCTTTACAGATACGACTACATAATGCAATTTCATTTATTTTAAACTTAACATTAATCGCAATCGTTATCGCAACTGAAGTATGATTCTCTTGCTGTTGATTCTCAGTCTTTGAGAACTTGCCCTTAAAAGATTTGGCAATGGTGAAGGAAAATTAATATGTACTTCGTCACAGTTTTGTCACATCTGAAAATTATCCCAGTGTTATAATCAAACGAAAACTTCCTGATAAGCAAAAACGCTAATATTTAAATTTCAGTATAAGGAGGAAAGTCATGAACAAAAAATCTGGTTCTATTCTATTATTTCTGCTGTTGATTATAACCCTTGTGGGCTGTTCCAACTCAACCGTTTCAAAGACAACTGTAACGTCCAGCCAGGGAACAAGTCAACTTACTATTCCTGAAAGAAAGTTCGATATCCAAGGGCAGGTTAAGAGCATTAGAGGAAATGAGCTTACGGTAAATATCGTAGTCGGCGAGCAGTTGGAATTAAGTGATGAAGAAAAGGCTAAACGCAGAGCAGAGATGCAAAATTTAAGTCCGGAAGAAAGGCAGCAAAAAAGGGAGAATACTATCAAAGTTACTAACGAGACTAAATCTTTTATTATTCCGGTTGGAGCACCGATTATTGCCTCACAATATATCGGAGGAAGTCAAGAAATAAAAAAAATGGACCTAGCGGATATTAAGCAAAGTTCATTGATAAAGATCTGGTTTAAGGCTGACAGTAATAGTCAGGAGGCTGAATTCATCCAGCTCATGGCTACCGGTGGGATATAACATATGGTACAGATCATCAAAACAGAAGCTCTGGTAAAGACCTATCAAAGCGGCAAAGAAAAATTACGGGTCTTAGACGAAGTGAGCCTTAGAGTTGAAAAAGGTGAGTTTTTAGCAATATTGGGACCCTCCGGTTCCGGGAAATCCACTCTTATGCATATCCTGGGTTGTCTCGACTTGCCGTCTCAAGGTCAGTATTTTTTGGATAATGAGAATGTTCTGATCCATAACGATGAGAAATTGGCGGAAATCCGTAACCGCAAAATTGGTTTTGTCTTTCAAAAATTTAATCTCCTACCCCGTTTCACTGCCTTGCAGAATGTTATGATCCCACTCTTGTACAGGGGTGAGGAAGATAAAAAAGCGCGAGAAACTGCAGTGAAGGTCTTAGAAATGGTGGGTCTGGAAAACAGACTGCACCATAAGCCTAACGAGTTATCAGGCGGACAGCAGCAGAGAGTCGCCATTGCACGGTCTCTGGTAGGAGACCCTCCTCTTCTTCTTGCCGATGAACCTACAGGTAATTTAGACAGTAAATCCGGTCAGGACGTGATGAACATATTTAAAGATCTCAATAAGATCGGAAATACGATCGTACTTATTACCCATGACCTGGAAGTGGCCCGGGAAGCCAGACGTGTTGCTTTTATCCGGGATGGAAAACTAAGCGAAGCATAATGATGAGGTGATGGTGTTGAATACTAAAAAGAAAATAAAGATAGCCCTGTTTTCTCTCCTATTTATTCTAGGAGGAATTGCGGTATTCATATCGTTGGGGTTGACAACCGGTGAGAATAAAAAAGAGGCAGCCTTCGAGGAAGTGCGCGCTAAAAAAGGAGACTTGAAAATTGATCTCACAGCCGATGGTTCAGTAGAACTGGACACGGTCAACCTGCAGTTCGGAATTAATGGCACTCTAAACCAGATTCTTGTCAGTGAAGGCACCAAGGTTAAACAAGGGGATATCCTCGCAAAGCTTGACAGCAAAAAATATGTTAACGAAGTCGAGATAGCCCAGGCCAACTTACAAGAAGCCGTTAATGACATGGAAAAAATACAACTGGAATATATCCCAATGAAAGAACTAACCGAAGCTTATGCCAAAATCGATATTGATTCAAAAAAATTGGACCTTGATAAAAGCAATGCCAAGATTCAAGAAGCCCAATCGAACCTTCGGAAAGCGGAAGACAGCTTATCGGATACGGTATTGAAATCACCTATCAACGGTACAATTGTTCAGATCAACGGCAAGGTAGGAGAATTGGTATCTTCTTCAAATAATGATAGCGGTAAACCCTTTGCTATTGTAAGCGAAGATCAAGTAAAAGTAGTTGCCAAGGTCTTGGAACAGGATATCGGTGAGGTCAGCATAGGGCAAAAAGTGGAGGTCGTGACAGAAGCCTTTCCAAACGAAAAGTTTGGCGGTAAAGTTACAAAAATCGCCTATTTGCCCACTACCGACAGCAACGGCATTGTTGCATATTTAGTGGAGGTTCAACTTGACCAGCCTAAGGAAAATCTGCGGAATGGCATGACCTGTACTGTTTCGTTCATCCTCAAGGAAGTAAAAGATGTCATTCTTATTCCGAACAAAGCAGTGTCGATTGTTGATGGAAAACAAGTCGTACAAATGCTGTCTGAAAAAGGCGATGTCGCGAAACGGGAAGTAAAAGCAGGTTTTACCGACGGATCAAATGTGGAGATTAAAGAAGGGCTGCAAGCGGGGGACATTGTCCTACTCTCTAAATAGTGGTGGTTATTATGAAAATCAAACAGCTTATCAAGATGGTATTGGTTAATATCTGGGGTCATTAAAGTTGCATAAAGTTTTTTCTACAATGTCAAGTTAAGATATTTAAAGTAAACCAAATAAATTTAGAGAAAACAGCAGATATTCCTGATTATTCCTGTAAAAGTATAAAAAAATTCCTTATAATTAGAGTTAGGC
>JAAYUV010000037.1 GCA_012517475.1 Peptococcaceae bacterium | reverse complement strand
TCACTGCGATAGTGCAACGTTGGAGACCGACTCGAGCGCCCAGGCTCCGACCGTCGGATAGGGCAGAGAGAGCTTCTTGCTATTCTCTGCTCTTTTCTGTGTGCCCTATCGATGGCCCGGAAAGCGATAATCTCATCTTTTTCGGTAAAATGAGGTGGTTTTTAACGAAGCCTATCTGTTTCTATTTGGTTGGGTTGGGCATTAATTCGACCACTTATGTTAGGGCAAAGCTAACCAACCTACTGGAGTGAGATTCTGATCGATCCTGATTGCATTTTTCTCTATTAAATCAATCAGGATCACATCATTACCATTACCCCCGTTCTGATAATTTGCATCAACAACAATGGCCTTACTGTCTGGAGACCAAATAGGGATAGGCATATATGGCATAACGAGTGGATCTGGGCCATGAGGAATACAAAAATCGGTTACTTCTCCAGTGCTAATATTTAAAATAGCTAATGTTGTATCCTTAGTTAAAGAGGATGTCAACCATAAGGCTAGATATCTTTCATCGGGGGACAAACTATAAAAATATGACTCATAATTGAAGTCGTTTTTTGATGGGTCGTATGCAGGATTCATATGAGTAATTTGTTTAATATCTCCATCCCGAGTTATCAGGTAAAATTCGCCTCCTCTCGCATTGACAATAAATTTCGATCCGTCTAAAAACCACTTCGGGGTATTTCCAAAGACTGAACTCGGTAATTCAGTTAGTTTGGTTTTGTCTTTTATGTCGAACAA
Organism: Peptococcaceae bacterium; assembly: GCA_012517475.1. Classification (GTDB taxonomy): domain Bacteria; phylum Bacillota; class Desulfitobacteriia; order Desulfitobacteriales; family Syntrophobotulaceae; genus Dichloromethanomonas. The sequence goes on along the minus strand of JAAYUV010000037.1, from coordinate 946 downwards.
AATGTATCCCATCCCTTTTCCTTCAATATATCCGGGGTATACCACCTCTGTGATCATCGGATCGTATACCGTGGTTCCAGATCCTTCCCATTCTAATCGATAGGATGTATTCTCAATATTTGGGTATTTGGGTTGTAAGATTTGTTCTTCGCCAGAAAAAGGATTTAACACGATCAAACTATGGGGATATTCTTCGTTAGGAGGGTCAACATATTTCGGGAAGATAATTTGTTCATTGTTTTGCCATTTTCCTAAAAAACCCCAATCCTTTTTCCGTTCCATGGAGCGCAGTAGTTGTCCGTCCGATGTGAATATCATCAGCTTTTGGGACTGGGCGTCTTCATATGCAAACATTTTCTGATTCGGCGAAACGATCAGATAATTCTCAACATTAGGAATATCTTTCTTTTTCCCTGTTTCGAGATCATACAATAAATGTTTGTTGTTTTTATTATTCTCCAGGAAAACAATTTTACCTTTCCGCTGATTGTCCTTTGAAGGCTTAGGAGATATATTCAAACACTCTTGGGAAATACCGGGCCTAAGTTCTGGAGTGCTTGTGGGAACTTGATTTGTCACGGTTGGTGATGCGATCGATAATGTTGGAGCATTTACATTGGGGATCTCTTCAGTTTCCGTGCTCAATAAATGCGATTTATTTGTAGAAGCAAGGGTGATGACCTCTTCAAGGGCTTGGGCTCCATTCCCTGATTCAGCGCTGAACGAACATTGAACCAAAAGAGACGATAAGACAATAACAAATATTATTTGCCCTGTTTTTTTCATTATGCTCTCTCCTCGTAATTTACTTGACTTTAGAGATGCGAACATAGCGCCGAAAAAGCGCTCGAACCTTAAAAACTAAAAAAGTTACCAAAAACAGTCATCAGGCGGTGGAAGCAACCCCGTTTTGCAGGATTTTTGCCTTTTTAACCAGCGGATAGCG
>JAAYUV010000052.1 GCA_012517475.1 Peptococcaceae bacterium | reverse complement strand
TTTCTTTATCCGAAGATGCCTTCAGATAAATGCATCCGGCATTAGCAGCCGTTTCCAGCTGTTGTTCCGGTCTTAAGGGCAGGTTACCCACGCGTTACTCACCCGTTCGCCACTAAGCATCTAATTAAGTAAACTTAATTAGATACTCCGTTCGACTTGCATGTGTTAGGCACGCCGCCAGCGTTCGTCCTGAGCCAGGATCAAACTCTCCATAAAACTGACAGAACACGGATGTTTTTAATGTCGATTGTGCCAGGATGGCATAAACAATCGACTAGGAACATGGATGTTCCTAAGTTAAAATGCGCCACGGATGGCATTAGCATTTTAACTTCCTATTTATCCTACTTCGTGAGCATTGCTCACAAAGGTTCGTCTACTTTTAAGAGGTCAATCAAAGCTCTTGATTACTCAATTTCATTTGACGAGTCTAGCTTTAATTCTTTCTTGTTGTTCAGTTTTCAATGACCTGTTGCATCTCTTTAGGTTTGCCCCCCGAGACGCTTTATTATAATATCACGCTGTTTTCTGACTGTCAACATCAATCTACAAGGAATTCGAAATTTTTTTATTTCCCATAACACCAATGTTTTTTCCTTATTTCTCAGCAGTTATAGACATCTTTTATCTATATTTGCAGACAAAAATGGTTGTACGCTGTTACTATTGTATGTTGTTTTATCCAAAAATATATTTATGCGTGAAAATTATAATTTGCTTTCAGGAGATGAATTATACATTCTTCAAACTTGAGAGTCAACAACATTATATGTCTTATCAAGCAAAGCGTTCCAATGTTGGAAAACAAAAGAGTGTCAACAAAAAAACAAAGCAGAAAAATGCAAGCAATCTTCCGCTTTGTATCTTAACAGGGTTAATCTAACATTTCATGGCAAGCATTAAGGTATGATCCGGATAAACTTTCTCTTTCCGACCTTAATAATATCCCCTGCAGACAGGGCAATAAGCGCTTGCGGGTCAGAGATCTTTTCATCATTGAGTTTTACTCCGCCTTGTTCAATCAGCCGGCGTGCTTCTCCCCGGCTTGTTGTTAATGATGCATCGATCATAAAGGCAACAAGTTCTACCTTGCCATCGTTTTGAACTTCAATATATTTAAGGCTGTATTCAGGCATTTCATCCGGTGCTTCTTTTTTCTGAAACATTTTGATAAATTCTTCTTTGGCATAATTGGCTTCTTCTTCGCCATGATAGATTCGGACAATTTCCCATCCTAATCTCATTTTTAAATCACGGGGATGGATTTTATCTTCCTTCAGCCCTTTTTCGAGTTTACGGATTTCCTCAACCGGCACTTTGGTAACGAGTTCAAAATAACGAATCATCAATTCATCCGGGATAGACATAGTTTTCCCAAACATTTCCCTGGGGTTTTCATAGACACCGATATAATTTCCAAGACTTTTGCTCATTTTATGGACCCCGTCCAGCCCCTCTAAAATCGGAGTGGTCAAGGCGACTTGAGGAGATTGTCCGAAATCTTTTTGTAAGGTCCTGCCCATAAGCAGATTGAATTTCTGATCAGTTCCGCCCAGCTCGACATCGCTGTTTAATGCAACCGAATCATAACCCTGCATTAACGGGTAAAAAAACTCATGGATGCTTATCGGCCTTTCTTCAGCATACCTTTTTGCAAAATCGTCACGTTCCAGCATCCTGGCGACTGTACAACTTGCGGCCAGTTTAATTACATCTTCAAAATTCAACTTTGACAGCCAGGATGCGTTAAATTCAATTCTTGTTTTTTGAGGATCAAGAATTTTAAAAATCTGTTCTTTATACGTTTCTGCATTTCGGTGAAGTTCCTCTTCCGTTAGCGGTTTACGCGTTTCGGATTTTCCTGTGGGATCTCCGATCCGCCCGGTAAAGTCCCCGATGATAATTACAGCCTGGTGCCCTAAATCTTGAAACTGTCTCATTTTTTGCAAAGGAACCGTATGTCCTAGATGAATATCGGGAGCAGTCGGATCAAGGCCCAGTTTAACTATAAGCGGTTTATTGTTAACAATTGACTGCCTGATCTTTTCCCGGAGATCTTCCTCAGGAATGATTTCAGCAGCTCCTGTTTTAAGAATTTCCATTTGTCGTTTAACTTCTTGTTCTAAATTAATCAAATCTAACATCCCTTCTTACAAATAGCATTCTTGAAATTTATAAATTCTATTATAAAGTTAACTAAATTTTATATCAACCTTTTGGCAAATGCATACTGTTTTTGGAGTTTGTAAAATATGATATAATGTTTTGAGCTAATTATTTTAAGCACTTAATGGAAGGCCCTTAAACAGGAGGCGCAGTAAATGGCCAATAACAATTCCGGGAACCGGAATCCAGACCAGAAAAACAGAAGAATTCCCATATTAAAAAAGAAAAGAAATAAAATACCTCCAAGGACAATATGGATTACGCTGTTAGGTATTTTAATCTTTTCGGCAGTAGCACTGGGAGTCTACACGATCAGTGCGGTAATTACTACTCCCCACTGGGATCCGCAGCTTCTTTCCGACCAGAAACAATCATCTGTTGTTTTTGACAATGAAGGAAACTCGATAGCCCAGCTTCATGCATCTGAAAACCGTCTCATAGTAAATTACGAAGACATTCCCAAATTGGTGAAAGATACTTTCATTAATGTAGAGGACAAAAGGTTTTACGAGCATTTCGGGGCAGACCCTATTCGTATCATCAAATCGGCTTTTAATAATCTTGTTGCCGGTGAAGTTGTAGAAGGCGGAAGCACCATCACCATCCAGTTGGCTAGAAATGCCTTTATTGAAGATCCCACAGCCATAAAACTTAAACGTAAAATTCAGGAGCTTGTTCTGGCTATTCAAATTGAACGAACCTATACCAAAGACGAGATATTGACCTTTTATCTGAACAGAATTTTCTTTGGTGAGTCTTCTTTCGGGGTAAGGACGGCGTCCCTCACATATTTTGGCAAGGAATTAAAAGACCTCAATCCTGCAGAAGTGGCCTTACTTGCCGGCCTGCCCAAAGGACCAAGTATCTATGACCCTTATGTCTATCCGGAAAATGCGAAAAAAAGGCGTAATATTGTACTGGGAGTAATGAAGGACAACGGCATTATCTCTCAAACAGACTATGACAAGTATAAAGAAGAACCCTTTACATTTGTCAATCAGGTCAAATCCAAACAGGCGAAGGTAAAGCTTCCCGAAATATCAACCAGAAACAAACAGCATCCATACTTCGTGGATTATGTCATCGCTGAACTTCAGGATAAATATAAATTGAGCCCGGAGCAGATCTATAACGGCGGGTTGAAAATCTATGCCACAGTGAATTCCAAAATTCAGGATGCTGCGGAGAAAGCTTTTGCCAATCCTGATAACTTCCCAAAAAGTGTAGACAATACTCCGGTTCAGGGAGCAATGACCGTATTAGAACCGGCCACGGGAGCCATTACAGCCATGGTTGGAGGCAGAGAGTATACCCCGATGGGTTTAAACAGAGCCTGGCAATCCAGGCGCCAGCCCGGCTCAACCGCCAAGCCGCTGGTCGTTTATGCCCCGGCATTGGAACATGGAGGTTTCTACCCCGGAACAGTATTTGACGATATGCCCGTACAATACAGTGATGGCGCAGGCGGGGTTTGGGCGCCGGTCGATTATGACACCGAAACATCCGGTTGGAGAGGCCTCATCACAATGCGGGAAGCGGTTAGGGATTCGGTGAATGTTTTCGCTGTAAAACTTCTAAGCGCTATGGGTGTGGATTACGGCTGGCAGTTCGCCAAAAATAATCTGGGCTTACCGTTGAATGAAAGTGAAAAAGTTTTAAGCCTCGGTCTTGGAACTTTCCAGGTTTCAACACTGGAAATGGCATCAGCTTATGGTACTTTTTCCAACGGCGGGGTAAAAACTGAGCCTTACAGTGTCATTAAAGTGGTTGGGCCTGACGGGAAGACGATTGTAGAAAATACCCCTTCTAAAAAAAGGGTAATGAAAGAAACTACTGCCTACCTGATGAATGACCTGTTACGGACAGTCGTGACGTCCGGAACGGGTACCAAGGCCCGGATCGGAGATTGGTATATCTGCGGAAAAACAGGGACAACTTCACTTGACCCGAATAAATATGGTTATAAATCCGGGAACCCGGACGCCTGGTTTGCTGGTTATAGCCCGAAATATACCGGCATAGTATGGATGGGTTATGACTCTGACCCTGATAAGAAACACTATTTGTATAAGGTTTATGGAGGCAGTTATCCGGCTGGCATCTGGAAACAAGTTATGACCGTAGCCCATGAGGGACTTCCCGTTCAAACCTATATCAACCGTCCCGAGGGATTGACTTCTGTCAGATTCGACACAAAATCGGGATTGCTCCCCAGCAGCCTGACTCCTTCTCAGTTTATTTCCGAAGAGATTAGTGCTGTAGATAGTGTTCCGACCAGTGTGAGCAATGCCTGGGTCGAAGTGAAAGTTGACCCCAATAAACCTGATATAGTAGCACCAGATGATAGTTACAACACGATTACTAAGCTATGTCTCAATGTAACGGACCGTCCTAATGATGTAGTTTGGCCCAATGACGAGGCTCCATATAAGATGCCCAAAAAATCGTCTGATCTCAGCTCCACTCCCTCCGGGGAAACTCCTCCTGCAGGAAATACGAATCTGCCAAGGTTGTCTATAGGATCTCCTGCTTTTGACCGCAGGACTTCAAAGGTTCAGATTCCCATAACATCGAACTATGATTCGAAAAAATATACAGCAATGCTGTATATTAAAAGGCCGGGATTGCCTTATTTGGAAACCTTTAAGCCGGAAGATACCGGCACAAAGTCCATTTACTATAATTTAAATCTTTCAGGAAACGGTTCAGCCCCCGGGACATATACTTTCTGGGCTGCACTAATGGAAAATGACTCGTTTACGGTAGGTCCCCCTTCCAATTCCGTTTCCCTGCAAGTGACTGACTAGAAGAATGAAAAAACCGCGGCTTTACACAGGATGATGTAAACCGCGGTCATTTTTTTGGCAGGCTGTATTTCGAGAAATTTACAATCTTACAGTTTCGATCGGTACCGGTCCGCATACCCCTACAAATACAAAACGATTATTTCCCGTATTTTTCATTCCATGCGTCTGACCGGCTTTTGCCAAAATAGCCATACCTTTTCGAATATTGTACTCTTCTCCATCTCCCCCAAAATATAATCCGGAGTCCCCTTCAAGACAAATCCATACATCATCGGCATTGGGATGTACATGCAAAAAAACTTCCTGTCCAGGTTCAAGGCACCACATTGCTGCTAAAGTACTATTTGTTTCATAGACTGCTATTTTTTGAGGAGTTTCGCTGTTAAACTTTTCTAACTGGTCCAGGTTAAACACTCTCGTTTCCCCACACATTCCGCGTGACAACTCCTTTCGGACAGTGTACCCTTGTTGGGTATTTTTCCCTTAAGTTTACCGAAAAATAGAATACCACAGCGTTTTTCAAACATAAAACGCAGGATTTTGCGTCCAACACAGCAAAAATCCTGCGCGATCATTTATTTTCAACGTATGATTTAAACTCTACTTCAAGTCTACAATGGTAACCCCTGTATCTCCTTCACCATATTCACCCAAACGATAAGCTGTAACATGCGGGTGTTTTTTCAGAAACTGGTGGATGCCCGCCCGCAGGGCTCCGGTACCCTTTCCATGGATAATACTAACTTGATTTATCCCGGTAATTACCGCATCATCCAGGTATTTATCCAATAGTTCAAGCGCTTCCTCTACCAATTTTCCCCTTAGATCAATCTCACTGCGCAGAGTAACGGCTTTAGTTAATCCAAGACTTCCTTTCATTGTCCTCTCAAAGTGCTCCGGTTTTCTGGTATCGTCTATCAGCCGGATGTCGGCTAAAGGAACATTTACCTTTAAGATTCCGGCCTGAATAAGTACTTCATTGTTGTTGTCAGGTTTTTTTAATACCTGGCCCTTTTGCCGAAGGTTTGGAATATAAACCATTTGACCCGGCTCCACCTGATGAGGTCTAGGCCCTCCCTTGTCTTTTGGATTTTTTCCGCCTTCATAGACACTTTCAGAAAGTCTCTTTAACCCTTGGCGAGCTTTTTCTGCAGCTGCCTCTTGTTCCCGGCGTTCTTTTTTCTGTGCCTCTTTAATTTCTTTTATAATTCCTTCCGCATCAAGCCTGGCCTTTCGGACAATCTCTATCGCTTCTTCCTTAGCTTTATGAAGAATTTCTTCATAACGGTCTTCCAACTCAAGATTCTTCTGTTTTAATTCCTGTACCTTTTGCTGAGCAGCTCTTTGTTCTTCTTCTATCTTTCTTTTTTGAATTTCAATTTCCCTTTGGGTATCTTCCAGATTCTCCAGCAGGTCACTTTCCTGCATCTGGCGGTCTGAAATGAATGTCCTGGCTTTGTCTAAAATGACGGGGTTTAAACCAAGTCTTTGGGCAATGGAAAACGCATTGCTTCTTCCTGGTATTCCGGTAAGCAGCCTGTAAGTCGGTCTTAAAGACTCCGGATCAAATTCGACGGAGGCATTTTCCACCCCTGGCGTATTGTAGGCAAATGATTTCAGAGTCCCATAATGGGTTGTAGCTATCCCGCAGCTCCCGCGCTCCAAAAGCTCAGAGAGAATGGCCATAGCCAAAGCAGCCCCTTCTGCGGGGTCGGTCCCGGCACCTAATTCGTCAAATAGTACCAGAGATTTCTGATCCGCTTCCTCCATAATATCTACGATATTGGTCATATGCCCGGAAAAAGTACTTAATGATTGTTCAACACTTTGTTCGTCCCCAATATCTACAAAAATGTGAGTGAATATTCCCATCCGGGAATCGCTCTCCGCAGGGATATGCAGCCCGGATTGCATCATTACCGACATAAGGCCAATCGTTTTCAGGGTGACGGTTTTGCCGCCTGTGTTTGGCCCTGTTATAACCAAAAAACGATATTTACTGCCAATTTCTAAAGATATAGGAACCACAGGTCCTGTTAAAAGGGGATGCCTGGCCCTTACAAGTTTAATTTCCTGTTTATTTACGACAAGCGGAGACCCGGCTTCCATATCCTCACTTAAACGGGCTTTTGCCAAAATAAAATCCAATTTGGAAAGTGCCTGGTATAACACAGTGAGGTCCTCGACTTTCACAGCAATTAACGCGGTAAGCTGCTGAAGAATTCTCTGAATCTCCCTATTCTCTTTTAAGACAACTTCCCTTAATTCGTTCCCCAGCTGCACGACTACCAACGGCTCTATAAAAACCGTAGCACCGCTCGCCGACTGGTCATGAACGATTCCGGGAAAGGCAGAGCCAAACTCCAGTTTAATAGGTACTACGTACCGGTCACCTCTCGTTGTAATCACATGATCCTGAAGCATTTTCTGATAGTTAGGATTCTTTAAGATCCCATCAAGACTATCCTTAATTCTTTGCTGGATTGTATTCTTAGAACGGCGCAGTCTGGCAAGCTCCTCCGACGCCCGGTCATTGATGTTTCCGTCTTCGGAAATGCAGCGGGTAATTTCATCTTCAATATTTTTCTGCGGAATAATTACTTCTACCGTTTCTCTAATGGTAAAAAGTTCACTGTACTGGTCTTTACCGGTCTGGCTGGTCTCGACAAGGGTATTTCGAATTTGCCGTGCGGTTTTCAGGGTATCTCTGACCTCCAGCAATTCCTCAGGAGTGAGTAAACCCCCACGGTCGCACCTTTCCAGATAAGGCCGGATCTCCTTTGCTCCCCTGACAGAAAACAATGGATTGATCCGGAGCAAAATTTTGCCTTCGTCAGTTTCTCTAAGAATAATTTTTACCGTTCTCAGATCGGAAGTGGGAACAATGTTTTCTGCCAATTCTTTTGCTCCGGGGAGCATACAATGAGCACTCAGCTTTTCCCTTATCTTTCCGAAATCGAGTTTGGCCAATACTTTTTCTGTAGCAATCAATTAGGTTAGCACTCCTCTATAAAAATGTCCTTTGGTAAATCCTTCCGGATAAAGATCCTCCAGTTGTTTTTGCGCTTCTTCCATGCTTGCTGGTCTTATTATCTTCCCTCCTGCCGCTTCTGTCCATAGGGTCTTAAAGAGGTTCACCGTTTTTTGAGCCTGGGCTAAGGAGGCCCTATGCAGTTCCAGGCGAATATGGGGCACCCCCGCCTCAGCGATTTTAGCCAGTTCAGAAACCAGATTTAATCTTTTGGCATTGAATATATGCATCCTGCATTCTCTGTCTGTTTCTAAAGGAAAGCTGTAGGACATCCTGTCCTTCAGAAAATACCTGCATGTTTGACAAGCTTTCCCGCATTTTTCACGCGGGCTTCCCGTACCCTGAGCAAGTGTAGAGCCAATAAGACAGAATTCACTTACCATCATTTCCATATCGCCGAAAACGATCATCTCCGCAGGCAGGGTGTGATGAAATAATTGAATTTGTTCATAATTCAATTCGCTGGATAGTGCTGCCCGCTTTCCTCCGGATTTAAGTACCCAGTGTAAAGCCGGCTGATTAAAAACATGAAGGAAATGGTCTGTTTCCCATGACCAAGAAGGGTCAATATCCTGAATCATCTCAATACCGGCCAGGTTTCCAACCATGATAGCCGGTCTGGCTTCCCAGGCAGAAATCTCTTTTAATTCCCTGAATATCCTTTGGCTTTGTTCTTCATTAAATATCCTTGGCAGCCGCCAGATAAAATCTATCTTTTTAGAGACACAGGAAAGAACAATCTCCTGCAATTGGTTCAATGGCATCAGTTGTCGGGATCTCCAGTGCTCCCCGCCAAATATAATACGATCTGCTCCTGCCTTGACCAAAGGCAGGAGCAACTTTTCATCTGTAATCGCCGCAGAGAGGGTGCTCTTTTTGAAAGCAGTATCTTTTGTGTGATGATTCTTTCCGGAGATTTGAAAAGATTCAACACGGGTTTGATATTCTTTTTTATCCAGAACCGGTAATATCCTGGAGGGTTCCAAGAGTTTTTCGACTGCCTTACGGCGTAATTCATTAATTTCACTTACAGGAATAATGACGTCCCCTTGTAATTCAGTTTGCAGTTGTTCCAGGTAAAAAGGGGTATTCCCTAAGCGCCCCAGCTGCTTGGCGAGATATTCCTGACTGAGGGGTTTATGAACAGCCTCCTGCGCTTCGGTCTGGGATTCAACAGTCGCTTGTTGTCCGTTTTCCCAAGCTTCCAAAATGAGTTTGCTGCCGATCTGTCCGGATAATTTCATTCGCAAAGGTCGTTTCCGTTGTTCTTTTCCTTCTTGAAAGCTGACTCTTGCTTTTTCCATCAGTTCCTGGTCATGGGTTTTAAATACTCTGTCCCCTACTCGGGCAGAACCGGTAAACTCTATGGATACGGTTTCACCGGGGGCAGCGCCCTGCAGAGTCTTTCCTTCCCCGTTGAACATCCTGGTTACGATAACTCCCTCGCGCCCGCGGTTTGTCCAAATTTCCAGCCCGTCTCCGATATTCAGGATGTTTTCCAATTTGAGCTTTAACCGGTTGGGTTTTATATCCACAATTCTGCCTGCCCTCGTCCCCCGGTTATTGGGGCGGGCAAAACTCATCATTTCCGCCCCCTGATGACCATGAAAATACCCTGAAGTAAAATCCCTGTTAAAAATCTGCTCCAGTTCATACCGGTCTTTCCGGTCAAGTCCTTCCCCGTTTTCAGCTTCTAATGAATCCAAAGCTTTGCGGTAAATTCTTGTCACCGTAGCCACATACTCCGGCCTCTTCATCCGTCCTTCAATCTTAAGAGAACTTACCCCTATCCTTTGAAGTTCTGCCAGATTTTCTGATAGATTAAGGTCTCGCGGGCTTAAAAGGTGTTCCCCGATTTTCTTCCCCTGAAGCACATCTTTCCCTTTTTCGTCAACCAATTGATACCCCAACCTGCATGGCTGTGCACACTTACCCCGGTTGCCGCTTCTCGCTCCGATATAACTTGACATCAGACATTGTCCGGAATAACAGATGCACAAAGCGCCATGTCCAAAAACTTCAATATCCAGATTGGTTGCCTGAACCAGCTTTTCAATTTCATTCCGAGAAGTTTCTCTTGCCAGTACCACTCTGGAAAAACCCATTTTTTCCAACTGTCGTAATCCAAAGCTGTTATTCTGGGTCATTTGAGTACTCGCATGAAGCTGGATCTCGGGCAACACTTCCCGAATAAAGTGGGCTACCCCGATATCCTGTACAAGCAGAGCATCTACCCCCAGGGAGTAAACCTCATAAAGGTACTCCGCCAGTTGGGGAAGCTCCCTGTCTGCGACCAGTACATTGACAGTCAAATAGATTTTTACCTGTCTTTCATGCGCATAAGATAGGGCTTTTTTCAACTCGTCCATATCAAAGTTTGCAGCCGATGCTCTGGCGTTAAAAAGCTTTCCTCCCAGATAAACTGCATCAGCCCCATTCTCAACGGCAGCCTTTAAGGCCTCGAAGCCTCCTGCGGGGGCAAGTAGTTCCATTTTTTTTATTTTTTGCTTATTGTCTTTCGGTTGCATCAGTTTACTCCTTCTTACCGGCTATTGGCTGTACAATTTGTCCTCCAGGATGAGGTTGTTGCAAAACGACTAGTTTCCGTAATGTATAGACAGCGTGAAGCGAAGCAGGATGCGGAGCGCGGCTGTTTGCGCCACGGATGGCGCAATCTGCCGAGAGCGGCTATACATTATGGAAACCTTCTTAGGAGTTTTGCAACAACCCCTTCTATCCCGAATATTGGCTAAGCAGGTTCACGATAAAAGGTGTGATTTCTTCTATACTTTTGAGTACCGGCCATTCCATTCCAAAATTGGACCAGCAAAGTGCGGGGACCTTGTTCAATGTATGGGTGGATGTAGATAAATCCTCAATATTTCCGTGGTCGCTTGTCAACATCATTGCCATTTGCCTTTTGTCCGGTGACTCCAGTTCCGCTTCAAAGAGGTATCCTCCTAAGAATTGGTCCAGAATTTCCACGACCGCCTTGGCCTCCTGCAAATTGCGTTTATGCCCCCGGACATCGGTCTGAAAATATTCAAACAGGACAAATTCATGTTCCATACTGATCCGGGCCAGATTCCTCCCTGCCTGAGAAGGCTCGATCAAGGAAGCTTCTTCTCCCCTCTCCCTGAAAATCTTATTGGTAATGTCCTGGTATACGGCCTTCCCCTCAAGTAAATCCTCCCTGCGTTTTAGCTTTACTCCGCCGGCATGAGCACAAAGAGTTGAAGCGGTATGTTTTTTTGTCCCTGCTTCTATCATTTGTTCATAACCTTTGGTAAAGGCATTGGCAAATGTCACTCTCTTTCCTAAATCAGCGAGTTGTTTAAAAATACTATACTCTTTGATGATTTCTTTTAATTTTTCATTGGGATACGCATTGAGATGTTTCCCCAGTGCTTTGGCAGCATTCACTCCAGTCCATAATGTAGTCTGACCGGTTGCACTCTGAGGAATACCCGGTACTCCCAGTGAAGCATCAAGAGAATACAAACGGCAATGGTTATGTTGAATCTCCTGATCTCCCCAAAGAGAATGTCCTCCCAATATTCGGTCTATGTGTGGAGTATCCGCCAGAACAAGGGGATTGTTCAGGTTCGTTCCTAAGCCGAGTCCATCCACAAATATCATGGTAAGATGCATATATTATCCTCCGAAGAAGCACTTGCTGCCCGAAAATATGCCTAGTATTTTATTTTACACCAAATCGATTCATTCTTGTAGTTTTCATCACCGACAAGAGAATATCCTTTCAACCTTTTTGTAGAAGGTGTCATTTCATTCCCTGAAATGACATTCTCGTTCCGAAATAGCCGCTTGTTAGGAAAAAAGATTTACAATACCTCTAAGGATTTTTTCTAAAGATAGTAAAAAACGCGAATGAGGTTATGATGAATACCAATTGCAAACAAAATCTAGATATTCACATGCTAACCTTCAGAGAAAGAGAAGTATTCTTACTACGAATCCAAGGCCATACCCGGAAACAAATCGCATCTTGCTTGAATATTGCCATGTCTACAACGAAGAAACATCTTGAAAGTATTCACAGGAAAGTTGAGGGTATCTACCCAGGCAGAATTAATTCAATTAATATACAAAAACGAATGAAAACAGAGAAAAAGCTCGAAAAGATACGCCGTACGGCGTATGGAAAACAGTTGGAAAAGGAACCAGAATAATATTAGTGTCAGTTATTTATTGAATATCAAGAATCTACATGGAAATGAAAGGAAGTAAGCGTTATGAGAAAAGATCGGTTGTAATCGTCGAGTGATTTTTAAGTTTTTGCTTAGAACACATACACAAATAATCAAAAGGTGAATAAGCGTCAAAGGTTTTATGAATACTGGTAGGTGTCAGTAGAATTCATCTAGACACCATTTTTATGGCAACAGCAATATTTCCAGTTAAAGTTTTAATAACATATTGCATTAATTTAGTAAAAATTTGTGAATTAACGCGTATTCACGAGGAAATTCTAATTTTTGAAATAGGAAGAAATCGTTCGGCTCTACGGGAAACGTTGAGACGTCGAAACTTTTTCAAAGTTTGCAAGTCTACCTCGCTCTGGCTAAAAAATGCCGGGGACGTAACTATGATACTCAGGTCGCTGCAACGTCTATTGTATTTCTACGCTATAAATGATGGAGAAAATTATTTACTACGCAATAGAATTTATTTTGAAAGACAAAATTAGTGTATGAAAAGCAATTATTCAAAAAGACAAAATCAAAGAGAGGATACAACATAATTTTTCATTGATTTATTATGCTTTATTTTTAAAAGGAGGTAATATATGGATAATAGTTTAAGCCGCCCACCGCCTTAAAAAGTGTTAATAATTATGCTTTAGTTAAAATGAAGGAGGAAAATGCATTGAAAAAGAATACTATTAAAAAAATATCTAGCATATTATTAGCCTTTGTGATGATATTAACATTATCTACCGCAACCTTTGCTCAATCACCATCTGTTTCAGATAATACTTATTTAGTAACAGTTGGCAACGAAACAGTAACCTTAGAAGAAGGCCAAGTGGCAGCTATACCACTTATTACAGTAGACAATTCATCTGGTGGCATTCAACCACAACAAGCTTTTCCTGGAGAAGCAGGAACTTTATATCTTTGGGCAGATGCTGGTAGACTTTATTACAATGTATCAATGAATACTTTTTGCACGTCTTTTGAAGGTACACTTCATGTAACAGATCTCACTAGCGGTCTTTCAGGTGGATACACTCCTGTAAGTGGTTTTACTGGAGATATTGCTACTTCTAATATTCAAGGACACAGATATGGTGCTTCAATGATTAGTGGTGTTGCTTATAGATTTGGGGAACCAATAGCATTTGTAGTAGATAACTATTATCAGTGGCAAAACTAAATTATTCAAATAATTAAGGGATATTTCTATTTTTAGAAATATCCCTTAATTATTTGCTTGAATAGAATTATTTGAATTTTTAAATAGATAATGTAACATCATAGTTGCAATTGCTAACTTATATTTTTTCTCATAGTCAATCGAATCAGTATTCTTCATAAAGTTTTCAATATCCTGTTCTTCTAATCCAGAGTAAAGTGATATAGTTTCATACCCAAGTCCAAACAATTGTACAAGTATATCAATAACACCCTTTATCCTTTCATCTTCGCTAACAATTTTCATTCCTTCAGAAAGAAAAACACTGATTTCCCATAAATAACCAAGTTCCTGGATAGATAAGTCATGTTTTTCCTTTTTTCTATTGATATAATCTGAAAGCCAATCAATATTAATCCTAGTAACTTTACTTATAGTGTCTAGTGTTATTTTATAATCATTAATTGCTAGTAATAATCTTTCTCTTATTGAATCTTTAGGCGCGTCTTTCTTATTAAGACTTATAAAATCCATTTGATTACTCCTTTCAGTATTCATTGTAAGATATGTTTATTGTTTTATTATATACTAATTACTATATTTAACAATATATATATCATTTTACATATTTGGTGTTTTCGCTAGCCTAAAAAGACCGAAAGCTGACGGTTTTGCCTGTCCAGAACTTGCTGGATATAATGACCATATCACAGTAAAGGAAAAAGGATCCAATGCTGTTCTCTTTATGTGCAATCTTCTCTTCCTTTGCTGGTTTTTTCATAATGCTTTGGAAAGCAAAAGAAATCCGGATTAGTGTCAACATTCTATTTACTATTGTTCTTTATCTTTTTAGGGATCTTTTTGTTTTCTATTTTAGCAATAATATCTATATCAAAAATATTTTCTTCGGTATATGAAAGGAGAATATTTTAAACATTGATTCGGAAGGTAACGATTAAAAATAGACCAATTATCCATATGCCAGTATTGCTCAACAATTAAAAAGAAGCTTTACATCATCTGATATTGAGGGAATTAGAGCTATTTACGGATATTAAAATAGGAGGTAAAACGAAATATTATGTTAAAAAATATAAAATATTTGTGTAGGTCCTTAGTTATTATGTTTTCTGTATTCCTTTTAGTCGCTGGAGTATATTTATTTAATAATAACCATGATTCAAAATCTGGTGTAATTATTAACACTTCATATGCCGCTGAAGCTAAAGATCCAATATGGGGTTATAATAACTCAGATTTAGTTATTATCGGTGAAATAATTGGCAAAGACAAGCCTCAGAAAGGAAAAGATAATGTTTATGGCGAGGAAGTAGTATACGAAGATACTAATGTTAAAATAAGCAAGATCGTAAAAAATTTACTTAACGAAGACCTTAAGGAAGGCAGTAAAATCTCTATAAGAACTATTGGTGGAGAAGTTAATAATTTTAAAGTTGAGGCTGATACAATGGGTCTATTACCTGCTTCGGGTAATGTATTGGTTTGTTTAGTAGATGGAAAGAAATTACCAGGACTTCCTCTAGCTAGTTTCCCCTGATAAAGTCCAGTCAAACAAAAACTAATCTCCGGATTCCTTCCCAGTTATACTCAGATTTATCCCGTTATTTCTTTTCTTTGTCTTAGTTTGTCTTCACCTTGAGCATTTTGGCAGCTCTTAGA
>JAAYUV010000074.1 GCA_012517475.1 Peptococcaceae bacterium | reverse complement strand
TCTAAGAGCTGCCAAAATGCTCAAGGTGAAGACAAACTAAGACAAAGAAAAGAAATAACGGGATAAATCTGAGTATAACTGGGAAGGAATCCGGAGATTAGTTTTTGTTTGACTGGACTTTATCAGGGGAAACTAGCTAGATTAGTATTAATTGAAGCCAAAATCTGGTCGGCTTGCTGTTGGGTCATTTTTCCGTCTTTTACCCGTTGATCAAGGATAGCCTTCTTTTGTTCAAGCATTTGGGCTTTGAATTCATCAAGTTTGCCTGCTTCCTTGGCTATCGTGCCATAGGTTTTTCCACCAGACCGTTCCTGATTCACTTCAGCAATACTTTTTCCTGTCAGGGCTGCGGAAATTTCTGCAGGCGTTTTGAAGTCAGCCGCATAGACTACGCCGGATACGCCCAGTACGGTAATCACTGTTGCGGCCAGAAGCTTTTTGAATTTGTTCATGTCTTCACTCTCCTTTTAATTGCGGATTGTTCATCCGGTAATGACTTTATCCTAAATCAAAAATGTTACAAAAGTTTTACATAATTTTGAAATAATATTGACAAATGATAAGTCATAATTTTGTCACATATGCCAATTGTTGTAATGATATAATAATCAAGTATTTCCTTACTGATAGGGAATTGAAAGTTTAATAAATTGGGTACTTTGTGTTGGGAGGGGGATTAGTTTGAATAAAAATATTTTGATCGCTGACGATCATGAAGGGATCGTCGATATATTAAAGACCTATGTGGCTAAAGAGGGGTTCTTCCCCGTGGTAGCTTATGACGGTGAAGCGGCACTTGAAATGTTTTACAAAAATAATCCGATTCTTATCCTCTTAGATGTCATGATGCCTAAGAAGGACGGTTTTGAGATATGCAAGGAGATTCGCCGAAATTCCAATGTCCCCATTATCATGATAACAGCTAAAAGCGAAGACGCAGACCGAATTATGGGACTGGATATTGGTGCTGACGATTACATTGTTAAACCTTTCAGTCCCGGGGAAGTGATGGCCCGGATCCGAGCCGTGTTAAGGAGAATTGAAATCCCCGAAGAAGAACAAAAAAGCATTGTCCGCTTTCCGGGACTTGAGATTAATATTTCGGACTATAATGTTAAATTAAACGGCAAACCAATCAACCTCACCAAAAAAGAAATCGAAATTCTGTGGCTTTTAGCTTCTAATTCCGGGAAAGTTTATTCGCGGGAAAATCTATTAAACAGTGTTTGGGGATTTGACTATTTCGGTGATACCCGTACGGTAGATACCCATATCAGACGGCTTAGGGCCAAAATTGAATCTTACGGCTCTTTTACCTGGGAAATAAAAACGCTTTGGGGAGTAGGTTATAAATTTGAGGTGAGCAATGTTTAAAAAAAGAATTGCTTTCAAGTTAACCGCCGGATTTATTTCTATAGTACTGGTTAGCATGCTTGCGCTGGGAATCATTTTCGTTCAGGTCTTTAGGCAGTATGCTTTCGATAGCCGTCAAGAAACCATGCTGGTAAAAGCCAGGAGCATTGCTCAGGTTGTATCGGAGAATATGCCAAGTAATGGGCAAATGAGAGGGTTCGGCGGATTCGCCCGTTTTTTGGACACGATGGCTGAAGCAAAAGTCTGGGTAATGGATCGACAAGGGAACCCGCTGATTTTAACCGGAATGGGACAGGGCACAGTTGGGGATGCCGCGGGGAAAGGGGCAGGTTTAGGATTTGATATGAGTCCTGGAATGGGAGCTGGGATGGGAACCAGATCAGGTGCAGGGCAAGAGCATTCGTTCTACTCTGGTCCCCTCCCCCCAGAAGCGGAAAAAGTCATTCAAGATGTCCTATCCGGTAAGGAGTCTATTAGCCGGAGCTTTAGTGATGTCTATCATGAAGCCACATTAACGGTTGGGATACCAATTACTGACTCCAACAAAAATGTTATCGGATCAGTACTCATGCATATGCCCGTAACTGGAATTACAGACGCATTAGATAAAACCATTAGCATCCTGTTGATTAGCCTTTTTGTTGCTCTCATAGTTGCTATAGGGCTTGGTGTTTTTTATTCATTCATTTTTACCCGTCCTCTGAAAATCATGAATAACGTGGCTCTGGAGATGGCCCGAGGAAATTACACTGCCAGAACGGGAATCAATCGCCAGGATGAACTGGGTCATCTAGGAAATTCATTGGATTTTTTGTCTTCAGAACTTGGTATAGCCATAGAGAAGGTCAACCAGTTGGAACAAGTAAGAAGAGATTTCGTTGCCAATGTCTCCCATGAGTTCAGGACACCGCTTACAGTCATCAGAGGATCCCTCGAAGCGCTGACAGATGGCACAATACAAAGCCGGGAAGACATTGAACGATACCAGAAGAGAATGCTATCAGAAACAAGGAGTCTGGAGAGACTCGTGAGTGACCTTTTGGAACTTTCCCGCCTTCAGTCCGGTAAAATCTCCATCATTTTGGAACCGGTCTATATTGCCAATCTTCTTTGTGATGTCGTTAAAAACTTACAATCTATAGCAGATAAAAAAAGTATAACACTGGTATGCAATGTGCCTGATGATTTACCGCCAATATCGGGTGATTATGACCGTCTCAGACAATTGTTCGTTATTTTCTTAGATAATGCCATCAAGTACTCGCCGGATAAGACCACGGTAATAATTCAGGCGGACAGAACCAATACCCTGAATATCATGATTCAGGACCAGGGATACGGTATACCCGAGGAAGAACTTCCTTATATCTGGGACAGGTTTTATAAAACAGATAAATCACGGACCAGTAAAGGCACAGGTCTTGGGTTGGCCATTGCAAGACATTTAGTTGAGCTGCTGAAGGGCCAGGTTGTAATAGAAAGTATTTTAGGCAAGGGGACTACTGTGATGATTAGATTTCCCTTAATATTATAAACAGGAGTTATGCAGTTCCAGGATAATAATTCCAGCTCCATAACCCAAATTTTAAAGAGTGAGGCCAAAATTTATTAATAAGCCTTGAAAAACGTTTGGTTGCCGTGTCAAAATAGACTTGGATTAGTTGCTGGTAACAGCT
>JAAYUV010000109.1 GCA_012517475.1 Peptococcaceae bacterium | reverse complement strand
GGAAAACCTCCCGACTTCAGACAGATACGACCCCAATTTCCGCAGAGTGAAGTATGTGCGCTACGCCGACGATTTTCTGATTGGTGTGATTGCTCCCAAGGCCTATGCAATCGACTTGAAACAGAAAATCAAGGAGTTCCTAAAAAACGAGCTCTGCCTGAGATTAAGCGACGAGAAAACCAAAATCACACATGCCCCAGAGAATGAAGTGGCCTTTCTCGGATATATCATCCGCAAGGGCACCGGCAAACACAGCAAATTTCAAAGCCACCCTTTTGACCCAACCATCCGTATCTACATGAATACGGATGGTATTCTGAAAAAGCTACGTGAAAACGGTTTGTGTAAAGGTAACGGTTATCCCGTCGGTATCACTCGTCTCCTTAGAGAATCTCCGGAAGAAATCATCAAGTACGGCAACCAGGTACTCCGTGGACTCCTGACTCAGCAACGTGGTTGCGTCAACTTCTACAAGGGTTCGCGCATCCAATACATTGTGCAGTTTTCCATAGCTAAAACCCTGGCGCGAAAATTCGACATCAGCATGAAGAAAGTGTTCGCACGTTACGGCAGATCTCTCTTGGTCAATTACAAGAACGCCAAGGGCAAAGCCTGCTCAGTCAGTCTGGCACTGTACAAATCTTTTTCGAGACACAAGGACTTCTTCGCTAAAATCAAGTCGGCAGTTCAATCATTTTGCCTGCCTGAGTACAACTTGATGGACCCTCTTTCCCGTGTCTGCTACATTTGCGGCAATCCGCATTTTCATGTCAGCATGTATCACAGGAAAACGAAGAAGAAGCTCGACAAGCCCTATTCACCGATTGTCACTGTCATGCTGGCCATCAACCGGCGTCAGATACCCTTATGCGAACACTGCTTTGCCAATGTCGAAGCCGACAGGTTTCAGCTAAATCAGTTAAAACGACGATAACTCATTTGGAATATGGAGAGCCGTATGCGGTGAAAGTCGCTTGTACGGTTCGGGAAGGGGCGGGTTACTTTGCTAATCCGCCTATTTCATTCCTGAGTTTAGTTTAAATATATTCGCTTGAAATGAAGTCATTCATCAATCATTATAGGACCTGAATTTTTGTCCAGGGCCAATAACAAAAGACGGCTCTTCCCTTTAGCCATTCAAAAGGAACACTTCCATATTCCCTTGAATCCTTTTGATCCGAACGGTTGTCATTCAGAACAAAAATATTATTTTTGGGAACAATGACCGGTGCCATCTCATAGGTCAAAGGGGTATGGGCATAGGGTTCATAGATTGGTTTCCCGTTAATAAATGTTAAGCCGTTTTTGATCTCTACTTTCTCTCCGGGCAGCCCAATCAGCCTTACGGTGTTGTCATTGTTATTTTTGTCCGTGAAGATAACAATATCTCCCCTGCTTAAGGCGGAAGCATTTTTGAAAAGTTTCATTACAAACACCTGGTTGTTCTTACCGAGTAAAGGTAACATCCCATCCCCTTTTACAGCGGCAAAACCAAGCACATAGTGTTGGGCAAACCATGAAAATGCAAAGACGAATAACATGATTTCCAGTAATTCCGCAATAAATTTAGCTTTGTCCTTCAATGGTTTCACATACCACACCTAACTATCCTCATTTTACAGCAATTCCTTTTTCAGGAGTTCCAGAGCAGCTGAAATATTGGCATTCTTTACATACATATGGGAAATAGCTCCCTGCATATAGACAGCATACGGCTCTCTTAACGGCCCGTCAGCGGAAAATTCGCTTGTTGCTCCCTGAATAAACGTTCCTCCCGCCATAATCACTTCATCCGTATAACCCGGCATTTCCGACGGCAACGGTAAAACATGGGAGTCAATCGGAGAACCCTTCTGCAGCCCCTGGCAAAAAGCAATCATCTTTTCCGGGGTTTGTAACTTGATGGCCTGGATAATATCCGTACGATGATCCTCGGGCTCAGGGTGGACTTCAAATCCCAGGTTCCGCCAAAAGGCTGAGGAGAAAACTGCGGCTTTCAGCGCTTCGCTTACTGTCATGGGGCTAAAGAATAATCCCTGATACAATAAACGGAGATGATCCAAAGTGGCTCCCACTTCCATATTAATACCGGGAGCAGTAAAGCGAGTGGCCGCTTTTTCTACAAGGTCGGCTCTCCCGGCAATATATCCGCCGGTTGGAGCAAGTGTTCCCCCCAGATTCTTAATCAGTGACCCGGCCATTAAATCTACCCCAACCTGTCCGGGTTCATTTTCTTCCACCAGTTCCCCGTAACAATTGTCAACAAAGATATGAATCCGGGGATATTTTTGTTTCGCGTAGTCCGCAAATTGTGCAATCTGGGACATGGTGAGGGAATTTCTCCACTCGTACCCTTTGGAGCGCTGCAGGATAAATAATTTGGTCCGGGAATTTACCAATTGTTCCAGACGGGAAAGCTGGATTTGGTTCTGTTCATCCAGCGGAAGAATATCGCAGGTAATCCCAAAATCGGCCAGACTTCCGGAAATATTATTTTTTAAACCAATCACCTGCTGCAAGGTGTCATAAGGTGTTCCTGTAACAGAAATAAAATGATCTCCCGGTCTTAATATTCCAAAAAGAGCTGAAGCGATGGCGTGCGTTCCCGACACAAATTGATGCCGAATGATCGCTTTCTCCGTTCCCATGATGGCAGCTACGATTTCATCCAGTTTGTTTCTGCCCGTGTCACCCAATCCATAACCGGTAGTTCCGTGCAGGTGATAAGATGAAACCTGAGCATTTTGAAAAGCCTTCAGTACTTTTTGATGATTTTTTTCCGCAATCCTGTTTAGATACGGGCTTTGTTTCACAAGTATTTCTTCGGCATAAGCTATGGCTCCGGCAATTTTTGCCGGCAAGTTGGAATATGGCAAAATAAAATCCTCCAATAAACATCAAAAATTTATAGAACCATTTCCATGTTACAACCACTTGGATATTTTTTCAACTTGCCGTTTTACGTATCCGCCTCTGGTGGACTTTTTAAAAATTTTTTCCATATTAATAAAAAAAATATGGTATTATTTAAAATAGGAACAAAGTCCAGGAGAAAAACTTGATGATTAATTTTAAAGTTCTATTTACTGGAATTTTGCTTGCTTCTTCTATGATGACGATATATATAATCTTCTTTTCATTGCACAAGAAAACTTCTATTTCTAAATTTTTTGCTTTTTCTTGTTTCACTATTGTTTTTTATAATTTTGGTTATGCCATGGAACTTTACAGTCAGAGCCTGTCCGCAATGATTTTTTGGAATAAGGTACAATATCTGGGGCTCCCGTTTCTTTCCCTATCCTGGTTCATTCTTGCCTTAAAATATACCGGAAAAGACAATATTTTAAAATCCCGGGCATTTATGATTGGTTTATTTATAATTCCCTGCTTAACTTTTATTTTAAGATATACAAATGATTATCATCACCTTTTTTATGCAGCTATGATTTATGATCCCGGTACGCTCATTCCTGTTATGCGCCTCGAAAAGGGACCCTGGTATCTGGTCAATTTTATTTTTGCCTGCGCTTGTTTCCTCTTAGCTAATTTCTTGTTTTTCTCGCAGTATAAAAAATCTACAGGGATTATCCGCAAACAATGCATAATATTATTTATTGCTTCCATTTTGCCCTGGACATCATTATTCCTTGATTTGTTAAACCTTTCTCCTTTTGGCATTGATTACGGGTCATTTACAACAACGATTGCCTGTATACTTTTTTTATTCGGTTTGTTTAAACTGGAATTATTCAATCTAAAACCACTTGCCAAAGACAAAATCTTTGAGTGTACGGCGGACGGGATTCTCATTCTAAATGCCAATTACCAGATCATTGAATTTAATCCTGCGGCTTCTCAGGTCCTGCCCTTTCTTACCCCGAAATCCCTGGGCAAAAAAATTCAGGATGTGCTCTCCGAAAATCAAATTTTGCTCCAGTCCATTCTTGAAGAAAAACATATCCACTACGATGTAGTCAGAGAAGGTATAAAATATTATTACTCCGTCATTACCTCCGACATCCTGGCGGAAAGTAACACGGTCATAGGCAGGATTGTTACGATTTCCGATGTAAGCAAATATGTGGATATGATGGAAAAGTTAAATACGCTGGCAACCAGAGATGAACTGACCGGTGTTTATAACCGGAGATTTTTTTACGGTCAGAGCAGCTTTGAGCTGGAACGGGCCAAAAGAAATCAAAGCCCCATCTCATTGATCATTCTCGACATCGATTTTTTCAAGCGTATTAATGACAAGTTTGGTCATGAGGCCGGAGATTATGTTTTAAAGCGGATATCCGCTCTTTGCCTGATTAATATTCGCACCATTGACATCCTTGCCCGGATGGGCGGTGAAGAGTTTGTGATCCTGCTCCCTGAAACCAACTGGAAAGATGCCGCATTGATTGCCAACCGAATCCGCACGGCTATTGAATCATCCCAAATTGAATATGAAGGGTTTTTCATTAAGGTCAGCGCCAGTTTTGGAGTTACCGGGGTTGATAAGGTGATCAATGAACAAATCAATGACTTTCTGCGGAAAGCAGACAGCGCTTTATATGAAGCAAAGGAAAACGGCCGCAACGCTGTCCGTACCGCCGTAGGAGAATAATTTTATATATCATCGTTGCACAAGTCCGTTTCCGTAATGCTGATAAGTTCTTCACGGGACGGATTTGATTGTTGATACAGTCTTACCGCCTGCTTGCGGATTGTTTTTTCCACGATATTTCTTACCATCCTGGCATTGCCCGAATAAGGATGCACAAGATTCATGTTTTGCAGCATGTTTCGAAACGCGACTTTAGCTTGGGGTGTTAATTCATATTGTTTCTTAACAAGCATTAACTCGCCGATTTGGATGAGTTCCTCGACGGAATAATCCGGGAAATTGATATGGATGGGAAAACGGGAGCGCAGACCGGGGTTAGCCTGGATAAAATGATCCATTTCAATTCTGTATCCGGCGAGAATCAGGATGAGGTTCGATTTATGATCTTCCATGGCTTTTACCAGGACATCAATCGCCTCTTTGCCGAAGTCCTTTTCCCCTCCCCTGGCCAGTGAATACGCTTCATCAATAAACAGGACTCCTCCGAGCGCTTTGTTCACCATATCCCTTGTTTTATTGGCGGTGTGTCCAATATATTCCCCTACCAGGTCGGCCCTCTCGCATTCAATAATATGACCTTTTTGCAGCACTCCCAATTCTTTAAACAGCTTGCCGACCAGTCTGGCCACGGAAGTTTTACCGGAACCGGGGTTTCCGCTGAATACCATATGCAGAACCATGGGATCAGTGATCAAATTCTCCTTCTCCCGTTTCTTTTGAATCTCGACGAAGGCCTGCAGCTCATGGACAAACTTTTTAACCTTATTCAGGCCTATCATATCATTCAGTTCTTTTAAGATATCTTCGATCTTCTCTTTGCCATTCTCCTGGTTATGTACGTTTTTCCCTTTCTTCTGAAGAGGTTTGGCAATCCCTTTAAAGTATTCATTTTCGGTACTTGGCAAAGACCTTCGGATTAATGGAGGCAGATTATTTCTGAATGTTATTTTAACAGACATGAAGATGCACCCCCTGCTACTTTTAATATACGCTTGGAACGACAAAAGGTGACCAACAGTCCAAGCCCTATATACGTAAAAAACTGGTCAGAGGTTATTGTAACCCTGACCAGTTTGATTGCAGGAATATGTTGTGGAATGAGAAATTTTATTCGCCCGTATCAAGAGCCCCTGCACTCAGATTTATCTGTCTGAGGGGCATAATCGTCGAAATCGCATGCTTGTAAACCATTTGCTGTTTGCCTTCGAACTCAAGGATAACTGTAAAGTTGTCAAAACCCTTTACCAGACCTTTAAGCTGAAACCCGTTGACCAGATAGATCGTCACCGGTATGTTTTCTTTACGGATTTGGTTCAAAAAAAGATCCTGCAGATTTATAGGTGATTTATTCATTTATTTACCTCCATCACCATTTTATATACTATTTTATAATTGTACACGAGATTGAATCTCTCTGCAAGTATCGCTGAGCTCATTTGCGATACGATTAATTCCAATATTTGTAATGTCGTACCATTTTACTCTGGGGTCTCTTCTAAACCATGTCAGCTGCCTTTTGGCAAACCTTCTGGTATCCCTTTTAAACAACCGCATCATTTCTTCAAACGTGAGTATTCCCCTGAGATAATTAACGACATGGCGGTAACCGATGCTCTGAAAGGCTTTTAATTGGGGAGAATATCCCTCCTGCAATAACGATGAAACTTCCCGGATAAAACCGGCCTCTATCATCAGCTCACATCGCTGATTAATCCGTTCATAGAGCAAACTCCTCGGGGCGGTCAGTCCAACGTACAGGATGGACTCATCCAAATGAGAATATTCCTTTTCCAGGTAGTCCCGCTGTGCAGATAACGGTTTCCCGGTAAGTTCATATACCTCTAAAGCCCTGATGATTCTGGATGTATCATTGGGATGAAGCTTTTGCGCAGAAGCAGGATCGCATTCAGCCAATATCCCATGCAGCTGCAGGTTTCCATGGGTCCGGGCGTACTCCAGCCACTTGTTTTTAATGAGATCGGAGCCTTCCTCGGGAAAAGAATAATCATCCAGGATAGAACGGATATACAGACCTGTCCCGCCTACAATAATCGGGGTTTTTCCTCTTGCCCTGATTTCGGTGATCAGATCCCGGGTCATGGTTTGAAAGCGGGCAACGGTAAACGGTTCCGTGGGATCTAAAAAATCAATGAGATGATGCGGCACACCTTTTTGTTCTTCGGCAGAAGGTTTGGCCGAACCAATGTTCAGTTTCTGATAGACTTGAACGGAATCTCCGGAAATGATTTCACCCTGAATTTGTAACGCAAGCTCTACTCCCAAGGCGCTTTTTCCAACTGCGGTCGGTCCAATGATAATGATCAGGGGCTGCAAGGTGATCCCCCCTTTTTCTTAAAGCTCTATAACCCCAAAACAGATCGGATTATATTTACTTCCTTCTACCATGGTGAAGCCTAATCTTTCAAATTCCCCGCCGTTTCTTTTTTCTTTCAGAACCAGTCTTTTGCGGGCAACCCTTCTGGCCTGGCGAATCGTCTCTTTCGTTAAAGGTTCCGGGTGAGACAGGTTTTTCAAGGGTTTGATGGATGCGGATTTCCTGACGGTGGTTCGAAACATCGGATCAAAATAAATCACATCGTAGGAAGAGTCAGGCAATTCTTCCAGAAAACGTGCGTGATCCATGCACACTGTCTGAATTCGGGAAGAGGCTTCGCAAAGTTTCTTCCAGGCTTCATCTTTTTCTTTATTTTTTATGGAAGCAGGCCGGTTTTCCTCCAACCTGGCGAGACCGTCCTTGACCAGAATATAAATGAGAAGTGACGATTCCACAGCCGTCACTTTTCCTTTTTCCCCTACAGCCCAGGATGCAAGGAGTGCATCGGAAGCAAGCCCCATGGTTGCATCCAGGAAACGATCCCCTGCTGTTATCCCGGAAGCCTGCAGAAAGCGGTCCCCCTCCCCTCTCAGGATATTAATCATCCGTAAAAGAGACATACTGGGATGAAAAAAGAACATTTGGTCATTGTGTTCTAAAATCAGCTGATTCTTTGTAATCTTCAGTATAGGCAGATTTTCGTCCAAAGACACCATTTCTGCAGGAATCAAATGGAGCCCGTATTCTATGGCCAAACGGTCTATCTCGGGCCTCAGCTCAGGAGCGTAAAGCTTATAGGCTACGGTTAAAAGGCTGCTATCCTTTGTTTCTGTCATGATCAGTTTCCTTAAAACAAGATAATTATAGTAGGCTGATTCGTAAATTCCGCTAACACCAGAGATTTAGTCACCGTAATGGATAGCTGGCGTCAAGCGGAGCATGGAGGCGGAGCGCGGCTGTTTGCGACAGGAGGTCGCAACCTGCCGAAAGCGGCTATTCATTACGGTGACTTTGCCCCATATTATTTAAATTTATGAATCGGTCTACACATAGTATTGACGAAAGAATAAAGAGAAAAACCATATTGGGGAAAGGAATGGTTCTATGCAAGACCATGATATTGTCAGGGTTCAGGGCGGATATAATCACGGTAAGATGATGAATGATCTGGATCTTATGCAGCAGGCTTATCCTGAAATGGGCGTGATCCATATCGGCAGAAGTGTCCTTGGTCGTTCAATTCCCGCGGTTCGGATCGGTACGGGTCCCAGGGAAATCCATTTCAATGGTGCTTTTCATGCCAATGAATGGATAACGACCCTTCTATTAATGGTATTCATGGAAAGGGTTCTTCAGGCCTCCCATTCAAAAACTCCTTTGGATGGGATGGATATAGAAAAGGTTTTAAAGGAAATTACCCTTTGGATCGTCCCCATGGTCAATCCTGACGGCGTTGAACTTGTTCAATATGGATTTCTGGCTGATAATAACCCCTACTACAGAGCAGTGTTGGAAGCCAACAAGGGATCAACCAATTTTCAAAACTGGAAAGCCAATATCCGCGGAGTAGACCTCAATGATCAATTCCCGGCGTACTGGGAAGAGGAATACCGCAGAAGGGATACCGACGGCCCTGCCCCGTTAAACTTTCCGGGTCCCTTCCCTTTATCGGAACCGGAGGCTCAGGCAATGGCCAACTTTACGCTGGAACATGACTTCGAGCTGGTGATTGCTTTCCATACCCAGGGGGAGGAAATCTATTGGGGCTACAGAAAACTGGAACCGCCCGAATCGAAAAATATCGTCCGGCAATTTGAAAAAGTCAGCGGGTATAAAGCGATTCAATATGTTGACAGTGATGCGGGTTATAAAGACTGGTTTATTTATCAATGCCAAAGACCGGGATTTACCGTAGAGTGCGGCAAGGGACAGAATCCCCTGCCCGTTAAACAATTCTGGTCGATATGGCCGAAGGTCAAAAATATCATGCTGGCAAGCATGCTGTTCGTCCAGGAATTTAACGGTTAAACCGGGTTTCCAGTTCTTCTCTGGTCATGGTGATGATGGTCGGCCTGCCGTGGGGGCAGGATAATGGGTTAGCGGTTTGTCCCAATCTCTGTATCAGTTCCTCCATTTCCTGTATGGATAATTGATCATTCCCCTTGATGGCGGTCCGGCAGGCAAGCATAAACACCCATTCTTCCAGCAGTTTATCCTTGGCCGGCGGATAGGATTTGGAAATAACTTCGTCTAAAAACTTAAGAAAAATTTTGGCCGGATTTTCGAGATGACTGAGGACAGGGATTCCTCGTAAAAAATAGGTCCGTTCCCCAAAGTGCTCTACGATAAAACCTATTTCCTGAAGTTCGGGCAAATACTGCAGAAGAACCTGTTCCTCCTGGATGGTCAGATCAAAGGTCTCAGGAATGAGCAAGGTTTGACTGGCAATTTTGTCCTGGTTTAATTTCCCCAGTAATTCTTCATAGCGAATCCTTTCATGCGCGGCATGCTGATCCAAAATGTAAAGCCGGTCATCATCCGCACAGAGAAGATAAGTGGAGAATATTTGCCCGATTGGTCTTAACCTTTCAAATAATACAATGTTCTTATTTTCTCTATTCACATCGGATTGTGCCCATGATTTTTCTATAGGCTTTTCTATAGGCTTTTCTATAGGTTTTTCTATGGGTTTTTCTATAAATTTGTCTAAAGATTGTTCTGAGGGTTTTCCAAATGAATTTTCAAATGGTTTGTCCAAAGCATATCTAGACAGTAATTTTTCCTTGATCAGATGATCTTTCGCGGTCTCATCCACATGCTTGACAAGATCCTTGTGTCCTTTTTCTGTTTCCGGTTTTTCTTGAGCCTCCGCCGGACCAGAAGCAGGTTTGTAAAGGATCTTTAATTGTTCCCAGCTCGATTTTGAATGGTCCGAAAAAGAAGTATCCGATTTCTCTGAAGAAATACTGTTCGGCTTGTTCAAATTTGCCGGGGTAATATTTCTTACCGGCCTGGCGTTCAGCAGGGTATTCCTTACCAGATTGGCAAGACAATCCCTCAGTTCCTTTTCTGCTTTAAACTTGACATCCAGTTTTGCCGGGTGAATATTTACATCATAATTGGAGGGAGGCATGGTCAAAGAGATGACGGCAAGCGGATAGCTCCCGGAGGGGATAAGGGTATGATACCCGTCCTTTAGGGCCTGGTTCAGGAGTTGGGAACGAATCACCCTGCCATTGACAAGGAAAGTAATTCCCGCGTTGGAAGACCGGACCATTTCCGGGGGACTAAGATATCCGGTAAGGCTTAAATCTCCTTCTGTCAGGGAAACAGGGATCAGCCTGCGGGCGGTATCATTGCCGTAAATGGTGGCAATGGCCTCCAGAAGATCTCCTTTTCCCGGTGTATTTAAAATGATGTTATTCGGATGGCGCAAAGTAAATGCCACATCCGGCCTGGCGAGCGCAATCCGGCCCACCATGTCTGAAATTAAGCCGAACTCCGTGGTATTGGAACGAAGAAACTTATGACGGGCCGGGGTATTAAAAAACAGCTCCCGGACTGTAACGACAGTTCCATGAGGGCAGCCTGTTTCCGAGGTTCCGATCAGAGTCCCGCCTTCTATCCGGATTTCATACCCGGATATCTCTTCAGGGGGCCTTGATAAAATACTTACCTTAGAGACGGAAGCAATACTGGGCAAAGCTTCCCCTCTAAAGCCCAGTGTCCGGAGCTGGTTTAAATCTTCCAGGGATGTAATCTTACTGGTTGCATGCGGTAAAATAGCCAGATGCAAATCATCCGGAAGAATGCCCGTCCCGTCATCCTTAACCCGGATCAGAGAAGTGCCTCCGCCTTCAATTTGGATTTCTATTTTTTTTGCAGCTGCATCCAACGAATTTTCAATCAGTTCTTTCACAACGGAAAGAGGCCTTTCCACGACCTCCCCGGCTGCAATCTGATTGACACAATGCGGATCAAGCAGTTTGATTCTTCTGTTCAACGAAATTCACTTCCCTGCCGTCGTTCCAAAACCGCACTTCATTTTTATATTGATTCTGCAGTAATAACGTTTTTTCGGTATTCTTAAAATGTTCGATTAAATCATACCCTGCCTGCCGGCAGGACTCGCAGGCCTCAAACGGTATCCTGACCAGAACAGCCTTTTCAAAGGTCAGCTGGTTCTGGGAAATGATAAGAACCGTCCCCCCGCAATGATCACATTTCCGGACATAATCCTTGCGGTGTTCTTTAAACCAATCCGTATCATAGAAAATGTTCTTCTCCTGAATGACCCATTCTCCTGCCGGAAGAAACGTTTCTTTTTTCAGGGTCCAATTGGGTCTGATATTTTCGTTCTGTCTTTTTAAATTTACAAGGTAGGAACGGAAAGTGTCTCCCCCAATCTCTTTGCGCTCCGGTTTTTGTGGTTCGATGACACCGGAATAATCCTCTCCGGCTAAGGCCAAAAGAATCGCCATATTGACATAGGGCAAAGCGCCCTGAATGGAGTACCCTCCCTCCAGTACGGCCAAATCCGGCTTGATGATTTCCGTAATTTTCCCGTACCCTCTCGCGGAAACATTCATAGAGGCCAGAGGGTCGGTATAATGGTTGTCCTGACCGGCGGAGTTAATAATGATGTCCGGTTTGAATTCTTCCACCCGGGGGAGAACCCAGTTTTCCAACGCATAAATGAAACCCTCATCCCCAACTCCGGGAATCAGGGGGATATTGAGCGTACATCCCCAGGAATTAGGGCCGCCCTTTTCATCGGTAAATCCTGTTCCGGGATAAAGCGTCCTGCCGTCCTGGTGGATGGAGATACAAAGGACATTCGGATCATAGCAGAATATATCCTGTGTCCCGTCGCCATGGTGAACATCGGTATCAATAATGGCAACCTTTTTGATTCCATAATTCGCCCTCAAATGGTTGACCAGGATCGCTTCATTATTTAAGGTGCAAAATCCGCGATTCCCCCACACCGTTGCCCCGGAATGATGGCCCGGGGGCCTGATCAGGGCAAATCCGTTATGAATTTCCTTATCCATAATGGCTTTTCCCAGAATAATGGAGCTTCCGACGGCAATCAGATGCGCATCCAGTTGATGCTGTTCCAAACGGGGAAAAATAGCCTGCGTTCTCAATACATCGGTAAGATTGGCTACGCCGGGCGAATATTGTTTCACCTGAGGAAGATCCATAATTCCTTCTTCAAATATCTGTTCCTGCGTATACAGGAGGCGTTCTTCTCTTTCCGGATGTGATTCCCCTAAGGACCAGTCGAATGCCGGGAAAAAGATTATTCCTGTTTTATTCATCCTTTAACCCTCCAGTCACACTGCGTAACACCCCCGGAGGCACATGCATTGAACCCCGGATAATCTGACCAACCGTGTGGTAATTTTCTACTAAGGGGAAATAATCAAAAGGTTCTGTTTGTAAGGTTTTTGCTTCTATTCCCATGGACTGCGCCTGACGTAAGGCCAGATTCTTCAGAAATTCTTCCACTTCTTTATGCGGTTTTTTGGAACCCTCCCAGCTCCCCTGTTCCCCGGTTTCCTCAATCCGGTACCTGGAAAGAGAGGTATCCAGGTTTAATGTCCAGGAGAAAGTCGGTTTGGCCATAGCCGCCCCGATCGCGTTGGAGACATCGGACAAATCCATGAGAATCGTTTTGGTATTCATCCGCCGCTCAAGGGCGGAAGCTATTCCCGGGGCTCCTCCCCCGCTGAGCTGAATGTAAAATTTAAAATCCGATTGGTGATGCAAGACTTCCCACACTTTATATGCCGGTTCAGCTTTCCATTCCATCAGGAGCTGTTCTATCGCCAGACCGATTTGATCGGCCATTTTATGGACAATGGTTTCTGCAATTTGTTGAATTGACTGAGGCTCTCTTTCATTCTCCGGCAGCAGTAAAGCCAAACCCTCTTCCGCCCTGCTCATACTGCCGTAATCCGTAAGATTCAAGTAACGCATGGCGTCGGTAGGAGTCGGATGGTTACCCCCGATACAGTAGGCCTGGCCAAGACGGTATGAGGCCAGACTGGCTTCACCATTCTCCATGAGGACTGCGGAATCCCCGCCTACGGGAATTGAACGGACTGCCAGGGACCGGACATTTGTCAGAAACGAACCGATCTTGGCCCCGTGTGAACTCATTAACGGGTTTCCGGACAATACCAGACCAATATCCGTTGTCGTTCCGCCAATATCGACCACAACATAGGATTCCTGCCCGTCACTTTGGGCCAGCGCACCCAAAACACTTGCCGCCGGACCTGAATAAATGGATTCGACCGGCCTGACTTTCTCCAGCGGCAGTACCCCGCCGTCGGCTTTAAGCACCCTGATGGGAGCATTGCATCCCCGGGCCTTTACCGCATTCTGCAGTTGAGAGGCAAAATTGGATAACAGGCCGCTGCATGCCAGGTTCAGGTAAGTTGTCAAGCTTCTCCGGTAGAAATTGGATTGGCCCCACTCGCTTCCTAAAGCAATAGAGAGTCCCGTCACCTCTTTGGCGAGATAAGCCGCCAGTTTTTCCTCAAAGACAAGATTCCGGTGAGAAAATTTGCCTACAATGGCTACAGACTTTGCCTCAGATTGTTTTAAGTCCTTAGCAAGGGTTTCCCATTCTTTCAGGTTGGCCTGCCTGACTTCCCTTCCCCGGAAATCCAATTCACCGGCTAGAACCCGGTAGGAAACAGGCCAGTGTAAAGAGGAAAGCTGCATTCCGGAACCGGGAAACAGGACAAGCTCTACCGGGGGGAGTTTTTTCTGGAGAATCGCATTGGTGACCAAGGTCGTACTGACAGTAATATGCCCGATGGACGGTGTACCGGAAAGCTCGATAAAGTCCAGCGCATTGAGGATGGTGTTCAACAGGTCCTCCTGCCGGGTAGGGATTTTCCCTTTCTTCATGACTTCGTCACCACGGATCAGGACAACGTCGGTAAAGGTTCCCCCTACATCGATCCCTATTTTATTCTCCATTCATATTCCCCCTAGAATCATGTTTACGGATTAAATTTATCTCAAATGACCTGAGAAGCGTGAATCCGGTTTGCCAGGTCATACAAGTAATCTAAAGCCTGACGGGGTGAAAGGCTATCGAGATCGATTTCACTGATTTCCTTGAGCAAGGGATGAACCTTGGGAATTTCGAACAAGGATTGCTGAATCATCCCGGCATTCACATCGGTCAGTTTCTTTTGCTGGGAGGAATCCTCGAGTTCATCTAGAATCAGGGCAGCCCTTTTGAGAAGAGTAAGCGGAAGCCCGGCAATTTTTGCCACATGGAGTCCGTAACTCCGGTCCGCCCTGCCGGGCAGGATTTTATGAAGGAAAACGACATCATCCCCGTGTTCTTTGACGGCGACATGCAGGTTAAAAACCTCGGGATACTTTTCTTCCAATTGGGTTAACTCGTGATAGTGTGTGGCAAAAAGAGTCTTGGCCTTTAAGTCTTTATTTTCAATCAGATATTCGGCGATGGCCCAGGCGAGACTAAGCCCGTCAAAGGTCGCAGTTCCCCTGCCTACCTCATCTAAGATAACCAGACTGTCTTTGGTGGCATATTTCAGGATATGGGCGACTTCATTCATTTCCACCATAAAGGTACTTTGTCCGGAGGCTAAATTATCCGCCGCTCCTACCCGGGTAAAAATACAATCCGCCACGGATATGGAGGCTTTTTGAGCCGGCACAAAAGATCCGATTTGAGCCATCAGGACGATTAACGCAATTTGCCGCATATACGTTGATTTTCCCGCCATATTGGGCCCTGTGATCAGGGCCAGATGCTTATTTCGCGTCAACAAGGCATCATTGGGGACAAAATGTTCCGAGATCGTTTCCACGACGGGATGTCTGCCTTCTACAATATGAATTGTGCCGTCGGTTTTTATTTCGGGTTTTATGTAGTGGTTCCGGACCGCAACTTCAGCCAACGAAGAAAACACATCAATTTCCGCCAAAGCCTGGGAAGCCTTCATGATTTCCAGGGAACGGTCCAATACCTGCTGCCTGAGATTCATAAAAAGATTATATTCCAGATCAATCAAGCGGTCTTGTGCAGACAGAACTTTCTCTTCGTAGGCTTTTAATTCAGGGGTAATAAAGCGTTCCGCATTCACCAGGGTTTGTTTCCGCTGGTAGTCGTCAGGAACAAGATGGGCGTTGGCATGGGTAACCTCAATAAAATAACCGAATACTTTATTGAACCCAACCTTGAGAGAACGGATTTTGGTGCGCTCTCTTTCCTGATTTTCCAGTTTTGCAATCCATTCCTTCCCTCCGGATGAAATCGAACGTAAATGGTCCACTTCCGGCGAATAGCCGTCTTGAATAAGATTCCCTTCCTTTAAGGAATACGACGCGTCCGGGTTAATGGCCTTGATGAGTTCTGAAGCCAGCGTATCAAGACTCAGCAAAGAAGAAAGATAGGGCTGCAATTTGACCGAGCCATTTTCCATAATGACATTTCGGATATGGGGTAACGCGCACAAAGTAGAGGCCAGGGAATAAACTTCTTTGGCGTTCGCTTTTCCCAAAGAGATCTTGCCTAACAAACGCTCCAGGTCATAAACAGCCTCCAGCGCTTTTTGCATATCTTTTCTGAGAAAAGTATTCAAGGTCAATTCTTCAATGGTATCCAGACGTTCCTCGATCATGGTTTTATTAATCAAAGGCTGCTGAATCCAGCTTCGCAGTAATCGTGCCCCGAATGCTGTTTTTGTCAGATTGATAATGGAGTAAAGGGTTCCCTTTTCATCGTTGGTCCTTAACGATTCTATGAGTTCCAGGTTTCTAACCGTCCATTTATCCAGGATCATGGTATTGTTTTGCTCAATGGCAGAAATTCTGAAAATATGATTTTGTTCCGAGTTCGGGATATTATGCAGCACATACTGCCATAATCCCGAAGCAGCCCTGCAGGCAACCGGCATTTGCTGAAGAAGGTCATCCTGTTCAGGAAACCTTTCAGTCAGCTCTTTGGTTTTCCGAAACCATCCCTTCTCGATATGACTGATATAATAATCCGAAAATAACTTGGGTATGAGCGCAAGATCCTCCGTAAGAATCAGTTCCGAAGGCGAAATCCGGTTTAGTTCAGCCTGAAGGGTTTCCAGGAGTGAAGTCTGTACAATACGAAAATCCCCCGTAGTGATATCAATATAGGCTAAACCCCAGTCTTTTTCTTTATAAACACAAGCCAAATAATTATTTTTGGTTTGGTTCCCGACGATGTCCAAGGTACCCGGAGTAACGATCCTGACGATATCCCGTTTCACAATCCCCTTACTCATTGCCGGGTCTTCAATCTGTTCACAGATCGCTACTTTATACCCCGCAGAAACCAGTTTGTTTAAATATCCGTCCACGGCATGGTAGGGAACCCCGCACATGGGGATTTTACTCCCCTTCCCCGCATCGCGTGCCGTCAGGGCAATTTCCAGTATCGGCGCAGCCATCCGGGCATCTTGATCAAACATTTCATAAAAATCGCCCAGCCTGAAAAAGACAATGGTATCCGGCACCCTTTGTTTAATTTCGTAATATTGCTCGAGCATCGGTGTAGACATACTTATCCCCACAACCATAAAATTTATATTCAAAATCGATCTTTTTAAAAAGGCTAAGTTATCTTCATAGCAATATTTGAGTAATTACCAAGCGAACCGTGGAGCAGAGAAGCGATACGAGTGCAGCTTGATGAGCGTTAAGATGCGCAACGGTTCACATCAGGTATTACGCTGAGGTTTTGCGCATTAGCGAAATCAGCAAACGAGTAGCTTCGGCGCGTGGTGAGCGGGTAATTACTCAAATATGCCTCAGCATCGGATTAGAAAGAGCCTTTTAAAAAAGAAAGAGCACATAGCTCTTCCTGGTCAGTAAAATTATTTTGAGAACTACAATAAGGTCAGTTCTTTGTCCCGCAGCTTCCGGCAGTCGGATCACAGCCTCCGCGGGAAGGACAGGTGATACAAGGGTCCGCCTGATCGTCAGTATCAAAAGTCAGTGCACCGCTAAGCACTTCATTGATCCCTTCCAACATTTCTGTAAATTTATGCTGAGCATCAATAAATTCAAGAATCAAAGGATGATTTTCAACTTTCGCTTCAATAAATTCAATCGAACGTTCATCCTGCTCGGTAAGAGGCTGACCGTTTCTTTGCAGCTCCGAAACCTTTTCATATACTTTTTTCCAACGTTCCGTCAGATTATTGGCTACCTTATCTTTACGGATTTCCTGTTCGGCTCTTTTTAGTTCCACTGCCTCGGGACTATTGGCTATCGCTTGTGCAAGTTCACAGGCTTTAATATAAACTTCTGAATCCATCCTCATTACCTCCTCTTATTTGGGGAAATTCTACATTTTCCGTCCGATTCCTTCATATCATACAAAAACATTACATCATTGTACCAAAAAGAGTCCAGGAATTCGCTGAATCTATTCTAACATTTATAAGTTTCCCAATCAAATCTTCACTGCCTTTAAAGACCACTATTTCATTCCCTCTGGTTCTGCCGGTTAATGACTCCGGATTTGTTTTGCTTTGACCTTCTACAAGAATTTCATAGTGTTGGTCCAGCATGTTATTTCTCCAGGCCAGGCTTCTGGCATTCTGTACTTCCATCAGTTTCTGCAACCTGCGTTTTTTGACCTCGAGCGGGATTTGATCAGGAAGCCCGGCTGCCGCCGTGCCGGATCTTTTGGAGTACATAAACGTAAAGGCCTGGGTGAATGGAACAGTCCTGACAAGATCCAGGGTCTGTTCAAAATCCTCTTCCGTTTCTCCGGGAAACCCTACAATAATATCCGTAGTAAGCCTTGCCGCCGGAATTTCTTCCAGGATGCGGTGAACCCTCTCGAGGTAGTATTCTCGTGTATAATTACGGTTCATTGCCTCCAGAATATGATTGCTCCCTGCCTGAAAAGGCAAATGGAAGTGCTCGCAAAGGTGCTCTCCCCCTGCAACCGCGGCAATCAATTGATCACTCAGGTCCTTGGGATGAGAGGTCATAAACCGAACCCTGAACAAACCGTCTATCTTGTCAATCTCCTGGAGCAGATCGGAAAAATCATAATCAAAACCGTCCTTTTTCCCGTAAGAATTTACATTTTGCCCGAGAAGGGTTACTTCCCGGCAGCCGCTGTCTACCAACGATTTGATTTCATCCAGAATGATTTGTTTTGGACGGCTGCGCTCCCTTCCCCGGACATAGGGGACAATACAATAAGCACAGTAATTATCGCAGCCATACATAATATTGACATTAACGCGGAGCTTCCCTTTTTCCGCTAAGGGGACGGCCTCAGAAACTTCAGTTTCTTTCTCGGAAATACACGCAATTTTTTTCCCTTCCTGAGAGGTCTGCAGCAATTCTTCGAATTTGTGATAATCAAACGTACCGGTCCAAATATCTACGTGCGGAGCTCTTTTCTGCAATTTCTCCAAAATTCCGGGCTGCTGAACCATACAACCCGCTACGGCAATAATTAATGAAGGTTTTTTATCCTTCATGTGTTTTAACTGGCCTATTTTCCCGATAATTTTATTTTCGGCGCTCTCGCGCACGC
This sequence comes from Peptococcaceae bacterium, assembly GCA_012517475.1. Lineage (GTDB taxonomy): Bacteria > Bacillota > Desulfitobacteriia > Desulfitobacteriales > Syntrophobotulaceae > Dichloromethanomonas. The sequence continues at coordinate 35,009 of JAAYUV010000109.1, read as the reverse complement.
AGCAGGTATTAATAATCACCAGGTCTGCCTCAGCCGGATCGTTTGTCCGGGAATACCCCATATTATTGGAGATCGCAGTAAGGGTTTCCGAATCCCGTTCCGACATTTGACAGCCATAAGAAATCGTGCATACTTTTTTATTGTTCATCTCATTCAGTCCTTTTTAGGCAAACATCAAAGGAACTCTCTTTCTCCAGATACTGACCAATCCGTGATTGCGCAGGGGAAGATTCAAATCCGCCGGAAGAATCTTTCTCTTGGAAACCTGGCTCCATTTTTCCAGTATTTCATCCAGGGCCTGGCGCGCCGCATTCCTCAAAGCCGGGATATCTTCACTGTGGAGAAGACTTATCTCAGGCGGCAATTCCAGCACATTGGTTTGAATTAACGATGCCAGCAGAATTTGATCAAGGTAAGGAAGGATTAATTCAATATGGTTAAAAAGGTTTGTACTGGCGAACTTACCCTGTACAAGATACAAAAACAAATAAGATCTTTCGGAATAATCGTCATGGGTTGACCTGAAGGCAGGAAATTCGACGTTGATCCGGTCTAATATCCTGGCAATATCCCATTGACAGCTTTCTAAAAATACTTTCACTTCCCCGGAATATTGTTGTTTCAGAATTCTTAATGTCTCCATGAAATGGTCATATCTTTCCGGCAGAAAAGTTAATCCGGAAAAAACGTTCTCGAAGGTGGTGTATTTCAGCTTGTGATCGAATAATGCAGACCAATTTACTTTCAAGGTTCTCCAATAGGCAATACTTCCTTCGGCATTTTGGTTTTCATAGCATCCGGCAACACCGTTGTCAAAGATTCCGTAAAACCGGTAATGAATTACACTTCCCAGAAAAAAGTATTGGACACTGTCCGAAAAGGCATCTGCCTGAAAAAGAGGGGTATCGTAAACCGCCCAGGGTAATCTCCTATTTTTCCATTCGTTGACCAGTTTATCAATTGCAAATTGGTTAATCCGTATTTCCATGTATAAAGTCTTTTCTCCTGTTCCGAGTATTATCTTTGGTAGAATAAAGCTAAAGTTCCGGGGCCGACATGGCTTCCTACGACACAGCCGATATCACTGATGAGCACTTCCTTCACTTTCATCCTCTTCTTTATTTCCTCAGCCATATAAACAGCGTCATCCAAACAAGCGGAATGGGAAATCCCGATGGTTTGTTCCTCAGAGTTGATAATTTCCTGTTCCATGATGTCAATCAGCTTGCGGATAGCCCCTTTCCGGGACCTTATTTTGCCGAAAACTTCAATTTTCCCCTCAGGGGTAATATGAAGAATCGGTTTAACGTCCAAAAGACCGCCGACAAATCCCGCAGTTTTGCTCACTCTGCCGCCCTTTACCAGATACTCCAGGGTATCAAGGGTAAAAATGTACCCCATCCTGTCTCTGATTTCAGTCACTTTCTTTACGGCCAGATCGATATCTTTTTCCGTTTTAATGACTTCACTTCCCAAAACAGCCTGAAGACCAAAACCGAAAGAAGCGCCCAAACTGTCAAGGATATGGATCCTTTGGGGTGAACTGCACATCTCGCGGATCATCATCGCACTCTGATACGTAGAGCTTAAACCGGAAGAGAGATGGATCGCCAGTACATCAAAACCTTCGGCAAGGATACGTTCATAAGTCTCTTTCAGTGCGCTCGGATTCGGCTGGGATGTCTTCGGAAGATCCTTATAGTTAGGAAATTCTCCGTAAAACCGATCCGGAAATATGTCTACTCCTTCCAGATAGGTATTTCCTTCAATATAAACCGGCATCGGGACAGTCACAATATCCAATTTGGAGGATAGATCTTTAGGGATGTCCGAAGAACTATCCACTACGATTTTTAAAACCATATAATCCTCCCAAGCGTTTAAAGATATTATACATAATTCTTGCGAATTAAATACTTTTTGTCAACAAGAAAAATCTAATATGTTCCAATTTCTTTTAGCCGTATTTTCTTTAAATTTCGGTATTTTTCTATAAATAACCTTTTTTATCGCCAAAGTGATGACTCCTTGATTCGGAATTTTTTCACAAAAAAAAAAGCGCTTGTTAGCGCTAATGATTTCTATATTTTATTATAAATAACTTAAAGGATTGACAGTGCTGCCGTTAATAATCACTTCAAAGTGAAGATGAGATCCGGTAGATCTCCCTGTGGAGCCTACTAGCCCAATCGTTTGACCCCGGCTTACAGTATCACCAACATGCACCAGCAGTTTGGAGGAATGACCATATCGGGTCGCAACCCCGTTTCCGTGGTCAATGATGATACAATAACCGTAGCCCCCATCCCAACCCGCAAAAGTTACCTTTCCTGCAGCTGCTGCCGTATAGGGTTGACCAGTGACACCATCAATATCGAGTCCCGTATGGAAACCTCCATGACGGTACCCGTAATACGAGGTAATGGAGCCACTAATAGGCCAAATGAGTCCGGAAACACTTCCGGAGCCACGGGATGTCCCCACATATACAGGAGCACGGGCAGGGCCTTTGGCAATAATTTGTTTTACCGGTTGAGTAACTACTTCTTCTTTTACGACTTGCTTATCAACGATGGAGCCATTCTTTTCAACATAGTTATATGTAACTATTTTTTCTCCATCTTTTCCTTCTTGTTTCACAACACTCTTACCGGTGGCTAATTTCGAATCTGTGTTGGTTACTACATCAAACGGGATAACCTCGTCGACAACTTTTGTTCCTTTGGCGATTACAGTGAGATAAGGCTGAGTTTTTACAATTTTGATTTCTTGTCCCGGCTGGATAACACTGTCTTCGGTTAAGCCTTTATTTCCTGCGAGCAGCTCTTCTACCCACATGTCATTCTTCCTGGCTATGGCCCAAAGCGTATCATTTTGCTGGACAGTATATTTTTTTTCAGCTACATCACCTTTAACCAAAATGTCTAAAGCCTGATCGACATTTTTCACATCGCTAGGATTGGCCTTGATTGGTACTTTTGTGAAACTTTCAACAATTTCAGCCGAACTAACAGAGTTCTTGTCCGAAGGTTTGGCAAAATAATCTTTATACTTGGCTAATACGGCATCGATATCCTGCTCATTAGCCATAACGACTGCGATCTTCTCACCAACCTGTAAACCGTAACCCTGAATAAACGGGGTAATGGATCCTGCCAGTACTTCCGTGGAAATCGCACTTGCTGCGAATTTTTCCTTACTCACTCTGACCCGGTCATATTCAATTTGATCGCTGGTCTGAGCGACAGTACCCGCAACTTCGCCGTGCTTGCTCAGGATTGCCTGAACAAATTGCTTGGCTTCCGTCATGTTAGGAGCATAACCAATCGTCTTACCGTTTACAACAATCCCAACTGCTGAAGTCGTTGTGCTTAGGTAGAAAATTCCTCCGCAAACAATCACCAGAGCCAGTGCTAAAGCCCCTATTGCCTTGGGGGATTTCCAAGAGACTGATTTTAACCACTTCTCAACCTTAGCGAATGTGTCCTTATTGATGTACTTTTGCGCCTGAGTCAAAAAAAGAGACAGATATTCCTTAGCTTTTTCCCAGTAAATCATTCTCACCCCCTTTACTATGAAAACCGTACTATTAGATTATACCATTTATTGCTTTATAAAGATATAAAATAATACAACATTTCTAGAATAACTCATTTCTGGATAAGAAAAAGATATTAGCCAAAATTTCTCTTTAATTTATTAATAAACGATACAATTCCCGAAGGCCGGTCTTGGACCAGTTTTTTGCCGGTTAACTTTTTCGCAATGGTACTCACCTGAACGGAATACTCCGAAGTCGGATGGGTTAAGTATAATGGTTTTTGGCTTTTTAAAGATTTGGTTACCCGTTTATCATCATATATCCAGCCAATTAGCTCCGGTTCAAGCTTTAAAAACTTAGAAGCAGCCTTATTAAAAGTTTCGCTGCATTTCAGGGCTTCGGATTCCGTCTCGCAGCGATTAATAATGAGTTGCGGCTTTAAATCCGCATTCCGGTATGCCAGGGCTTTCGTCAAGCCATAGGTGTCCATCAGGGCATGAGGTTCAGTGGTTGTAATTAACATGAGATCATCTGCTGCTTCCAAAAACTTTAAAACTACTTCAGAAATTCCTGCCCCGGTATCAATCATAAAAATATCACATTCATCTTCCAGATCTGCGAAACCGGAAATAATCCGGTTAAACTGGATGGCATTCAGGTTGGTGAGAGACGATATCCCGCTGGATCCCGGCAGCAGCTTAATTCCGGAAGGACCCGGGGTCAGGATATCCCTAAGATTGCATTCTCCTTTTAGCACATTGGTTAAATTTAAGGGGGTGTTGAGCTTTAATAGCAGCTCCACATTGGCCATTCCGATATCGGCATCCAGAATAATAACTCTTTTCCCCAGCTCACTTAAGGCCAGGCTCAGATTAATCGCCAGTGTAGTTTTTCCGACCCCGCCTTTTCCGCTTCCGATGGCCATGACCCGGGATTTTTTTTCCTGTTTGTTCCCTGTGGGGATGGTTACACTCCACGTTTGTTGGGCCGGTTGACGAGAAATTACCTTTGATATATAAACCTTGCTGGAATCCGGCAGCAGCCAGCGGATACCGGTTCCTATGGGTATGAGCAATAAATATCCTTTATGTAAAGTGAGGGCTAATTCCAAACGATCAGGATAAACTTTTTTGATTTCGGTTACATAGATATCATGATAAAGTTCGGAATCTGTAGCAAAATTGATTTTTTGACCTTCGTAAAATTGTGGATGATCCATCAATTTCCTCCTGAATTCTCTGGTAATATATATTTTTCTACACGGATGACCTTGTTCCCTTCTAAAAATATAAATGAAAATAAAAAAACCATGATTGATATTTGAATATTATAAAGTTTTGAAGACAATAATAATTTAAAGCATTCTTTTGGGGTAAAGAAATCATGATAAGAATCAAAGACAAAGTAATCTTAGGCATTGCAGCAGGTACACTTGCCAATATTATTGTCTCAGTTATTGATATTATTTTTTATAAGCTCAATGTAAATAAATATATTCATTTTCACATTGCCGCATCTGCCTATTTTCTTGAATCTGATGTTCATACTCTACCTGCATTAATTGTCGGTATTATATCCGACTTTACTATAGCAGCTTTTCTTGGAATACTCATTGTTTATATTCTATTCGTTACAGGGACTGATTACTTTTACCTAAAGGGTCTAATCGTTGTATTGGTATTTTGGCTGTTTATTTACGGTATAATTTTACGGTTAAAGATTGCCAGAATTGATCCGATTGATGCCGGTACAAACTTAGTCCACCTGTCTACTCATATTATGTTAGGACTGATTACATCGTGGTTTATTAAAAAACATGGCATACCTGCTAATAAAAATACATAATGCATGTGATTACCATGTAGAATTCAAATCCAACAAGTAAAGAAGGCCCCGGAATTGGGACCTTCTTTTTATGTTTTAAGTAATTATGTTTATGTTTAAAAGATTATGAAGCCACAATGACTTCTACTCCATTTTTTTGTATTTCTTTAATAATCTCCGGTGAAGCACCGCTATCCGTGATAAATTTATGGATCTTCTCCCACTTGGCGAATGTATGGTAGAAAACCTGACCCAGTTTCTCGCTATGGGCTACAAGAATGACTTCCTTAGCCGAATTGATCATGGCTTGTTTCACCTCGGATTCAGCCATACTGGTGGTGGAAAGTCCTTTTTCCACATTAACCCCTGTTGCAGCGAGAAACAATTTGTCGGCATTAAAACCGGCCAGACTCTCCCGGGTCATTGGCCCCATCAGAGAATAAGTAGTCCTTTGCACCTCTCCGCCGGTGAGTATGGTGCTGATTTCCGGCCTCATCCCCAAAACATCGGCAACGGGAAGTGAATTGGTCACGACGATACACTTTTTGGTAAGGGCTAAGGCGACTGCTAAGGTAGTTGTCCCCGCATCCAGGATAATAGATTCCCCTTCATGGATGAGACCGACTGCGGTTCTGCCAATTGCCAGCTTTTCCTTATGAGCTTCCCCAAGACGGGTGATAAAAACAGCATTTCTAACCTGCGGGTTTTGAGGATAAACCGCTTTTCCGTGCTCTCTCTGAACCAAACCCATGGAGGCCAGCTCTTTCAAATCCCTGCGAATCGTCATTTCAGAAACTCCGAATTGCTCGGCGAGTTCGGAAACGGTTAGATTCCCGTGTTTTTGAAGTAAAAACCTGATTTTTTCTTGTCTTGCAGCAGTCACCCTTATCCCCCCTGCCTTATAGCATTGCTACCGAACCTTCATATACTACCCCGGTGGAAGCGTCGACAGTAATTACGGACCCGTTTTTAATTTTCTGGAGGGCTTCTCTCGCTCCGACAATAGCAGGGATGCCATATTCCAGGGCAACAATGGCGGCATGAGAAGTAAGCCCTCCATGTTCTACTACGATAGCCCCTGCTTTTTCTATGAGAGGGAGATCTTCTACATCTGTGGTATTGGCGATGTAAATATCCCCTTTTCTAAATTCATTCGGGTTTTGTAAAGTTCTGGCTATACCTGAATAGGATTTTCTCCCAATTCCTGTGCCGCGTGTCAGGACAGTTCCAATAACCTGGACTTTTATCAGATTGGTTGTTCCTACCTTTCCGACCGGAACCCCGGCAGTCAAAACCACGATATCCCCCGTTTTTACCAAATTCTGATCCAGGGATTTGGTTACGGCCATGGAAAGCAGCTCGTCTGTTCCGGTACTTTCAGGAACGATGATGCAATGGACACCCCAGTTAAGAGAAAGGCTTCTGGCAATCGTCTCAAAAGGAGTTGCCGCCACAATCAGCGCTTTAGGCCTGTAACGCGAAATCATTCTGGCGGTAACACCGGACTGTGTGGGGGTAATAATTGCCGAAGCGTTGATATCGTTGGCAATGGTATGACTTGCATGACCGATTGCTTCTGCAATATTCTGACCTTTTTTAGGAGAGATATTTGTTTTAAAAAATATACTCTCTGTTTTCCGGGCAATCTTGTCCATGGTTTGCACTGCTTCCACCGGGAACGAACCGGCTGCCGTTTCCCCTGAAAGCATGATCGCATCCGTTCCATCCAGGATAGCGTTGGCCACATCACTTGCTTCCGCCCTGGTCGGACGGGGCTGACGGATCATGGAATCCAGCATCTGGGTAGCGACGATGACGATTTTCCCGAGGGCATTGCACTTCGATATGATTTCTTTTTGATGCATCGGAACATCCTCGACCGGGATTTCCACACCCAGGTCACCCCTGGCTACCATAATCCCGTCGGCTACATCGAGGATGCTGTCCACATTGGCAATTCCTTCTTGGTTTTCGATCTTGGCAATAATCTTTACGTCTGCTTCCGCTTCCTCTACCAATTTTCTTACTTCCAGGATATCCGAAGCTTTTCGGGCAAAAGAAGCGGCGATAAAGTCAATATCGTTACGAAGACCGAAATTGATATCTTCTATATCTTTTTCCGTTAAAGCAGGCAATTGAATGGAAATTCCGGGTACGTTAACTCCTTTTCTGGATTTCAGGACTCCCCCGTTTTTAACGGTTGTAACAATCTTGCCATCACCGGCGGAAATCACTTCTAAATCCATTAATCCGTCGTCCAAAAGGATATGTGTACCGGGATGAACTTCTTTCCAAAGATTCTCATACGTAACATATACCCTTTCGGAAGAACCGAGACTGTCGTTTTGATCCAGGATGAATTGACGACCGTTTTCCAGGGTAACTCCCCCATCAGGAACCAATCCTGTACGAATTTCCGGTCCTTTCGTATCCAACAGGATCCCTAGGTTTGCTCCTTCCTTTTCGGCGACGGCCTTAAGGTTTTTGATTCGAATACCATGCTCTTCATGACTACCGTGTGAAAAGTTGAGTCTTGCCACGTTCATGCCGGCATCGAGAAGTTGTTTAATTCTTTCCGGAGATTCACTAGCAGGACCAATCGTACAAATGATTTTGGTTCTTCTCATGGCTACCGTCCTCTCGTGTAAATTAAAGCCCACGGGAAGCAATGAGTTTAACCAGGTCGATAACCCGGTTGGAGTAACCCCATTCATTGTCATACCAGGCAAGGACTTTTACCATTTTATCTCCAATCACCATGGTCGACAGGCCATCGACGATGGAACTGTTGGCATTACCGTTATAGTCTATGGAGACAAGCGGAAGCTCGCTGAATTGAAGTATCCCCTTGAGTTCCCCTTCTGCAGCTTCCTTCAGCTTGGCGTTCACTTCCTCTTTGGTCGTCGCTTTGCTTACGTTGACAACAAAATCAACCAGGGAAACATTCGGGGTTGGAACCCTTACTGCCAGGCCGTTGAGTTTGCCTTTGAGTTCGGGCAGTACAAGGGCTACAGCTTTGGCAGCTCCGGTTGTTGTCGGGATCATGGATTGGAATGCCGCTCTCGCCCGGCGCCAATCTTTATGTTCAAAATCCAGAATTCTCTGGTCATTGGTAACTGAGTGGGTTGTTGTCATCATCCCCTGTTCAATGCCAAATTCTTTTAGGATTACTTTGGCAACCGGTGCCAAACAGTTTGTGGTGCAGGATGCGTTGGAAATAACATGATGAGCTTTCGGATCATACAGGTTATCATTCACACCCATGACAATGGTGATATCTTCATCTTTTCCGGGAGCAGAAATGACAACTTTTTTCGCACCGGCTTCGATATGCTTGCCGGCAGAAGCTTTGTCCACGAATTTACCGGTTGATTCAATTACTACATCCACGTTTAATTCTTTCCAGGGTAAAGCGGACGGATCTTTTTCAGCCAGCAGTTTGATGGAACTGTTTTTGACTTTCATGATATCTCCGTCTATCTGGACATTATAAGGAAGAGTTCCATGAATTGAATCGTACTGGAACAAATGTGCCAGCATATCCGGTTTACCCAAATCGTTTACGGCAACAACTTCTAACTGCCCCGGATCCGATTCCAGGAAGGCTCTTAAACATAATCTGCCAATTCTCCCAAATCCATTAATCGCTACTTTTACTGTCATTATTTTATTCCTCCTTAATTGGTGTATGTTTATTTAAACATATATATTCTGTGCAAATAAACATAATCCTCCTAAAAAAATGTTTATTTGCACATTTTTTTGAAGTTATAAAACAGAATGATGCCCAAAACATTATATTCAGACATCATCCCGATTTGGCTATTATATTTTTTGCTTTTTCTTAAGAAGTATGTACAATTTTTCGTGCTGAAAGAATAAAGACCGGATTTAAAGCCTGGGCTATATGGAAACTGTTCACTTCCGGCCAGCGTACGGCTTGCAGGGATACCACTTCAATATCCTCATAATCTAAAGACTTTAACAGTTCAAGCCCTCTGGATGCTTTTTCCATGCTGACTGCCGTGACTACAATCCTTCCTCCCTGCACCAGGGGCGCTTCTTCCAAAACTTCCTTGAGACGTCCCTGCGTCCCATTAATGAGACAGACATTAACCGGCGGGATTTTTGTAAAAACCTCCGGAGCTGTACCGGATACCAGTTTTAAATTAGGAACTGCAAATTTTCTCATATTGGCCCTGATTAATTGCTGGGCCTCCGCATTATTTTCTATGGCATAAACCATTCCTTCATTGGCAATTGCAGCGGCTTCGATACTGATGCTCCCCGTACCGGAACCTACATCCAGGATATGGTCATAAAGGGATATTTGGGCCTTGGCCAGAACCTGAACCCGAATTTCAGCTTTGGTCATCGGAGCTTCTCCCCTGATAAAATCCTTATCCGGTATCCCAATCCGTAACCCGAGGCTTTGCCAGGAATTCTGGTGGCGGATCGGATAAATCAGGAGAATAACATTGTTGAGCTTTCGGGGACTATGAGCCAATTTTACGGCGTTTACCGTTTCAAAATATTCATTGCTCCGGCCTAATGAGAAGCCAATCGATATTTGGGGATTTTGCCCTCTTTCCAGTAAAAGCTGGGCAACCTGCTGGGCTGTAATATCTTCACCCAAAAGGACTGCAAGAGGTTTAAAAATTGCTCTGGGCAATGTGGAAAGGTCCTGCCCTTCAAGATCGATGAACGAAGCGTTATTCCAGGAAATACCGGCCCTGGCAAACAAAAGCTGCAGGGAACTGATCGCCGGATAAATTTTCGTTTCTTCCAAAGGAAATTCTTCTTTGATCAAAGGCACAATCCCAAAAAAACCAGGGTCTCCGCTAACTAAAACACCAATATTGGTATAATCCTTTATATGATTTTTAAGCAGTTCTATGGTTTGAATAAAAGACGCAGAAAGTAGGTATTTCGTCTTTTTGCACTCAGGAAACAGATTGCGCATTCTGGAATTTCCGATAAGCAAATCACAAGCAGCAGCTATTTCCTGCATAATAGGTGGCAGCCAGCATTTTTCCTCGGGTCCTACCCCTATGATATGGATCATTAATAACTGTCCTCCTGCTGATTGACATTTTTTGTCCGTATTTAATTTTCAGGTTGGTTAATCAGAGAAGCAAGATACCCGGCCCCGAAGCCGTTATCAATATTGACCACTCCAATACCGGCGGAACAACTGTTCAACATGGTAAGCAAAGCGGAAAGACCGCCAAAATTGGCGCCATATCCGACGCTTGTGGGGACGGCGACAACAGGTTTGGAAATGAGCCCCGCTACCACGCTGGGAAGGGCACCGTCCATTCCGGCCACGACGATCACGACCCGTGCCTGAAGCAGCCTCTCGGATTGGGATAAAAGCCTGTGGAGACCTGCTACTCCTGTATCGTACATCCGTTCCACTTTATTTCCCATAATTTCCGCGGTAACCGCAGCTTCTTCGGCCACCGGCAAGTCTGATGTCCCCGCCGAAACAACCAGGATGTTTCCCGCCTCCTGTTGTTTGCCTTTCCGGATGACGATGGTACGGGCAATTTCATTGAATTCGGCAGAAGGAATTTCTTTTTGCAATGAGAAATAAATTTCCCGATTAGCCCGGGTAGCCAGGATATTTTGGGAAGACAGTTCATCCAGTTTCCTGGCAATCGAGATGATTTGATCCGTCGTTTTTCCCTGGCAGAAAATGACCTCCGGAAATCCTTTGCGGAACTGGCGGTGCGTATCCAGAACAGCATACCCCAGATCATAATAATACATTTTCTCGATTTCTTGGAGACCTTCTTCAATTTTTATTTCATTTTTTTGGATATTCACCAAAATGTCTCTGAGTTTGTCTTTCATGATTTATCCTTTCTTCAAATAATTCAGATTTCCTGGAAAGGATTTTGCAGCAAAGCAGATAAGAGTTGAAAAGCGGATACAATATCAAATTTGGCGGCAATCTCATTTCCGGAATGAAGATAGCGGACCGGGATGGCTATCCCTCCTGTTGGAATTCCGCTTCCGGTAAGGTGGATAGGTCCGGAATCCGTGCCGCCGGCCGTAATAATTTCCCACTGGAAAGGAATGTCCTGTTGAGCAGCAACCTCCGCCATCCAGTTCTTAATCAGGGGGGATACAACAATGGTTCTGTCCATCACTTTCACGGCGGCTCCGCGGTTCAGTGAAGTACGGTTTTTTTCTTTTGGCGAGTCAAAGCTTAGTGTGGTATCCAGAATCAAGGCCAGATCGGGTTCAATTCCGTGTACGACGGTTTTCGCTCCGCGGGAACCTACTTCCTCCTGAACGGTAAAGGCGAAATACAAATCCTGTTCACATTGGATCTGTTTAATCAGTTCAACAGCAATAAAGCACCCCAGTCGGTCATCTAAGGCTTTGGAAAGGATATGACTGGGTGTCTCCTGATAATCGCCGACCAGTACTGCCATATCCCCTTCCCTGACAATTTTTCTGGCTTCTTCTTCGGAACTTACTCCGATATCAATATAGAACTTGCCCGATGGCTTCCCTTCTTCCAGCGGATTTTTTTCCTGATTGACAACACCCATCCGCCTGTTTTTAAACAGTACCCGTTTTGCAGAGAGATCGGAATTCTTAATGCCGCCGACAGGGGCAAAGTACAGGTAGCCCTGCTCCCCAATCGCGGTGATGATCACACCAACCTCATCCATATGACAAGCGATAAGGATCTTTTTCCCTTTGCCGGGTTTTCTTACAATGAGATTTCCCAGTACATCGAACCGGGAATCCATGACATGAGAATTCACTTCACGAGCTATAAGATCAGCGACTTCCCGTTCATTCCCGGACGGTCCGAAGCATTGGGTAAGCTGTTTCAACAAATCATAATCAAGATTCTGACCGGACATCATAAACCCCCTCTACAAGTTTATTCAGAGCAGAATTCTCCGATATGACATAGAATTGTTCTCAATAGAGTTAAACAATTTTCATAATCCGTTTTACAAATCATAGAACTCATGGAATGAATGTTTCTGCAGGGTATACTGAGTGTAATGGTGGGAACGCCGGAACCCGCCTTATGAATATTGCCGGCGTCATTGGACGCGGCAGTGCTTTTTCTGAACTGGAGCGGAATATTGCTGATACGGGCAAGATCCGAAACCTTGCGGATCAGCTCAGGCGGGTAAATCGTTGAGGAATCCATTAAGGAGCAGGCCGGACCTTTTCCCAGCGTTACATTCCAATCTTCCTCATCGCATTCCTGGACATCCGCCGCCCTGGTTGCTTCCACAACAATAGCGAGGTCCGGCTGCAGGTAATTGCTGATGACCTTGGAACCCCGCAAACCCACCTCTTCCTGAACCGTAAACGCTGCAAGAAGATGACAGGGATACCTGTCGGCAAGGGTTTCGAGAATAAGAGCACATCCGGCACGGTCATCCAAGGCTTTGGCTTTCACATATTCCTTCCCTATGGTATCGCAGGTGCCGATAAAAGCCGCATAGTCCCCTATTTTCACTTCTTTTTCCGCTTCTTCTTTGGTATTGGCTCCTATATCAATATACAAATCCTCAATATTTAGAATTTGTTTTCTTTCTTCCTTTTTTTGCAAGTGAATGGCTTTGGTCCCGATAATCCCTTGAATATTTCCGATAGCGATGGGCTTGGAAATCAAAATTTGAGGGTCTATTCCGCCAACTGGCTGGAACTTCAAGTAACCATCCGCCGTAATTTCTGTGATGAAAAGCCCCACCTCATCCATATGGGCACAGAGCAATACCTTGGGCAGGTTTGGGGAGGCAGGTTTCTGTTCGGCCACGATATTGCCGATTTTATCTACCTGAAACGTGTCAACTTTTTCCTGAATCTGTGTAAGGATAAATTCCCTGATCTTTTTTTCATTCCCGGAAACCCCGTTGAGTTCACACAGTTCTTTTAGCAGCATAGTAGTTCCTCCAGATTCTCTGGCAACCCGGCAATAAAATCAGCCAGAAGTTTCCCGCTGTCTACAATATCCTGGAGTGAGGCGGTTTCTACCGAGGTATGCATATAGCGCAAAGGAATGGAAATAAGCCCGGTTGGAATTCCATACCCCGTTAATTGAATTACCCTCGCATCTGTACCAGTTTCTCCGGCAATCGGTTGGATCTGATAAGGAATCCGTGATTCTTTGGCACACCTGGTTAAATCTGTGAAAATCCGGGGATGAATGTTGGGACCTACTGTTATGGCCGGCCCTTTGCCAAGCTGAATCGAGACCTGATTTTTGGTATCCAGGGTTTGGGCATGGGTTACATCAATTGCCACAGCAAGATCAGGCTGCAGCCCGTCAGAGCTTGTTATTGCCCCTCTGAGCCCTACTTCTTCCTGAACGGTAGCCACTGCATATACATTGTGCCTGTGGGATAGCCTGCCTAATTCATTCAGGCAGATTGCCAATACGGCGATACCTGCCCGGTCGTCAAGAGCCTTGGCTACGATTTTGTCATTCAGGATAGAGAAGGGTTTCCTTATCAGACTGATGATATCCCCCGGTTTTACCAGGTTCATTACGGTTTCCCGCGGATAACCGACATCGATAACCAATTGGGTCATATCAATGGATTTCTTGGATTGAACTTCCTGGTGAACCCTGGAAGGTACGGAACAAATGATTCCTCGGATATCCTCCTGACCGTGGACGATTACTTCCTGATAAAGGAGAGTCCTGTCGTCAATCCCTCCGACTGCCGAGAAGTGAAAAAATCCCCGGTCATCGATGTGGGTAAGAATCAAACCGATTTCATCCATATGAGCCGCGAGCATGATTCCGGATTTCCCGTCCAGCCCTTTTTTTACGGCGTAAAAATTACCGATAAAGTCCCGGCGCGTTTCAGAAGCCAATGAAGTAAAAATCCCTTGCAGCGCGGGGAACAATGGGTGTTCATATCCAGATACTCCCGCTTCATCCGATAAGCTAAAGATCACTTTTTTGGCAAGATCATATGAATTCATAGCCGCATGAATCTCCTTTTTCCGCGGTTTAGTTATTCTCCCAGCTAAAGATTACATCAATCGTATCCCCTTGGTTTACAATGCTTCCCGGTTCCGGGTGCTGTTTGGAAGCCAGGCCGCTGCCCTGGAAACGATAGTGCAAATCTAGTTTCCCCAGCTTTTCTCCCGCTTGTCTGATGGTTAATCCCTTCAGATCAGGCACAAGAACTTCTCCCTTGCCCGGAGTCCTGGCAGGAGAATTGGTGCTGGACGAGCCGGTTTCCTTGGCAGAAGGAACACTCATGTTGCTTAGATCGCTTAATTTACTCGGTGTGCTTGCCGCAACGGGAATTCCATAGTATTGTAAAGTACTTTCAATAATGGTTTTGACATGAGGCCCTGCCAGAGTTCCCCCTTGAATAACCTCGCCATGCGGGGTATCTTCCACTACCAGTACGGCGATTTTCGGATTATCTGCAGGAGCATACCCAACAAAGGAAACAATATAATCCGTTTCAGAATAACGCCCGGTATCCGGATTGATCTTTTGCGCTGTCCCTGTTTTTCCCGCTACCCTAATTCCGGGAACCTTGGCTCTGCCGCCGGTCCCTTTATCTACAACCTCTGCCAAGATATTGGTCAACGCTTCGCTGGTTGTCCTGGAAATAACCTCACGCACTACCTTCGGGTCATTTTTTACGAGCAGTTCATTTTGCTTGTTGGTAATCTTTTCAACGACGTAAGGCTGCATTAGTTTCCCGCCATTGGCTACGGCACTGATGGCTGTGAGAAGCTGAAGAGGAGTTACGAGGTTGGCCTGACCAAAAGACATGGTGGCAAGTTCTATGTCTTTCACCATATTCTTATCCACAAGGAGTCCCTGTTCCTCTCCCGCAATATCGATTTTGGTTTTGCTTCCAAAGCCAAAGGATTTCAAATAGGTATAAAATACGTCTTTTCCAAGTGCTTTGCCTACCTGGGCCAGCACAACATTGGACGATAATTTCATCCCTTCGGCAAAGGAAATATCCCCGTGGGCTTTTTTATCCGAATCCCAGTTTGTAATTTTTCTCGTGCCGACATTTAAATAACCGGGATCACTGAATACGGTATTGGCTGTAACCACATTTTCTTCCAATGCTGCGGCTCCCGTAATGACTTTAAATGTAGATCCCGGTTCATAGATCATACTGATCGCAAGATTTTTCCGGTCGCTGGCTTTGGATGACCCATACAAATTCGGATCAAAATTAGGCCTTGAGCCCATTCCCAATATTTTTCCGGTCATTGGATCCATCGCTAAAATTACAGCACTTTTAGGTTGTGATTCTGCAATAATTTTATCCAGTTCCTGCTCTACCAAATGTTGAATGGTTGAATCCAGGGTCAGCGTTAAATTATATCCCGACTGGATATTTGTATTCTCCTGTTCATTTTGGGTTGGGCCTT
Source organism: Peptococcaceae bacterium (assembly GCA_012517475.1). Lineage (GTDB taxonomy): Bacteria > Bacillota > Desulfitobacteriia > Desulfitobacteriales > Syntrophobotulaceae > Dichloromethanomonas. Next base: position 19,243 of record JAAYUV010000109.1, on the reverse strand, counting down.
GGGATTTAAGTTGTTTTTGTCCCTTTAGCTCTGCGTTATAGGAATACTCAACCCCTTCAACCCCGTCCCCGGCCATATTGACAATCCCCAGGATAGAAGAAGCCATTGTGCCTGTCGGATAAACCCTTTTATATGTATCTGTAAAACCGATTCCCGGAATATTCAATTCATTGATTTGTTTTACTTTATCCAAATCAATTTGCCTTGCAAGACTCACCCAGGAAAGGTCTTTGGAAAGCAAATTGAATACTTCTTTGGGATCTTTGCCTAAAATGTTAGCAAGGTTTTGAGCAATTTCCTGAATTTTCAGGTTCACTTTTTCGTCGGAAATATTTTTTTCGCTTTTTTGTATTGCCTTCTTTAAAGATTTTGGATCGGCGTAAATATCTTTGGCCGGAACGCTTTTAGCCAGGATGTTTCCCTGAGCATCAGCAATCGACCCTCTCTCGTATACCATCTCCTGGTTATTTGTTTTGAAAGTGGCTGCCCTGGCACTCAATTCGGAAGCATTAATAATCTGAAGATAAACTAACTTACCCATGATCAAAAGGGCAATGATCATGAGACAAATATAAATAACCCATTCCCTGAAGAAATACCGCTTAATTCTTTTCACGCTGCTTTTCCTTTCATGGATCAAACCTTCTCTCTATACATTTTAGCATATGATCTTAGATCATCAATGAAAAGCTCACAAAATCCTAACTATCGATGGCATTAACGATTCGAAAACCACCTCGCTAAGATCTGTGAGCTTGTTTTTATTTTCCCCTTTTTAAGCAAAAGGATTCGAAGAAAAATTTGTATATTAACGTTGAAATGACCGGAACAGAATTCCCAGAAGTATCCCTCCGAGGAGACCGCCCAAGTGGCCATAATTATCTATCCCTGTGGAAGCAAAGCCCATAAAGAGGTTAATTCCCAGGACGACCAGTAAATTCGTAATGAGTCCGCTGCGCCAGAAGGCCTTGCTGCTCCAGCCATAGGCTACGAGTGCTCCCAAAAGTCCAAAAATAGCTCCGGATGCCCCCGCGGAAATTTTAGGGCTCAATAAGTAACTGACATAAGATCCCATAATCCCGCTGAAAAGAAAAATCAGAAGGAGTTTACCGTGACCAAAAATGTCCTCGCAAAATTTCCCCATAACCAACAAGGAATAAATGTTAAAGAATAAGTGTGTAAATCCGATGTGAATAAAAATACAGGTAAGCAACCGCCAATACTGGCCATTATCAATCAACGGATTAACTTTTGCCCCAAAAAGAATGAGATTCCGGTAATTTGCGGAGCCCCCTGCATTGGTCATTAGAATATAAACAATAAATATAACAATGATCAAGCTGTATGTAACAAAGTATTCCTTAAATTCTTTTTTATAAATCCCTTTCACGAAACCGCCCTGCCCGTCTTCACACTAATTTATTTTATCTATCTGTTAAATTTAGTGATTATTTAAATATTCAATTTAATCAATGAGATTGAAATGCAAATGTCCGTCTCCATTTGCATTTCAATTCTCAATATACATAAAGGATTAATTAAAAGATTAGCAAGATCAAGTACGCAATGAACCTACGTTCACGTCAAGAATTAGTAGCGAGGAGGAATAAAGAGTCTTTCGCCGGGATAAATAAGATTCGGATTTCCGAGATGATTATATCCGGCTAATTCACGCCAATCCAATCCATACCGCTTTGCAATCTTATAAACTGTATCACCTTTTTTAACAACATATACTTGCGGCAGTGGTTTTTCCACTTCTATTTCGGTATGCTCATAATAAGGTTCACAGTAGCCGCATGGGTCGCAAGCATAGCCCGTTTCAGTTTGCGTTACTGAATAAACGCCGTCCGGGCCAACTTGTTCAGCGCCAAAACCTTCATAAGGCATACCTGCTGTTTGCATTCCATCCATCATTCCCGGTGTGTGCATTCCATCCATCATACCAGGCGCCTGCATTCCATCCACGATACCGGGCTGAACCATATTTATTGCTGGCGGTTGTGTCATAAAGCCAGTTTGTTTTTTCCCAAAGAACATTTCCATACCTCCTTTTTGATATATGGTATGGAGTAAAGGAGAGAAAGTGCCTGTACATGGTAATAAATGTATATAATTATTTTTGTTTTTCTGTTTCTGACAAGTATTTTTCAACCTGAACCGCAGCCAACGCTCCGTCTCCCACTGCCGTAGCCACCTGTCTTAAAGGGGTATTGCGGATATCCCCTGCCGCAAACACTCCGGCAATGTTGGTTCGCAGGAGTTCATCCGTAATGATATACCCTCTTTCATCCGTTTTAAAATAGCCGGATACAAATTGGGTATTTGGCTGGGTTCCAACGTAAACAAAAATACCGTCAACAGGCAAATCTTCTTTTTCCTGTGTCTTTACATTTTTTAAACTGAGTTTCTCCACTTTATCGCTGCCGATAATTTCTTCTACAACCGTGTTAAGGATAAACTGAACTTTCGGATTTTCCTTTGCTCTTTCCACAGCGATATGAGAAGCCCGAAATTCGTCCCGTCTATGAATAATATAAACCTGAGATGCAAACTTTGTCAGGTAAACCCCTTCTTCCAGTGCAGCGTTCCCACCGCCGACAACAGCCACTTTTTTCCCTTTATAAAAAGCACCGTCACAGGTAGCGCAGTAGGAAACGCCCCGCCCGTGAAATGTATCTTCCCCTTTGACACCTAAAAATGTAGGTTTTGACCCGGCAGCAATAATGACCGCTTTAGCCTCCAGAGTTTGTTCGGTCGTTATAATCTTTTTAACGGGATCCGACAGTTCCATACTTTCTACCTGTTGAAAAATAAATTCCGCTCCCTGATTGAGCGCCTGTTTATAAAAAGAATTCATGAGGTCAAATCCCGATACCCCTTCCGGAAAACCGGGAAAATTATCGATTTTTTCCGTTGAAGCCGCTTGTCCTCCCGGCATCATTGATTCCAGTACAACGGTTTTCAAACCGCCCCTGGCAGCATACAGGGCTGCCGTCAGGCCGGCAGGGCCTCCACCGATAATAATCAGATCGTACATGAAGAACACCAACCTTTGCAGTATTTTCTGTAATATCCAAAGTATAACTCAGAATTTTATTTTCAGGAAGTAAACCGGAAGGGTTTTTACCAAAATCAAAGAATATATAAAGATTATTCCAATCTAATTTTAAGCATCTTTGCATATACTATAGTTGTTTATCCATCTTTTTCCTAAGGGGGCCATTCTCTTGAAGCCAATGAAGCCGATTTTGAAAATTCTTGCACTGCTTGTTATTGTCATCGGCGTACTTTCTGCCGGCAGCGGAATGTACGAAGATTGGTTATGGTATAAAGACCTCGGCTATGAAACCTTATTTTGGACACCATTTTTAAGCAAATTCTTAATTCAATTAATTAATGGCACCATACTCTTTCTCCTTATCTCGGCAACTCTCCTTTCAGGCCGGCATGCATTCGCGACCTTCTATAATGAAAGATTCAGGAAAAGAATCCGGCTTGTAGAGGAAATCAACCGTCCCCTGGTTGCCATCAGCCAGCGTAAGGTTACCGTAACTCTTCTGTTAATTTCCGCTGGAATCAGTGTCGTCGTAAGCTTTATTGTAGGATTTACCGGATGGATGGATGTTATTTCATTTTTCAATTCTTCCCCTTTTCATTATTCAGACCCCCTGTTTAATAAAGATCTGAGCTTCTTCGTCTTTAAACTTCCTTTCCTGTTAACGATCTATAAAGCTTTCTTTTCCCCCGTCCTTATTCTTACCTTCTTTACCGTATTCTTTTATGTCATTACCGGAGTGATCCGATTCAATTCCATCCGTATCTGGAGGAAAGATGCCATTGAAATCAGTGACAGGGCGAGGAAACATATCGGCGTTTTACTCACCATCCTGTTTCTTCTTCAGGCCTTCGGCTATTACCTGGAAGCCTTCAGTTTAGTGTATTCTCAGAACGGTCACGTGGCGGGTGCAGGTTACAGGGACATCTATGCCTCTCTTCCTGTTCTGAGGGTTCTCACGATTCTTTGCATTGTCAGTTTTATCCTTTCCGTTCTGGGGGTATTTTTTAAAGAAGTCCGTCTGATGACAATTCCGGTACCCTCCCTGATTTTAATCTCCATTCTTTTTTACGGGATTTTTCCGTCTTTAATCCAATCACTAGTAGTTATTCCCAATGAACTGCAAAAAGAAACACCCTATATCGAAAATGAGATTCGATTAACCCGGTTCGCCTATGGTTTGGATAAAATTGAAGAAAAAGACTACCCCGGCACCCAAACGGTCACTGCCGCCGATCTGAAAAAAGAGACGGATACGCTGAATAATGTCAGATTGAATGATCCGCGCCCCATGATGCAGATCTATACACAGAAACAAGGGATCCGCCTTTATTATAAATTTAATGACATTGATATCGACCGGTACATGGTCAATGGGGAATACCGGCAGGTGATGATTTCTGCGCGGGAAATTTCCGTCCAGGACCTTGACCCCAAAGCCCAGACTTTTATAAACACCCGCTTTAAGTATACCCATGGATTCGGATTGGCTGCTTCTTTTGCCAATGCGGTTACGTCCAAGGGCCTTCCGTCTTTTGCGGTGAGCAATATCCCTCCCCAGACCAATTTTGCCGAATTAAGTATAAACGAACCAAGGATTTATTTTGGGGAACTGACCAATGATTGGGTTGTGGTCAACACCAAATTTAAAGAGTTGGATTATCCGCAAGGAAATGAGAATGCTGAAAACAGCTACCAGGGGAAAACAGGGATTACCTTTACTCCTTTTAACAAGCTGATGTTATCCCTTCACCGGGCAACTCCCCGCTTCTACCTGGCAAGGGAAGTAACCTCTGAGAGCAGGCTATTGCTCTACCGCAATGTATTTGAAAGAGTACAGAAATTGGCCCCATTCCTTAAATATGACAGTGACCCCTATGCCATTATCGATAACGGCAAAATCAAGTGGATCCTTGACGGGTACACAACCGCAAGTACGATTCCCTATTCCAGCAAATACACCAACCAGAACTTTAACTATATTCGAAACTCCGTGAAGGTTGTGATCGACGCTTATGACGGAACGGTTGATTTTTATGCGGTAGATTTTGAAGATCCCATCCTTCAAACCTTTATGAAAATCTTCCCGGGAGTATTCAAAAATATTTCCGATATGCCTTACTCGCTCAAAGCCCACCTCCGGTACCCGGAAATGCTCTTCCAGATTCAGAGCAACATGTTAAATAACTTCCATATGACCAATCCCAAGGTCTTCTATAACAAAGAAGACGCCTGGAACGTTGCCAAAGAGATCTATGGTTCAAACCCGCAGAATGTGGAACCTTATTATATCATCATGAAACTTCCCGGGGAGACAAAGCCTGAGTTTGTTCTGATGCTGCCCTTTACACCGGCATCGAGTCAAACCAATACACGCAACAATATGATTGCCTGGTTGGCCGCAAGGATGGATGGCGATAATTACGGAAAACTTGTATTATACAAGCTTCCCAAGAATATTGAAATCGACGGTCCGTTCCAGGTTGAGTCCAGAATTGACCAGGACCCGGATATTTCGCGCCAATTAGCCCTCTGGAATCAAAAAGGTTCCAGTGTTATCCGGGGAAATCTCCTGGTGCTGCCGATCTCAGGCAACTTCCTCTTTGTTGAGCCGATATACCTTCAGTCAACAACCAGCGGCAGCATTCCTGAGATGAAAAGGGTGATTGTTGCATTTGAAGATAAGCTGGCCATGGCGGAAACCCTGGAAGCAGGTTTAAAAGAGATATTCGGCAGAAATGCCCCTGCTCTTTCTACCCTTCAGGATATTCAGCAGGAAGAAGCTGCGGAGTCTCAGAATCCAACAGGAACTGCGAAACCCGATGTAACTGAAATATTGAATCAGATTAAACGTATCAAGGAAATGCTGGATTCATTGGAGAATCAGTTAACGAACCTGAATGGTACGAATGCTCCGGCGGGTAATAACCAAAACACCAACAATACGCAAGGCACCGGCAATACGCAAAGTACCAATAATACTCAAAACACAGGCAATATTCAAAACATGAACAATACGTCAAGCCTGCTGCCCGGAAAAACGCAATAAACCTAAAGAATTGAAGCGAGGGGCTGTTGCACAACGACTAGTAGACCGATTCGTAAATTCAAATAATATGGGGCAAAGTCACCGTAATGGATAGCCGCTTTCGGCAGGTTGCGACCTCCTTTGTCGGCCGCTCATTGCCATCCATGGCATCCGCGGCACTAGGCCTTCCATGGCCGTTGAAACAGCCGCGCTCCGCCTCCATGCTCCGCTTGACGCCAGCCATCCATTACGATGACTAAATCTCTGGTGTTAGCGGAATTTACGAATCAGTCTACTAGTCTACGTAATGTATAGACAGCGTCAAGCAAGCATGATGCGGAGCGCGGCTATACATTGCGGAGACCTCTCTTAAGTAGTTTTGCGTAGCTCCTTTTTAGTGCCTAGTCTATCAAATCGAACGCCAGTAATAAACCAAACTGTCTCTTCCAGGGATAATCTGCATAAACGTTTTTCCCGTATCCGAAAGCACAACCGTCCCTTCCGGCATATTCCGCGAATCATGTTTCCCGTCAGCCCGGATAATATCCAATCTCCGGGTATTTTGTATCATGACTTTATCATCTGCGCTGACCCGGACATAAACAGGATCGTAGGGAATCTCCCCCTGCCAGATTTCTTGTGTTTGAAGTTTTTTTCCGTTAGGATCAACCAGAATAGAAAAGATACCTTCTAAAAGGCTGTCTTTTAACTTTCCTATATACACCTTATTGTCCTCGCATCCCAGGAGGATATTTTTTTCTCCCTCCGTTAAAACAGTTCTCTCCCTGTCCAACTGGGAGAGGATTGTTTTGATTGTCCCTTCCCGGCTTTCAAGGAATAGATTCCCGAATCGATTGGAAACAAAAATTTTGTTGATTTCTTCATTGGGATTATCCATTCGATTGATATTTTTCATAATATCCATTTTTAGAATTTTATGTTTTGCCTCTTGATCCTTATACAGAAAATATAAGTTGTTGGTGTAGGTGGAGATCTGAATATCAAAGATTTGTTCCATGGGGAAATTGATTGTTCTCTCCAATGTTGCATCAAAACCCGCTCCGGAACCGGAAACTGAAATCTCATCAAGATCCAATGAATAAACAGAACTCACCCCGGTAAGAGGGTTTTTCTTGACATAAAGAAGGCTGTTTCTGTCGGGAAGCCACTTGTACCCTAGGATAATGCCTTCCGCAATAACGGGATCTTCTTTATATTTTATTTTCTTATTTGAAGTAAGATTGATAATACAGAGTTCGTTATCCGAAATGCAACTCAAAAATTTATTGTTATAGGATAAGGTAAAACGATGAGCGTTCTTTAGCTCCGCATCAACAGAATAGGAACGATTCAGGCGAAAAAAAGGGTTCAGCAGTTCATCCGCCTTCCAGTTGAGTAAAGCATAAACCATCCACTGAAAAGCAAGGGAAAAAATGATAATCAAAATAATTTTCTTAGTATTTTTCAAGGTTTAACTCCGCAGCTTTACTCGGTATAACAATAAATGCTGTGGGGATATATCGTTCCCCGAACAGATTCCAAAGACGATTTACGATCTGGCCGTTATAGACCATTTCGGTGGATGAACCGCCGTCTAAATTCGCCGCATTGACTGCTCCATATTCAATGAAAACATTCATCAGGTCCCTTAACGTTGCTCCCATACTCCGGCCGGGCTGCCTTCCGTCTATCACTACAAAGATGACCGTTCCGTCTGCTTTCTGCCCGACCCCGGTTCTGGGGGCTAACCCCCAACCCCCGTCTCCATTAATCTGCGGCTTTCCTTCCACTACCAGGTTCGGGTAAAAACTCACAGCGTTTTGAATATTCCTGGAAACAACCTCCGAAATATTCATTTTTTCCAGAACCAGTTTGCCCTGAGAATCGAAAGCGATCAAATCCACCGGATCGTTTCCCGAGCGGTTATGAATAACCTGATGATTTACTACGGTTATTCCGTCCGGATAAGCCCCATTGCCCTGCGCATTCGGATCATAAAATCCTCCGGCATTGATTCCGGCAATGGCGCCATTTTCGCTGACAATCTGTGATAAGCGCTGTCCTGCCGTCCCCAGTTCCCTCGTCGCAGCGACTTGCACCTGGTGGGGGTCCCGTACCAGCATGACCTTTCCCTTAAAATATTTTCCTTGTATTTCTTCAATTTGAAGGCAGTTTTTTTGATCAATCACGACATTTCCTTTGTTCATGATCACGGGTTCAACGGACATCGTCTTTTGTCCATAGGATTGGGCAATTTCATCAATCTTGGTCTGAGGCAAAAAGAATTGGGCAATTTGAGGATGTCTGGAAGTGACGATCGTCCCTACCGTAAAAAGCCTGAGAGATTCATAAGGACCATAAAAAATCACCAAAGGGGCAGAAAGAAGACTAAGAATCATATTGAAGACGATAAAGAAGACAACAGTCTTTTTGCTCATGCAGGTCTCCACGTCCCCTTAATGACATCGTTGGCTACAGAACGGAGTGTCTTTCTTGAGGTCATTGCTTCGGAGCGAATGGCTGCGTACGCCGTTTCTTCAGCCATTCCGGAAGAAACAAGGATTAGTACGGCTTGGTAAACCAATTTCCTGGTTTTTAATTCATCATTCAGTTTTCCCATCTCTTTATTGAATTGCAAGTCACGTTCAAACCGGTATTCCGCCTGAATAATCCCTGCAATCACATCCCCGGCTCTGACAGGGGTGGATAGAATATGGTGCACATCGGTTTTCACCGCAAGCGGGAGATTTCCAAATTCTTTGGGATCAAGGGTGAGTATTACCGGGCAAATTTTAGAATGGACAAGGTTTTGAACCAGGTCCAAGGCTGATAGCCCGCTCACATCCCATCCGCACAGGATTAGATCCGGTTCTACTCTCTGTGCCATTCTGAGCGCCTCTATCCCGTTATCCGTTTTGGATATAGCCTGGTAGTTTGCTAATGGCAAAATTGGATTTATTTCATTGTATAGCTTGTCTTTCAGAATCAAAATAGCCCTTTTCATTTTTCCTCTTTTGCTCCATCCCATTGTACTTCAAATCATATTATACTATCAGCGGACAAAAAACAAAATGAGAGTATTGCAAAATCGTGCTCCGCTTAACGCTGTCTATACGTTTCGGAGACTTAATCTGTGGTCTTTTACGTATTTCCCGGCAGAAAAAGGAGCCGTTGCCTACGAATTTTTGTGATTCGTTGTGCAATAGCTCCGTTTTTGATAAAGATTACCTTTCTTATTGATTATTTCACCGATGTGTCTACGTTAAACACAACCCTTGCTTCCGTATTTTGTGTCATTCCGTCCTGAGTATTGGCTTTTATGGACAAAGTCATTTCATGCTGGCCTGCAGTCGCGCTTTTGCCCTTGCCATCCCCTAAAGCTTTGATATTTTCGAAGGCTACTTTCGCGGTTGCCCCGGGTTCTAAGGTTGGAATCCTGCCTTCTTTCGTCAATTGTTTGGTTTTATCCTCAAGCGAAGTAACGGTTATTTTGATGGGAACATTATTCATTGTTTTTTCCGTCATATTTTGTACCACTGCCGAAACTTTGAAACTGCTCTTGGACATGGTTTGAATTCCCTTGAAGACATCCTTTCCATACGACAAATCTTTTATCACGATCTGCGGATCAAATTCAATGCTGAGAATTTTCATTTCCGGTTCGACTTGTTCCGGAACAGAATTTGTTTTTAAGCTGCCAAACAAATTGAACCCCAATAGACTCATTACAGCAACAGCCAATACCAAACCGCCATACATAAAATACTTTCTTTTAATGGTAATGAATTTCGCCAATTTATATACACCTCCGATTACACAATTCCTACTAAAAAACCTATGCAGATCCCAACCGGGACATGCATAGGTTTGTACTTTATTTCTATATAATTTTTCTTATCTTTTACCCTTTATCCATTCTATTTCTCTTTTAGTTTTTCCCTTTTGATATAATTTTGCATCCGGATATCCTGTTCGGTCGATAAGCGGAATACCCTGCACATTTGGAGGAGCCTGGAACAGGTTCTCTCTCCAAGATAGTGTTCGATTTCTTCAAAGTTCAAATTGGTGGTAATAATGGTCGGCAGCTGTTCATTCATACGGTAATTCAAAATGGTGTAAAGCCTGTTCCGGGACCACTCGGTATAATTATGCGCTCCCAGATCGTCCAGGATCAAAATCGGAATGGTTCGGGCAATATCCAGCAGGTCAAATTCTGAAGTTTCGTTTTTATTGGAGTATGATGCCCTAAGCTCGTCCAACAGATCGGGTACAATCAGAAAAAGAATACTGCACTGGTTTTCGATAAGCAGATTGGCAATGGAAGCAGCCAGGAAAGTCTTTCCGCTTCCCACCGGACCGGTGAAAAGCAATCCCACTTCATGGGGGTTCTCCAAGACTTTTTGGGCAAAATCGTTGGAAGCGGCAAGCGCTCTTTTGGCGTTATTGATATGATCCATTCCGTCTGAAGACCGGTAGTAATCCAGATTAAACCTTTCAAAACGACAATTCATCAGCTCTCTGGATAAACGCGCATATCTGAAACGGTTTTCTATTTTTCTTTGTTCCATACAGGAACAAGGAACTGCCGTATCCCCCTGCAGTATAATTCCCCGGTCATTGCATATAGGACAGATAGAAACACGGTCAGGCTGCCCCGGCAAAGCAGCCGAACTTTCATCCCGAGCCGTAGTTGTTTTATCCATAACTCTTTTCAGAATGCTCTCTGAACTCTCCAATCCTATATCCCCTCTCTATTTGATGGAAGCGAAATATCTTAAAGATAAATATTATCGTATTTATTCTTGTTGAGAACAGAGGATCTGGTTTGTTTTTCCCCTTTTTTGGTTTGCCGGGATTGGAAGTTCTGATCCTCAGCTTCTACTTCCGGAAGTGTTTGGATCCCCTTCTTTTCCCACTCCCTTAAAATCGAATCGAGATAGCGAAAACTTCTGATCCCTGCACTCACCCCTCTTCTTAATGCTTCAATAATCAGTTCTTCCGAGTGGCCTGCAAGTATCCATTTTTCGATGTGCTCACACTCAAATCCTGTTAATGGACGACCCAGTTCTTTTTCAAACAGGGAAATAAGCTTGGAAGAAGATGAGCTTACAGCGGCAAGATTGTTGTTTTCCTTCACACCCTGTCCGGATGCCTCTAATTGTCTGTATTGGTTTATTCCCCATAACTCAAAAAGTTGATCGATTAAACCGCTGATATCGTAGACCGGTCTGTTGTCGTTCTTCTTTGTTTTGGTATGAACCATAAGTAATCCTTTTTGTTTTAAAGATTGAATCAAATTCTTGCAGTCCGTGGATGAGATACCCATCTTTCTCATAATTTGCACGTCAATCTGTTCATCTTGAGTCCTGCCGGATTCGAGGATGATATGTATAACAAACATCATTTCCCTGTCTGTCATTCCCAGGTCACTGTAATGATCCAGCAGCAAGCTGGGGATAGATACGGAACCGGAAAAGAAAAGAGCTTGTGAAAAGCCCCCATAGACATTATTATTGGTCAAAACAACCACCTCATTGCAGAAATAAGAATACTCATTTTCACATATTACATATTATCTTATCTAGTAAGGAATGAAAAGTGAAAAAAAAACAATCTTCTTGAGAAAAAATCGAAAATGATGACGACATCTTTTCCTTTTTATGGAAGGATTTTTTTCTCGTATTGCCTAAATTAATAGACGAAAGGTGGGGTAAATATGGATATTACAAAAGAACTCTACAATATCCTCCAAAAATCCGGAGCACATCCGGCTCTTGGCTGGAAACACTGCCAGAGAGTCTATCACCTGGCCAAAGAACTTTCCTACCATCTCACACTGGATGATGAAATTCTTTACATTTCAGCAATGCTTCATGACACCGGGAAGTACCCGGTCTACGCCTTGCCCAATGTGGATCATGCTTTGCGCTCCAAAGGAATCGCCATGAATTTGCTCAAAAAATATGAAATGGATCAGGAGAAACTCACCGTTATCCTTGAGGCCATAGAATGTCACATGTACTATTCGGAACCGGGTAATAGCGATGAATCGGTCTATCTCAGAGATGCAAATATCCTTGATAACCTTGGCAATATTGGTTTAATGAAGCTGTTCAGCCTGGTCGGGCATGACGAGTTAATCTCAAGTCCTGAGGAGGCACTGATCAGAATTCAGACCTTTGCGGAAGCACTGCCTAAAAAAGTCTACTCCAAAACCGGCCGCCGGATTGCCGTAAAAAGAAGAGAAGAAATTATGCGTTTTCTTTCCGGAATTAAACGTCAAACAGCGGAGTACACCTGGATTTAACGGTCTTATTTATTGTTTGAAGCTTCCTGCAGCATTTTAGATATTTTTTCAAAGGTATCAATTAAAAGGTTATAGTCCCTTTCACTTCTGGCGCCGTCCATAAAGTTCTTAAGATTTTTCCGCAGTTTGTTATACGAATGGTTAACCTCAGACAGCGATATTCTTCTGGTACGGGCAAGTCTCGGAGAAGTATACTTGCGGTCCGTGTGCTTCGCGCCTTGATCTTCGGCAGGCTTTTGCGCGGCTTGCGCAACTTTTTCCTGCATGGCTTCCAGCCACGGTTTTTCCGGCTGGGTCCGGATCACGTCCTGACCTTTGAATTCGATGCATTCACCGAGAACCGGAACAATGGGTTTTTTCCCAAGATTATTCTCGATCAATAATGAGAATTGGTCGATTGAACTTTCTTCCCCGTGAACAAGGATAATTTGTTGAGCCTTCGCCCCGGCAGTCTTTACCCAATTCAGGAGCTCAGTCTGGTCGGCATGAGCAGAAAATCCCGGGAGTCTTGCTATCTGGGCATTTACCGAAATCGTCTCCCCATGGATGGTTACTTCTTTTGCTCCCTCAATCAGCCTTCTGCCAAGTGTCCCTTCGGCCTGATATCCTACGAAAATCACTGTGGCATTTGGCCTCCATAGATTATGCTTCAGGTGGTGCTTGATTCTGCCTGCGTCCGCCATACCGCTTGCTGAAATGATGATGGCGCCGCCGGATATTTGATTTAATTGGATAGATTCATCCGTCGTTTCACTGAAATGCAGGTTTTCCATGGTCAGAGGATTAATGCCTTTTTCAATCAGGTCGGAACTTTCATCATCAAAGTTTTCAGTGTCTTTAATAAATATCTTTGTAGCGGCGACAGCCAGAGGACTGTCAATATAAACAGGTAAAACGGGAATCTTTCCTGCTGACTGCAGTTTTTGCAAAAAATATAAGATATCCTGTGTTCTTTCCAAGGCAAATGCCGGAATGATAATATTCCCGCCCTTGGCATGCGCCTGATTAATAATATCAGCTAAAATTTCCATTCGCTTTTCTTTATCGGTATGAACCCGGTCACCATAGGTTGTTTCCATGATGATAAAATCTGCTTCTTGAATCGTTGTCGGGTCCTCGATATAAGGCTGGTTTGCAGTTCCTATATCACCGGAAAAGAGAATTCTTTTCGTGGTTCCCCCTTCATCAATACTGAGAACAACGTGTGCAGAACCGAGAATATGGCCGGCGTCGTAGAATTGCGCGGAGATCCCGGGGGAAAGGAGCAAACTTTCTTCATATTTTATGGGGACAAAGGCTTTTACTGCATCGTATCCATCCTGTGCCGTGTAAATTGGTTTTAATAAGGGAAGATCTGCTCTCGTCCTTTTCCGGTTCTTTCTTTCAATCTCCATTTCTTGAATATGCCCGCTGTCAGGTAAAAGCACAGAACAAAAATCAATGGTTTCTTTTGTCGTGTAAATCGGACCATGAAAACCATTTTTGATGAGTTTGGGTATTAATCCGGAATGATCAATATGGGCGTGAGTCAATATCATGGCATCAACCGTTTGGGGATCAAAGGGAAAATCGCCGTAATTCAATTCTTTTACGGCTTTAGATCCCTGGAACATCCCGCAATCAATCAACAGTTTAAAATTTTCTGTTTGAACGAGATAGGATGACCCGGTTACAGTTTCACTTGCCCCATTAAAACATATTTTCATACCTCTTACCCCTCTGAAACATTTATTTTCACTAATCTAATTGGATCAACTTTAACTTGACCGCTTTAAGAGCCGCCTGAGTTCTGTCTTCCACCTCAAGTTTCCGGAAAATATTGGACAGGTGGTTTTTTACTGTCTTTTCGCTGATAAAAAGAGATATGCCAATGTCCCTGTTCGATGATCCTTTTACGACATATGTAAGGATTTCCATTTCTCTGTTGCTTAATCCAAAATTGTTCTTTGGAGTATTGGAGTTTGTAAGCTGTCCCAGGAGTTTGCCGGTGACAGACGGGGCAAGAATCGGCTCCCCTGCATAAACCTTTCGAATCGAATCCACGAGCGTTTTGGGAATAACATCTTTCAACAGGTATCCCGCAACCCCTAACTGTAAAACCTGGAAAATCTTCTCATCCGAATCATCTACGGTTAAAACAATAATTCCGATCTCCGGGCGTTCCCTGCGAATAACCCGGCATGCTTCCAAACCGTTCACGCCAGGCATGTTCAGATCCATTAATAAGATATCAAACGGGGTGCTCCTGGCGATATTAATAGCTCCTTGACCATCTCCTACTTCGGATATTACACGGATTCCTTCTTCAAATTCCAGGATTCTTCTTAACCCTTCCCTTAGAAGGGGATGATCGTCGGCTATAACTACCCTGATCATGTGGCTGTCCTCCTTACTTAGAGTATGGTAAACCAAACTCAAATACGGTCCCTTTTCCCTGAACAGATTTTATGGTTAATCTTCCGGAATACATTTCTACCCGTTCATGGATCCCTATCAAGCCAAAATGTTCTCCGGGATTTGCCAAAACCTCTTTGGTGTTGAAACCCTTCCCTTCATCAATGATTTGGCCTATAATCCAGTCATCCAGAAATTGAAGGTAAACCTCACATTTTGCAGTGTCCGCATGTTTTGCGACATTGGTCATTCCTTCCTGAACAAGTCTGAATAACGCCACCTCAAGGGATGGATTAAGCTGCTTTTCCGTACCGTCTACCATCAATTCACATTCGATTCCATATGCCTTTTTATAATTACTGATATAATTTTTAATGGTCTCTATGATTCCTGAGCTATCCAGCTGAATAGGACGCAAATCAAAAATGATTCTTCGGATATCCCGGAGGTTTTCCCGAACCAGATTATTTAACTCCTGGATTTCCTTTTTCACCTTTTCATGATCTATCATTAAGAGTTTTTCGGCTATTTCCAATCGAAGAACGATATTGGCAAGGCTTTGAGCCGGTCCGTCATGCACTTCCCTGGCAATTCTTCTTCTTTCTTCTTCCTGGGCTTTTATGATCCGAAAAGCAATCTCTTTTCTTTGGTCATTATTGTGAAGCTGAGAAATCTCGGTAATTCCTTCTTTTAATAAACGGATGGCAAGGCCTACCTGATTCATCAGATTCTCCGCTCTTTGTACGGTGCTGTCTAAATTTTTTAACGATCTTTCTATTTCATCCCTTCTTGTTCGGAGCTGAAGTTCTTTAGCCTGGAGCAGCTGCAATTCCACCTGAGCATCTTTGGCCTGGGTATAAATATCCAGCATCTGCTTCTCGTTATAGTTATTGAAATTCCGGTTAACTTCCATTAACTTTTGTCTTAAGCGTTTTTCATCCCGTTGTTGATCATCCACTCTTTTAATGGTTTGAGCAATTTCCGCAGACAAAAATTCCAGCTCTTTTTTTAGCCTTTGTATTTCGGATCTCGTAATTTCATAAATATTAAATATTTCTTCTTTCCCGTCTTCAACAGCTCTGAGCGTTGCTTCGAAAACATCCGACAAACGATCCATAATTTTGACTCCCTCAAATATAGAAAGAATAAGAATCTTTTTACTCCTATCACATTCGACATCTTCTCAATATTTCCTACTTTAGGACTTAAAAAATTATGAATTAGGAAAATCAGCCGATACCTTATGGGAATAAAGTATTACTCTATTACTTTATGTTACCTAAACTATATTTCGTTGCCTTTTTAGGTTATACCTTTTAGTAAATTTCTTAATAATATATAAGTCAATCTAACCTAATTTTCTGTGAGCAAACCTACAACTGTAGTAATTTATCATACCAATAATCTTGGGATTAAGTTGTTTTATCATGTCTTGAATGGACAATAGCATAGAAGAAGCCGTCTCTTAGCTTTTTCGAACTACAAAGACGGCTCCAATATCATAAATACTTGAGGGGTATATGATATTTCCGAATTTTTTTATTGCACAAGTTCTTTTAAGTTTTACAAAAACGGGTACATCTTTATTCGAACTTTAATTCCTATAGAAAAAATTCATCGTCAAAATCGACAAGGCATTTTAGATCGCACTTGGTTAGCAAAATAATATTGGCTTTAATCTCCCCTTGCGTATAACCTATTTTTGTAAAACGATCCGATGGTTCACTAACTCCATTTTACTAATTTTTGCTTTAATTATTTTTCTCTCCCCAAAGATATTTTCTAATATCAATCTTTCATCTTCAGGAAATATCTTGTCAACAGATTCAAGGTATAACATTTCTTCACCATTTTCATCAATCACATAAACGTTTGCTTCACACATTTTTCTCACTCCAGGATTTTATTGATTTTAACTTTAATAACTAAAAAACCACAAAAGTCAAATGCCGCTCCTGCAGATTTTTCAACCTTCGTGGTCAATTTTTATCTTTTATAATATGATTCACCCGGAAGTTCGTTGAGTCTTCGTGGCTCAATTAACGAGGAAATTATATGATATTTTTTTAAACGTGTCAATAAAACTTAACTCTAGCATTCTTCTTTATTATTCCTACAGTTCTAATGATTACATCAAAATAATTATTATACTAAGGCAAGATCCTGCTCAATGTTATTACCTTTTTCAATTTGGGAAACATATTTTCTTACATAAAAATAACCATGAAATCCTCCAATTCATTTGGCAAGACCTTCATGGTCATATTTATATTTTTAGTTTTCGCTGATTGAGTTCAATAGTAAAGGTAAAGCGCCTTCCATGGTACTGATATTTAATCATGTCATAACAGGAATATAACCTTTAGTCTTTCTGCAAAACTATTCTATGTTCAAGCAGTTTCATTTTTTTAATCCTGGCCTAAATATTTTCTTATGTCCAAAGATATTTTCTACAATTAACTGTTCTTCTTCAGGAATTACTATATCCACTGATTCAAAAACAGTCTTTCTTCACCTTTTTCATCAATTAAATACACATTTGCTTCACACATTTTTACCTCAAATAACCTGGATATTATATCTCTTCAAACTTTGAATAGCACTATCTATCAAATGGGGCAGTGGTTGACTTTTATCTACTCCCACTATTTCTATATTGCTTCGGTTAAGCGGAAGAAGTATTTTTTTTGCAGAACTTTCAGCAATTGCCTTGGCAATTGCCGGAGTTACTTCTCCTAACATTGAATTTGCCGTTATAATTCCTATAGTTCCAATGATTACATCAAATTTAGTCGCGTTATACACTATTGCATTTTCTCCTGTAGCTCCTTCGTTAGCACCGGCTTTCAGCATAACAGATGTGGCAAGTGCGTTTGTGCCTAATGCAGTAATTTCCGTTTCTTCAGGCAATTCTTTCCTGAGCTTATCGACAATTGCCTTGCCGATTCCTCCTCCCTGACCATCTATTACAGCTATGTGCATACCGTCCCCCTTAACACAGTTATACTAATCATCTTTCCAACAAAAATGCTCCGCTTAGGCTATAAATAAATGTTGTTTGACGAGTTTTTCACTTAGTTTTATTAAGAATATGTAACTTCGTAAGAAACAAATGATTGTAGCCAACAGAAAATCCGGCCAACTTTCGATAACATCGGAAATGTATGCTACTTTATAATTATTATACTTTTGCACAATTTTTGCTATCCGGGCAGGGGGGATTAAATTCATTTTCTTTTTTTAACTGTCAAATTCTTGATTTGCTTCGCCAGTCTCTCCGGTCCAATCTCCGAAGGACACCCCGAACAATCGACAAATCCGATTAACTCGACCTCCGTATCCTTCGCATGCCTGCTGTACGCGCCGATTCTGTTTTTCAAAGCACAGAGGCATTAGGTGCAAGAACACCCCAGTTTTTGTGTAACTTTTACTGGATTAAGGCTATTTTTCGATCACCAGCATAAACATAGGAGTAGAACGATATCTGATCTTTTGTTTTTCATCGTAAACCCTGTCTCCTATACTTGTTTCACAGTAGATTTTTTTAAAACCCAGCTGCACAAGTGTATCAAAATCCCATTGCGGCCGGATTCTCCGGCACATTGGCATACTTTTTCTGTAGTCGATCATTTCTTCCGTGTAATGAGGAGGGTCTTCTCCGAACAATCTTTGGCATTCCTGCTGGTCCTCCTCGTATTTTTTCATATATTCTTCATTGAATAATCTGATGTTCCAGTTCGAATCGAATACAATTATTTTGCCATCGGGCCTTAGTACCCTTTTCCATTCGCTGTATGCCCTTCTGGCATCTATCAATGTCCAGGTAACATTGCGGCTGATAATAAGGTCAAAACTCTCGTCGTCAAATTCCAGGTTTTGTCCGTCGGATACCCTGAAGTCGGCAGTGATGCCTGCATCTTCAGCATTTGCCTTCGCTTCGTTGATCATGGCTTCAGTACAATCAATCGCCGTACCTTATTCCCTGCCTGGGACAGAATGATGGCAAAAAAACCCGGACCTGTGCCGACATCCAGAACTTCCATATTGGTTCTTTTTCCGGCATTTTCGAGGATGATATCCGTCCAGGCCTGTTTTTTGAAGCTGTTTAGTTCTTCTTTGACGATATTGCTGTAATTGGCGGAGCCGTCCGTCCAATTTTTAATTAGCTTTTGTTGAGGATTCACTTGTTTCACCTCTGTTTATAATCAGACAGATACATCGCTGCAAAAAGGCAATGTATCTGTCTCTTTCAAAGAATTATTTTACATCCAGCTTCTGCCATTCAATAGGGGCATAGTTGTTAACACCGATTTCAAACCCTTGAATTTTATTTGTATTTACGGCAAATGAAGTGATCGGATAGTAGATAGGAATCGTTATAGCCTCTTCACTAATAAATTTGAAGACCTTATCGTAATTTTTTTGCCTTTCTGCTGGGTCAAGCGTGTTTAATGTT
>JAAYUV010000005.1 GCA_012517475.1 Peptococcaceae bacterium | reverse complement strand
TCGTGCCGAAGGGTCCGTTAGTCCGATAATACACTTTGGGTCCTCCTTCTCAGCTTGCTCTAGAGCATATAGTACAGACTGCTGACAGCCGGAACCAAAGTCTATTTTAACGTTGTCTTGAGTTGATTTATCGTAATTGGCGAACCACATCAGAGCGGAAAGTTGATCTGCATTAGCCAGGAAGATGATGATTTCTGGTGTTTCTTCTTCAGTCAATTCCGATAACGGTTTAAAAATTAGATACTTTTGGGGGACAACTTCGGGTAATCCAGTTGCGAATTTCGCCGCTAACTCCGGATTCTTCTTATAAAATTCTCCTTCTCTACCACCGGGAACACCCGTTGACAAGAAATGTTCAATAAAACCTAATTGAAAACGATTGAAGCCTAGTCCAACTTTGCCACCCGGACAATTAGTGGTCTTATCTTCAAATACCGCCATTCGTCCTTTAGCTGCAGCATTTAACATTGAAATAACACAACCCCGTTTCCCTTCTTGAAACTGCATGGCACCCTCGGGTTTGACATTTGAACGGAATACTGCAATTGGATGATTTTTTAGTTTTATGGAATCAGCAATTTTACTTTTCATAACACCCCTAATTTTTTATAATTCTTAGCATGTATCTTAAAAAGTAAACTGAATTCAATCCTACCTAGATAAATCTACAATGTTCAGAGCCTCTATCACTGAGTTAGAACCGTAAATCCTAACCACCCCATTATTCCGATATATGGTAATGTCAGAATCCAAGCTAATCTTTCCTTGCCGTATTTAACAGCAAATGCTGATCCGATAAAGAATATGGGAAGGCCATACATAATGTATCTAAATCTCGGAGTTCCACCTAAATACCATGATATTGGTATCGCGAAAATCGCTCCTAAAACTATTAACCAAATTTTCCTTGTATATATTCCGATACTAACAAGAACGATAGCTGTGATGATACCAGGCCACCCTATAAGCAATACTGCTAAACCATAAATCAAAGCCATATCTATTCCCCCTCTTGCTAATTGATGAGAAACAGAAGCAAATTATGCTTCAGGAGTTACGGTTCCCCCTATGGCCTATATGGTTCTCTGTGTACACTTCACCTTGCTGTTACCAGTTTCGGCGCAACACGCGATATGGGTGGTTGGCTAGACCTTGCCCAGCAAGGACTTTCACCTTGCAAGAAGTACCAAGCTTTGCTTGGCGCACTAACGTTCCGCCGGTTTCTGAAGTCTGGCTACTACATTCATATTGTACCATATTTGGGAAACTGGCTGTTATCTGAAGTGTTTCCGTCACTTTTGATTTAAGACTAAATCCCTTAACTATGCATAATAATACTAT
Source organism: Peptococcaceae bacterium (assembly GCA_012517475.1). Lineage (GTDB taxonomy): Bacteria > Bacillota > Desulfitobacteriia > Desulfitobacteriales > Syntrophobotulaceae > Dichloromethanomonas. Next base: position 35,893 of record JAAYUV010000005.1, on the reverse strand, counting down.
CATAACAATTGTTCCAATTCATGAAGGGTGGTACAATATGGATAAAGATAGTAATGATGTCGAAAGGGATGGTCTCATGGCCTTAGCCAAGGAACCTAAAAAAAATCCCCAACAAAATACCGCTAATGAGCATAACCAAAAAGTTTCAACTGCTATTAAGGAAGTCACTTCAAAACACTCAAAACTGCTCAAAAAATTGGCTGAATAATTATGGACATTGGGCTACTATGTGTTGACGATATCCTTGCTATTCATAGAGAAGCCATAGAAATGTTCGGTGGAGGCTCAGAATATTATCAAGATACTTTGCCTAAAATTAAGAGCGTAATTGACCAGCAATACCCGCACTTCGATTATGATAAATACCCAACGCCTTTTCATAAAGCTGCTATGCTTTGGTATTTCTTTACCAAAAACCATTGTTTTGTTGATGGCAATAAACGAGTTGGCTTTTACGCGGCAACTGTCCTTCTGAAAATAAACGGATATTCCGATCAAGTTAAAGATGATGAAGCATATGAAAAAGCTATTGAAATAACATGTTCGAACTTTACCGGAAATGATTTAGACCATTATATCAATGAGCTTTCAATATGGCTTGAAAAACGATTCACTCATTAATGCAGATCCTCAGAGGTCTGTTTTTTTCATTTATCAAGACCCTTACTGCAAACTTGCAAGGAACATTTCAGATAAGGGCTTTTTCCCGCATGAGGTTCGTGGTATATCCTTATTTAGGAGGGATTTATGAACTAGGTGCGGGAATATTTCCTTTAGTTATAATCCATATCATAAAACCAAAATTTGATTTCCCATTTTAGACATTTGCCTCATAACTAACCCCTTAAAAAACAGAAAAACAGCTCCGTAATACTTTGCTGTACATCAGGGTATTCTACATTTCTCCATAATTTCCCTGTATAGAAGCTTTCAGTAAATGAAGATAGGTAATATTCCCCATATAATGACTTATCATCGAGTAAACCCAGAAACTGGGCTGCGTAATGTATAAATAGCGTCAAACGGAGCAGGATAACGCGATAAGGCTTTTGGTAGCCTTATCGGGATGTGCCTAATTTCAGCCATGCCACGGATGGCATAAATCGCTGATCGGAGTGCGGCTGTTTCGACGGCCATGGATGAGTGAAGGCTAGCGGCCTTCACGATCTGCCGAAAGCTTCTATACATTACGCAGCCCTGCCCTGAGCTGATTTATTAAGTCATGCAAAGAACAGCCATTAAGGGAAAAAGGTATCGCTCACTGCTTTTTTTTAGCAGTTTTGCGATACCTTCTTTAACCAAAATCAAACCAGGAAAATTTTCTTATTTCTCTTTTTCAATAAAATTGATTATTTTTAATCCGAGTTCAATTTGAAGCCTATCCGCTTTATTCTCAAAGTCGATGTTCGTTATCTCTTTAATCCGTTCTAATCGATATAAAATGGTTTTATAATGAACAAATAATTCTTTTGCGGCTTTACTTGCATTTCCGTTATTTTCTAAAAACACTTCCAAAGTTTCTAATAAATCACCATGATTTTCTTTGTCATATTCCATCAGCTTGATTAAAGGCAGCGGTATAAATTCTTTCAGCACTCCCCGCTCCTCAAACTTACTAAGAAGACGATACACCCCAAGTTCTTCAAAACTAATAATCAGGTCCTTATCAAATAACCTTGTACCTATAACAATTGCATCTTGAGCTTCATTGAAACTTCTCGGGATCTCTTCCAAAGTCCAGGCAATATTTCCCAAGCCAACTGCTATATGGGCTGTCTTGATTATGGAACGAACTTGCTTTTGGATTTCTTGAGCAGCTTTTTTAAGACTCTTCATCACAACGTCACTTTCTCCGGAGGTCGGCCATAGAACAATGAAGGAGTCCCCTTTACTTCCTACTATACAGCCTTTGGTATAAGCCTTTGTTGCGCTCGTGATTGCCGCGACTAATTCTGACTTTACACCCTGAAGGAATAAGTTTCGGTCTTTATTTTCATAAATATATTGGTCGAGATTAGATATTTTAAATACCATCGTATAATAGGGCTTTGATAAATCCCAATCCATAATGCTTGCCCGTTCCAGAATAATTTTTGTGTCTATATTCCCTGAAACAATATCCTGAAGAAAATCATTACTGAACTTTTGTTCAACTTCCCTGACCGCAAACCTTTTAACCATGTCCAAACATACTACGGTCGCTGCGTGTTCCAAACTAATAAAATCTTTTTCCGCCAGCCTGCTGTTAAGCTCCGCAACGGTTAGGTAGGCCCTGATCTGACCCAAAGCCTGAATAGGAACTATTACCTGGGATACCGTCTCCTCACCAATTCCCGGATATTTAACCATCTGGCGATAATAGGAGAATTTTTTATTTAACTCTTCTCTCAGCGAAAAGTCCTTAAGATCCGTAAAGCTGTCAAGCCTTGCATCTGTTGATGCAAGGCATTTATTGTTTTTATCGTAAACCGCAACAGGATTGCCGACAAGTTCGGCCAAGGTATGAACGATAGCATCCATCCCTTCGCACTGCAAAGCCAACATGGTAAACCGTTCCTGAACCTCTTTAAAATATTTCAGCTTCTCCACTTGTGAGTTCAGCAACTCGGCCATTACAGGATTCATAATGTCGATATAACGAATGCTTGCTTCCATTTCAATAATGGGGAGACCGAATTCATTTCCGGCATCTATTATTTCCTGGGGTATAGCGTCTACAAATCTCTTTATCTTGATTGCCAGAGCGCTAACCCCTTTTTCAGCCATCTTCTTTATATATTCTTTATAATCCAGGGAACCGGCGGGAGTGGAATATAAACTTGTCAGCAGTAATTCTCCTCCGGAAAGCCAGTTAACGATATCCGGAGCCTCAATGATCGTTACCCCTTTTACAAGATTATTAATACCCTGATGTCCTGCAACCATCCTGGCGTTTTTTAAAGCGCCTGTTTTTAATAGATCCGCTACTGTGATATCCACCTGCCACCAGCCCCTTTAACTATTTAAGTTTAGAGTATCACATCCCGGTTGCAATCTTTTGTATAGATATAGGTAGCATTCGTTCTCCCCGTTCCATAAAATGCCTGAGGCACATAAGGACCAAACCAAATGAAATCTTCCGTTTTTACCGGAATCCATTTATCATCGATCAGATACATGCCTTCCCCTTCCAAGAAATATAAACCATGTTCCTGAACATGTGTTTCTACGAAAGGATGACAGCCTCCCGGATAAAAGCTTAAGGTATGAAAATTCACATCAAACCCCAGCTCGGACGGCAGTAAATTTTTAATCCTTACATTTTCCATATTATCATAGGCTTCATCGGGAATGTCATTAATATTTCCGACAATAACTCTTGCCTGATAACCGCTCAGAACCCTGTAACGCTGTTTATAAACTAAAAGCTTCCAGGGTTTATTATTTTGATTTGCCAGATCAACACCATAAGATTCCGGGGCGAAAACAAATCCGCCGTCAGTGATTTCGTATTCTTTTCCATGGACAGTTACCTTCCCTTGCCCGCTGATACAAAAAACAAAAGTCTCAATTCCTTCTTCCCGGAATTGTCTGGTCGTTCCTCCACCTGGCAATACTTCAATTGTATAAAGAGCAAATTGGGCTCCTAATTGGGGTGATGCAATAATACTGGTATTGCACTTTTCAAGGTTTGGCAGTACATTCTGAACTCTTCCCTCCGGAGGGATCAGGGCATAACGCCCGTGTTTGATGACTGCTCTTGTGGATAAAACATCATTTGGATATCCCATATTTTTTCCCCTTTCTTTTTTCATTTCTAATTTTTTATTACTTGCTCAGATTAATCGGAATCACTTCTATCCTTTATTGATAAAGAACATCCTGTCTCCCTTCGTTTCATTAACTATTTTGGATAACTAATAAAATAGTAACACGAAATGTCAGTAAGCTGTTTGGCAAGAAAGGATAAAATCTGATACCGAATCTTATCCTGTTTAGCCAATGTTGTGAAACCGATTTCTTAGTATACTCGAAGCTGAAATCCAAATATTCAAAGGAGTGTTAATTTTGGAAAAGATTCTGAAAGTTGAAATATTAACGAAAGAAAACTTTTCACCTTTTGGACATGTACTGATGAAAGACCCAGGGATTCCCCTGATCAAAAAAACTCCTCCGTTTTTCACGGATAGAATGCCTTTTGAAGTTGATGACGGGGAAGCGGAATTTGTCTACGCTCTGCTGCACAGAAGGGACTTCCGGTTTTCCGAACTTGAAAGACACTTAAAAGTCACACAGGGATTCTTTCCTATTTACGGAGGACCAGCGATTATAACAGTGGCACCCGCTACCGACCCTTGTGATCCGGAATCCGTTCCTGCTCCTGATTCCGTGAAGGCATTCCTCCTGGAAAGCTATCATGCTATCGTCATCAACAGGGGTGTATGGCACGGGACAATCTTCCCCCTGGAAGAAACATTCGGCTATATCCTTGCTACACGCAAGCAAACCACCGATGAGTCCCTCTCTCCTTTATATGACGGGGATGTTCAAATACGCGACCTTGGAGTTGCTTTTCAGCTTAAATTTTAAAATACAAGCCAAGTCAATACAAACCAAACTTGTTTAATCTAATCATCATCTAAGAAAAAGAGGTAGTTCAAATGATAAACACAGACAGACTAACCCATCGTCTCTTCACTCTCGGTAAAATTGGCGCTCAATCAACCGGAGGAATAACCCGTCTGGCTTTTACCAAAGAGGATTCAGACGCCAGGCTTCTGGTATCTTCTTTCATGAAAGAAGCCGGTTTGATCGTCCGTGAAGATGAAGCCGGCAACCTCTATGGTCGGAGGGAAGGCACTGATCCGGATGCTCCTGTTGTTCTTACAGGTTCTCATATCGACTCCGTCTATGATGGAGGAATTTTTGACGGTAATCTGGGTGTAATTGGCGCCATCGAAGCTCTTCAGGTAATGAATGAACAAGGAATTCAAACAAAACATCCGATTGAAGTCTGTGCATTTAAAGATGAAGAAGGGATACGATTTTGCTTCAGTATGACAGGCAGCCGTGCCATAGCGGGAATCTTAAAGCCGGAAGATCTGGAACACCAGGATAAGCAAGGAGTATCAATATCTCAGGCAATGACCATGTGCGGACTTGATCCGGCGCAAATCGGCAAAGCTGCAAGAGCCGCCGGGTCCATCAAGGCTCATGTAGAACTTCATATTGAACAAGGCAGAGTGCTCGAAAGCAATAATTTGCCTTTGGGCATTGTTACCGGTATTAACAGTTCTTTATGGCTCCATGTCACGATTGAGGGAGAAGCAGGTCATGCAGGCGCTACCCCCATGGAGATTCGCCATGATTCTTTGTCAGCCGCTGCGGAGATCATCCTGATTGTTGAAGAAGAATCCAGAAAAACCGGAACCTCTGTGGGAACTGTGGGAAAAATACACGCCTTTCCCGGAGGCATAAACATCATCCCAGGCAAAGTGGAATTCTCAATTGATTTAAGGGATATCAACCAGGAAACAGGAGACAGCCTGGAACAGGCTATATTAAAGCGTGCCAATGAGGTATGCAAAAAACGCGGTGTAAAAATGACAGTCGAAGTATTGCAGCGCGTACCTCCTGTCCCTTGTTCTTCTGTTGTTCAGAATGTGATAAAAGATGCCTTCGGTAAAACGGGCTTACCGGTCTTTAGTCTTCCCAGCGGAGCTGGACATGATTCCATGCATATTGCCAGAATTTGCCCTATCGGAATGATTTTTGTCAGATCTCAAAAGGGCATAAGCCATAACCCGGAAGAGTGGAGTACTGAAGAAGATTGCGCAGCTGGAGTCGAGGTTTTGTATCATACCTTGATAAATCTGGCAGTGGAGTCGAAAAGCTAATTTGGGAGTTGTTGAATAAGTGGAATTAGATATTACCTTTTGGAGTTCTCTTTTTAGCATCTTAATCATTAATCTGATCTTAAGCGGCGACAACGCTATTGTTATCGCGCTGGCGACCCTCAACCTCAGTGAAAAGGATAAAAAGAAAGGTATTTTCTGGGGTACCTTTGGCGCGGTTGCTCTCCGCATCCTTCTAACGGCAGTAGCGGCAATCTTGCTTAAGCTCCCTTTCGTTCAAGCTGTTGGCGGACTCCTCTTAACTTATATTGCAGTTAAGCTCATCAGAGATCAAACGGAACAAAGCCATACAACAGAATCATCCGGAAATTTGTTCGGAGTTATAAAAATCATCATTTTTGCCGATCTGCTGATGAGTTTGGACAACGTACTTGCTGTGGCTGGGGCTGCAGGTGGTAATCTAGTTCTTCTAGTATTGGGCCTTACCATCAGCATTCCGATCGTTATCTTCGGTAGCACCTTCTTGTCCTCTCTGATGAAAAAGTTGCCATTATTAGTTTCCTTAGGTGCAGCCCTTTTAGGATATACAGCAGGTGAAATGGTTCTAAAGGATTCTCATTTTCATTTCCTTGAAAAAATCTTCTTATTGGAATATCTCATTCCATGGGGACTCGCTCTTCTTGTGGTGGTAATAGGAAACTACTTGAAATATCTCCAGAAGGGCAAAGTAGTTCCTTCCAATAATAAAGCCTCACAAATAAACCGATAACTTGGCTACGCAAAATAATGTAATGGGAGGTGGGTATTAACGCTTCATTAAAAACTGTTCTGGAAATCCAAAAATTCAGAGGACACTTTGGTTGTTTAGCACTTTTTTCTAAAATACTAAAAAAGAGGTGTAAAGAATGGCTCTACTACGAAAAATAAACATTACTACCTGGATCATTATCGGCACGATAGCAGGGTTGTTAGCCGGATGGGCTGTTGGTCCTGCAATAGGGCAAATTAAATTTATAGGCGATATTTTTCTTCGTCTTATCCAGATGTCGGTTGTTGTATTGATTATGGGCAGTGTCATTGAAGCCGTGGGAACGTTATCTCCCAAGGATTTAGGCCGCGTAGGAATAAAAGTACTTGCCCTTTTCGCCGTATTCACAATTTTTTCAGCGGGAATTGGTATCGTTGTATCCAATATATTTGAACCAGGCGTAGGTTTGACCGGTATTAAAATGGGTACAGCGGTGAAACCCCCTGATACCAAATGGGCTACAATAATCACGAATTTCTTTCCAACCAATATCATCGACGGTATGGCTAAAGGGGAAATGATACAGGCTATTGTCTTCTCCCTCTTGTTTGGACTCGCTACCAGCTATGTAGGAGAACCTGCAAAAAAAGTATTAGATTTCATTGGCTGTATAAATAAGATTCTAACCCGTCTTATTACCATGGTAATCTATTTAGCTCCGATCGGTATCTTTGCACTTATGGCTTGGGTAACGGGAACAATCGGAATCGCAGTTATAATTCCTTTGGCTAAGTTCTTACTTACCTTCCTTGTAGGTACGGTTATTGTTTTCACCGTTGTTGTAGGCATCGCAATTTCCGTTGCTAAAGTTAACCCTATCACCTTCTTCCGAAAAGCTTCAAGGATGATCATCGTGGCTGTTACAACCACGTCATCCGCTGTCACTTTCCCAGTACAGATTAAAGATTCAGAAGAACGGATGGGTATGGGCAGCAAGACTACGCGCTTAGTCTACCCCTTAGGCATGACCATGAATAGTGACGGACTTGCCCTCTTTCTTTCCATCGCAATGCTTACCATTGCTCAATTCTTTGGTATCCATCTCGACTTAGCCTCTCAGATTAAGGTTGTTCTCTTGGCAACACTTATGTGTGTAGGCACAGTAGTTGTTCCCGGCGGCGGGCTGGTAGCTCTCGCAATGGCCTTGCCGGCTGTTGGCCTTCCTCTGGAGGGAGTTGCCTTATTAGCCGGAATCGATTGGTTCTCAGGTATATTACGTACTCTGCTTAATACAATTAACGATACCGCCATGGCGCTGTGGATTTCCGCTTCAGAAGGAGACCTGGACCGCGAAATATTTAACAGCAAAGAGGATCTCCCTGAAATTTCTTGAAAAATTGAAAAATCCATTTGAATATTATTCTCTCTCTAACGATAATGTGTAAAAGAAAAAAACTGCCATTTAACCCCCGGGCAGTTTTTTTCTTGCCTCTATATATTTTTAAATTTAGCTAAACAAATAACAATCAGGCCTAATTTATTGGAGATTGATATTCCTTAAGGCCTGTCATATAATAAGACAAAAAAGTGAACGAATTCATAAATGAACACGTTCACTCATAGGTATGTAAAGTCATGATTTAAATATATGTGGTTTAATATATGTGATTGATTGATAATTAATACAGAACATATCTATCTGTAATTTTTGGGGAAGTTTCTGAACAAAATGGAGTGATTAACGATGTCAGGGGTAAGGGAAAGAAAAAAAGAAGCCCTCCGCAAAAGAATTATAGAAGCGGCTAAAGATTGTTTTTTAACCGACGGCTTTGAAGAAACGACAATCACAACGATTGCGGAACGGGCTAATATTGGGGTGGGTACTCTCTATAATTATTTTCCCTCCAAAGCCCTGTTATATATAGAAAGCTACTTCCGCGAAATGGGCAATCCTCAGGAAAGATTGGACCAGGTAATCCGAAAGCACGGAGAAGACCCTGTCTTAACCATTACTAAGATTATTGATGTCTACCTGGAACCGTATTATAAATTTGAAAAAAATACTTTGCTTGACCTTTTAACCGTGTCTCTGGACGGTGTTTCCAAACACCCCGAACTCGGACACCTTTATAAGACCAATAAATTTGGCTTTGTCGATTTCCTGGCCAAAATTCTTGATGCCTATAAGGAAAAAGGGCTGTTTTCCTCTGATTTCGAACCACATGACGCAGCTTTCTGTGTTTACAGTATTATTACAACCCAATGCCTCTTTTATATCATTGACGAAAGTATATCTTACCACGAGATGCAGGAAGGCATTACCCGGCAAATCGCGCTCTTTTTCCAAGGTAAGATTAAACAGAGAGGGGTAAGAAAATGAACCCGTTAATAAGGGCACATGCTCTCTCTAAAACATACCAGATGGGCGAGGTAGAAGTTAAAGCCTTGCATAACGTGGATTTTGAAATTTATGACAACGAATTTATTGTAATCCTCGGGCCAAGCGGTTCCGGGAAAAGCACTCTGTTAAATATGGTCGGAGGAATGGACCGCGCTTCTGCAGGTGAACTCTATTATAAAGACACTCCCTTGCATACGGCCGATTCCAAACAACTGACCTTATACCGCCGGAACGCAGTAGGTTTCGTTTTTCAGTTTTATAATCTGATCCCTAATCTTAACGCCTCTGAAAATGTCAGTCTTTCTGCTGAAATCGCTCAAAACCCTCTTGATGTCGGAGAAATGCTTAGCAAGGTAGGCCTGGCGGAACGAGCAGACCATTTCCCTTCCCAATTAAGCGGGGGCGAACAGCAGCGTATCGCCTTGGCCAGGGCCATTGTAAAGAATCCTGAACTCCTGCTCTGTGATGAGCCCACCGGGGCGCTCGATTCTCAAACGAGTATTCAGGTACTTAAAATCTTAAAGGATTTTCATGAAAATTATCACAAGACTGTGATCATTATTACCCATAACGCCGGGGTTGCTGCCATCGCCGACCGGGTTTTTTATATCAAAGACGGCGGAATTTCCCGTATCTTAGTGAATGAACATCCAATATCTCCGGAGAAGGTGACTTGGTAATGCTGTTCAGGAAAATGCGCCGCGACCTTATGCAGCAAAAGGGTGCCTATACCGCTTGCATTATTGTCATCGCCATAGGTTTAATGGTTTATTCCTCTATGTCTATGGTCATGGATAATCTCCTGTTATCAAGGGATTCTTTCTATAAAAGCCAAAATTTTGCCGATGGTTTTGCCGAAGTGGAAGGAATACCTTACAGCCAGGTTGCGCGCTTAGGTGAGGTCGATGGAATTAAACAGATCCAGGGCCGCTTGATCAAAGATGTCCGGGTTGTTATGCCGGATCGCCAGGATAATGTCTATCTTCGTCTCGTATCTGTCGATACTTCCCAATCATCCCTGATTAATGATGTCCTCCTGGAAAAAGGGATCGCGCTGGAAGACGGCATTATGAATCTTTGGGTAGACAATAAGTTTTTTGAAGCCAACCACCTGGAACTTAACCAGGAAATCCAGATCATTGCCGACGGGAAAAAGAAAACCTTCCACGTAACAGGCACAGGGAAAAATCCTGAATTTATTTACGCTATGCGTACAACCAGCGATCTTATGCCTACCCCCGAGACATTCGGAATCGGATATGTTCCCCTTTCCGTTATGAAAAATCTCTTTTTGTCAGAGTCCTCTGTTACGAACCTGGTTTTTACCATTCAGACAGGCAAAAGTTTTGATGATGTGAAACCTCTTTTGGAATCTGAGCTTAAACCCTATGGGTTAAAAAGTATTTACCCGCGAAAAGATCAGACCAGCGATGTTTTGCTGGCTCAGGAACTGAGCAGCCTTAAGGCCACTGCCAAAACCATGCCCGTTATTTTTCTGTCCGTGGCGGCGATGATCCTCTATATTATGTTCAAACGAATGATTGAGCTGCAGCGAACTCAGCTTGGCACCCTCAAAGCCTTTGGGTATACCAATAAAGAAATCCTCTTCCACTATCTGTCCTACGCCCTTGTCACAGGTCTGATCGGAGGTATTCTGGGCGGTTTAAGCGGATTTGCCCTGACAGGACCATACCTGGATATATATCGGCAGTATTATAATATGCCCGGGCTTGAACCGGAATTTTCCTACGCTTATTTCTTCCTCAGTCTGGCTTTAGCGCTACTATTTTCTCTGGCGGCGGGTTATCAGGGCTGCAAAAACATCTTAAAATTGGAAGCCGCTGAAGCCATGCGCCCGGCCGCGCCCCCTTCCGGCAAAAATGTCATCCTGGAAAAGGCTGTTTTCTTCTGGCAAATGCTCACAGTCCAGGGCAAGATGGCTCTCCGCAGCATGCTCCGGAATAAGATGCGGACCGCCTTCCTTTTTATCGGGATTATGTTTACCTTTAGCTTGTTAGCTCTTCCCTGGTCATTTAAAAAACTGAGTGACGTCATGCTCTTTGACCAATTTGAGAAAATTGAAACATATGACGTAAAAATCCCCTTGGCCGGCCCCCTCCCGCAAAATCAAGCAGAACGGGAACTCTCCGGTTTCCCAGGCGTCAGAGTGGTTGAAACCATGGCGGAAATACCGGTAACCTTGCATCATTCCTGGCATGAAAAAGGGGTCGTCTTACTCGGTATTCGATCAGACAGTGACCTTTACCATATCACAGACAGCAAGGGGAATTCCGCTGCCCCCCCCAAAAACGGAGTCTTGATCTCAAAGCGGCTGGCTGATCAACTCCAGGCCGAACCGGGTACTTTGCTGACTGTGGAAAGCCCTTATTTTCAAAAGCCTGACGAACGAAGAGTTTTGCCCGTAATCGGTGTTATCCCCCAAAACATGGGAACGAATGCTTACATGGAAATTTCCGCTTTGCAGGATTTTCTGGGGCAGGGTAAACTCGCCACCTCCATTATGCTCAGTGTGGAAGAGGGCAGCATTCCGGTTCTAAAAGAAAAATACAATGACAGCAAGATGATCAATGGGATCGAGAACCGCCTTAGCATGCTCAGGAAGATGCAGGAATTAATGGCCTCCTATATGGGGATGATTTACAGCATGTTCATCTTCGGTATTATCATCGGTTTTGCCATTATTTACAATACGTCCGTCATCACCCTTTCGGAACGAAGCCGGGAACTTGCATCCATGATGGTTCTGGGTATGACGCCCCAGGAAGTCCTTGCTGTGATCACTTTTGAACAATGGTTTGTCAGCATTTTCGGAATCCTGGCCGGAATTCCTTTAACCAAAGCTTTCCTGGTCGGAATGGCGGATTCAGTCGGTAACGATGTCTTTGGCTTTACCCCTGAGTTGAATCTTGAAGCCTTACTTTTGGCCCTGATCATTTCAATATTAAGCATTTTGTTTGCTCAGAAAATGGCTGCCCGTAAACTGCGAAACCTCAGTTTGGTTGAAGTCCTCAAATCAAGAGAGTAACAGGGAGGAAAAAGAAAATGAAATGGAAATGGAAAATAATCCTTGGAGCCTTGGTCCTAATCGCAATCCTCAGCATCACAATCTTTCAGTTTACCCGACCTCTCCAAGCGGGACTCCTGACGGTGAAAAAAGATAGTATTGCCAAAACCTTTAAAGAAGAAGGGATTGTCAGAGCTGAGAAAGAATCCAAGGTCTATTCTGTTTACGGGGGCAAAATTACCGGTATCCCTGTCCGGGAAGGTGACGTCGTTCAACAAGGTGATTTACTCGTCAGCATTGACAATCAGGAATTAAGCTATCAGATCCAAAGCCTCCAGGCACAGATGCGCAGTATTGAAGCCCAAAAAGACCTGCAGCAACTGACGATTGACCTGGAGACAAAAAAGTTGTTGTATGATGCCGGAGTGCTGAGCAAAAAAGAATACGAAGAAGCTGCCAATACCGTTAACTCCGATTATTATCCCGCACTGATATCCGTAGTCAAAGAGCAGATTAACCAGCTGAAATATCAGATCTCCCAGCGAAATGCCACTTCCCCGGCAGCCGGTACAATAGCCAATCTCGAAATCAAAGAAGGAATGGTTGTTACCCAGGGAGCCCCTTTGATGTCGGTTATCAGCGGAAATACTTTTACCGTTGAAGTTTTTGTCCTTACGGAAGACGCCTCCCGTATTCAGCCCAAAATGCCTGTCAGATTAATCCAGAATAACAAGAGCGGGAACGTGATTTTTTCCGGAAAAGTGGACCGGATCGCTCCTTCTGCCGTAGAAAAGCTCTCTACCCTGGGCTTGGTGGAACAGCGCCTCAAAGTAACCATCATTCCTGAAATTCCTGAAGGTCTGGTTCTTAAACCGGGCTATGCCCTGGATGTGGAATTTACCCTGGACAAGGCTGAAAACCAGCTTGTCGTTCCCAAGACAGCTTTGTTCCCTTACAATAACGGGGATGCTCTTTGGGTGGTCAAAAATGGCAAGGCAGCAATTTGTCCTGTAAAAAAGGGTTTTGAGAACGATAGGAATGTGGCAATCAGCGAGGGACTTGAAGAAGGCATGGTGGTTATTCTGAATCCGAAACTGGACGGCCTTAAAGAAGGGAAGAAAATTGCTCCCTTAACCCCTTGATTTTATTTCATTCTCCCTCTACACTAAGATTGTAATTGAAGCAGGAGGTTGCAAAAGGTAACATGAGAAATAACTAATCCGTGAAACAGTAACAACACGACCTTGTAACAAGTTGATACAACTTGTATCTTTGCGTTGTTCCGGATTGGGTTATTTCTTGGCTGATTCCGTAAGCTGCAATTGAATAAGGGTAAAAACACCAGATGCATTATTTTTTGAAATGGTATCCTACTCCATTTCAGTGAATGTTCCGTGGAAAAAAATGCTATTGAATTAAAGGTGTATTATCTTTCTTCAAAATGCGTTGATGTTAATTAGCAAATATTCCTCTCCGGAACCAGGGGAGGTTTTTTTATGCTTATCTTGCATGCCCAAAACATTGTAAAGAGTTATGGCGAACGTCTTCTTTTTAAAATCGATGACCTTAAGATTTATGACCAGGACCGTATCGGCTTAGTCGGAATCAATGGCTGCGGGAAATCAACATTAATGGGTATCCTGGCTCAGGAAATACATCCTGATGAGGGGAAGGTCGAACTTCGCACCTCCTTATCGTATATGAAACAACTGGATATCCAAGACTATGATGCACGTTCCAAAACAAGCTACCTGAGCGGAGGTGAACTAAGCCGTTTAAAACTGTTTACCGCTCTGGAGAAAAACTGCGGATTGCTTCTTGCCGATGAACCAACTACCAGTATGGATCTAAACGGAATACAACTTGTGGAAGAGAAATTGGCGTCATTCCCGGGAGCCCTTCTTCTTATCTCTCATGACCGGACACTGCTTGATCGTCTTTGCACAACAATCATGGAAATCGACAACGGTCAATTTCATATTTACAGCGGAAATTATGCCGAATATAAAAAGATCAAGGAGCTTGAACGGATCAACGCGTACAAGGAATACAGCGAATACCAGGCTGAACGGGAACGCCTTGTCTCAAGAATTCAAGAACGCAGGCAGAACGTAAAACAGCTGCGCAAAACCCCCAAAAGAATGGGCAATTCGGAAGCCCGTCTCCATAAGAGGAGTACGGGAGAAATCCAAAAGAAACTGCATCAATCGGTCAATTCTCTGGAAACCCGCCTGGAGAAATTGGAGGTAAAAGAAAAGCCTGTTTCCGAACCGGAAATCCGGATATATTTTCAGACCTGCATGAAAATTACAGGAAAAAGTGCGCTGAAGGTACATGAACTCACACTCAGAACAAGAAATAAACTTTTGCTTAACAAGTCGGATTTTCATTTGCCGACCGGAAGTAAAACCGCTTTACTCGGAGAAAACGGTACGGGAAAGACTACCTTGTTAAAGGCGCTGTTTTCGGGCGATCCCGCAGTCACTTTCGCCAACGGTCTGATCCCGGGGTACTTTAGCCAAAAACTTGACATCCTGGATAAAGAAAAAACCATTTTGCAAAATGTCCGTGAAAAAAGCCTCTTAAGTGAGGCCGGAATCCGAATTATCCTCAGCCGGCTCAACTTTAAGGGAGACAGTGTCCATAAAAACATCGGATTATTAAGCGGGGGCGAAATTGTTAAAGCCACTTTGGCTAAGATTCTTGCCGAAGGTCCTAATCTTCTGCTTTTGGATGAACCGGATAATTTTTTGGATCTTCGCTCCAGAGAAGCACTGGATAAACTCATCCATGAATATCCCGGGACTATTCTTTTTGTCTCCCATGACCGAAGGTTTTTAGAGAACACCGCGGACCGGATCATCACCTTCCGAGACAAGCAGCTCCACACTTTTGAGGGTGGATATTCGGATTATTTGGATGAACTTGAGCAGCGGGAAAGAAGATCTGGGCATATACGGCAGGAAGAGCTTCTTCTTATTCAAAATGAACTGTCTGAAATTATAGGCAGACTTTCCGATCCCATGATTATCCCATCCGAGTACAAGGCCCTGGATGAAAGATATCATTTGCTACTGCAAAGAATGAAATCCATGCCTCAATGACAATAACTTAATAAACCATCTCAGGCAGGGTTGCGTAATGTATAGAAGCTTTCATATACTGAAAGCTTCTATACAGGGAAATTATGGAGAAATGTAGAATATCTTGATGAGCAGCAAATATTGCGGAACTGTTTTACTGTTTTTTAAGGGGTTAGATATTAGGCGCATCTCTATAATGCGAGGTTCAATTTTTGGTTTTATGATATGGATTACAAATGAGAACTCATTTACATTTCACTAGGAGGAGAAAATAAATTGTTGATTGGATTAATGAAAGGAATAGGGATATTTTATTATTGGACATGGTTTGTATGGCCGTTTATATTTGTATTTTCATTCGTGTATGCAATTGCTTCTATGGTAAAAGATGAAAATGCATCGATAATAAGCTGTATAGTTGCTGCTATTTCTCTTTTGATTATTTTAGCGGGAGTTGTCTCTCCAGCTTTTAGTTAGAGAGCGATACGTCGTAGAACGGTTCCCGCCACTTGGATAGGGTAAAATAAAAGGAGCCTTGAACAAACTCCTTCAATCTTTTTATTTGACTTTGCGTACATGGGCTGTTTCCATTTGCAAGATTTCAATTTTAGTTTCAATTCTTTCGAGGGCATTGATAATAGTATCATTTTTTTCATTTTGTACTTCACGAGCATCAAATAAAGCTTTGATTTTATAACCTAAATCATTTTCAACTTTTGCTTCTATGTTTTGGACTCGAGAAGTTAATTCTTTAAGCTGAGAATTAGCCTCGGTTTGGTTTTCAAGGATTTTTTCGAGAAGATCCATTACCTTATCATCCAAAACTATCGCCTCCTAATGAATAGCTTATCGTTTTTGCAAGATAAGTCAAGGAGAATTTTAAAGGGTTCCATCCATGGCAACTGCTGAATTTAGAGTACCACACGTCGCTAATTCCTCGAGATTCATGATATTCAACACAGCATTCCCGCAACTTAGCAATGAATGCTTTATGATGCTGCGGGAATGCTTGAACGTCAGGCAAAAACTTTTTCTATGTGAGAGTATTGGATATGGAAATGAGAAAGAAGTTTAATAGGTACATTTTTCTATTGTTAAGCATTATACTTACCTCTCTGACTGGATATTGGTTCTTTCATTCAGTCCAAATCGCTATTCCTTTTTCAGCATTATGTTTTGCGTGGTCTATACTTATTATTGTTTCTGTGCTCGATTTATTCCTAAATTTCCGTCTCCCAGAGAGTTATTATAAAATAGGAAAATGGAAAAATGAAATGGTCCTCTATAAAAAACTTGACATTATTGCTTTTCGAAATGTAATACGTAGAGGTCCGCTTCATGTTTTAGCGCCTCAAATACAAATCAATAATATAAAAATATCACTCGAATTACTGGAGCTAGAAATGCAACGAGCTGAGACTATTCATGTAATAGCAATGTTGATAGCTATTGTCCCAGCTATAATATCTATAACAAAAGGAATGATAATAAGTGGAATCCTATTGATTGGATTTAGCATACTTATGCATGCATATCCTATTATGCTACAACGTTATAATAGAAGTCGACTTAATAAGATAAGTAAGTTGAAAATATCAACTAAGCCAGATAATGGAATTCATATTTAATTAGTAATGAAAAGTTCTTCGCCTAACTCCGGTTCCCCCAACTAAGAAGGTGATGAATGTAGTTAAGGCGCTGCGGGAACCGGCGAGACGTTAGCTGACATTATTATATCGGAGATGAATATTGGGATTAGGATTTTTTAGTGTTTTGTCATGTTCGCCGATATTTCTTAGAAGGATTCCACCTTGATAATACTGCCATGTCATACGATAATTCATCGTTATACTTGCTTCATAAATATCCGAAGATCCTTTTATCTTCTTGGTTCTCAGGGAAGGATGTTTAGGGTTTTGATCCATTAATTCGAGCTTATTTTTTAAAGCTGTTTTGACTTCTGGGTGTAATAATTGCACTTTCTCTTTAAAAAGATCGGAATAATAGAATCTCATAGGCCTAAATCCTTAAATAACTCATCTATTGATTTAGCATACTTAATTTTGTCAGTTTCAATATCAGATTGTACTTGCTTTTCTTCCTGTTGCCATTCTTTGGTCCAAAAATAAGTTTGATCTTTTGGGATTGCAACAACAGGACGTAAGATAATTTGATCACCCTCAACGTCAACTTCCAAAGTATCCCCTTGTTTTAGATTAAGTTTCTTGATAATTTCGGATGGAATAGTAATTTGAGATCTACTCCTAATTTCCGTTAACATAACAATTCACCTCTTGGTAGAAAATGCGAATTTCTTACATTCTTATTATATGCAGGATTGATTTACAATGCAATTGTTTACTTAAGCATTACTATGACTAATTTCACAGAAGTTATCTGTTCCTTGGATTTTTTTATATCGCAGGAAAGAATGGCTTGGGTCTGAGATGAATAACTCAATAGCTTTTTCCGGCTTGTTTCGAAGTTTTTGAATCAAGTTGTTTAAATTGCTTAAACTATGCTATCCAATCGTACTCTCATTCTTCCAGGTATTTTCCTACTTCCTTATAGACCTCTGTAAGCGAGAGATTATTCTCTATGGCAATTCTCCTGCAATCATGATACTCCGGTTTTTCTTTTATTTTCTTTCCTTCCAAATAACTCGTTTTGATCGAAACAGGACCGTATTTGGTTTTGACAGTCCTCATCGTTCTGGGAAGGATCACTTTCTCTACACAATACTTTCTTAACCCAATTGCGCTGGTATCCCTCAAAAGAATTTCTTCTACGGCTGCAAGATTTTCTTTTGCCGTCAGGATGCTTAGTTTTATCCCCGGCCGGCTTTTTTTCATAATAATGGGAGTTTTAAACACGTCCAGAGCTCCGGCCCCGAACAATCTTTCTTCAGCCAGTTCATAGAATTCCGGGTTCATATCATCAATGTTGGTTTCAATCATATATTGAACAGCATCTGCGGTTAAGCCAGAACCCTTTCCTTCATTTTTAGGGATCTGAGTTCCCAGAAGAATCCTTAAGACATTGGGAATAGTAAAATCCTTTTTTCCTACCCCATATCCTACTTTATTAATAAGTAAATTCATTTGATCCGTAAATTCATCTGCGTTAGCAACCAATATAACTGCCCCTGTCGGGGTGGTTGTTTCATGTTCAACCCTTCCTGTACTGACCGGTATCCCTTTTAGTAATTCCAATACCGCAGGGGCCGGAACAGGAAGCAATCCATGTTCACAGCTCACGAAGCCTCCTCCTAGTTCCACCGTAGAAGCGACCACTTTGTCCACCTGAAGGTATTCCAAACAAATGGCTGTCCCCACAATATCTACAATGGCATCGGTTGCACCCACCTCATGAAAGTGGACCTGATTTCGGTCAATTCCATGAACATGCGCTTCTGCATCTGCAAGCAGATGAAACATCCTGAGGCTTCTGTTTTTAATGCTTTCGGATAATTGGCTTTCTCCAATAATTTTCTCGATATCCCTTATTGTCCGGTGCTGGTGTTTCCCCTGATGGTTTGTTCCATGATCCTTAAGGCAAACTTCACATCTGGTTCCTGCTATTCCTTTTCTTGTTTCCCTCCGGACTTTGATTTCATATTCTTCTCCCAAACCCAGAAAGCTAAGTTCCTTAAGCAAATACTCCGGGTCTATCCCTAAATCCAGCATAGCACCCAGATTCATATCCCCGCTTATACCGCTTGCGCACTGATAATATAAAACTTTCATGCCGACCCCTCGTTTTTACCTTTAGTTTACCTTAAACCTTGCTGCTAATTCTCCCATCTTAATAGCCAACGCACTTAATTCTCTGACAAACCGGGCTGTTTCTTCCATTACTTCCATTTGAGCTGTGGCAACTTTCGTAATCATTTTAGCCCGGTCTTTTACCAGTTCGGTATCATTTTTGGCCGTCTCAACTTCTTGAACCGCATTCTCACTTTGTTGGGCAAGCTCTTCCGTCTGAGTGGAAATGCCCTCCACCTTTGTTGTTACCTTGGAAAAGGCCGATTGAATCTTCATAAAAATACTGCCGGCTTCGTCAACCTGACTCGCTCCTGAATTAATAATACTTGATTGTTCTATCATCGAAGTAACCGCTGCATCCGTATCCCGCCTGATTTCTTCAATAAGTACTTTAATATCCCTGGCAGATTGAGCAGACCCCTCCGCCAACGGATTCGGACGATGCTGCCACTTCAGCTATCCCGCTTTGTATTTCTTTGCTCGCTTCCGACAGGGAATCGGTTTTGACGAGGACTTCCTCCAGGGAGCTAACCACTCTCCCCGCATTTTCTTTCGTTACTTTGATTAAATGGCTGAGGTTATCTACCATGTGATTATAGGCCCTGACCATATCTCCGATCTCACCCTTGAAATCTTTCTCGTATTTGTGCGTAAAATCCCCTTTTCCGATATGTTCCAGGAGTCGTGATATGACCCCCAAAGGTTTTACCAAATACCCTGCGATGATTAATCCCCCGGCAAAAGCCACAATGAAACAGCCAAATATAATTGTCACAATGGTAAATAACAATTTATTTTTTGCTTTATCGCTGGCTACAACTTTAATCACTGTCCCCTGCTCGGCAACCTCGACACCATTAATGTCCGTCAGAGGTGTAAAGGTTGTAAGATAGCTGGACCCATTGCTTTTTATCCTGTCAATTTCTGCTTTGTTTACCTTCGCAGCCGCTTTATTGAGTTCACTATCCGTGGTTAATATTGTCTGTCCGTTCAGGGAATAGATTGATACATCCGCCCCGGTCAGCTGTTTAACCTGCATCAAGTGATCCGCAGTAATACTCTTGCCAAAAATCAGATAACCTACGGGTTCTCCTTCGCCGTTGTTCTTCAGAATCTTCCCTACCGCTACAAAGGTGAGACCTTTGGAAGAATTATATAAACCATTAATAATTTTGTCTTCTCCCTGGCTTATTTTTCGTAATAATGGATGCCCCGACAGCGTATTTCCAAAACTCTCTTCCCCATAGAATGCAACAATCCGGCCGGAGAGATCGCATACCTCAACAAAATCCAACTTATAGTCTTCGCTTGCCACTTCAACCATCTGTCGATTTATCCATTCCAGATCATTGGCCTGCATCGCCTGGTAAGCATCATCCCAAAATCCATAGGAACTTACCCCTTGTTTTATACTGTCAGTTAAGGGAATTTCTCGTACTATCCTGGGAAAATAAGGCTTGTTCTTTTTCAATTGAATAGCCTCCTCTTTGGTTAACGCGCTACGATAAGGCCGGTCTGAGATCATGGCGTGGTAAGAATCCGCCAAAGACACTATTCTGGCAAAGAGAGGAATTGCATTCCCTTCCAGTCCGTCCGGATATCCTTTTCCATCCCATCTTTCATGATGGTTTTTAACCGCGGCGATAATTTCCGGCTCATTGGTAATATGTCTGATAATATTTGTTCCAAGTAAAGTGTGATTTTTTATCATCTCAAACTCTTCGTCTGTCAGTGTTTCAGACTTCTTAATGATGTAATCCGGTATTCCTATTTTCCCGCAATCGTGAAGCAATGCACCGATTCTCAAATTATTTTTCTCTTTTTCCTGAAGTCCGATCTTTTCGGCAATCGCTAATGATAATTCCACAATTTTCTTGGAGTGTTCCCCCGTATAGTTATCTTTGGCATCTACCGCCTCAGCGAGGGCAAGAACGGATTCTATTAATATTTCTTTCCTGATAGATTCTTTATGGTTCTGTTCCAAACTCTTTTCAATTTCTTCGGTAAAGATACGGCATTGATCTCTGCCACACCTTTTTGAGTAGAACATCGCCTGATCAGCTTTTTTGACCACGGTTTCAGGATCTTGCCCGTCTTGAGGGTAGAATGCGATTCCGATACTCACAGTTATCGGAAGCTGCTTGGCAAATTCCTGGATTTTCTTGCTGCGCAAAAACGCCTTTCGGATCATCTCTGCCATTTCCAGAGCCGCTTCCCTATCGCTGTCCGGCAAGAGTACGGTGAACTTTTCCCCCCCATACCGGTAGACGGTCCCTTTATTGTTTACCGTCTCTTTGAGAAGGATAGCGCTTTGTTTTAATACCTGATCCCCTTTGGTATGTCCAAAATGATTATTAACCTGTTTAAATCTGTCAATATCACAGAAAAGAACGGCCGCCTGCCGGTATTCGTTTATCACTTTGTTAAAATCCTGAAAAAAAACCCTGTGGTTTAATAAAGATGTCAAAAAATCTCTCTTTGTCAGCTCTTCCAGGTTTTCTTTTTCTTTTTTATGGATATCCAGAATCGTCTGAGTTATTTTATTAAACTTCTGGATAAACCTTTTGATTTCCTTTGGTCCGACCTCTTCAATATAGGTTATGATATTATTTTTTTCCATACTTTCTATATTGGTTTCCAGATAAGTAATCGGTGAAACAATGAGTTTCCTAAAAAATAAACCTGCGATAATCATAATTAAGATAGATATTGCAAAGACGCCAAGCACACTTTAAATAACGTTAAGGTAGAAATAAATGATTCTCTGGATTCAATCAAAATAATATGGGAGACACTGTTCTCGGCAATATCTTTCATAGGAATCCTGCTTACGATGAGATTGTCATGAAGCCGGATAATTCCCCGGTCAACAAGCCGGAGCTTATCGTAAAATCCTTCTAAAAGCTTTACGTTTTCAGATGAGGCATCAAAATGATTATCACCGTGTTTGTCCAATCGCTTCACCCAATTTATCAATATTTAGGAATCCCTGTAAATTTTTCGGTATAATTTGATTATTTCCTTCAAAATAATATCTTTTAATTAGAAACTTTTTAATCTTTCCCAATTCAACCAACTCATCGTTTATTTTTTTAGGGACAAAAACTCCGCATTCATATTTTCTGATGCGGAGTTTGAGTATCTGATATTAGATTCTTTTTAATAAAAATGAGAAGTTGTTAAACTGGTTTGGATTTTCGTTTACCAGGCAAGTCCAGGTTGAAGAAGGACAAGATGAATACTTTCCCGTACCTCACTCATTTCCTGCAAGTAATCTGCCCAGCATTGATCGAGAGAGTGCAGGGTAAGCTCCTTCTCTATGGCCTGTAATCTTTCTTCCCCAAGCAAAGACACGAGCCGATCATATCGTTTCCGTGATTTGACCGGTAAAACATGCAACGTGATCCGGTCGTAAATAATATCTTTTCTGCGAGAATGAACAATACGCCGCTGCTGTTCAATCATCGAAGAATATTTCCATTGCTGCCGCCTGAATCCCCTAAATACCCTTCAATAATCCGCTGCCCATGGGCCAACACCTTTAACACTTCAGGACTATCCACCGGATCTTCCTGATTTGGCGGGTAATATTTTAACGGTATGAGCGAATCAAGCTGATACTTCTTAACCAGCTCATCTTCAAGTCTGATAAAGAATCTCGTTTCTCCCGGGTCACCCTGACGGCCTGCTCTCCCTCTAAGCTGATTCTCAATCCTCTGGCTTTCGTGAAGGCCGGTTCCTATCACATAGAGACCGCCGGACCGGACCACCCCGGCCTTCTCCTGTTCATTTTCCCCGCCCAGCCTGATATCGACTCCCCTTCCGGCCATATTTGTGGAAACGGTGACTGCTTCCGGTTCTCCCGCCCGGGCAATCATCTTTACTTCCATTTCATCATTCCGGGCGTTTAAGACGCGGCACCGGATCCCTTCCTCCTCCGGCTTTTGTGCCAACCGTTCAGACTCTTGAACACTTAGGGTCCCGATCAAAACAGGCTGCCCTTTTTGATTTGCTTTTTTTACCTCCCGAATAAGGGCCTTTTCCTTTGCCTTGATATTTGTAAAGATACGATGGGGATGATCTATCCTTACACTGGGTTTGTTCGTTGGAATTTCAACCACTTCAATCCTATAAAATTCCCGGATTTCTCCGGATGAGGTTTTCGCCGTTCCGGTCATTCCCGCAATGATAGGATAGAGACTAAGATAGTGCTGGAGAGCGATCGATCCGAGAACAGTCGCTTCATGGTCGGGAGTAATTCCCTCTTTGGCCTCCACTGCTGTTTGGAGATGGTCCGGCCAATGGCGATTCTGTGCAATTCGCCCTGTGAATTCGTCGATAATCTTGACTTTTCCCGCTTTAACAATATAATCTCTATCCTTTTTTAGCAACACCTCAGCGTGAAGGGCACTGTGAAGAAGAGCGAGTGATTCCAGATTCTCAGGGGAAAAAATATCCCCTTTTCCCAGCAATTTCTCGAAACGGACATAGCCCCGATCGGTAAGATAGATGTTTGTCCCGTTCTGATCGAGTTTATAATCCTCCCCTTTTGTCAGACCTTTTGCTATCTCCGAAAAGACAACGGGTGAGAATTTCCGGACAGAACCCTTACACGTTTTAGAACATTGCCCCGTTCTTATAACGAATTATCCGGATGAAGGCCTAAGAGATTTCCTCGCGGAACAAACCGTACTTCAGAGCCCTGTTCAGAACGGCCGCCGCTCCGGATCATGATCCGAAACCCGTAATGGCAACAGTTGATCTCCGGCCTTTTATTCCGGACGGAGAGCAATCCGTGGCGGTCAATCTTTCCTCTTCTTTCAATGTGCTGCTGGAAAACCTTTCAGGAGAATCTTTTGAAACAACTCTCCATCGTATTACCGAAATTATGCAGTTCATGCTCGGGGTAAGCACCTATCGAAATGTCTTGAGCCTTGTCGCCCATTATTATACTTCTGATGTCAAAGAGACAGATGTAATACGGGTATTGGATGATATAACGGCCGATTTTGCTAATGCAACGAAAAGGGGCTCTTGCAAAAAGACTAGTTTCCGTAATGTATAGACAGCGTGAAGCGAAGCAGGATGCGGAGCGCGGCTGTTTGCGCCGCGGATGGCGCAATCTGCCGAGAGCGGCTATACATTATGGAAACCTTCTTAAGTAGTTTTGCGACAATCCCTTTTATCATTTGCCTTTGGTATATTTACGGGCGGAAAATTTAATTTTTGGGGAGTCTGATCCGCGTTCTGACAATACCACCGAACTGACCATCCTTTTGGTAGGAGCTGTAGGTGATGATCATTCCATTAGCTGTTTTGGTAAATTCCTTCATTTCTCCTGTTTTGAAGTCCGCCAGAAAACTTTTGATCTTTTCTTTGTTTTCTTCCTTATGACAATCGACAACCCAAAGACCTTTCATTTGATCTAAAGACATTCGGTAAAAATCCGTTTCGAATTGATTGGCCCAAATAATTTTAAAATCCGGATCTGTGATTAAAATCCCTGCGGAAATATCCTTGAGAATTTCCATTAACTCCATTGGCTTTGATCTCCTTTTATATAGATTTTACTGAATTTCCTATTGTCATGGCTCATTCTGCTAATTCATTAACCTTTTTTCCCTCTGGCCCTCACCTTAGGTTTATTTGTTTTGTTCTTCAGTTTACTTCCTGCCTTCTCTTTAACGTCTTGGCCTGCTGCACCGCGGGAACTTTTACGTATTTGACGGTTGCCATTTTTTTCTTTCTGAATGTTTCTGATTTCTCCGTGGATATTGCTGCTTTCTCCCCGACTCTTGCTATTTGCCTTGCCGGGGCTTCCTTTTTTTCCGGGCTCTTTTTCCCGGGTCTGTTCAGGTCTTTCAGTTTTGTTTTTAGCCGGTCTTCCTTTGCCTTTAGGCCTGATGAGGCATTTCGGTCCAAAGCCAATTAAGTCGGTACGATTGGCCTGGGTTAGCGCCGCATATACCAGAGCATATTTTTTAGGATCGCTGAACTGCAGGAGGGCTCTCTGCATCGCTTTTTCCGTTTTGCTTCTGGGAACATACACATTCTTCATGGTCAGCGGGTCCAGACCCGTATAGAACATGGCTGTAGATAACGTTCCCGGAGTAGGATAAAAATCCTGAACCTGTTCCGGCTGGTAATGAATATCCCTGAGGTACTCGGCCAGTTCGATGGCAGTCTCCAGGGTGCTCCCCGGATGACTGGACATAAAATATGGGACAATAAACTGGTTTTTCCCCAACTGCTGGTTGATTTTGAAAAACTTCTCCCTGAATTGTTCATACAGCTTTCCCGCCGGTTTCCCCATATACCGCAGAACCTGGGGTGATATATGTTCTGGTGCTACCTTTAACTGCCCGCTGACATGGTGCTCGATTAACTCCCTTAAAAAGCGATCACTTTTTTCGGCCATGATATAGTCATAGCGAAGTCCTGAACGGACAAATACTTTCTTCACATGGGGCAGAGCTCTCAGTTTCCTTAAGAGGGCCAGATATTCCTTGTGATCTACCTCCAAGTTCTTGCAGGGTCCCGGATAAAGACATTGTTTTTCCTTACAGGATCCCTTCACGAGCTGCTTTTGACAGGCCGGACCCCGAAAATTAGCTGTAGGTCCCCCCACGTCATGGATGTATCCTTTAAAACCTTCTAATCCGGTCAGTTCTTCTGCTTCATGGACTATGGAATCCTCGCTGCGGCTCTGAACAATTCTCCCCTGATGAAAAGTAAGGGCACAGAAAGAGCAGCTTCCGAAACAGCCGCGTGAACTGACAATACTGAACTTCACTTCTTCCAGGGCGGGAATGCCCCCGTCCTTTTCGTACATCGGATGATAGTTTTTCAGGTACGGCAGGGCATATACCCGGTCTAATTCCGCCCTCGTCAACGGCATCTCCGGTTTGTTCTGTACCAGGTACTTAGTCCCGTGCTGCTGTACTAAGATCTTTCCTCTGACCGGGTCCTGCTCCTGGTACTGAACCCTGAACGCTTCGGCATAGCTGGTTTTATCTTCGGTCACTCTTTTGAATGACGGTAATTCGTGAAACTCATTTACTTCTTCCAAAGCATCCGCTATGTAACAGGTTCCGGGAATGTGCCGGATATACTTCGCTTCAAAACCATCATTAAGGTATTGGGCAATCTCAATGATTTGCTTTTCGCCCATTCCATAAACCAGAAGGTCTGCACTGCTATCCATTAAAATAGATTTTCTAACTGAGTCGCTCCAATAATCATAATGGGCGAATCTCCTTAAACTGGCTTCTACCCCCCCGATGACAATCGGAATATTTTTATAGGCTTCCCGAATTTTATTGCAGTACACAATGGTAGCCCGGTCCGGACGCAAACCCATTTTCCCCCCGGGTGAATAGGAATCATTGTCCCGTACTTTCTTGTTCACCGAATAATGATTGACCATAGAGTCCATATTCCCGGCAGTGACCAAAAAACCTAATCTGGGTCTGCCCATTCTTTGAAATTCTACAGTCTCTTTCCAATCGGGCTGAGGAATAATCCCAACCTTATAACCTGCGTCTTCCAAGACCCGGGAAATGATGGCCGTGCCAAAGCTGGGATGGTCCACATATGCATCTCCCGTGACCAGGATAAAATCGGCCTGATCCCAGCCTCTCGCTTTCATATCTTCTTGATTAACCGGTAAAAACTGATTTGCCACTGCAATCTCCTGCCGGGTTATTAATCCTATTATTCCAATATCTCATTTTTCTTTTACTTTCTAATTGCCAAGGTAATTTTGGTGCACCGCTGTTTCCAGGTTAAATCTATGGTAACTTATTTTGCGGAAAGAAGCAAAGTCTTGTATCTTCCTTGGATTTTAATTCTAACTCTTCGTCTAAAATATGTCTTCCTGCCTGATCCCGGGTGGAAGAACTATAACCTGATCCATTTTTTCTAAAATTAGCCTCCGGTGGCTTATGACTAAAGTTGTTCTACCCTCCATCATATTAAGCAAGCTTTGCATGACTTCCCTTTCAGCGATCGCATCCAGATTGGCTTCGGCCTCATCCAAAATCAGAATGGGAGCTTCTTTGAGCAAAACCCGGGCAATCGCCAGACGCTGGCGCTGCCCCCCGGACAGTTTGAATCCGCCCTCCCCGATATAGGTATCATAACCCTTGGGCAAAGTTTTAATAAAATCGTGAACCAAGGCTTTCTGGGCTGCCCGAACCATCTCATCTTCGGAAGCCTGGGGTCTTGCCAGGAGCAGGTTCTCCCGAACCGTGGTATTAAAGAGATGGGTATGCTGGGAAACCACTCCAAACAGGCGCCTTACATCCTCCTGCCCTAAATGTTTCAGTTCCTGTCCCCCTAAAAGAACAGACCCCTCTTCGTATTCGTAAAAACGCAGCAAGATATTCACCAATGTGCTCTTTCCTGCCCCGCTTGGCCCTGAGATTCCAACGCGTCCTCCCTGAGGCAAAACGAAATTCAAACCGTCCAAGATCCAAGGTTTCCCCTGATCGTAACGAAAACGGAGGTCTTTAATTTCCACGGAATAATCCCTGAGCTCAGCAGGAATCGGGTGATCCGCAACGTCAGGCGAAGCGGAAGTAATGTTGCGAATTCTCTTCCAGGCTGCCAGGCTTTCTTCTCCATAAGCATAGATCAGAGACAAGGGGATAACCGCTTCGAAACTGCTCCCGGTACTAAGGGCCAGCATGGCCAGGTAAACCCCATCCAGGCTTCCGCTCCGCACCAAGGAAGTAGCGGCTAATAACACCGACCAAAACGCGAGGTTCATCGCCAGCTGCGTTGCTGCCTGGGATATGCCGGATAGTTTTGCCATTTTATCCTGCAGCATGGTTAACTCTCTGTTAAGTTTGCCGGTTTCCTGTCTCTGCCGCTCCGCCTGACCGTAAACAATCATCTCAGTCATTCCCTGAATGCTGTCTACCAGCTGGGCGTTCAGGGCCGCCTTTACCCGGACCATTCGCTCTTTAACCCCCCGCCCCAGCTCGGCAATAAGCAACGGAACAGCAATCCCTGCCAGGAGGAAAAAAAACAGAAACAAAAATGCCAATCGCAAGTCAAACCAAGCCAGAAAAACAAAATTTGCTGAAAGAACCAAAAAGGCGGTAAGGGGTGGAGCCAGAACCCGAAGATAAAACTCCTTCAAGGTCTCCACATCAGCAACAAGATTGGTCAGGAGATCCCCGCTGCGATAGTTCATAAGAAGAGCCGGCGCCAACGGTTCCAGTTTTTCATAGATACTAATCCGAATTTTTCGCAGAATTTTAAATGTGACATCATGAGAAACATAACGTTCCAGGTAGCGAAAAACCGCCCGGGAAACCCCAAAAAAACGCACCCCGACAATGAGAACCATAAGATCAAGTACGGGAGGATGGAAAGCCGCCCTGGAGATCAGCAGCGCTGAGACTGCCAGGAGACCGATATTACTGCTCACTGTGAAGAAACTAAACACAGTTGCCGCCAGCATTCCCTTCCAGGAAAAAGCCGTTAAACGCACAAGACGTAAAAACTCTTTCATCCTGCACCTCCATAGGCTTCCACCAGTCTATAGTAATCACCCTTTTTAAAGAGCAGTTCCTCATGGGTTCCTGCTTCGGTTACCTGCCCGTTTTCCATGACCAGTATCCGGTCGGCCCGTTCCGCCAAAGCAAGCCGGTGCGCTATAATCAATACCGTACAGTCTGACAGTCGTTCCAGCGAATCTTGAACAAGAGATTCCCTTTCCGGGTCCAAACTGGATGTCGCCTCGTCCAAAATCAGGAACGAAGCTTTCCTAAGGAAGGCCCTGGCCAGAGCAAGCCGTTGAATCTGACCGCCGCTTAAATTGGTTCCCCCTTCCCCCACGAGAGTATCGTAACCCTGGGAGAGTCCGCAGATAAATTCGTGCGCCCCTGCCAGACGGGCAGCGGTAATGACATCATGTTCAGAAGCTCCCGGACTGCTCAGACGGATATTGTCTACTACTGTTCCATAAAACAGATGCGGATGCTGAGGCACATAGGCGAGTCCGCTTCTCCATTCCTCCGGGTCAAGTTCCTGCCAGGGAATTCCGTTTACCCTGATTTGGCCGCCTTCCGGTTCCAGCAAGCGGAGCAGCACTGCAGCAAGTGTGCTTTTACCGGCCCCGCTTGACCCTACCACCGCAACTCTTTCCCCGGGCAATAATTCAAGACTTATCCCGTTGAGTACCGGTACCTGTTCTTTTTCATAGCGAACTGTTATATTTTCTAAGGATATGTGAGGTGCTGCTGATGAGCAGGACTCTGCTCTTTTCAACATGGAACCCCTTTCTTCGCCCGGAATGTTGTCCAAAGGGGTTTCCAGTATTTCAAAAATGCGCCCGGCAGCGCTTACACCGGCCATCCCCGCATGAAACTGGGTTCCGAGCAATCTCAAAGGCAAATAAAACTCGGGTGCCAGGACCAGAATAAAAAAAGCCTGTTCAAACAGAATTTGACCATACACCAATCTTAATCCTAATGCCACCGCAACCAGCGCTGTACTCAGGGTGGAAAGCAGTTCCAAAACCAATGCGGAAAGAAAGGCAATCCGGAGAACTCCCAGGGTAGTTTCCCGGAACCGGTCACTGACCCGGGCTATGACATCTAATTGGGTTTTGCTTCTTCCAAAAAGCTTCAGGGTCGTCAAGCCCTGTAATACATCCAAGAAATGCGCACTCATCCGGCTTAAAGCTTCCCATTGTTTTCGGGAAAGAACAGTGGCCCATTTGCCGATCAATATCATTAAAAAGGGGATAAGCGGTGCTGTAATCAGCAGGATTGCTCCTGAAAGCAAATCCAGTGGATAAATAAATCCGAGAATGGACAGAGGCACCAGGGCAGCCAAAGCTAACTGAGGTACATATTTGGCAAAATAGGTTTCTAACGCTTCGACCCCTTCTACCAAGACATTAACCAGTTCGCCTGTCCGCTCACCCCTGACCTGAACAGGCCCCATGAAAAATAGCCTGCTCAGGAGTCTCTGCCTCAAATCCTCTTTAATCCGTGCTGCGGTCCGCTGCGCAGAGCTCTCACTGAACAATGCCAGCAAGGCTCTAAGAAAGATCACCAGCAGGAGAAGCGCCATCCAGCCTTGAACGTCGCTCAAACCCCGATCTTCCAATAAAACCCCGCTGATGATCCGGGCAAAACACCCTGCCTGAAGGATGGTTAAAAGCCCGGAGGCGATCCCTAACCCAATGGTTAATGATAAAAAAAACTTTGTCTGCCTGGCCTCTCTCAGCAATTTTTTATCCAGCATGGACAAACCCCCTGCCCCTTGGTGAAAAAAAGGGTGAAGCCGTTGTACTTCACCCTATAACTTCTTCAATAAAATGATAATACAAATCATTCTAATAATACAGATCTTTTGCTGTCACGCGCTTCCGAAATACCCAATACGTCCATCCTTGATACAACAGAACTACCGGTACCAGAGTCAGCGCAACAATCGTCATGACTTTGAGCGTGTATGGGCTGGAGGAGGCATTATAGATTGTAAGGCTCCACGCGGGGTCAAGGCTGGAAACAATCACTCTGGGAAAGAGACCCCAAAATACTGCCACTGTGGATAAAAGTATAGTTAACCCATTGGCTGCAAAGGCCCTGCCCCAAAGACTCCGGCGCAATGTGAAAACTACTGCGGCGAGAGCCGCAAACGAAGCGATCATGACAACCCCTGCTCCGGTTTTCGCAAGCAAATCTGTCCGTACAAAGCTAAGAACAATATACAGGAGCATAACCGGTAAGCCAATCATACCGGTCTTTCCGGCGATCTTCCCGGCACGTCCGGCAACCGGCTCATCCGCTTTCAAAGCCAGGAATGTTGAACCGTGAAGAAGGAACAACCAGAGACTTGTCAATCCGCCCACCAGTGTATAGGGGGATAAGAGATCCCAAAAGGAACCGGCGTATTCCATCCGGGCATTGACAGGCAGCCCTTGCAGGAGGTTGGTAAGAGCTACTCCCCAGAGCAGGGCAGGAATGGCGCTCCCGGCAAAAATGGCCCAATCCCAGCTATTTCGCCATAACGGATTGCGGTCTTTGCTGCGGAATTCAAAGGCTACCCCCCGCACGATTAAAGCAGCCAGAATCAGAAAAAGCGCCAGGTAAAACCCGCTGAACATGGTCGCGTACCAGTTGGGGAAAGCTGCGAAGATAGCCCCGCCGGCCGTAAGCATCCAAACCTCATTGCCGTCCCAGACCGGCCCGATCGTATTAATCACAAGGCGTCTTTCCGTGTCGTTTTTCCCGAGGAAAGGCAAGAGAATCCCCACTCCGTAATCAAATCCCTCCAGCAAAAAGAAACCAATAAATAAAACCGTGATGAGAATAAACCATAAAATGTTCAGATCCATAAGGATTCCTCCTTTAGCGAAGTTCCCGAATGTCTCTCCAGGATCGTTCCTTCAGGGCCTGCCTGAGCATATTTTTTTAGCAAGTAGATATCGGCTGCAGCTAAAACACCATATAAAAGTGTAAACCCAATTAATGTTGCCAGAACTTCTCCAGCGGATACCGTGGGCGAAACCCCTGCTTCCACTTTCTGCAGCCCCTGGACAATCCAGGGTTGGCGTCCGATCTCCGTCATCAGCCACCCGGTGGTATTGGCTATATACGGAAGCGCAATTGCCCAGAGCATGACCTTTAAATAGCCTGATCTGTTTTCCAGCTTCCCCTCTTTCCAACTATACAAACCGAAGAGTGCAAGCAGGAGCATGATCCCTCCGGCCCCGACCATGAGACGGAAACTCCAGAATACCGGGATCACCGGAGGAATATAATTGCCCGGTCCATATTGCGCTTCGTACCCTTTCTGGAGTTCTTTCATTCCCTTTACTTCCCCGTCAAACGTGTTATAGGTTAGAAAACTTAATAATTTGGGAATTTCGATGGAGACAGTATTGGTTTGCTTTTCTTCATTGATTAAAGCCACAGCCGCAAAAGGCGCGGGATCAGCGCTTTCCCACAAGGCTTCTGCAGCAGCCATTTTCATAGGCTGGGTTTTACTCAGGTATTGTCCCTGCAAGTGACCGATTCCCATGACAAGAAGCAGGCTTATTGTTCCGAAAATCACTCCCAGCCGGAAAGAGCGGCGGAAAAAATCAGGATTTTTTTTTCGGATCAAATGATAGGCACTGATTCCCATGATAAAAAAGGCGGCCGTTGTGAATCCGGATAATACGGTGTGCGGAAACTGGTACCACACATGAGGATTCTGTAACAGCGCAAAGAAATCCGTCATTTCTGCCCGTCCATTGCGCACAGCATAACCAACCGGGGACTGCATAAACGAATTGGCTACCAGTATCCAAAAAGCGGAAAGGTTCGCGGCGAAAGCCACCAGGCATATCGCCGCAGCATGCATTTTCGGAGACAGCCTATCCCACCCGAACACCCAGATTCCGATAAAGGTAGATTCGATGAAAAAGGCCGCCAGGGCTTCCACGGCCAGCGGGGCTCCGAAAATATCCCCGACAAAACGGGAATAACCGGACCAGTTCATTCCGAACTGAAACTCCTGAACAATCCCGGTAACCACTCCCATAGCAAAATTAATCAGAAAAAGTTTGCCCCAAAATTTCGCCATCTGCTTATAGATCTCTTTCCCTGTCCGTACAAAATTGATTTCCATAAGCGCTACCAGAACAGACAGTCCCAGGGTTAACGGAACAAACAAAAAGTGATATACCGTGGTAATCCCGAACTGCCATCTGGCCAGAATGAGTTCATTCATTTTCTTCCCTCCCCTTTCAACTTATTTTTTGGACTTCATGAACCATCTTCTTACTATACCTTTTTAGTATAGTTTTAACGTAGTTTATTCCGTAGTGTCAGATATTCAGTAAGGTATTAAAATCTCCGGCTATTGATACTCTTGCTATCCGGATTATTTTGCGGAAAGGTTTAATTGTTTTGTGTTTTCCCGACTAGTTCTGCAAAGTTGCGATTTCTTAAACCACTAACAAGGTTTTTTTCTATATTCTCTAAGGCTTCGTGTATCGCGCAAGTATCTGCGCCATTTTTGCTGCAATATTTGGGATCAATCAGGCAGCGATTGAGATGAACCGGCCCCTCTACGGCTTGAACCACATCCAGTAAGGTAATCTCTTCAGGCAGTTTTGCCAGCGCATAACCCCCTTCTATCCCCCGGTAGGATTTGACGATGCCGTTCTGAATCAGAGAGCGCATGATTTTCAGCAAAAACCGCATCGGAATCTCTTCTGCATCAGCAATTGTCTGGGCCGGAATAATTTCCTGTGAAGTGTTGTTTGCCAGGTATAATACGGCTCGAAAAGCGTAATCGGTAGCTTGATTCAGCTGCATAGGGATTCTTCTTTCTTAGTATACCTTTTTGGTATAGTTTTAATTTCAGTATACTCATTAAGACCCTGTCCCGTCAAGTAATAAAAGACAAAGAATCAAAATTTTCTTACAATTCTTTGCCTTTTTCTTATTTCCTTTCTATATACTTTTTGCCTTGTTGATTATGAAAAACGCATTTAGCAGTGAATAAATGTAAAATAAACTTGACTTTCAATGTAAAGTTAACTATACTCTTAAGTAAAGTTAGCTTTACTTTCATTTGCTGACAATCCCTTTGCCGGAGGATCTCGCATGAAAAACCGTATTCAGGAATTGCGCAGAGATAAGCGCATGACACAGGAGGAGCTGGCCGGATTATGCAGCGTGACCAGACAAACAATCATTTCCCTGGAAAGCGGCCGTTATAATCCATCCATTTTTCTGGCTCATAAAATAGCGCAGATATTTGAATTATCCATCGAAGAGGTATTTATTTTTGAGGAGGATACTCATGAATTACGCTAAAAGAATATTGATATACTTCATCGGACATACTTCTATAGGAGTGATAGCCATACTGTATGCGCTTTTCGGCAGTTATTCCGACGCTTATAGGGAAGGAGTGATCTCCGGAATCATTGGGGGATTCATCTTGACGGGAATACTCGGTATCATTGTAAGCATAAGGCTGATGAAAAACCCAAAAAGGGCTGCGGAAGTGGAAATTGCAAAAAATGAAGAAAGAACCCAGCTCATCAGGCTGAAAACGAATTCTGCCGTTTATACCGTAATGCTCTATGCAGAAAGCGCCGGCACACTTTTAACAGGGCTGTTAGGGTTCAGGGAAATATGCCTGACCCTTGCATCTGTTCTTTTGATTCAAGTCATTTTATATATTGGCTTTATTTCCTATTATAATAAAAAGTATTAAACAGAATAAAAGCAAAAGAAGCGGTTAACAAATATCAAGGGGCTGTTGCAAAACGACTAGTTTCCGTAATGTATAGACAGCGTCAAGCGAAGCACGATGCGGAGCGCGGCAGATTGCGCCACGGATGGCGCAATCTGCCGAGAGCGGCTATACATTATGGAAACCTTCTTAGGTAGTTTTGCAACAACCCCTTGTCTCTTTCTTATTCCAATCAAATAGCATAATATTTCAGATCTTCATAGAAATTGGTCTTGGCCGCGTGATAATAAGGCATCGCATAGAGAAACCCTATGCCGAATGTAATAATTCCTAATAAGAACCAGCCAAGAAAGCTCAGCCATAGCATAAATAATCTTCCCTTATGCCCCGCCATCATTTTTTTGCTCAATTCTATCGCTTCCAACGGCCTAAGCTCAGGGTTATCATTCATAATGTAATAGGCCATGGAATATCGTAGTATGGCAATAAATCCGGGAATAATAAGGAGCAAAAACCAGAGTATGGTAAACACAATGATAAAAAAGTTGAGGACAAAATTTTTCCAGAAATCATGAAAGCCGGTAAACAGGTCAGAAAATCCTGCTTCTTGTTCTCTGGCTAAATGTAAAAAGAAAGCAGCTAACCCAAAATTTATTGGTCCCCCAACGATAAATGAAATCAGAGAAAACAGCGTGTTTTCATGATTCACTACGGTTTTAACAACTTCTCCGTTGCGCCATATGTAATCTACACTTTCTCTGCCGCCATTACCTGTAAAAGCATCGGTTAACAGCCAGGCAACAACGGAGACAATAATTGCAATAAGCCATTTCCCATTTAAATTATCTTTCGCTAAAGCTTTAAGTTCTGCATTACTTTTCATTTACTTTCCCTCCTTTTAATCCTTTACCATATATTAATATGGATTTTTGAACTTACCGATTTAATTCACCTGACCACCACATACGTTATGAACGTGATTTGACCGATGGGGTGCCTTGATGAAAGACCATTTGCCATCTTCCATTAATGAACTTCCAAATTGAACAATTCAACATGAGCTTATGATAATGCTTCAATAATATTCTCTCATCTTAAATTTTATTCTTGCTCATATTTTACCATTAATTATAAAAAAATATCTCCTTAGGTTTCCAAGAAAATATTCTTATCATTCTATTTAAAAATCTCTTCATGGAGTATATCGCTTTGTAACCCGAAATTTTAAACTGTGCTTACACAATAGTAATGCACAAAAAAGAGGCTAACCATGAGGTGCCCCTTATAAAATCATCTTTTATTGAACAAAGGTTATTATCTATTTAATTGATCACCATCAGGAAAACCAACATACGGTAGGGGTTATCAGGTTTTACATGTTTCATAAGGCTTTTTGCTATAGATTTCGCGGCTCCACTGTCTTCCATATATTTTCCTAAAATGGCCCCAAGGAGCAATACAATAAAAAACTTAGTAATAAAGGACCCTAAACCTGCCATATAGGAATCGGGTGCTGTAAAAAAGCCATTAATCAGAGGCATCTTATTTGTAAGAAGAATAACAATGGCGACAACCGGAGCGATAACAAGAATATTATATGCCCTCATTGCAAGAACAACCAAGAGCGCAAGGGCTATAAAAATACCTATCGGACCTAACCACTCCATAAGTTAATACTCCTTTCGTGCGCACGTTGTGCGCTTCATATATATTTCGCAGAAATCATCGCTCCTGCGATGCGATGTAAGACAACCGACTAACCTCATGCGAAAGCCTCTGGGGGACAATAGCATGTCGGTAAAGTCAGGATTAGACAGCAATT
>JAAYUV010000095.1 GCA_012517475.1 Peptococcaceae bacterium | reverse complement strand
GGATCGGACGCAACCGGACTGGGTGACTCAGCTGTTGCCGGCAAATGCTCCGGAGCAGTGCCGCGTACCGGATCCACAGAGCAAATAGGACGAATGATTTTTATTCGACGGGGCCTGCTGGTTTACAGTGGGTTCCTTTTTCCCGAGTTTGACACTTGAAATCCGCAAAGCCTTGAAAATAGGGCATTCTTAACTTAAGAAACAGCATTTTTGCCACCACTGTCTATTTTTAGGCTTTATATTCTTCGACCGGCATTAAATTATTCGGTGGTTTGATCTTTAGTTCTTTGAGAATTTTATTTCCTAGAGACGTTGTCCGTGTTTTCAGATAATATCGCCGATCATCCATCACGAATTCTGCAAACTGCATACTATTAATCGCTTCGCGGATCTGTTGGGGTGAATAATCAGTTATTCCTGCTTTCATCAGTGTTTTTTCCAGCCTGCGTTCCAGCAGCAATGCCAGAAAACAAACCACAAAATGACCCTTAATCCTTGGTTCTGTCCAGTGAAATACCGGTCGAGCTTCCAAATGGCTTTTCATTATCCTAAAGGATTCTTCAATTTTCCAGAGGGTATGGTAGGCATCAAGAATTTTGCTGCTGTCCATTTCTAATTCGCTGGTTTGGATTCCATAATACCCGTCAAATCTACTTTCACTTTGGATGATTGCTTCGTTCAGGCTATAAGTCGCTTCAGCCTTTTCAGCGCTCGTTTTCCGGACATATTTGCGATAACCTCTTTTTAGAGCAGCGTTTAATTTTCCTGGTTCCTGAATCAGTATTTTAGCTTTTTCAACCGCTCTTTCCCTGTCTTTGCGGTCCTTGGCCGCTCTCCGCTCTGAATAGGTTAGAATCAAATGTTCAGGTAAATTGTGGACTTCTTGCTTTTCGTCCTTCACCGGGTTGGTGTATTCCAAAACCTTGTATTGAATCACTTCGGGTTTACCTTCCGAATCTGTAAATGGGCCATTGATCGTCATATATCCTTCACTTGAAAGAACCTGTTCTTGAATCTTTTTGCTCATCTTTTTGAGTCTTGTTGCCATAATGTAGCCGTATCCGGCTTTCTTGATATGAAGCAGGTTGATTTTACTGTTTAGACCACGATCAGCCACAATGATCACCCGGCGGATCCCAAAGCGTTTCTTTAAGTTTTCTAACGCCGCTGTCATGGTATTACCGTCAAAGGTAGAACCATTATACAGTTCATACCCGATAGGCTGGGCGTTGACATCCATAAGCAGCCCCATAACTACCTGAACCTCGTTGTATTTGTTGTCCTTGCTGTAGCCGAAATCCCGCAAATCATCTTGGACAACGCTTTGGAAGGCAAAGGTAGTCACATCGTAAAACACCACATCGATGGTCATGTTCAGAAGGTCATACCCTTCATAGAAAATATGGGATTCGATTTCTTCTTTGCCCCGGCACAAGAGGTCCAGTGACCGGTACAGGTGCTGAAGGCCCATCTCAGAGAGACCAAGATACTTCTCTTTATTATTAAAAGTCGCCAGCTTGCTTCTAGGGTTTAGGAGGTGCTGCACAACCATCAGGTAAGCACTTGAAGCCAGGTTGAGTTTAATTCGCGGATTTTGCTTCTGGATTTTATCCATGCACTCATTAAAGCACAGATTATCCCAAAGCTTGCGATACACGATATGTCCCCAATTCCGCATATCTGCTTCAGAGGCAGTAGACAATGGATCACCGTTTTTGCGCTTGTACTCATCAAGCCCGGCCAATTCGGCAAGTTTTTTGATGACACGCTGAAAAGACGGATTATCTTCCAACTGGTCCTTGCGTCCAAGATTGGCAAGCACTTCATGCCTTGTAACATTATCCTGGTCTTTAAAAGACCTTACAATCTGGACATATTCATATTTTCCGGCTTTCGTAATCTTTACAAACATAGTTTAATTTTACCATTAACAACATCAACAAACAAGCTTAAATAAAGATTATTTAGCCATGATAAGCAACGAATATTGCCACCACTTTTTGAAATTATTTGCTTTTTTAGGCCCGCAAACCCGCTATTTTCAAGGATTTGTTGTTTTGGTTTTCAGGGCAAGTGTCAAACTCGGGAGTGCCGCGTACCGGATCCACAGAGCAAATAGGACGAATGATTTTTATTCGACGGGGCCTGCTGGTTTACAGTGGGTTCCTTTTTTACGCCTGTGGAGTTTACGCTTACTTTAGGTTACTTACTTTTACATTGAGAAGCTGAATGAAATAAAGGGCGTAACAAAACTTCAGTTTGTTTACGCCCTTTGGCATTTCTAAGACTTAGTCATTTAGAATCGTTACTCCAATACTGGTATTAGTCCCATCGGAAATATTACATGTCACATCCGCAGCAAAAATAACATTTCCTCCGGTTGCAGTGGCTGTAAGTTTTGCTGTTGTGTCATCCCAGACATAAGTTAATGTTCCTGCTCCCGATTTAGCCCCAGTTAGGGCTGTTTCTACCGCCGCCTTACTGGCTGTGCTTAGAACCTCGGAAAATCTAACATACACAGAACTTCCTGTTGTAATTGTTTCCCCATTTCCTAGCGCATCACCGATGGGAATACATACCGTAGGAGCTGTTGCATCAAGTGCAGAAGTGTTTACAAAACCCGATTTGGTCACACTGCTAAGACAGTGTATTCCCCCATCTCGATATTTACTGCTTCCGGGACTTACAAACTGCAGGGAGTACGTGTCATTGGCTTTGAGATTCAACGCCCCAAATGTGAGTTCTACTGAAGTATTATCGGCTGCCCAGGCCCATGCTGTTGCTGCAGTTGTTGCCGTAATTCCTTCATCATAAGGAGAATCTATTTTAAAATCACTACAGCTGCCCGGTGTAAATATTGCTTCACTAAAGGTAACTCTTACCTTATCTGTTGCAGAGTCGGCTGTTACGCCGGCAATTGTCGGGGTACTATTATCGGATACACTCCAACCGTACCGATCATCACTTGTGGGTACATAGATATTATTATCCTGAGGACCCCTATCCTTTAAGTCTCTAATGCTATTCTTGCTCTCAACTGCCCTCACAGTAATGGTATTGGAAGACAGATCCGCTACAGGTCCCAGATTATATTTTACTAATCTCTTATCTACCGTATCGACTTCTACACTCTTTACGGACCGTGTGCCTCCTCCACAGGTAAAAGTGAAATCATCCTCATAGTAGCCAACAATTGATCCATCAATCGGTTCACTAAAGGCAATAATCACAATTGCATCACCGACGGTAGATGTTAATTTCAAGGTAGGAGTATTGGGATCATCTATTAAAACTCTTGGCTTAATTTGGTCATCGTATACCTGGTACCCCGCCACAGGGAATTCCAACAACTTAACTCCTGATGTTCCATATGAAACTAAACTCGCGTTTCTTTTAGAATAAACAAATGCGTTGGGTCCAGATTTCCTGACAGCTCTTACTTTTGTATTGTCGGTAAACCTTAAGTATATTTTTTCTCCAACAGAGTATGCGCCATCGGGTAAAATTCCTCCGGCGTAGCCAACACCATTTTCCCCAATGCTGAAATCGTTTTGGTTCAGATTGTTAAGCTGCTGATTGAGCTTAATCTCCGCTTTTACGTAGTCACCATCATCATAGAGATAGAAAGAGTTTTCAATGTAGTGCGGCTGATAATCACCTGAGACACTGGACTGAACATTAACTGTCATTGCGATACCAGGCATAACATTACCTGCTCTGTCTTTTATAAATGCTGCCCTGATTCCGTTAACTTCGTATTTATCATTTGTATCGCCTGCACCGCCATTTAAAACTTTAACTGTATACCCGGACGGAAAATCGACTGTTACAATCTTGCCAGTACCATCAATAGATAGGCTGCTTCCGCTTGGAAGATCCCTTGAATCTCCTGCTCCATCCTTATATCCAAAATTAATAAGCCTAATAGAATCTGAATTTACAGCTTCATCAAAAAAGCATACGGCCATAGAATTATCGCTGCTATCAACAATGACCTCTTTTAATTGTGGTCCCCGATCATCATATCCGTTAAAAGTAATAGTATATGTGTCCATTGTATTAGATTCAAAAGCTGTATCAATAAGGTTTTCAATCTTTAGTACATAATCACTTTGATTAAGATAAGTGTTATTAGGCATCACTAATTCCACTGTATTGGAATCTTGATTGAGTGGTACTGTACTTGCAGTCCCGCCCGCACTCCTTCCAAATATCTCAACTCCGTCAGAATTCTTAATATTATAGTTACTGACATTTTGAGCATAATCCTTGTTCATATCTTCACTAAAATGAATTCGCAGTTTTGTATCGCTTAGACAGACTACAGAAAGAACGTATGGTTTAGTCTTATCCGCTTGATAGGTAAATGATAATCTTAGATTATCATTTGAGTGCAGTTGATTTCCCCAAGCGTCTTGAATATTCTTATTAATTTCAAGAATATTATAACCACTTTTCAATACCCCTGAATCAACACTGAATTCTACGATCGTATCCTCAGAATTACTTTTAAACACAGGATTGCTGGATAGAGGAGAACTATTTAAGCTGCTGCTTTCGCCCACATCATTCACATCGTAGTAAGAAGTATTAAGCGCACTACCCCTGCCATTATTGGGATCATTGGCATCATAAAACATTGACCTGTTAAATTTTACCTGGATTTTATTGTTAACAACGGTAACCGACTGAACCTGGGGCTGTCCTGAATAACTTTCAACTCTGAAGTTCATGCTTGACTCTTGAAATACAAAATTAGCACCGTCTACCAACCATCCACTTACTCCCGAAGTACCGTCTTTTATTGTCAAGGAGTGATTTCCAGAACTTAAAGGACTTTCAAAATATAGTTCTATGGCAAAGGATATCGGAAAAGCCGTTCCAAAAGTAGGTTTAATGGTGTCACACCCTGAGGAATTTAGGCCATACGCAGAAAGATTAGTTCCATCGATTTTCCAATTATATACATTGGAGCTTAATGATCGGACATTAACTGGTTCCGTAAATTCGACTACTACTTTTTTATTTCCATATGCTTTAACGGTAGAAATTTTTGGTATGGTAACATCATGGAATTCAATCTCTTTACTATACCCTGGAACTGATGTTATTTTGTCTTCACTGAATATTAAATTCTTTTTAATTTCTACAGTATATCTTTGTAATTGACCAAAAGGAGCCATATCCGAAGCATTGTCCTGATCGATCATAACTAGTACGGTTTTTCCATCAGCCAGAAGAGCAGCGGAATCAAAACCTGCCTCCAGTTCTGAACCATTTACAATATAATTGCTTACAGTCTCAGCAGTATCCTTATCTATTCTGTTGTTAAAATAAACTTTAAATGAATTTAGACTAACAGGTGTAATATCACGGACAATGGCAGTTCCCGAAGAACCTCCGGAGTTTGCTCCTCCAAGACTATCCCTTATAGTATTGGATACAACTCCTGCTCCCCCCAACGCAATGATCTCACTATAAGAATACATCTTTGCTTTTATAGCATCTAATTGATCTGTTAAATAGTTATTGGTTAGAATTATCGGTGATCTTTCCTTTGCAGCTAAGGACGCTGCAATAAGGGAGTCTACCAAGTGGTTATCAAATCCGTTTGCAAGATATACTTTAGTATAATTAAAGTAAAGGTTTTCCAATATGATTTTATTTGTTTCAAACCTATCCCCGCCAGCCAAGCGGACTGCTGAACCAGAAATATCCGAAACCAAGGCTGGACCCCCAACGATATAAGTTATAGTGCCTAAGACACCTTGTCCAGAGGGAATCCGTCCGTTTTGATCTGCCAGAATAATTGCATATCTGTTTGCTGCAGCAAAGGAGCTGACAGAAAGTGCATCTGCAAGGGAATTAAAACCTACAATAAAACAGCCTTCTATATTATAAAGTCTTTCGTTAATTGCCTTCACTGTTTCCCATCTGTTTGAACCCTTTAAGGCAACAACCGATATTCCCCCTATTGCTGTAATCTCATTTCTAATATTATCTTGAATTGCCCCAATAACATATACGTATTCCGGATTTAGGGAAATGATTTTGGCTTTCACTTTCGAGTCCAGCACATTCTTATAAGTAAGCAGTATTGGAGCATTTTCCTGTCCGGCTAGAGGTGCAGCCGCTAAAGCGTCAACCAGATTCTCCTGATCTGCAGGTGCAATGATCACTGTGTCTGCTTTATCCCAGCCGGAGCTGCAAATTTCCAAAGCGGTTTCTATCCGGTCAACTCCAAATATTCTCCCGCTCTCCACCTTAAAATTGCCGGCGAATAACTGGGAGGGAAATAAAGTAAAGGCCATGGCGATTAAAGCAAGAAGCAACACTCTTCTCTTTTTTTTCAACATATCTCATATCTCCTTTATTACTTTCAAAATATTCATGTGGGCATGCCCCATTCCCTACCCCCTTTTGGGCAAATGACTTAAAAGCGACTCCTTTCAGAACCACTCTGTGAATTGAGCCCTCAAACAACATAAGAGTACCCTTATATATATATGAAATTAATTTCTTATTAGTCTTTATAAACATATGACAAATGCTTCCTAACACAATCAGCGCCACCCGCTTAGCGGGTGGTGCTGATTAACTCTTGCCCAAAAAAAACTTAGTTAGATTAGTTCTTTCGAGAATAAAATAGCATAATATTGGTAGTGCCAGTCCTAATAGTGAGCCAATTATAATATGTCCAAATACATTTTCGAAGCCAAGTTTTTGCGCAACGATTCTAAAGCCAGAGGAGGCTAAAATGTGTGCCAGGTAGATTATCATAGACATTTTGCCAAGAAATTGAAGAGACTTGAAAAACTTGCCCTTAAATCTTTGCAAAAATATTGTTAGTACAACAATAAATGATATTCCGATGTACCCTATGATTAACTTTCCAATAATTTTAAGATTAAAATAGTCTGTATTTTCAAGGTACACAAAGTTTGCAATTATAAAAATTAAGGAAAAAATTAATAAAGGTAGTTTGTTGATTGAAAGAAATAAATTCTTTGCAATTTTATTCCTGGCCAATGAACCGGAAACAAAAAAAATAAAGTTTAACAAAATTTTATCAAGGATCCAAAAATTCAAGGATGGATTGAATAAAAAAAACAATAAAGATACCAAATAAATTATTTTAATACTAAGGAATTTCTTGAAGCAATAATATAGAATAAAATAAATAAATAGCACATATAAATACCAGAATTGCCCAATGGGAGAAAATAGAATGGAGTAGAAAAGTGAGGACCAGGTTAAAGAATTATTTGTATAACCTGAAAGCAAAACATTAACGGCTCCTTGCATAATAGACCAAATAAAATACGGCCAGAGAATTGTACTAATCTTGTCATGAAATTTATTTTCTTTATTTAACCAGTTTTCTACAAACAATCCTGATAAAAAAAAGAATAAGGGCATATGAAATCCATAGACAAAACTAAATGCACCGGTAAAAAATGATTTTGATATGTCCATACCGGCACTATTAATACCTCCAATAACATGACCAAATACAACTAAAATAATTCCGATTCCCTTAGCATAATCAATCCAAACTATTCTACCTTTCAAAGACTTTATCACACTCCTGAATATACATTTTTATAAATTCCTTTTTTATTTGTAAATAATTAAATCCCAAAAAACATCCAAGCTCAATAAAAAATAACTATTAAATTTTCATTCCTATGAAACGTAAAAAATATTATATACGGGAGAGTAAGTGAAATGAAAAAAAGCTTAAAAGTTGTCGTTTTAACACTTCTTATTTTATTTATGTTTTCACAGGCAATTTACTCATTACCAAATAATAATCGGACAGCAGGGCAAAACCGATATGAGACTGCGGTAGAAATCGCAAGAAGTGGGTGGAATC
This sequence comes from Peptococcaceae bacterium, assembly GCA_012517475.1. Taxonomy (GTDB): domain Bacteria; phylum Bacillota; class Desulfitobacteriia; order Desulfitobacteriales; family Syntrophobotulaceae; genus Dichloromethanomonas. Next base: position 6,918 of record JAAYUV010000095.1, on the reverse strand, counting down.
AGTCTGATTTTGCTATCATTGCCTATGGGGGAAATTTCCCCGATGCCCTAGCAGCGACTCCTTTAGCTAAAAAATATAATGCACCAATCTTACTGACTGAGAAAGATAGTTTATCAGATATTACACAACAGGAATTAATTCGTTTAAAAACTAAGAAAGTTTATATAGTTGGTGGGTTAAGTGCAGTTTCTTCTTCAGTTGAACGACAGCTAAAAAACATCAATATTGAAGTAATCAGATTATCTGGAAAAGATAGGTTTTCTACATCAGTAAAAATTGCTGAACTGTTGGATTTTAGTAATCAAGTTATTATTACTACAGGTGAAGATTTCGCTGACAGTTTGTCAATTGCTCCTATAGCAGCGAATATGAATATCCCAATACTGCTGGTACCAAAATCATTCGTACCCGATGAAACTAAACAATTTATTACGCAGTATTCAATTGATAAAGCCGTTATTGTTGGCGATAGCAATGTCATAGAAAATAATATAAATCAGTATTTTAAAAATACGACTAGAATATATGGAAATGATAAATATGAAAGGAACATATCCATACTGAATAAATACAAATCCGCATTTTCAACCAATATGGTATATGTAGCAAGCGGAAATATTTTTGCAGATGCATTAGCTGGCTCTGCACTTGCTGCCAAAAAACAAGCCCCAATAATTCTACTTGACAATACCATCGCCGATGTTACCAGAAATTATCTAAGTGCTGTATCAGTCGAAACAGTAAATATCCTGGGGGGAGAAAGAGCTCTTTCAAGTAATTTAGTTTCAGAATATTTTACGATTCCGCAAAATTCTACTCCTACAATACTATACTCAATGGGGAGCACAAACGCTAGGATTAATTCCGGAGGCTTTTATACAGTAAATGATGACCAGATTTATATCTCTTACCCAATAGAGTATACACTTTCAGACCTTACAAAAATAGAACAAAGTGGTATTATCAAAAATTATGATGGACTGAACAAACAAATAACTAACCAGGTATCTGGGCAAAACCTTAATTATATGGGTGATTGGTTATATTTTACTACAAATGGGCTTTTTGACAATGAAAGGAACTTAATCAGCAAAATTAAAATAGACGGGACTGGGTTAACGGCTATAGGCCAAGAAAAAAGTTCTCAGATTGTTGTTATTAATGATTGGATTTATTATTTAAATGAAAGTGACTACAATAAAATGTACAAAATAAGTATTGATGGATGGAGCAGCAGTAAAACAAAATTAACCCTTGAAACTGCTTCAAGTTTTAATATTACCGGTGAGTGGATTTACTATATTGCTGATGCTACCATCTATAAAATTAAAGTAGATGGAACAGGCAATACTATTATATATAAGCCAACTAAGACAGGATTAAATTATCTGACAAACCTGGTCGAATATCATAATCAATTATATTTTTCCTTAAGAGATAGGGAAGAATCTACAGGCAAGTCACTGTACAGATGTAATTTGGACGGAAGTGAACTAATCAAACTCATTGATAAACAGTTGAACGATAAGGAAAAATTTTATATCGAAAACGATTATATTTATTTTTGTTATGGGCAGGAAATTTATAGAACTACAATAAACGGTCTTGAAAAAATCACGCTGGGGCAATTTACCTCTGAAGAAAATGCAAAATTTTATATTGTAAACGGATGGCTTTACTATTCAAGTAAAACCGATTATCCTGTAAAAGTTAAACTATGAAATTATTCCCATAAACACAAAATATTTTATATTATTGACTATACTTACTAAAAGAAGTAATATATAGGAAAACTGACCCGTCGGTCAATTTATAATCTGGAGTTTTGTGTTTATAAAGGGGGATTATATTATGAAAGCAAAATTAGTTGTATTGACCCTAATTTTTACGCTGTTATTACCTTCACAATTATTTGCTGAGAAGACCCTTGACCCCGTTAAATCCATTACCTTTAAAGATGTAGAACCACTTATGAGAGCCAGAAGTCAGGCAATAATAGACAATTCTCAGACATTTTCCGGAGCATCTACTTCATTTAGCCGCAGTACCAGTTCGTTTGATTCATATATTGGATCTGCACAGGCAAAATACGATAGTAACGCGGCTATTGGGGCGGGAATTAATCAGGATCTTGCTGAAGCTTTTAAGCAATTGCAATTTTTACTTGTTATACAAAAAAGTTCTTTGGTAGGTTCTACGAATTTAACAAATACTGGTTATTCTCTTGAGATGACAAATGATAAAATTGTCTATAGTGCTGAAGCTATGTATATCAGTTATAATCAACTCAATTATCAATTAGAAAGCAGTATTGCTGCCAAAGCACTTTTAGAAAAAAGACTTGAAGCAACAAAATTACAGCAACAGCTTGGAATGGTTTCAACAATAGCAACTCTTGATGCTGAAAAGCAGCTCGAGGAGACCGATTTAGCAATTAAAACTACAAAAGAAAGTATGAATTCTATTAAGCAACAGTTTAATATATGGTTTGCCCAGAATTATGATACTGATCTGGCTATCGGGGATGTACCTCAGGTATCTGATTCAACAATAAGCGCAATCAATGTAGATGAAGATTATCTTGAGGCTGAAAAGAAAAGCTATAATGTTAGGATGAATGAGGATATTGACAAGAAAAATAACGAAAAGAGGACTTTTAAGAGCGGATTCTATAAAGCATATCAGAAAATTTTGGATAAACAAAAGGCATTGAGTGTTGCTGAAAAAAAATTTGATCTTGCCAAAAAGAATATAGAGTCAGCAGAAATAAAATATAAATTAGGCATGCTCTCAACATTGCAGCTATTAGGAGAACAAAGCTCCTTTGCGGCGACTAAAGCGTCTTACGAAAATGCCCAATTTGATTTATTTAAAGCATATCGGGAATATGAATGGGCTAAAAGAGGAGTAATCGTTGTGTAGCAGGAAATATTTTAGGGAATCCGGAGCTTATTAGTTCCGGATTTTTTAATTTTAGGATATAAAATAATAAGCTTTTTAATAATCCTAACTATTCACTCTCCTTGCAACTCAGTGTATCCAAATCTATATTCACTAAAATACATTAAGAATGTTTTTCAAATTAAGCTGGTACGTTCACCATTGTCAGATTCTTTAATTTGAAAAAAAGAATACCCCGGGGCTGATTTAAATTAAGAAGCGACAGGGAATATCTCGGAACTCGAACAGCTTGGATATCATTACATTGTTTCCGCTAGCCTAAAATGACCGAAAGCTGACGGTATTGCCTGTCCAGAAGTTGCTGGATATAATGACCATATCACAGAAAAGGAAAAAGGATGTCTCTGTTGTACGTGATCTGTTACCAGCAGACCACCAAAGACATCCCCCAATCAATGTATGGTCATTATAACAAATTACGAGTTAATTGAAAATCCTCAAAAGGGTGTTTTTGGTTCGGTGTACAGAATCAATTCCATGTCCTTGTTGCGGTAGCGATCTTAAAGTCATTGGAAGCCGTAAGCGTAAGTATAAGGTTACCGGTGAAGAGACGAGAATTTTAATTGTTCGAAGGCTTCGTTGTAAAGATTGCAGTAAAATTCACCATGAATTGCCGGACTGTTTGGTTCCTTACAAACGCTATGCATCCTTAAGCATTGAGCAAGTTCTCTCAGAGACTCAGTCACTGCCGGATTTAGCAGCAGACGAAGTAACGTTATATCGTCTAAAAGAATGGTTTCATGGCATACTGCCTTATCTCATTGGTGGTCTAAGATCAATTGCTATCCGTTTAGGACAGGATCCTGTGAAAGATCCGTCCGTCCCGTCACAGTCTGTACACCAAAAAATCGGACACTATGTTGGAAATGATCCGGGTTGGCTGGCCAGAATTGTCCGTCCCATTGTGAACGCAAATTTATGGATACATACCCGTTCTGCCTTTTTGTCCGCACTCCCCTTGAGCTAGACTTTGAAGAAAAGTCTGGAGAGGAAGTGTTTACGGATGAAAGATCAGAAGAAAGCCGAAGAAATCGCAGGCAACAGAGTTCAGCTTGTACTGCCGCTTTTAGCAGATGGGCTGGATCCGGGAAAAATGCGGGAAATTAAGAAAGATATCTGTGAGAAAGCCGGTATTTCAGAAAGAACATTGCGAAGGTATCTGGAAAGCTACCATAATCTCGGATTTGCCGGGCTAAAGCCTAAGGGGAAAGGAAAACTTGAACCTAAATCGATTGCTCCTGAGCTTTTGGAACAAGCCATACTCTTGCGCCGGGAAGTACCAAGCCGCAGCATTGCTCAGATAATTCAGATTCTGGAATGGGAAGGCAAAGCATTGCCCGGAGAGATCAAACGCTCCACCCTGCAGGAGAAACTCTCCGAGCGGGGTTACAGCAGTCGCCAAATGCGGATGTATACCGAAAATGGTGTAGCAGCTAGAAGATTCCAGCACCGTTACCGCAACCAGCTGATTCATTCAGACATAAAATATGGGCCGTATCTGCCAATCGGCCCCGGCGGTACAAAAAGACAAGTCTTTCTTGTCACTTTTCTAGATGATGCAACTCGATTTGTACTACATGGCGCCTTTTATCCAACCTTAGATCAGTCAATCGTTGAGGACTGCTTCCGTAATTCCATCCAAAGATACGGTGCGCCTGAGGCTGTTTACTTCGACAATGGTAAGCAGTACAGGACTAAATGGATGACCCGAACCTGTTCCAAGCTGGGAATACGGCTGCTTTACGCGAGGCCCTACTCCCCTGAAGCTACGGGCAAAGTTGAAAAGTTTAACCAAACGGTCGATTCTTTCTTACGAGAAGCTGCTTTGGAAAAACCAAAAACCTTGGACCGGCTTAATGAATTATTTCAGATCTGGCTGAGTGAATGCTACCAGAATAAACCGCATTCTTCTTTAAAAAACAACGTTAGTCCACAAGCAGCTTTTCAGAGTGACAGCCATCCTTTACGCTTTATCGAACCGGAGATACTCACAAGTGCCTTCTTGCACTGTGAGTCCCGTAAAGTGGATAAGTCCGGCTGTATTAACTTCATGAGCAGAAAATATGAAGTCGGTCTTAATTTCATGGGCTGCACAGTGGATGTTGTCTATGACCCTGCAGTTATTTCCGAGCTTACGATCGAATATGAAGGCTATGCTCCCTGGCGAGCTAAAGAACTGGTCATCGGTACACGTGTCGGCAAACGTCCGGGATTGCCGGAGCACTTGGAAGTTAGACCCGCTGATTCCTCCAGACTCCTCTGTGCAGCTACATCCAAGAATAAAGAAAGGCAAATCCGTCAAAATCCTGCTATCTCCTTTCGAAGTGTAGGAAAGGAGGATGGCCGTCGTGTTTGAATCCTTTTACAACTTAGAGAAAGTTCCCTTTTCCAGGGATATTCCTACCCAGGAATTATATAAATCCTCTGTACTCGAAGAGACGCTTGGCAGACTGCAGTACGCTGCCGAACGCAGATGGTTTGCGGTAATTACCGGGGACTGCGGGACGGGAAAGACAACCACCATCCGCTGTTATGCCGAAATCTTAAACCCCGCTAAATTTAAGGTACTGTACATCTCAGATTCCAAGCTGACCCCCCGCCATTTCTACAAGGGTCTCTTAGAACAACTGGGTCACGTTGCGAAGTTTTACCGGGGCGATGCAAAACGGCAGCTGCACCGGGAAGTAGAACTGATGCAGGTTATTCACCATCAGCAGCCGGTAGTGGTTGTCGATGAAGCCCATCTGCTGGATAAAGAAATGCTGGAGGAAGTTCGGTTTCTTTTAAACATGAACATGGACGCCCAGAGCCCGATGGCCCTCATTTTAGTGGGACAGACGGAACTCTGGGACCGGCTGCAGATGCAATCTTACGCAGCTATTCGCCAGCGCATTGATCTGCAGTGCAAACTGAATTACTATGACCGCTCGGAAGTAGGAGCCTATATCCATAAGCACCTAGCTTATGCCGGAGCCACCCAGGATATCTTTTCCGATCAGGCCGTTGATGACATCTACCGTTTCTCCAGCGGAACAGCCAGACTCATTAATAAAGTATGTACGCACGCATTAATGTATGGCGCTCAAAACGGTCACCGCATCATCGATGACCGGATGGTGAAACGGGTTATTGAGGGGGAACTCTCATGAAGATTAGAGATTTAAGCCTTGAAGAATATTTTATCCGGACAGGCTTTTACGATCTGCTGCCACTGGCGACGCAGATAGCTCAAAGTCTTAGGTTTAGCCAGGAAGAGATGATTGAAGGCGTTTGTAAAGTCTATGATAAGTTCTGCCGCTACCCGCCTACCAGAAACAGAACAGCTTGGTTCGGTTTGGTTTTTAAGGAGAAACTCTATGAAGCCCGTGGCGATCTTCTTAGCTTTAGATCACAGAAGTAATTTTGTTGATACATAGCCGGTTTGCTTAAAAGCGACCGGCTTCCCCCTAAATATTTTCAGACCGGTAAGCTGACGGACTGACGGACAGACTTTATTTTGGTCAGTTTATCCGTCAGAACTTGGACAACTTACACCAGCTGTATTTGGTCTTTATGCGACTGCATTAACAATATTGTTCTATTACCTTCTTATTGCGTCCTACGGTGTTCACATAATATCCTCGGCACCAGAAATGTCTGTTCCCGTATTTATATTTCAAGTTTGCATGCCTGTCGAAGATCATGAGCGAACTTTTCCCCTTAAGATAACCTACAAAACTTGACACACTTATTTTAGGCGGGATCGATACAAGCATGTGTATGTGGTCTGAACATGCATTCGCTTCTATTATTTCTACCTTCTTGAATTCACATAGCTTCCTTAACTCAACTTTCGTCTAAAAGAGGCTTAAACCCTTGATTTAAGTGGATTTCAGTTTTTTATTTAGTCACTACAACCTCTTACCGACCAATTGATGATCGCGTTTCAATGTGTCCTTCACTTTTAACAATTGGTAG
>JAAYUV010000098.1 GCA_012517475.1 Peptococcaceae bacterium | reverse complement strand
TATCTTTTGAGTCTATGCCCTTTTAAACATTGACAGAAAAAACCAAATGGTAATATTAGTAATAAATGTAATAATTAGTAACTATTGTTCGTCGTTTAATATCTATTGACAATGAGCATGGAAATTAATGCAACGCTAATGATGAAAAATGAAATTAATAATATTAGCGCAAGCTAATATTATTAATACTTAGTAAACTTTATTATTTCCTTTATAAATATAATTGACATATTCTGAAAAGCGTTTTTCTACACTATTAAAAACTTAGAAAATGAAATAATGGAATAGGCAATTCAGGAAAATGCCTTAAAGCATGCATAAATACAGCTTAACGGCAATTTGGGCCCTAAAGTCAATGCTATTCCAAAAAACAAAGGATGCTTAAAGCATCCCATGTAACTTGATTTTTTTATTTCCTTGATGAATTTTCATAAGTTCTTTTTCATCCGATCCCCATAGACTGCCAAATATCCGGAATCTGGCTAATAATAACTCCTTCCGTGCCGATCACTAAGGCTGCGATGGAAGCCGCATTTTTTAGAGCTGTACAGGTTACCTGGACAGGGTCTACAATTCCGCTTTCCTGCATATTTACAAAAGTGTTGGCTGCCGCATTATAGCCATAACCGTCGGGAAGTTCGCGTATTCTCTCCACAACGGCATCTGCATTGACCCCTGCATTATAGGCAATTTGCCATGCCGGCGCTTCCAGCGCTTTTTGCACAATGCGCAAACCGGTCTGGACTTCAGGCTCTTCCATCTGGATCTCCGCCAGAGAGAGACTTGCTTCCAATAAAGCGGTACCCCCGCCCGGAACGATCCCTTCGGCGATCGCCACCCGGACGGCGTTGACGGCATCCTCGATCCGGTCTTTCTTCTCTTTCAGTTCCAGGCTTGTCGGCGCTCCGACCTGGATAACCGCCACACCGCCCTGAAGCCAGCCCAATCTTTCCCCGAGCTTATCCTTACGCCAACCCGGAAGGCGGGACTCATATTCCTGCCGGACTTCCGCACAGCGCCGGGCAATTTCTTGCTTGCCTCCCAAGCCCCCGATAATGGTTGTGGTATTATTATCCGCGTAAATCTTTCTGGCCCTGCCTAAATGCGCTTCCTGAACTTCTTCCAGGCTTATTCCCGTCTCTTCGGAAATGACCGTACCACCGGTGATGACCGCAATATCCTGCAAGTATTCTTTACGGCGCTCCCCATGGCCGGGTGCCTGCACCGCCACCACATTCATGGTTCCTTTTTGCTTATTGGAAAGAAGAAGGGCCAGCAAGTCAACCGCAATATCTTCCACAATAATGAGCAACGGCTTTTTTGTTTTGACAACCAACTGCAAGATGGAGAAAATCTCATCGACATGGCTGATCTTGCCGTCCACGATCAAAATATAGGCTTCCTCCAAGGCCTCCTCTTTTTTCTCCCAGGACTTGACGATTTTCGGAGTGAAGCATCCTTTGTCAAACCTTAATCCTTCAATGATTTCCAACCGGGTTTTCAGCGCCTTGCCTTCTTCCACCGTGATAATCCCCTGAAATCCGACTCTTTCTACTGCTTCGGCGATCAGACGCCCGATTTCCGGATCACCCGAGGAAATGGCTGCTATCTGGGCGACCTGTTCCAGTCCGGAAATTTTGACAGCCCTGTTTTCGATGACCCGGACAACGCTTTCAATTCCCTTTTCCAGCCCCTGAATCAGGAAAGTAGGACTCATCCCGGCCGCAATGTTTTTCATCCCTTCCCGGATGATGGCCTGGGCCAGGACAATGGCAGTCGTTGTCCCGTCTCCCACTCGATCGTTAGTTTTTTCCGATACTTCTTTGATGATTTTACAGCCTAAATCCTGGAACCGGTCCTGCGCAGAAATAATACCGGCGATACTGGCGCCGTCATTCGTAATCTTAGGCCAACCTACCATCGGGCCCAAAACCACATTGCGCCCTTTGGGACCCAAAGTAACTTTTACGCAGGAAGCAACCAAATCAATTCCCGCAGCTAGCGCTTGCCTGGCTTTTTCGCCGGTCAAGGATATCGTATTCATGCCTTCTACCTCTCATCCTCTACTTTCATTCTGTCAGGATTTCCAATTATCACAGACCACCAGGATAATAAACAAGATGGTAAGGGCATACACAGTCCAAAGAAAAATGGTGGACATTTTATTTTTTTTCCTTCCCTTTGACTCAGTCCCCGGGTTGATGCTTTCTTGTTTACTTCCTTGTTTACTTCCTTGTTTATTTTCTTGCTTGTTTTCCAATTCAGAGTTCAACATTCACATCCACCTTTCCGGCTTTTTTCTTGGGGGAGAGTCCGATGACCCCTTTTATCTTCCTGCCGAGAAGCGCAACCTTATCCAAAAATGTTCCCACCGGGCAAAAAGCCACACACCAGAAGCGACGGTAGAAAAAGCTGGTCAGTAAGATCAAGAAAAGTAAATACCATTGATGACTGGATCCATTTAAACCAAAGATGGTTCCGAACGGCTCATAACTGGAAAAGGAAGGATTGATAAAGAGAAAAGCGAAGAATAAGACCAAAAATAAGAGGACTTCTTTAATCAGACGAAACCATTTCAGGTACTGTCCAAGAGGCAGGTTCACCCTGCTGATCAAATGGGTCGCCTCCTGCAATCCGCAGAAGGGACAGACATACGTGCAATATAAATTTTTCCCGGTGACCAGGGCCGGTCCAAGGGCTCCGAAAAGGACCAGATACCAGATCAGATTTTCACCGGGTAATGGAAAATATCCCAGAAACAAAGCACTGATATGGCCCATGGACAAAGACCGGTTTAACCAAAAGCCTAAGATGATGATACTGAATCCCAAAAATACAAGTCTGAACTTGGCCAAACGTTTGAAACGGGGCATGAGGACAGAGAGGACAAACAGCAAAGCTACCGCAATTTCTTTGATTCCTACTTTCCAGGGAATCTCCGCTTTTTTGGGTGTGAGTTTCAATTCCTTGTCGGCCACAACATGCGCAACTTCCTGCACCGATTTAGCAATCGCCCGGGTTGACAGTGTCGCTCCGGAAACCCTGTCCAGGTCATAGTCCAACACCAAAGGATCATCTGCTTTTTTCTTGGTGTATTGACGGAAATAACCGGCCTGGGTAATCTTGTTAATATAAGAAGGAGTTTCTTTATGCTCCAGGATATTAACCTGTTTGACGGCGCCGTCCGGTCCCAGAATTGTCCCCACCAGGATAGGGCCACCGTATCCGACATTGCTGCTAACCCCGAGATAGGCCGTAACTTTGCCGTCAGCTCCGATCGCCCTGGCTGTCTTGTCATTAATCGGTTCATAGCGCGTGGCAGCCGGAAGCATTTGCCGGTAATATCCCTGAACAACATCAGCATCCATTTTATTGGCATAATGCCCATATATGATGGTGATAACAAGGATCACAATTGCCAATAAAGGCAAGAATTTTTTCATAAAAGAACGGACCTTCCTTCTACATGGTCAGTTGAAACTGATCGTGATTTTTTTCAATTAATCCTTCCGTGGTGAGAAGGATCGAGGCAATTCCCATCGCTTTCCGGAGTGCGGTTATTGCAACTTTGGCCGGATCGACAATTCCTGCTGCCAACAGATCGACAAATCTTCCGGACATGGCGTCATAGCCCATTCCCTCTTCCAGCCTGCGGCTTTTTTCCACAATTTTATCCCCGCTGCCTCCGGCATTGGCGACAATCTGGCGAAGCGGAGCCTCCAGCGTTCTCTGAATCAGGGCGATTCCTGCCTGTTCGGCTTCCGATCCTGCCGGAAGTCCGGTCAGGACTTCCGCTGCCCGCAAGAAAACGGTCCCTCCCCCCGGGACGACACCGCTCTCTGCGGCCGCTTTTGAGGCTTGTACCGCGTCGATCACCCGGTCTTTCAATTCCCGTAAAGCCATCTTGGTTTCAGCTCCGACCCGGATCACCGCCATCCCTCCGGAGAGTCTGGCGATCCGCTCCTGAAGTTTCTCCTTTTCTTCGGAATCGGAAGTCTGCCTGAGCAGGATTTTAAGGCTCCTGATATGTTTTTCTCTCATTTCCGGGTTGCCGCTGCCGCCAACCACTTTGGTTTGATGGCGGTCGACGGTGACTTTTTCGGCTTGCCCGAGCATGGATTTTTCCGTGTTTTCCAGGGATAGACCCAGAATTTTGGTGATGACCGACCCACCGGTCACGACGGCCAAATCTTCCAGGTTTCCGGAACGATAAGGGCCGTACCCGGGAGTCTGAACAGCAATAACTTTGCCTTGCCCGTTCTGGTTATGGGAAATGAATAAACCCAGCACGTCTTTAGATACATGATGAGCCATGATGAGCAGCGGCTTTTTCTCCCAAGCGCACCAATTAAGGATGCGTTTGACTTGCTGCAGATTTTCAATGACCTGATCGGTCATGAGTATATAAGGATTTTCCAGCCGTATTGTCATTTGTTCGCTTTCACCGGTGAAATAAGGGGAGAGATAGCCACATGCGAGTTCCATACCCTCCGTAACCTGGACAAAGGTTTTGCGTTCGATCGTCTCCTCGACCGTGATCATCCCGCCTGCTCCCACTTTAGCCACGGCCTCGGCAATAAGTTCTCCGACCTCAAGGCTCTTGGCAGCAATGGCTGCCACCTGCAAGATCGTCTCCGGTGTAGCCGGAACACTCCTTCTTTCGATTTCCGCACTGACAGCTTGGACAGCGAGTTCCATCCCTTTTTTCAGCCTAAGAGGATCCAGACCCGCTTCGATCAAAGGCAACCCTCCCTTGACCATCGCTTGCGCCAGAACGATGGAAGTGGTTGTCCCATCCCCCACCAGATCGTTGGTCTGCCTGGCAACTTCCCGGCAGAGACGTGCCCCCATATTTTCCTGCGGGTCGGGCAAATGAATGTGTTTGGCCACCGTTACCCCGTCTTTGGTAATGATCGGATAGCCCATTACCTGCCCGATGACAATATTCCGTCCTTTTGGCCCTAAAGTAACTTTCACCAGGTCGGCTACCTGGTCAACACCCCGGACTAAAGCTTGCCGGGCCTCAGACTTAAACGCAATTACCGTTTTTTCTTTTGGGGTCATTGCCGGATCTCCACAACAATTCCGTCCCGGAGGACAATCTCAGCTTTCACCGCGGTATCCAGCCGATCCCCGACTTTAATTTCAAAAGGCCCTTCAACAGAGCCGATGATAACTTCTTCCCCTACCTTCAGTTCATCCAGCGCGATCATATTCATGCGGATTTCATCCCGTCCGACATGGTATTTTGCCGCTTGGGTATCAAATTGCTGCCGGATTTTATTGATTTGATTTACATCCGCCCCTTTCAGGGAAAACTCAGTCAGGGTTTTATTTTTATTTTCTTCAAATTCCACCTGTTCGTTGTTTAAAGACACCAACTGTTCTCTCATTTGCTGCCTGGTTCTCTCCTTGGATTCTTCCGTTACAATTTGCTTCAGCGTTATTTCTCTGAAAATCGTGATGGATGACATAAGCTTTCTCCTTATTTTTTTGTTTTGTATTCAATGTTAACTAAGACTAAAAAATTAATCTTTAGAGCATGCTAAGAAATTCAAAAAATTGTTTAAATAAAAATAATGCTCCCCTTTTTGTCCCAGATTATTTATGTAATCTGTCTATCTAATGGGTTGATCGGGGATAAAGAAACATTTCAAAAGATCTTCCCATCAGAAGGGGATTTTTATAATAAGCTTTTAATCGATGAAATATGTGAATTCCTGCTTGAAGCGAATCTCGCAAATTGTTAAAAGAAAGCTTTAAGCGACAAGCCCGAACACTTGCCGCTTAAAGGCATTATATTTTTTGCAGGAATTATTTTGAAGTAGCAGGAGGTGCGGCAGGATTCGGAGGCAGACCCGGGGCAACCTTGTAGAGTTCAGGCCATTCCAGCCACCATTTATATTTCTCAATTTGTTCTGTGCCGTACCCGAACATATCATCAATTGATTTAAGGAATTTGGACGAAGTTTCCCCGTGACTTCCAATAAACAACCCCGCTTGATGGAACCAGGAATTTTCCTTGGAATTCCAGGGACAAACTTTCATACAACGTCCGCAGGACGAGCCTTCTTCATTCGCTACCCGGAATTCGGTACATTTTTTCATATCGGTGTTCCAACGAAGGTATCCGTTGTGTTCAACCGGGTCTTTGTCATGGGTAATGGCTCCAGACGGGCAATTATCGGCACATTTCCCGCATACCCTGCAGAAATCCTGGAGACCAAAATCAATTGGTTTATCAGGAACCAGAGGCAAATCTGTAGTAACCGCTGCGACTTTGTGGCGAAAACCCAAACGCGGATGAAGCGCGCAATCACCTGTACGTGTCAGCTCGCCCAAGCCCGACGCAAGAATACAGGGACCCATGACTGCCCCGTAGTTCGCGGCATGGTGCGCCCTGGCATGATAACCGAGACTGCGAATATATTTAGCAAGAATAATAGCGATATTGCCTGTGGCATGATAACTGCGCATGGACTGGGACGCGCTGATTCCGTCATAACCTGTAGAGGCCAGCATGGTTTCCAGATGCTGGTCAACCATGACTACAATCACATAAGGAAGACGCTCCGTAAAGGGTTTAACACACTGTTCTACCGGGTTATGAACCAAAAGTGCCGGATTAATAATTTTATGGGAATAGTATGCATAAGGCGGCATTTTTCCAATGCCTACTTCATCCGCTCGCAAAAAATAGGCGGCATCTTTAATATGCTGGGACATTTGTTCCGGGTCTGGAATAGGCAGTTTTTCCGGAGCAGGTTGTCCGTCAACAGCATCTTCAGAAGCGATCCAGGTACGGGCCCAGGAAATAGCTCCGCCGAAGGGATGTTTGGGAACAAAGTTGAAAAATCCTCTTTGCGCCTTGTCGCTAATTAAACCTCTGGCTGCCAATGCAAATCCCATATCAGCCTCGCTGATATTCTTCACAGTTCCTACAATCTTGCTGGTTCCCAGCCACTGGTCGTTATTTTCCGCATAGCGGACCGTAGCACCGCCGTAGTCCGGCTCCGGGTGGAGCTTTGACCATTGCCCTGCCGCTCCGGCAGAAAACTTAACGTTACTTGGAACTGCAGCATTTGCCACCTTAACCGGAGCCTTGATCGCTCCTATTACCCCCAGAGCAGTTGCAGTAGCCCCAGCCCGAAGAAAATTGCGGCGACTCATTTCAAACTTATGTTTTTGCTCACCTTTTTCTTCCATCTCATACCCTCTCTTCTACACTTGTACTGTAGTATTGCTTATCTTTTTCACTCCGATGAAACCTAACAAACGAGCCAAAGCAATTGCAAGTACCACTGAAATCCCTAAAAATAGAAAGATGGCTGTGCTAGTTGCTTTGACGTGCCCAACGTTGAAATTAATGTAAACAAAGGAAATGCCAATCCAAGTAATAGCGTACCACACAACGTATAAGCTCCAGTTTAGAACGGTTTTCCACATAAGTTCACACTTGGCGCGGGGTTTAATAAAGAGAATGCCTGCCAAAAATAACACACCCGCAACGAAAACTAAAATAGTACCCATTTTTTTCACCTCCCTTTCAGTTAGATGAAGTTTTATTAAAGTCATAATAATTGTACAAAATCATTAAAATACAAGTTTTAAACCGTATTAAAACCTCAATAATTGGTGAAGATTTCTTGGAAGATCTCAAACAAAAAAACTGACACCGCTTGAATAGTGGCGTCAGATAACGAGAGCAGATTATCTTATATAAATTCATTATTCTTGTCTTCAATACTCGATCTTAGATATTTGTTTTTTTTAAAATTTGCGTTTCATGCGTTAGCATATTGAGCCGCTCCAAATTATGGATAATTATTTTATCTTTCTTTTTTTCCAAAATCTTTTGTTTTTTTAAACAACCTAATACCTTTGAAACGGTTACATAATGAGCACCTGTTATTTCCGAAATACTTTTCATTGTCAATTCGATATTGACTTCATAAGAGTTGCCTACTTCAACTCCTTGGGAAATACAAAGTTGATGAAGCAGCCTAACTACCCTGACCGTTGGATTGAAATAATCCATCTCTGTTACCTGCTTCATGTAATAGGATACTTTAGATTGATAATTCTTCAGGATATCAAATACTATATCTTGATCCATCTGAAATATTTGCCTAACCTGATGTTCAGAGAAAAGACAGACCTGGCTGTTTTCCATTGCAACAGCATAAACATCACTACACTCAGTGAATAAGAGTCCCAAGACACAATTCTTACCTGCAAAATATATCAATCTTTCCCTTTCATCATCAGTTATCATACTTATTCTCAGTCTTCCGGAAATTACATAAATCAGCTTTTGCACTTTGTCCCCCGGTAGGACAACTGCGCTTCCTTTTGAATATCTTTTTACTGACCCCAAATGAATAAATTGATTGAATTTTTCTACCGGAAAGAATGTATCGGGGATCACCACTCTATATCCTTTAATCTCTTTTTTCATACCCTTCTCCCCTCGCCCACACTTTTAAAAACAGTCCTCAGGATCCTCTTAAATGTACATTTAATTATCCCCGCTTTCTAAAAAAAAATTGTTTTGTTTGCATAGATTAAAATTTTATAAAACACTTCATGCTAGAATAATAAAATAAATGCTTAAAGTTACAATAGAAGAAGGTTATACATTATGCATAAATTTAAACTTGGACCATACAAAAAATTGAATCTTCCTGTGACACCAACATTTACGGAAGATGATTTGGATCTGGGTACAATTGAATTGGCAAAAAAGCTGGCAGCTCAATGGGCAAAAAATCACAAACCCGCTGAATTCGGAGATGAAGTTATCATTAGCCTTCGTGCCGAATGTGACAACATGTTCGTGCCTGAATTATCAAAATCGAATTACAAATTCACTTTAGGAGATCCGTCGGTTCTTGAGCCATTCAACAAAATCAACAACAAAGCTGGTGACAATTTGGTATTGGCTATTCCATTTCCATCAGGATTTTCCGTGGAACGGGTAAGCGGAAAAACTGTTACGTTTGAGGTTACCGTACAGGAGGTAATCCACAAGCATCCTATCGAGCTCACTGACGAGATTGCCAGACAAGTTGATCCTGAGGTTTTAGGAACTGAGGAATTAAAAAGCAAATTGCGAAAAATCGTCTCTGAGAACTGGCAGCAGGTGATCTGGGAAAAAAGGATACAATCTATTCTTGATGCCATTATCTCCGGTTCAGAATATGAAATGAACGAGGATGAG
Organism: Peptococcaceae bacterium; assembly: GCA_012517475.1. Classification (GTDB taxonomy): domain Bacteria; phylum Bacillota; class Desulfitobacteriia; order Desulfitobacteriales; family Syntrophobotulaceae; genus Dichloromethanomonas. The sequence goes on along the minus strand of JAAYUV010000098.1, from coordinate 12,770 downwards.
TTTAAAAAAGTCTTTGAGGGCATTGTCACTGCGTCGCAGTCTGACCTTTTTGCCTCAAGCAATCCTCAAATGTTGGAAATGCTGTTGTCGGGAAACAATGAGTTTTTATACCACAAAAGCAGAATCCTTGCAGAAAAAACCATTGTCGAAAACCTTATTGTTAGAGAAATTGCGCGTTTGGAGAATATTAACATCAATTCTCAAGAGCTGCGGGAAGCAAGGGAAAATTTTATTGAATTTGTCACGGATGAGGAAAGTTTAAATAGACTCTTTCCAACTGATGAATCTCTCCATAATTATTTACTAAAAGAGAAAGTAATCAACTGTCTTTGGGAATGGAATGAGTAACAAAGGTATTATACAATAAACATTATATTCATTTATTTAATTCGTACTAAACTATCGAGCCTTCCCTAATTCTAATTAAAAAATAAGCCTGTCTATATTAATTTCATCGACAAGGCTTAACATAACAAATGCTTTTTTTGTATTTTTTATTTTTCTTACAGGAATTTTCCCAGAGATTTCTTATGCTTTCAAAATGTGTTTCTTTATCATTTTGTGTCCAATCATAACTAATACTCAATGACCTCATTAATCATGTTTTTAAGTTTTTCCAATTCGTAAACGTATATCTTATCTTTCGTCTTCTTTAATATCCCCTGTTTCTCGAGTATATTGAATAATTTGCATACAGTAACATAATGAGTACCGGTGATCTCCCCGATAGCCTTCTGCGTTAGATTTGAATGGATAACATAATGATCTCCGGTATACTTGCCTTCTCTAATGCACAGATTATACAGCAAACGAAACACCCTGCTTGAAGGACGGCAAAAATTCAGATCCCTGGCCTGAGCCATAAAATAATAGACTTTGGTCAGAATATTTTGCAGAATATCGAGAATTACCTGTTCATCCTCATGAAATATCTCCAGAACTTGCTCTACCGTAAAAAAACATATGGTAGTATTTTTAACTGCATAAATTTGCAGTTCATGATATTCACTTAGAAACGTCGCCATTCCAATCGAACGAGCACCAATATGAAACAAAAATTTATTATGTCCATCATCTGCTCCCATGCTTACTGCCAGACATCCAGATTGGACATACATAAGAGCATTCGACTCCTTGCCCTGAGAAAGCACGATGCTTCCTTTGGGAAACATTCGCGTTCGGCCAAGATGCATATACTTCTCCAAGCGATCGACCGGATAAAACGATTCAGGAATGAGAGGCCCTGGGATCTGCCTTTTTATGCTATCATCCATCAAATTTCCCTCCTCCATTAAAGGTTTATGGATAATTCAATTTAAGATGACACTCATTTTGGTATCTCTTTTGGTCTAAGAAAAAATCCTAAGTTTGCATATGCTAAAGTCTCCTGATACGACCTATGATACCATGAAAATATTACAACAGCGATTATGATTTACTGGAGGAATATTGATGCATTATTTTCAAATAGGTCAGTACAAAGGACTGGAGATCCTGCCACAGACTATATTTACGGAAGCAGAATTAGATACGGCTGTGATTGAAACCATTTTCAAAATGTTTGATCAGTGGTCAAAGAGCAATAAAGCTGTCGAGAAAGGTGACGAGGTTGCAGTCAGTGTTTATGCTACATATGATGCTTTACCGGTTCCGGAACTTTGCACATCCCATATCAAATACAAGGTCGGCGATCCAAAGATATTTGCAGAATTTAATCATGTCATTGGAAAAAAGAAAGAAGAGCATTTTGATATGAAGATTGATTTTCCCAAAAACATTCCAGACCAAAAGGTAGCAGGAAAAACAATAAATTTTACAGCCACCGTACTGGAAGTTTGGCCTTCAAAACAAATGCAAATCACAGATTCTATAGCTCGAAAACTTGATCCTGAGGTTACAGGCATCGATTCCTTAAGAGCAAAAGTCCGTAATTCAATTATGTCTCGGAGCCAACAAATCATCCGCGAAAACAATCTGCACGCTGTACTAGATGCAATCATTGAAAAAGCAACTTATAAATTAGATGAGGACGAATTGGCAAACACCACGCAACAAATTATTAAAGAGGCTTTGCAAAGCAATATTACTTTCCCAAATATCCCGACCAATGATGTTCTTACGGAGGACAATTTGGATTCATATTTTTATGAAGACTGTTCCAATCTGGCTAAACAGCAGATCCTTATGGATTTAGTCTTTAATGAGTTAGTACGTCGCGAAAATATATTTATCTCGGAACAAGAACTTGAAGAAGAAAAGAAACAATTGTTGATAGAAATGAAAGCAGAGACCCTCCGGGAAAGGCTGTTAGAAGAAAAGCTTGCCAATCTCCTTTTACAATGGAATATGAAAAAAGTGGATTAATCGTAATATAAAAGTTGCGGACTAAGCGGCGAGAGAAAATACCCGCCGCTTATTGCTGTATCCAAGATATAAAAGATTTGTAAGCAAATCAATGATTGGTAGGCAGCCCGTACCTTTCGGGCCACTCCAGCCACCATTTATATTTTTCAATTTGCTCATCGCCATAGCCAAACATATCGTCAATCGTTTTAAGTAGCCTGGATGAATTTTGCCCTTTACTTCCAATCCAGGTGCCAGCGGTATGGAACCAGGATTGTTCCTTAGAGTTCCATGGACATACCTTCATACACCTGCCGCAGGAAGAACCATCTTTATTCGTTACCCGGAATTCCGTACATTTTTTGAAATCACTATTCCATCGCAGGTACCCGTTATACTCGACCGGGTCTCTGTCATGCGTAATGGCGCCGGATGGACAATTATCGGCACACTTGCCGCAAACGCTGCAAAAGTCAAGTAACCCGAAATCAATCGGTTTATCAGGAACAAGGGGCAAATCCGTAGTTACGGCTGCCACTTTATGCCGAAATCCAAGCCGGGGATGAACCGTACAATCCCCTGTTCTGGATAATTCTCCCAGACCGGCCGCCATAATACAGGGAGACATGACCGCTGCATAGTTGGTAAAATGATGTGCTCTCGCATTATAACCAAGGTTACGGATATAACTGGCCAAAATTACGGAAATGACCCCGGTTGTATGATAAGAGCGCATGGACTGTGCCGCGCTGATACCGTCATAACCCGTAGAAGCAAGCATGGTCTCTAAATGCTGGTCGATCATAACCACAATTACATAGGGCAGCCGTTCTGTGACAGGAATGGAATTTGACAAATCATCTTTCATCAAATCATCCTGACTGGGGGCTTTATGGCTATAGTAGGCATATGACGGCATTTTGCCGATCCCTACTTCGTCTGCCCGCAGGAAGTAAGCGCAATCTTTGATATGTTGTGACATCTGCTCAGGATCAGGTATTTTCAACTTTTCAGGAGAAGGTTTTCCGCTTACCATTTGTTCGGGAGATAGTGACAGGGCGAATGAGGCAATTGCGTTATTAAAAGGATGTTTCATAACAAAATGATAGTGGTAAAAACCCTTTTGCGCCTCAGGTGAATATTTTCCACGATTAGCCAAATAAAAACCCTGGTCAGCTTCATGAGTATTCTTGACTGTACCGACGATCTTGGTTGTCCCGAGCCATTGATCGTTATGCTCTACAAACTTGACAGTGGCACCGCCGTAATCTACTTTAGGATGAAGCTTGGATTTAGCTCCGTTTTGTGGTCCCGAAGCATTCGCCACAGCCTCCGCGGCTTCAGCAGGTAAGGCTTTCATTGCACCAACCATCCCCGCGGTCAGGGCAGAAGCTACCCCTGCTTTCAGAAATTTGCGGCGGTCCATCTGGAACCTCTGCTCCTGTTTACTTCCTTCTTGATCCGAAGATTTAAACATCTACCTTTTCACCTCTTTATGCCTTTGCACTTGTATCGATATTTTTTTGTGTTTTACCTAAAAATCCTAACAGCCTCGCCAATATTATGGCAAGAACAAGCGATAATCCTAAAAATAAAAAGATTGCCGTACTTGTTGCCTTCACGTGCCCTACACTTGAATTAATATAAATAAACGAAATCCCCATCCCCGTGATCGCATACCAAACAACGTATAAAGTCCAATTCAAAACTGTTTTCCATTTTAAATCCTGCTTAGCCCGCGGTTTGATAAAGAGGATACCAGCTAAAAACAGAATTCCTGCTATAAACACCAAAAAGTTTCCCATTTTTTTCACCTCCTCATTTCCAAAATACTCTTTAAAATTTGGTTAGAGCCTTTTAAACCAATATAGCATTTTGAGATAAAATATTAATTTAGCATACATTAAGCTGTTTTTATGTGATTATCAGGTTAAAGTTATGTACTTTGTTAACATTTTGAAATTTAACACTTCAACAAAAAAATTTTACTATTCCTTTTGATTTTGTTATGCTAAAATGTAGCAGTTGTTAACATAAAATTAACATTATCCTGACGTAGTAATTTATCTAATGGAGGAATAGTTCATGTTGGGTTTAAAACCTAAAGAAGACGAATTTTTTTCACTGCTTAAGACCAGTGCTGCAAAAATCTGTGAAAGCTCGTTGATACTCAAAGCCGCTGTTGCTGATCCTTCCAGTTTTCAGGAAAAAATGGCCGAACTGAATGAAATAGAACATACCGCCGATGAGATTACCAAATCCATTATTATTAAACTGAATAAGACTCTTGTTACCCCAATGGACAGGGAAGATATTTATACCCTGGCCACAATCTTGGACGATATTGTTGACTTCATACAAGGTGCTTTGGAAAGGATGATTATGTACAAAGCTTCCAAACCATCCGCCGGTGTTCAGGACCTCGTCGGAATTTTACATGAATGTGTACAGATCATTAAGGTTTCCTTTGAATACCTGGCAAACACTAAGACAAAAATCAAAGATATTCTTGAAAACACCCAGCAGATTCATAGTCTTGAAAGTGAAGGGGACAGGCTTTATCGTTTGGAAGTCGCTAAATTATTTGAGGAAGAAACCAATCCGATTGAAATTATTAAGTGGAAAGAAATCCTTGAGCATTTGGAAGACGCCATAGACCGCTGTGAAGATCTGAGTGATTCTCTTAAGGGAGTAGTATTAAAATATGCTTAGTACTCATTTTGCTCTTCTTATCATCACAATACTCGCTTTGGCTTTCGACTATGTGAACGGGTTCCACGATACGGCCAATGCGATAGCGACATCCGTATCTACCAGAGCGCTGACCCCCAGAAAGGCTATCATTATGGCCGCGGTTCTGAACTTTGTTGGGGCGCTCTATAGTACCGGAGTTGCTAAAACGATTGCGAAAGATATTATCAATGCCAAAGATGTTACAACACAGTTAATGGCGGCTGCACTGATCGGAGCTATAATCTGGAACCTGCTTACCTGGTACTTCGGAATTCCCAGCAGTTCTTCCCATGCGATCATTGGCGGAGTAATTGGCGCAGGTTTAGCGAAAGCAGGCGTAGGAATCCTGCAAATTGAAGGAATTCAAAAAATAATATTGGCTCTGATTTTTTCACCCATTTGCGGGATGGGACTAGGGTTTTTAACCATGACATTGTTGTATTGGATTTTCAGGGATAAATCTCCGACCCGGGTTAACAGCGGTTTCCGCCGTATGCAAATGTTATCTGCCGCCCTTTTGGCCTTTAATCACGGTTCAAACGATGCCCAGAAATCCATGGGGATCATCACTTTGGCTCTTGTGGCCGCTGGAATTCAAACAAGCATGGATGTGCCTTTATGGGTTAAGTTGACGTGTGCCACTGCAATTGCTTTAGGAACTGCAGCAGGAGGATGGAAAATTATCCATACCCTTGGCGGAAAAATTTTCAAGATTGAACCTATTAACGGTTTTGCCGCCGATTTATCTTCTTCAATCGTAATCTGGGTTGCCACCGCTTTTCCGGGTTTACATCTGCCAGTTAGTACAACCCATGTCGTATCCGGTTCCATTATGGGAGTGGGAGCCGCCAAACGTATTTCAGCTGTCCGCTGGGGAGTAGCACAACAAATGCTGACAGCCTGGCTTCTGACAATTCCCTGCACCGCAACGGTAAGCGCCCTGACATTTTACCTCATATCCTTGTTTTAACAGCTAGCTTATATAAAATATATAGATGTGCAGATTTAGATAAATTACTTTGTTCACAATAAAGTAATTTATTTTTTTGCTCCGATCCGCGCTTCGCTTTGCAAAAGTTAATTCTGCTTTCCTCTAAAACTGTTTACTCTTGAACCCAAAAAGTTATAAAATTATAAATGACACAGCTAATAATTGAAAAATAGAAATGGTTAGGGCATAACATGAAAAAGAAATTAATCTCTATCATACTAATAACCTTGCTGATCATTAACGGGGCAATCATTATCACGTATATTCAAAAAGTCAAGAAAGGCGATTATCTGATAACCAATAACCACCTGATTGAGGGCTACAGTGATAAAATCAGCTACTATAACGGGGATAAGGTCGAATTAAAAGTTCATTGCCGCCAGCCTTCTTATTCTATAGAAGTAAGCCGTTATGGCAAAGAACAAGTTGTCGTCATGCAGGAGAAAAATTTGCCCGGAATTAGGCAGGATTTCTACCCGAATGCTTCTGAAGCAGGCGCGAAATGGAAAACGACTTACTCTTTTACTATCCCGGATAATTGGGATAACGGAATGTATGCTGCCAAACTTAGCGACAATAAGGGAAATATCTCTTACATTACCTTCATTGTTAACGGAAAACAAGGTGAGCTAAAAGGAGACATTGCGGTTCTTGCCTCAACAAATACATGGCAGGCTTATAATGATTGGGGCGGGGTATCCTTCTACAACAATGCTTCTGAGGATAGTGATGAGGGGAAGAGCTTTGGTTCCGGAATCGTGAGTATGCAGCGTCCCAATCATTATGCGGACCCAACCCTGGGCAGCAGTCATCTGGCCGGAGCAGAATTACATGTCCTTTCCTGGATGGAAGCAAACGGTTATCCTTACAAACTGATTTCCGATTCTGACTTTCATAAAGATTCACATATCCTGGACCCGTTTAAGATCCTCATTATTAATACCCACAACGAATACTGGACCGAAAATATGTACAATTCTCTGGAAAAATTCCTGAACAGGGGAGGAAGCGTCTTATACCTGTCAGGCAATGGTCTCTTTTGGAAAGCGGTCTTAAATGACAACGACCAAATCGAGGTCAGAAAAGACTTTAAGAATCATATTCTGGACGGGACTCAGGGTGGGTATTGGGCCAAAGAACTTCAAAGGCCGGAAAGTGCCGTCCTGGGAGTCAGATTTCAGAACAGTGACTTTTCTATTCCATCACCTTATAAAGTTTTGAAAGCGGATCACTGGATTTACCAGGGAACAGGATTAAAAAACGGGGACTTGATCGGAAAGACCGGCTTAACGAAAGTACGGAATTCATCCGGAGGAGCATCCGGCTGGGAGACCGATCAGATGGACAAGAACTCTCCCAAAAACACTGTACTATTGGCAAGAGGAGCCAACCCAAAGGGCAAGGGGGCGGAGATGACGTATTATGATCACCCCGGGGGAGGGGGAGTATTCTCTGTCGGTTCCATTACTTTTGGGGGCAGCCTGGCAGTGGATAAAGACCTCTCCATCATGGTAAATAACGTCTTAAAACATTTCCTGGCTAAGTCTGAATAAGAGTCTCGGAAAATATAAACAGCTCTGGAATAATGGGTTTTCCCCTACTATTTCCAGAGCTGTTTTTTTCAATTATTTACTTGTTATATAGGCAGAGACTTGTCATATTTCGCAGTGGGCCGTTCTCCCATCAGGTTACGGATAAACACATAAAGGGAAGTTAACAGACCCAATACCAAAAATACGAGAAGGATAGCCTTCCTTACTGAAGAAGGCCCAGTATAGAATAAACTTAACGGATAATTAAGCAGTATCATTAAGAAAACACCGAAAATAAAAGGAATCATGCTGGTACTTAAATTGATGAGGTGATCACGAAAGCTTCTTCTATAAAAGAAAATCTTGCAAATCATCACAAGAATAAGGGTTAAAGCCAGCGGAAATACGAGATAATCCCAGGTGATATACAATAACTTTGCCAGAGAAGAATTTGCACTTGTTGGAAGCAATTTGCCTGGGACATAATTAATGATTTTCCCTAATAGCAGATTCCAGTTGCCGCTTGTGGCCGCCATCTCTTTGAGTCTTTCGGCAAACTCGGATAAAGCGATTCCCAGCAGGATAATGACAGATAATATTTCCCCTCTATTCATGGACATTTCCCTAAGACCCAAGGGGTTGGTTCTAAGGAAGCCGATATTATTCTTTTCACAATGCTGAATACAGTCTGTGCATAAAATACAAGAGTTATTCGGCAATTCCTGCGGAACTAAGTGGATAGGACAGTCCTTGCCACAGGTTTTGCTAAAACATTGCTGGCATTTTTCTTTATCGACCCGGCCAAATCTGACCATCCCGAGCCTGTTAAAAACATTTAACATCCCGCCTAACGGGCAGAAAATCCTGCAAAAACTGTTTTTTTCAAAAATTAGCGCTGCTACCGCTGTATATTGGAGCAATATCAAAAGATATATTGCCGTGGTAATCGGCAATCGGTTTGGACTCAAGGAAGTGACAACTGAATGAAGAACTAGGAAAAGCAAAGCAGCGATCAGGGTTTTATTCCGGTCAATGGTTTTAGGAATTTTAATTTCAAGACCATATTTGCCATAAACCTCCGAAACAAACCGCAAAGGACAAACCATGCACCAAAGGCGGATGGAGAGGAAAGCAATGATCATTAACGAAGGCCACCAAATAATCCAGACAGCATAACTGGACAAATTGTTAAATCCCCTGATCCTGTCAATGCTGCTCAAGCCAAGGATAATAATGAGCAGAAATATTAATAAAACTCCTTTTCTTAAAGAAGGAATAAACCAGCTTGACTTGATTAATTTCGTTGAAGGATTCATTTTATCTTGCATGATATTTTTTCTCCTAGTTCTCTTCCCTATAATATAACAAAAAAACAGTTTTATAAATATAAGATTACATTATTAATCATTCCCGCAGATCGAATAAAAAATAAAAACCTGGATAAACCAGGTTCATACAAAGAAGGAGAAAAATGAAAAAGGTTATTATAATCATCGCACAGTTAGCTTAATAATAGATTAGAGCACGGGAAAATTTTTATAATTGGATATAGTTTTTATTCATTTCAATATGATTTTAGGTACATATCATCGTATGTCCCCTGTTATCCGTTAAACGGCTGACACTCAGGGCACCAGTAGACCGAGCCGCCAAGATAGGCGGCCTTCTGTATTTCCGCGCCGCAGACGGGGCAGGGCTTACCAACCGTATTTTTGCTGAGAATGGTCCTATATCCACCCATATTACCGAACAAATCCTTTTCGGTGTCGCGTCCGCCAAGACTTGTCATTTCCGCAAGCGTTTCCTTTACCACACGGAACATCCCGTCAAACTCTTTCTCCGACAGCGTTCCCATCTTACGCTTAGGATGAATGCCTGCATGAAACAGGATATCCTGCAGTACGCCGTTGCCAAGTCCGGGAATGCGCTGTTCCGTGGCGAGAAATGCCTTGGCTGAAAGCTTGTCCGAACCTTCGGTATGGAGCGTATCAAAGTATGCCCTACTAAAAACTTCGGTCAGAGGCAGAGGCTTTTCTTTGGCAACGAGGTAATATTTATTGTCATACTCTCCATCTATGAATGCAAGCACTGAACCGTACATCTGGACCGTACAGACGAGGACGCTTCCATCATTAAGTACGATCAGAAGTTGGTGCTTCGACGGTGCTTTATTCTGCTCATTATAATAACGCAGGTTAGCTCCGTCGCCAAATACGATGCGGCGGTCGCCGGCAGTTATTTCAACCATTGCCCCGATGCCGAAGCTGTCTCCGACGGTCTGCCCTTTAAGGAGCAAGTCATAATCTGCAGGATTGTCGTGATAAAATGCAAATTTATGCGGCGAAGCGTTCGCAACGACCCTCCGGATCGTTTTGCCGCGCACAGTTTCACCCAGCTGCCTCGCGATGACCGTACTCTCGGGTATCTCAAGCATTGTATTGGTACCTCCGTAGCAGAGTTATTTATTTTATGAAATTATCAAATACCAGCTCATAGGACACGTCGTACATGCATCTACTCCCCCAGAATCTCCTTTTGCACCTTCTTCGGGAGTTTTTCAAATACCAGCTGGTAGGACATGTCGCACATATCCTTCAAAACCTCATCGGGAACTGCACCGTCGAGATAAACTGAATTCCAACAACGCTTATCGCAGTAAAAGCCCGGTACTACGTCCGGATATTCCTTACGGAACAGCTCGGCAAGCGGCGGGTCGCATTTCAGCATGACCATGCTCCGCCCGTTGTGCGGTTTGTACTTCGGGTCCGGGGTGCAGGTAGCCGCGAACATCTTTCCCCGGATGAGATAGCGCTCCCATTGCCATTCAACCTTAAAATCATGTTGTGCGCCCGCTTTTCTCTTCAGATATGCGTCAAGCCATTCATATTTCATCACTGGTTCACCTGCAAACTTCACATTTTTTACCAATTTTATCACAATATCTACAACAAGAAAAGACGAGTAATACCGCCGAAGCAAATACGGAACTATACAATTTATACAAATCCAATAATAATGGCACACAATACGGACACAAATAAAAAATAACCCCCAAGGAAAAACCTTGGAGGTCTTGATTTTACTGGAGCCGATGGTCGGAATCGAACCGACGACCCTTGCGTTATAATAAGGTAGAGCGTTTATACTTCTATTCCCGTTCTCAAAATCTCTTTGACAAACGGATTGCCACGCTCGATTTCCTCTGTCGGGAAAGCGGTAGGTTCAAAGTAGATGCCTCTATATTTATCAGATAAGCGGAGCAGGTCTGTCAAAATCTCTACTCTGTTTTTTCCTTCAAAACTCTGCAGGAAGAAGCATATATCAATGTCACTTTGCTCAGTGGCAGTTCCCTTGGCATAAGAGCCGAACAATACCACTTTATCGACCGGCATCACATGCCGGACATCGTCAGCGTAATTCTTTACCGTCTCACTTATGGTTTTAAAGTCAACAGCCATGCAAATACCTCCTTCGATTTCAGTAAAATCCGATTTGCTTCTGATTCACTGATCTGTGTACTAACATGCGTGATATACTCTGGGTATCGGTTGTTCAGGTAGTAGGATGAAAGCACTCTGAAAAATTCCTTCGTGTCCTCATCAACCTTCTCCACAAGTTTATCGGAATATTTGCTTATGATGGCATTTATATTGTGAATCCGCGGAACTTCGTCATCTATATAAATAATATATAATCCCTTTGCCAGTTTTTCAATGGCCTGCTGGCACATGAAAACAACATAAAGCCACCGCTTGCTTGTAAGCATGGCTTCAGCGGTTTCGAGGTCGTATCTGGCAATATCCAGCCAGTATTCAAATTTCTCGTTTGCGTCCATCAAAACACCTCCGGTCAGGAGTCTTTATAATAGTATACCACAAAGTTGGACTGGAATATATCGTATTTATTCCTTCTAATGTTTTTCTATGAGAACATCAACCAGGTTTAGCAGCGTTTTTTGAGAATAATATTGTTTTGCATAAGTTAAGGTCTTTACCGCATCCAGCTCGTTTTTTTCAGCAAAAGCGTGAAGCAAGGCTTTAGGATTCTCCGCATCAACAGGAGCCTCCGGCAAATCTCTTATGACGTCGAGAAGCTGCAAATAGCGGAAGTTACCTGCATTGACCGTTATAACCGGCTTCCTTGCTATGATGTATTTATCGTTTATATTTTTTCGATAGGCGTTGGTAGCGATCTCAAGCTTCTTGGGGACAAGCGTGGTCAGCCCCATTTGACTCATGAGGGATACGCCTGTTTCGTAGCCGATAATGTCATCGCCTCGACGTATTAAAAGCTGGGCTTCCAAGGTTTCTACACTCGGGCAAGCCTTACCGAAGACCGTTTGCTTGGCACGATAATAGACACCTTTTTGGAAACGCTTAATCTGGCCTCTGTCCGCTAAGCGTTTCAAGGTGACGTTAGTAATCGGTTTAGCCTTATGGACGGGAATTGCATATTCCTCGGCTATGGCTTCCGCTATAATATTCGTCTGAAATGGCTTCCCATACGGAATATCCGCTATTTTATTCATGATAAATTCGCCGTATCCAAGACGTTCCATAGACAAAGGCTCCTTTCACGTGTTATTATCATGTAACTATTTTAGTGTTATTATTGACGTTGTAATAACATATTATACGCAAATAATCAATCGCTCGATACCATTTTGTTGACCTCAACAAAATGATTGAAACACTTTAGCATAGCTATCTCTATCGTTTTGCCGACCCCAGCAAAATGATCAGGGACTTTAGTTGAACTATTAAGAAATCCTTAATAGTTAGATACACATCTAGGTGCTAGCATTATAAAAGAGCTATTTTCGATTTGGAAACAGTGCTTTACCATATTTGAACCTGTGCAAATTTTGCACAAGTTGAGTCTGTATTCTACCCGGCCAGCTCTTTTGCCAGCTCCCCGGCTTCTTCCATCAGCGCATCATCCATCTCGACATCCTTAGCTGTCGGGATAACCATCGGTAGGCCGAACATCTCTTTCATTTCCACATACCCGATGAATTTATCGTGGATATCTGAATATTATCGTGCGGCGAAACCGCAGTTCCGGAGATTTGGGAACCGCCAGTCCGGAGCTGGGAACCTCGCTCGATGATTATAGCAGTTTATTGCATATTCCGTCTCGAAAGGACATTTTGACCGTTTTAGGTTGTACAC
>JAAYUV010000086.1 GCA_012517475.1 Peptococcaceae bacterium | reverse complement strand
TGATTTCGTTTTCGATAGCCTGGTTGAATGTAGGTCGTTGAAAAAACGGTAAAGCATCAAAGAATAATAGCTGCGATAGCGGATGAGTTCCGTAACGGTTATTATATATGGAACTAAATACTTGCTGGTAGGATTGCGCAGATCCCCCCACTCAGAGTTGATCTTCTGTAATCACATTTCAGAGCATTAATTAGAGGCCCATTGTGGACATTGGGAATTAGTCTTTTCCTTTTGTTAATTCTATAGATGAGTACTTTTTTCACAAAGAATTTTTCATTATAGTTAATACTTATCGTAGGGATGCATTTATTACAACTGCTTTTATCATTTTGCCATTTTTAGATAATCTATCAGCTTGTTCGTTAAGCTTTCTGCGTGCTTCCTCAATAGAGCCGTATCTACACCGTTTTTTTCTGCAATCTTCATCATCCCATTGTGAACACTTATACCAACCAACAAGATATAGACCATATTGACACTGATTATCTGCTAAGTATCGATCAACTAGCTGTTCCTCCATCGCCGTATTGATAGTGTTATTCCAACAGCATTTTGTTTCAATAATGACAGAAATGAGATTCTGATTTCCGCTAATTAAATCCTGTCTCACAGTATCAACCCTAATGTCTGTTACTTCGCCTGGGGTACTTCCAATTGTTGGCCGAATTTCCACCTCGCGATTAACTATCAAGCCCTGGCGTTTGATATCTTGTATTAAATGTAATTTCACGAAATCAGACAAGCGATTTTCGTCTTTAGGCCGAAAGCGCCTAGATGTTTCCCCGTCTGTATCTTTTATAGTCCATTCATTCCAAAGGAATAGAACGGATGGCGTTTCACCCTGAAGTTCTTGTTCCAGTCGATCAAGTGATTCATTCAATAAATCGAGCAGTTGCTCTCCGTTCTCTACCTGTCTGTTCCTTGGATCAGTGACTAATGAAAGGATTTCATTGGGCAAAGGTGACAACCAGGTGTTTCTTCGAAGATTGGTATTTGCTTCGTACTTCAGGTTGGATAACCATCGAATATCTGGGAGTTTCTTTATTATGTACTCGAGTTCTTCAAACGCCTCCTGCGTTCCTATTCTCGCAAGAATATGAGGGATCCCATTCCGAAATTCCGCAACTTCCTCTCTTGAAGTAAAAGAATGCGAGCCCGTTTCGGTAGGATCATCTGATGGAGGAAATTGTTCTACCAGCCAAACATAGAGATTAGCTAGCTGCGCAGGGGTTAATTTTGAGTATAAGTACGACTCGCGTCCTATTCCATGAAATCCTACATTTAAAAACAATTCTATACCAAACCTTACATGAGTAATGACAACTGGCCAAATAACATCCCATCCAGCGTCCCTGGTATGGAACAATAAAGCATCAGCACCAATGAGCCCTTTTTCGAATAATTCGTCATTATCTGATTTGGTTTGAATAACAAAACTTTTAGCAATATTTTCTGCTTCTTTCTTGTTCCATATAAAAAGCTTATTCAAAAGAACTCGTAAGTTATTTAGACTTTGCTTTTCTGATTTAATAACAACTAACAACTTCTCCTGTATTTGCTCATCATAGATCGGATCAATCCTGTCTAAAATATTCAAGTTACTTCCGAGTTTTTCCGGATCGAGCAAAGACTCCGAAGTTTCTAATATTTCCTCTTGAGCATTTTTATAAGCGAGCTGTAGTAATTCATTGGCTTTTTCATCTTCAACGTTCCTAACATTGTTTATTGGATAGCACAGTACAATGGGCGCCAACTTTCTCCATACCCCTGGGGGGAGTTGTTTTACATCGTGAGAAGATATTTGATAAAACAGGTAAAGAGCCCTAAATGCAGCGAGATCAGGTCTATAATTAAATTCTTTGCCAAGCCACTCCTTGACATTTGCTTCTTTATCATAAACATATTTCCTGGCAGCTTGAATTATCCTTTGCTTGATTTCATCACCAGCCATCTCCCAACCAGGCATTTTTGTAATATCGTACTCAACTTCGGACGATGCAGAGCGACCGTCTGGTTTCCGTGTTAATGCTAAGTTCAGTCTCCACCAGGCATCCAAATCACCATCCTCAAATTCCTTTAGGCGAGTGTCAATTTGATCTTTTATTAGAAGTGGTACTACATCCGGTTCTTTGTTTTTCTTCTCATCAAATTCCTTCATTAACTGGTAACGCTTTTGCATACTTTCTGAAAGCTCTGATTCAAAAAGAACTGGGCCAAAGTACGGAAGAAATGTCTCATGAAGGATTTCTTCGGTCTGCATTAATTTATACATCGCTTCGATCTGATCATTGTTCACCCAGTCTATTATGTGTCGAATATTTTGTGCCAATATTTTCTTGTTGGTTGTACTTTCACACTTTTCAATCTCGGAAAGCATCCATTCAAAATCTTTCCTTAAGAAAAGTGGATTTAGTGAATTAGAAAGAGAATTATTGAACTCCTCATTTCTAGTGAGATTCAAGATAGCTAAAATTAATGAGCGTCGTTTTTGATCATCATTTTCATAATTCACATAAAAATCTATATCAGATGTATTGGAAAGAAATTTGTTGTGTTCTATAATCTCCTTGTGGTTGATAAGTCTGGATAAGATTAATTTTGAATAGATAACTACGCTGGTTTTATCCAGCTGCTTCCATCCTTCAATAATTATTGTATTGTAGAAATCTTCTAACAATATTGATAATTCGTTGGACGCGCAATACTTAGCTACCCAGTTTAACGCATCCTTAATATCAATATCGACCGTTGAGATATTTCTAATCAACAAGGAAAAGAAGTTTGAGTAGGCGCCGCCATAGTAGCCTTCATCTTGTGGTGTAGTAAGAACCTGAAAAAGCTCAAAACTATTCAGATTGTCTGGCCAATTTGCCAACAATCCAATACCTTTGAATTGATCATCGGGGTCTTCTCCTGTAGATAAGTAGATAAATGGCAGCAAGCGCTTTTTGGTGGCTTTGGAGCCTATTCGCGCAACCGCCCAACCAGCATTAATTCGTAGTTCCCGTTTCTCTGTTGGATCTAAAGCTATATCAGCTAGATTATTTTGAACTTTCGCCACTGAGCAAGCTTCAGCTAAATCTATCGCAAAGGAACGAGCAAAAGAATTTTTTGTATTGTCTGCGAGGTAAGGTAGCAATTGGTCAGTTAAATTAGGATATGATAAATCGCCTAATTTAGGGTAGATGTTCCAATCGCTTTCTAGCCTCTCACCCTTTTCGTATCTGTAAAGCAATGCTTCAACCAGAGTGGCACGTTGATCATGAGAAAATGATGCTGTATCTCCTCGTAAAAGAATAGCTGGTTCTCGTTGCGCAACGAGTTCAAAAACATCACTCCGAAGTCCTGCGAGCCAGGCAGTAACTTCATAAAGTTGCGGAATAAGTTTCCCTGCAGGATCTAAAGGATGCAAAATCAGGCTTTTTATTTGTGCCAGGGGAGTATTTTTCTCATAAAGGTACCAGGCAGTGAGGAACTCCGCGTAAGTTTGGTGAGAAAAGCCCATCCGGTTTTCCCCACGCGATGAGAAAAGACCGGTGGAAAGAGTTTCTAGAACTGAATCTTTGCTTACCTGAAACTGCTCCCCATTAATAAATTCGGTTTTACCCACTATATCGAAGACAGATATGTCTCTATCTAAAAAGGGGCCTTTCACTGGATCTGGCGAACTGTTCCATATTGTAGCTCGATTAGACAATGTTAAAATTGACGCTATCCGCCCCGCGACTTTCATGCGTTGACGAGATAGCAAATCGCCTGAAAATCGCGATGCAATCCGGCTGATGCTACTTTCCTCACATAAGTTTAAGCAGCCTGATTGGTACAGTTCTGCTTTACTCCCCGGAAGGTTTCCGTGCCGTTGATAAGAGCCTAACAAGAAGCGGAGAGTAACGGGTTTGATTGCAAAAGGGACTACTTCCTTAAGCTCGATTTCATGAAGAAATATTTCGGGGTTAATTCCCTCGGATAGTGCAGCTTCTTGGACATCACATCTACGTAGAGGAACAAGTTCAAGGATTTGCAGATCATTCCAAATGGAGCGCAGCTTATTTGTAAGTAATTCCGGCCAGTCTAGGGTACGACATGCAATCCGAATTCTTAGGCGCTCGATCGGCAGTCGTTCAAGCCTCATTACAATGTAACTAGCCAGGTGTATAATGGACAGCAAACCTTCGTCTAGACTGTCTAAGAAGAGAGTCAAAAAGGAACTGCTATCAATCCATTCTTCAAATTTTGGACTATCAAAAATATATTTATTTAAAATGACTTCTGATGGATACTCGTTTAAGTTTGCGGATAAAATCAGGTTTCTGGATTTATCAGCTTCTGCTTTACTGTATTCATAGAAAAGTTTAAATTCAGTAGATTTCCCAATTCCCGGTTCGCCTAAAAGGATCAAGCAAGGAATGCTAGATTTATCCTCTAGTGATACCAAATCTGGATTTCGAGATGACCCTATAGTAGGTAATGGATCATCCACATAGCCGTGCGGATCAAAATGAAGTTGCCTCTCTAGAGGGCGCCAGAACCTTTTCCATTTATATTGCATAATGAACTTTTAATCCTGCTGGATCCGATTGCAAGAGAAACCAGAGGGATCCCCAAAAGCCAAGTTGAATTATATTGATTATTAGTGGCTTCGTTTATCTGCTATACAAGTTCTTTACCATACACACTTATAAAAATTGGGTTAACAGTGAATATTGCCGAGCGGATGAGGGTTTGTGGAAATCTTAAAGACTTATGGTCATTGTTCCAAAATCCAGCCCATGTCACATATAACTCCTCTAGCGTATCTATCATATCAAAGATGGTTTCACCCGTTGTCTTTCCGTCTTCGCATAAGATTATACAAATAAACCAGTATAAAAATCCATATATAAATAATTATAAATTTATACCGTATTCTAATTCTATGCATGTCAAAAGTATATCGGTCGATAGTTATTGAAGAAAAAGGTATGGCTTGATAAAGCAAATGAAAATCTGCTAAATAGGAGAATAATAGATAATGCTCTAAAGCAGGGGCATATTCATAAGATGTATTAAGCGGCTAAGGAAATTTAATCATGAAAATGGGCAGAAACACGGTGTAAACTGGAATTCCCAAACCCAAGAGAAAATGCTTTTCTGCCAGCCATAGGAAGATATTGCCACGAAATTCTGAAAGAAGAAAAGATTATTGACAAAATTGCCTCCGAGTAAGGGATTCACCCCGCTCCTTATTGTTTTTGCGCAATCAGACCGAGAATCGTGAAAACGGCAGATAATGTCTTATTTAAACGAAAAGGTCCTTGAATAGCCCGGAAATAAAGCGATTTACCAGCCAAGGATCTGATGGCATTGATAGGACTATAGCAACATCATACCATCCGTGTTTTGGATAAACGTTACTAGAAGCCTGAGCAGCCATTTGAACCCGTCATTTGAGGTATGGAAAGACGTGTTAGTCCCTTGGGTTGATGAGCGATCCAAACGCTTACCCAGCATCTCATGCCTGATTCATCAATTAAGTTTTGGCCCAGTTCAACTAGAACTGGGCCAACTAAAATCAGATTAAATTAGTGTCACTTGAGAAAGAGCTTGACGAAGATACTGACCAAAGCATCATACATTACTTCAGAAAAG
>JAAYUV010000096.1 GCA_012517475.1 Peptococcaceae bacterium | reverse complement strand
GTTACCCAAAACGAGGGAGGTCGGAATAGTGTTTGGAACATAGTGCCGTTTAAAAGGAATTGTCCAGGTGCACATAACCGTTTATTGGAATTAATCGAGTTATTCACAGGCACTAAGTTATCCACATTCCGAATCCATGTTCAAAGTATAAGAGAGGAGCTTGAAATAAAGGAAGCGAATATAACAAAACTTCTGGTTTATGACAAGCTAACAGGGGCCTACAGCCGCACCTATTTTGAACAAGCACTGGAAGGTTTTTACGAAAGATTTGCCCTGCCTGCAGTTATCGCGATGTGTGATTTTAACGGGCTAAAGCTCATCAATGATACATTTGGTCATGAAAAAGGGGATGAACTGCTGGGCGATGGGGTAAAGATTATGCTGGATTCCATCGGGGATGAAAATGTCATTATCCGCTGGGGCGGAGACGAGTTTATCCTGATCATGCCGCATATGACCTTCGTTGAAGCTGATCAATTAATAAAGAAAATCAAATTGGGATTAAATTCATTTCGTCCCAAAACGATTCCGCTCGATGTTTCCTTTGGTTTATCCGTTATTCACAGCAAAGGCCAGGAAATTGGCGAAGCCATCAAACAGGCGGAAGACAGAATGTACAGCAATAAACTCACGGAAAGCAAGAAAACCCGGATGGCGGTCATTGAGTTTTTAGAAAAGCTTCTCTGGGAAAAGGATTATCAAACCGAAGAACATGTCATGAGGCTGAAAAGCCTGGTAGATATAATCGGCAAAGAGATCGGATTATCGGCAAGAGAAATCGTTGATTTAACTCAGACAGCCATGCTTCATGATATAGGCAAAATTGGCGTTCCGGTTGAAATATTAAATAAGCCCGGAGGTTTAACCCCGGACGAGTGGAATATCATGAAAAAACACTCGGAAATAGGCTATAGAATCACGCAGTCTTCCATTGAACTTGCCCACATTTCCGAAGCAATTCTTGGCCATCATGAATGGTGGGATGGGAACGGCTACCCTCAAGGTTTAAAAGGGGAGGAAATCCCGCTTTATTCAAGAATCGTTTCCATCGTTGATTCCTATGATGTCATGACGCATGACAGGCCCTATAAACAAACGATGAATGCGGCTGATGCGCTTGCGGAGATCAATAAGTGGGCCGGAATCCAATTTGACCCCTATCTTGCAAGTGTTTTTACCGGGGTCATGCAAGAAGGGATCGTACCTGATGCATAATTCTAGGTTGGAAATGGGTGATTTTAGTGGCAAAAAAAATCCATATATTTACAGGATATTGTTAACCTGTATCGAATATCTAAATCAGACCTAAGAATGATTTCATTCCCATAGGTTTATTGCTAGAAAAATTTAGATGAAATATAATAGATCTTAACAAGAAACCGGAGTTGAGACAGATGGATCAGGTAGTAGAACAGATTAAAGAGATTGCCATGAAATATCAAGTAGATAAACTTGTCCTTTTTGGTTCGCGTGCAAGGGGTGACCATACGCCGGTAAGTGATTATGATATTGCTATATTTCAGAAAAGCTTATCTCCTTTAGATCAAGCTTGCTTGAGTGAAGAGGTTGATGAAATACAAACCTTGAAGAAGATTGATATCGTTTTCGTCCGGGAAAATACTGCAGATGAACTGGCGGAACGTATTCGAAGGGAAGGTGTCATCATCTATGGATAAGATAGAGACAAAATTAAGTAACTTCCAAAATGCGCTACAAAGGCTTAAAGAAGCAGATCAGGAATATAAAAAGGAAGGCTCCAGCGACGTAGTTCGTGATGGTCTAATTCAAAGATTTGAGTTTTCCTATGAGCTTGCCTGGAAAACTACTAAGTTATTCTTAGAAGACCTAGGTATCGTAGATGTTAATTCACCTAAAGCAGTGATTAAAGAAGCCTATGCTCAAAAGCTGGTTGATGATGAAAAAAACTGGCTGCTTATTTTAAGCGACAGAAATAAGACTTCACATTTATATCAAGAAGCATTAGCTAAAGAAATTGCTGAAAGAATTTCAAATTGTTATATCTATGAGTTTGAGTTACTATTAAAAAAATTAAATAATACAAAATATTAAGACCAACAATAGTAATAAGGAGTAATCAAAAATAGCCATTTTCCATAAGAAATGGCTATTTTATATTCTCAATCTGCCAGTCTACCGGTTCCTTGCCGATAGAGGCCAGAAAGCGATTGGTTTTGGAAAAGGGCTTGCTGCCGAAGAACCCGGCATGTGCCGATAGGGGACTTGGGTGAACGGATTTAATGATATAGTGCCTCGGATTGGTGATAATGCTCAGTTTAGACTGGGCATTTTTTCCCCACAGGATAAAAACAACCGGATCTTCTCTGTCATTCAAATGACGGATCACCTGATCGGTGAAAACATCCCAGCCGATGGTGCTGTGGGAGTTAGCCTGTCCGGAGCGAACCGTCAGCGATGCGTTCAGGAGCAGGACCCCCTGGTCCGCCCATTTTTTCAAATAGCCGTTGTTTGGAATAGTACAGCCCACATCATCATGAAGTTCCTTAAAGATATTGATCAGCGATGGGGGAGCTTGTACACCCGGTTTCACGGAAAAACTCAGCCCATGGGCCTGGTTGGGGCCATGATACGGGTCCTGGCCCAGGATCACGACTTTCACATCTTTATAAGGGGTATAATGCAGCGCGTTAAAAATATCATACATATCCGGATAGACAGTTTTGGTCTTATACTCATGGATCAAAAACTGTCTTATTTTTAAATAGTATTCTTTGCTGAATTCATTATTAAGCAAGTCGTGCCAGTCGTTTTTTAAGATTTTCATCTCTAATCACCCCGTTCTATTATAGCATCAAATCCCATACCCTGTCTGTTATGGTCATTGTACGCAGATTTCATCATAAACAAAGACAAGAGACGGCTAAGGAAGCTGCTCTTGCCGCTGCTTATTCCCGTTGCGATCAATAGTATCCTGTCAATTGTAAGCCCTTATCACCATTTTCTGTTTTACCTCGATGCGGATAATATATATACCCGGGATAATATGTGGTTTTTAAATACCGACGAGATCAGGAAATTAAAAGACGACCTGTTATTTTACAATCCCCGCGAGGATTCCGTCCGGATCGACAACGTCGAGTATGTCATCAGCGATAAAGGCTTCTTCCAAAAGAACACGCCGCAAAGCATAACGAAATTTCTCGACATTCTGAAGAAGGAGCCGGCAAATTCCCCGGAAAAAGAATCTGGATTTCAAAGATGCCCGTAAGCCTCTTCTATCAATAAACACGGGTTAAATGTGACTGACTTCCAGGGAACTAGGGCTAATGATGACTAGTTCCAATTTTTTTGCTTTAGCCCGGTTCACGGTAAACCTCGTCCCACCGAACTTCCCATCGAAAACGGCGATCAACCGTTGGGACCCATCAACAATATAAAAAAATATCTTTGATCGTTTTGGAGGATTTGGACAATATTATGGCGAACTAAGCCTCTGAATATGAAGTGATAGGACCTGATCCGGACATTAATGAGGCAGAGTTTGCTAAAATAGAAATACTGTAAGCAATAAAGGGAACCAAGATGGGACATTATTGTAAAATATGTGGGAGAACAAGGGCTAACGAGAAGTTTAGCGGAAAAGGATATAGAAAGCATATCTGTAAAGATTGCTCCGGTAAACCTATAATCCAGCCTGTAAAGCAGATACGAACAAAACAAAATTACCTCGGTCTCGTAATCGATTCAAAGCAAAGCCAAATTCCTATATTGGAAGAAGATGATTATAATGATTGGTATATTCAGGTCGAAGGTAGTGCCGGTAATGACGATGAAGAATTGCCGTTTTGATCGCGAGGCAGAGACTGCGAAAAAAACAGAAGAATAAAAATCCGCTGATGACCTAGCCGTTCCGTTTTAAGAAATCGGAACCATAAAGATTGGTTCCATTTTTTATGCTCATAAGGAGGAAAACTTATATGTAGCTAGAAAGAACACAATATCTTGTCCAGCTATTGCCACATCCACGCGAAGCAACTGCCAACCCGCTTGGATAAGCCTCAGGCTAAATGGAAGCAGACGAAATAATTAAAGGTTAAAAGGTAAGGATAAAAATGATCTTTGTAAAAAACACAGAATTTAATACCGGTGTTGCGATCTATGGCGATTATATGGATTTTGAAAATCTTTACGATGCATTGCATGCCGTCGTAGGCGATGAAGAGGAATTTGTTAATTATGAAAGTGCTCGTATGAGAGTGTTAGCGGTATGCTACGACCTCCGTCACGCATTGATGGGTGACCGTGAAATAGAGTTTGTGGACAATGGCATGGATGAAGAACAGAAAAAGCGTTTAGCGGTACTGGCTCCAGACAAGAATGTTTATTTGAAGATCTACGTGCTATGGCCGGAGATGTTATTTGTGGTCATGGCCCTCAATGAATTATTAAAGCTTTATGCCAAAAAACTGGCAAAGACAAGATATAGCATGGATCTCTTTATAGAAAACAAAGTTATCTGGGACAGTTCTGTCGTCCAAGTTCGTATGCTGCAGGCTGCAGTGGCGGACTGCCTGAAAGAAACCGTTCCGGATAATACCTTTGCCAGAATGCTGAATGTCATGAACGGAAAATATGTATTTTTCGACAGATATATAACCCAATATATCGACCTTTTGAATCACAGATTCATTGGCATGAACAGTGAAAAACGTTTAAAAAATATATCGTCGATAGCCAAACGAATTGCCGAACAGGGACAGGAATACCGTGATTTAGAGGTTCAACTCAGGGACGAGGCCGGAAAACGCAGCTGCGATATTAATGACTTGCAACTCGCCCTGGATTTTCCTGAAGAGATTGAGTGGTAGGTAAAAGAAAGAGATGGAGGCACCAAAGGGACTAAAAATGAACTTGGACGATTTTCAAGACTACATTGAAAGCCGAATCGTAGAAAGATGGCGGGCTTACTATCAGGACGGCTGTGTCCTTTCTCTGGAAGAAAACGAGCCCTGCTGCTATCAGGCCGAAGTGGAAGGATCTGATGTTTACCTGGTCAACGTGGAACTTGACCAAGCACACAATATTGTGGACAGTGAATGCGACTGCCCTTATGACTTGGGAGAATACTGCAAACATGAGGTCGCCGTCTTCTTTGCCCTGCGGGAGAAAAACACGGAAAAGACACTTCCGCCTGGAAAAGAACAAGCGCAATTACCGGGCTCAGGAAGTTTATACCCAAATCCTCCTCGCCGAACAGGAATGGGCAAAGCTCATGCACTATGTCCGGGAAAACCCGTCGTCCGTCGACTATTATTATAAGTACCTGAAAGACGGCTACCGGGAAGAAATCTTCAGCATCTTCCGCAGCAATATTGAACTAGCTGCGGCCAGGGCCGATTCCCGCAAACACTACCAGAGGGTGTGCGCCATGATCCGGACCTTGAAAAAAGCCGGCGGCAAACAGGAATCCCTGGACATTGTGAACACCCTCCTACTCAAGTACCCGAGAAAGCCGGCCTTCCGGGACGAACTCGGTAAGATAAATCCACTCCGCAATGGATAAGCAAAATGATTTAACAAAATATGGAGGACTTTATGCGCATTCAAGAAATCGCCTATAACTACGGAACCTTTCCCAAGAAAGAACTGCAGGAATTAATCGACCACCGGGATGAGGTCATTCCCGATTTACTGGCCGTATTGGAAAATACCTGCGAAAATGCGGAAGTGCTGGCGGAAGACGAGGACTATTTCGCCCATATTTACGCCATGTTTTTACTGGCCCAGTTCCGCGAACCGAAGGCCTATCCTTTAATTTACCGGCTGCTGCATAATTCTTCGGAAACACTGGAACATTTACTGGGAGATTTCCTATGTGAAGGATTGCCGCAGGTCCTGGCATCGGTCTGTGACGGCAATATCGAACCGCTTCAGCAGATTATTGAGAACCCGCAAATGTATGAATACGTACGGTCTTCAGCTTTATCCTCCCTGGTTATACTGGTTGCCTGGGAACTTAAAAGCCGGGAAGAAATCGCAGCTTACTTTCTCAGCCTTTTTCAGGGAAAATTGGAGCGAGAATATTCTTATGTTTGGTCAGCACTGGCCATCGAATCTTGCCACCTTTATCCGTTTGAAATGACTGACGAGATCAAAAGAGCCTATGAAGATGAATTAATTGATCCTTTTATTATTTCTTATGATGATATTCAGGAGACTCTCGACTCCGGCAAAGAAGCCGCAATCAACGATCTATATCAAAATAAAAATAACACTTACCGTCTTATAGACAATACTGTTGAAGAACTGGAAAACTGGGCTTGTTTCAGCGGAATGGATGAAGATTTCCCGGAAATGAGAAAAAGTTTTGATGAAAAATGGCATTTTGAGGAACCCCGAACAGAAATCCAAGTACCCTATCGCAAAGAAATAAAAGTCGGGCGCAACGATCCCTGTCCCTGTGGGAGTGGAAAAAAATACAAGAAATGCTGTGGGCAAAGTTAAAATTATTATCACATCCAGGAAAGGTTTCATATTGCAGTTTATTATTGGTTATCATACAATATTGATAGCCAATAATTATTTGTGGGGGTATATCTAATGGCCAATAAAATAAAAAATGTTACCTTTTCATTGCCAACCGATTTAATGGAAAAATACAAGGATTATGCCAAAAACAATTATATAACCTCAGTAAATGCCGGGGTAAAAGAAGCACTTGAAGAATATTCTATCAAGATAGAAAAGGAAAAGCTAAAAAAAGAAATGATGATGGCTGCAAAGGATCCTTTATTTATCGAGGATTTGGAAGAATGCATGCAGGCCTTTGAACCTTCCGACATAGAGACAGCGGGGAGGAAGAAGGAATGGTAGAATACCAGTGGGGAATTTTCTGGGCGGATCTTGAACCAACAAAAGGATCTGAGCAAGCAGGTACCAGACCTGTCCTAGTGATATCTTCTGAAATAATGAATGAAACATTGCCCATTGTAACTATACTGTCACTCACATCGTTGAAAAAAGGCAGAAAGATATATCCTGTTGAAGTATTGTTAAGCTCAGCAGTAACGGGATTACCTCAAGATTCGATAGCGATGGCCCATCAGATAAGAGCTATAGCCAAAGAAAGACTTAAAGACAAATGCGGCAGTATTAACTCCGATGAGATCAAGAACCAGGTTAAAACAGCAATAAAAACACATCTGGGTTTGTAGGCAAAAGGAGAAAAAAACTGATGGAGATCATCAATACCATAAAAGACACGGCCCTGATCTTCGAAGGCGGTGGCATGCGGGGCAGTTACACGGCGGGTTTTTTAACGAACCTGCTGGAAAACGAAATCTACATCGATTATGTTGCCGGCATTTCTGCCGGTTCCAGCCACACCGTCAATTACTTATCCAGAGATCCGGAAAGAGCCAGGCGCTCCTTTGTCGAAATCGTCCTCGACCCCCGTTTCGGCGGCTGGCGCTCATTTTTTAAGGGCGAAGGGTTTTTCCGCTCCCAGTACCTTTATGAAGAGACCCCTTACCCCAATTCCTCCCTGCCTTTTGACTTTAAAACATTTATGGCCAATCCGGCCAGGGTTCGCATCGGCGCCTTTGAACGTGACAGCGGGGAAATGCGCTACTATACCAAGGCGGATATTCACGATCTGCAGGACTTAATGAAAATTGTCCGTTGTTCATCTTCCATGCCTATATTCATGCCTCCGACTTATTATGGCGAACACTGCTATGTCGACGGCGGCCTGGGCGGGGGAATAGCCCTGGATATTGCCAAAAAGGATGGCCTGAAAAAGTTTTTTGTCATTCTCAGCCGGGAAAAAGGATACAGAAAAAAACCGCTTAAATTTTCAAGGACGATCAAAGCCTACTACCGCAAGTACCCGCTTGTCGCCGAAGCCATGTTGAAGCGGCATATTGTTTATAATCAGGTTTTGGATGAACTTGAGCAGTTGGAAAGCAAAAGCAAAGCCTTTCTGGTCTATCCTGAAGTCATGCCGGTATCCAGCCGGGAGCTGAATTATAACAGACTGGCTGCCAGCTATCAGCTCGGTTATGACCAGGGCCGGCGCGATCTGCCGAAGTGGAAAGAATTCCTGGGGATTGGGTGAGACCCAAAAAAAGCCGCAGATAAAGCGGGTGTACCCGTCCTTTATCGCGGCTTCTGTTATCTATCTTCTTTTCGATTCAAAGGTTTAGATTAGAGGGTCGGCTTTAACCGGTGTGAAAATGAGCTGTTTACCCTTGGCTTCCGCAGTGCCGCTCAGGCGATAGCCTTTGGGGCCGCCGTCCTTAGTGGCTGCAACAACCCATGCGCTATTGTTAGCTGCCAGATTCTTTTGTGTTTTCTCCATTTTGTAAATACCGAAGATTACAGTGTCGCCCATGACTTCTCCTTTGCCCGTAATGATCGGGTGAGGAACACCATCCGGACCCACCGTGACCAGAGTGAGGAAGGCCGAACCCTCGATTACCGCCTTAATTCCTTCATTAATAACCATCTCGTCATCTCCTTACGATTTTTTTGATAGCCGTTTACTTTGTTTTTGCTACCTAGTATAATTTTACTACCATGATTTTTATTTTCAATTACGCAGAAAATTATTAGCAGGTAAGGAAAAAATGACTATGAAAAGCGATAAAAAGAACACCTCATGCCAAGGCAGGTGTCCATGTATGAATTATTGTCCATTAGGAGGTGCACTCAGGTTAATCGGCGGAAAGTGGAAGGTGCCGATTTTATGTGCTCTTAATCAAGACGGAACAACAAGGTATAATGAACTGAAACGTAAGATTAAAGGTATAACAAACACGATGCTGGCAAGCTCATTAAAGGAATTGGAAGAAGACGGTCTTATATACCGTAAACAATATATGGAGATGCCGGTAAGGGTTGAATATGCCTTAACCGACCTTTGCAGTGACTTGATGCCGATCCTGAGTCAACTGGCCCATTGGGGAATTAAAGTTCATCGATCTGAATAGACGTAAAAATAATATAATGGACCATACCGCCTTCAGAATAATATTACCGCCGGCAAAGTATTAGCCGTATGGCTTACCATAGCCGCCCTCATCGGAGTGCTGTGGTTTAAAACGATACTCACCGCGCTGGTGCCCGTTTCAAAACTTGATTATGAAAAAACCGCTGTTGTATAGCCTGCCGTATTTTTAACTGGGATTCTCTGATGATATTCAGCCCACTGGTGTTCATCGGAGGCTTCTGGACAACTATATTAAACTGATGGAACAAATCGGTAAAGATTTAAAAAAGCGAAACTGATGACCATGTCAGAACATGCCCTTACCATACCCAAAACAGAGTTCAGTAAATCAATTATAACGAAGATTGAACACTTCCCATACCAAGTCGGGAAGTGTTTTTTTATTAAGGAACAATAGATTTTTATCGAATAACGATAAATTAATATTGACATACGATAATCCACTCCTTACAATGGAACCAGAATCAATAGAAAGGAATGATACCATGTGGAATCCTAATAGATCCGTAATACTGTCCTCCATCTGTACAAAAGCCGCTATCGCCCTGGTCATTATCTCGGCGTTTGCTATGCCGTATTTGATCCCTACATATGTAAACTATACCGGAAAAACTCCTGAAATTATTCCTTCCTTGCTCATCACGGTCTATGCCTGTGCCTTGCCGGGACTGGTGTCTTTGATCTGCCTGGACAGACTGCTTGCCAACATCAGGCGGGAAGAGGTGTTTGCCGAAAAAAATGTCAAACTCCTGCGGGCCTTGTCCTGGTGCAGCTTTGTCGTCTCCGCGATTTTGTTCATCTCGGGATTTTATTATATTCTCTTCGTGATTATAGCCGTCTGTGCCGCTTTTTTAGGACTGATCCTGAGAGTGATCAAAAATGTTTTTGAACGGGCGATTCTCATCAAACAGGAAAATGATTTCACAATTTAGGGGGAGGGATTCTCGTTGATAGTCGTTAATCTCGACGTCATGATGGCCAAAAGAAAAATTTCCGCCGGTGAGCTGGCGGAAAAAATCGGAATCACTCCGGCCAACCTTTCAATACTGAAAAACAACAAGGCCAAAGCCATTCGTTTTTCGACCCTGGGAGAAATCTGCAGGGTTCTGAACTGCCAGCCCGGAGATATTTTAGAGTATCGGGAAGGAGAAGAGGAAGATGAATAACCGTACGGAAAATGCAACCTATACCCGAAATGATATTGTTTTCGCCCTGGCCATGCTGGTCTGCGGCTTCTTATACTGGAACCTGATCCGTCTGCCGGGTCTTGGCGCGGGTGTTACCCTGTTTGCCGTCGTATTCTGCCTGTCTACTGTCATCTATCTGAAGTCAGGGGAGGTTCAGCTGACGAAAACGAGCCTGTTGTGTTTTGTTGTCATTGTCCTGTCCGCCCTGGTTTTCTTGTTATTTGACAATAGCCTGATCAAAGGGCTGAATTTTATCTTTCTGACTGCCGCTGCCATCTATTGGATCAGCCTGTCGACGGGCAGAACCCTGGAGAAACGGATCTCCGCCTATATCCTGGGCGATTTCTTTCATCAGGTTCTGGTCATCCCGTTCGGAAACTTTGCCTGCTGCTTTGGCGCGCTTAAGTCCCTGATTGCCGGAAACAAAAAGGGGAAATCCCTTCTGGCCGGCGCGGTTGGTATTCTCGTGATCCTTCCGGTCCTGGCCGCAGTCATTAATCTCCTGATCAAGGCCGACGCCGCTTTTGCAGGGGTGATCGCCGACCTGCATGTTACGGTCTCGATCGATATTATTCTCCAGATCATCCTGGGGATTCCTGTGGCCTGTTACCTGTACGGACTTGTTTACGGCGACCGTTATGGAAGGAATACGGGGCATGTCACCGTCGAGTCGGTGGATAAAATGGCGGCTGCTTGCCGTTTTGCCCCAGGAGTGGCCGTATATTCCGCCTTGACTGCCTTGAATCTCGTCTTTATCGTCTACTTTCTTTCCCAGCTCACCTATCTTTTTTCGGCCTTCAATAACCGTCTTCCCGAACTCATGACCTATGCGGAGTATGCCCGGAGAGGCTTTTTTGAACTTTGCACGGTCGCCGGGATCAATCTGGCCGTGATTACGGCGGCCCATCTCATTGTCAAAAGGGAAAAGGTGAGGGTCCTGCAGGCAGAAACAACCGCATTATGCCTTTTTACCCTGATGTTGATCATTACGGCCGTCAGCAAAATGGTGATGTACATCAATACTTACGGGTTGACCCAACTGCGCGTTTACACGACCTGGTTTATGCTGGTGCTGTTCTTTTTCTTTGCGGTGACTGCCGTCCGGCAGTTCAAAAGATTCAACGCGGCCAGGGTCATGCTGCTGGGATTTGTGATCTTCTTCCTTACCTTAAGCTATGGCAACATTGACGGGCGCATCGCAGCCTATAATATTGACAGGTATAAAAACGGGACCCTGGAAAGGCTGGACGTGGAGGCTTTTGACTACCTGTCGGCCGCAGCAGTCCCGTACATCTATAATTTCTATCAGGAAACAACGGATCAAGGCCTGAAGGCAGAGCTGAAAGCGGCCATTCTGAAAAAGACAGGAAACGGGGCCGTAGCGTCGTCCAATATAACATTCCGGGATTTCAATTTTCAGAGTCATACCGCGGAGAACATCAGAAGCATGCTTTGAGGATCCTTCAGCCTTCTTTAATCTAAATATTGGAGCAATAACATGAAGATTAAACTGATTCAGCCCAGAATGAGCCTCAGGCCGATGGATTCAAAATTTAAACGTGTGATGTCGCCGTCCGTCGCTTTATTGGTTCTGGCCGCACTGACACCAGGCGAGCATCAGGTAGAACTTGCAGATGAAAACGCCAAAAAACTGAATCTTCATGATCAGCCCGACCTAGTGGGGATCACCGTCAATGTGGATACCTCCAAACGGGCCTATGAAATCGCAGCGCATTACCGGGCCAAGGGTATACCCGTCATCCTGGGAGGGATTCATGTCAGCGCCAATCCTGAAGAAGCCCTGCAGTTCGCGGATGCCGTATGTATCGGCGAAGCAGAAACATTGTGGGCAACGATTCTGGCTGATGCGGAGAAAGGACGGCTCAAGAAGCAGTATTATCATTCTCATCCCACTGATCTGGGGATTACGCCGGTTCCCAAATGGGAGATTCTGAATCAGGCCAACTATTTATATACCAATACCGTACTAACCAGTAGGGGTTGTCCTTTCCGCTGTGAATTTTGCTACAATAGCTGTGATTATGTGCATAAACTATTTCGCAACAAACCGATCGAAAATGTCATCCGGGAAATCGAAAACCTTTCTACCAAACAAGTAATGTTTATCGACGACAACTTCATCGGCAACGTGGCCTGGACCAGAGAGTTTGTCCGGGAAATAAAACCGCTGGGCTTAAAATGGCATGCCGCTGTATCGGCGAATCTGGTCAATTACCCGCAGCTGATTCAGGAGATGAGAGCTTCCGGCTGTCAAAGCCTATTTATCGGGTTTGAAACCATTAATCAAGCCTCCATTCAAGGTGTGAACAAATCTCAGAATAACGTGATACGATACGAAGAGTTAATCAGCCTTTTACACCAAAATGATATTATGGTCAACGCCAGCTTGGTGTTTGGCTTCGATGAGCATAGGCCGGAGGTATTCAAAGACACCCTCGAATGGCTGGTCAAAAATAAGATTGAAACCATGACGGCTCATATTCTGACCCCATACCCCGGAACGCAGCTCTACCGTAAATTCGTTGAGCAGAACCGGATCATCGATTTTGACACGACCCATTACAATACATCCCATGTTGTTTTCAGACCGCAGAATATGACCGCGGAAGAACTTTATCAGGGTTACCTCACGATCTATAAAGAATTTTATTCCTTTCAAAATATTATCCGGCGCATACCGGACAGTTCCAAACAAAGAATACCTTATCTCTTATTTAACCTGTGTTACCGGAAATTCGGCAAGGTCGTCTCCCGGATCATGCCCCTGAGCTGGATGAACAGGCTGGGGAAAATGGTCAGACATTTTTCTTACGGGATTGACTAAATGTTAATTACAACCGCTGGTTAATAACCGGCGGTTTTTTGTTGTCTAACGAAAACCACCTGCTATGCAGGTGGTTCCAAAGAGCTTTAGCTATGAGTAGAAAGACTACCTCCGATTTTGATAAAATAGTGCAGGTTTGGCAGCCGCATTAAAATAGGAGGTAGTAATCCAAATGGATACGG
>JAAYUV010000065.1 GCA_012517475.1 Peptococcaceae bacterium | reverse complement strand
GAACAAGGCTACCTTCTTAAGTCGCTGCCCCTTTAAAGTTGAGAAGAGAAACCAAACTACCTGTATACACCATATTTACCAAATGAAGGATATTATTTTCTGGTTGAAATTCTTGAACATTTTTTATGCAACGTTAATGAGAAAATATATAAAACCATTGAAAGGGTTTAAGGGTTATCATACACTTTGGGATAATTTACAATATGTCAGGGACGTAAAATTCACGGAATACTATCCAATTGATACTGGTAAAATGACATTTAACCTTTGAAGATAATTTAGAAACTCAGAGTAAATCCAAGTTGCCATAAAAACGACGGTTTAAATAGAATTAGTATACGAATGAATACCTTCCTGCGATTGACTGAAACTCGAGTGAAATAAAAACAAAAAACACCGCAATTTTTTTGCGGTGTCTATGTTTTCTCTTGGCAGGGGATGCAGGAGTCGAACCCACACTAACGGTTTTGGAGACCGCTGTTCTACCATTAAACTAATCCCCTATAAAATAAAAATATCAAAGACGAATGCTATTATATCTAAATTCATCATAAGTGTCAATAATAGCAAGCATACTTATTCTTTATAAGTTGTTTAATTTTTCCTAATATCTGTTGTTTCTAAAGTATTTTGAAGGATTTTTGTATAAAAAAAAGAATACAATATAATTATCACTAATTGTGGCGAGAGGAAGTAAATGAAGCTGAATGCTGATTTACATATTCATACAAAAGAATCTGACGGGTGCCTCTCTGTGGAAGAAGTACTCCGTACTGCTTCCGAACTTGGTCTAAACCTTTTGTCCATTACCGATCACGAGTCCACTTCAGGTGCTGAAAAGGCACAGAAAATTGCTTATTCCTATGGAATTGAGATTATTCCCGGGGTAGAGTTAAATACCTTCTATCAAGAAGAAGAAGTCCATTTATTAGGTTATTATAAGGACATTCAGAACGATCAGCTGCAAGAAAGACTCCTTCAAATCAGAAAAGAGCGAACCCTGATAACCAAGCTCATTGTAGAAAAACTTAGTCAAAACGGAATCCCGATCAATTGGGAACAAGTTATGAAGAGTGCCAGCCGGGATGGGGTTATTTGCAAGACACATATTTTGTATGCCCTTTATAATAGACCTTCTGAGTATGGCCGAATCAACTGGAATGAGGTTGCATCCTGGTTTAAGCCCGGCGGGATAGCTTAT
This sequence comes from Peptococcaceae bacterium, assembly GCA_012517475.1. Lineage (GTDB taxonomy): Bacteria > Bacillota > Desulfitobacteriia > Desulfitobacteriales > Syntrophobotulaceae > Dichloromethanomonas. Next base: position 40,878 of record JAAYUV010000065.1, on the reverse strand, counting down.
TTGCCATACAGAGGCAACCCTTATCAAGAAGCGGTGGATTTGATATACAGCACCGGGGGATTTCCTGTCTTGGCTCACCCGGGCCTTATCCGGAATAAATCCATGATTAAAGATTTATTAACCTATAAACCCGTCGGGCTTGAAGTCTATTACGGTTATTGGGATCAAAGAGAAACAACAGTTTCTCTTTTTGAAGAGATCTCCAAAACAAGTGCTCTTTTTTCCACCGGGGGCAGTGATTACCATGGATTTTTCAGTCCGGTGGGAATCGGCCAAGTTAAAGTTCCGGAAAAATGCGTTATGGATTTAAAAGACTATCTTCAGATTGAATGAGAGGACGGCGGCACTTGTTGTGATCAAGAAATTAAGAATCAGTTTTTTTGTCCTCGCTTTGATCGTCACGATCGGTACCGCCGGTTTTTACTTGATCGAAGGTTTAAGTCTTTTCGATGCTTTTTATTTTACAGTTGAAACAGTAACAACAGTCGGCTTCGGGGATATAAAGATAGCCACTCAGGCCGGTAAAATATTTTCTATTTTTCTCATGGTTTGCGGCGCCGCTGTTATGTTTTATCTATTTGGGCTGGTTACGACGTTTACTATTGAGGGGCAGTTATTTCGTCTTCACGGGAGAAGAAAAATGTTTAGAAAAATAAACAAGCTGTATAACCATGTCATTGTATGCGGCGCTGGCCGGGTAGGGATTCAGGTAATCAATAATTTAATAGAAGAAGAATTGGATTTTGTAGTTATAGAACAAAACGAAGAGCTTGTCGAGAGTTTAATGGACAAAGGGATTCTTATTTTTCATGGGGATGCCGCCAATGATGAGAATCTGGTCAAGGCCGGAATTGAAAGAGCCAAAGGCCTTGTAACAACACTGCCGGAAGATTCCCAGAACGTTTATGTCACTTTAACCGCCAAGGAACTAAATCCGCAGATCGAGGTTGTGGCAAGAACAAACAGTCCTTCATCCGAACCAAAATTAAGAAGGGCGGGGGCCGATGAAGTGGTTTCTCCTGCCAGCCTCGGAGGGAGAAGGATGGCCATGCTGGTTTCCAATCCTGCCAGCGTTGAATATTTTGATTTTATTCAAAAAAATTCTGATTTTAAAATTTTAGAAATATTGGTACTTCAGGGAACGAATTTGGACGGCATGGCTGTCGGGGATATTTCTTTTCTGGGTGAAAATTCAGAGGTCACCCTTCTCGCGATTGTCAGGGATAAAACCGTAATCCATATTATTAGGAATACTGAATTAGTCAAAGCAGGTGATATTCTCATCTTTTTTGGCCAGAAAAAAGAATTGGAAAAAATCAAAGAAATTTTTGATATTTGACGATAATAGTGGGTAGGGAGTGATGGATTTGAAACTTTTGGGGAAAATTCTGGTTAGGAGTCTTGCTTTTATCTATTTGGTTATGGCGGCTATTGGCTTTCTCGGATACTTTGGACTAGAAAAGTTTTCTGCCGGTATCTTTGCCTTTTTTAATAATTTCATGGGAAAATACGCCTTAATATTGCCTTTTGTTTGTTTGGTATTTACCGTTGTGTGTTGGAAAATATCCGGCAGTGAGGGTAAAGCTGAAGAAGATGATGATGATCTGTATGATATAGGGGAGCCTTTGGAAGAACGCCCTGCAAAGCACTCAGGCAGAGATAAAAAAAGGAATCAATTTCAATCCTTGGAAAAGACACCGGGCGGTAATGGATTTCCGTCTTATTTCAGCGGCAATCTAACGATACGGGACAACGGACCGATTAATAAAGACGGGCTTGAGAATTTAGGAACAAATTTTTCTACCTATTTCGGTCAAGGTGAAAAAAATATATATATGCCGGCAAAGACTGTTGATTTGCAGGGCTTTCGAGATTATTTCCGGGACCGCAGCACTCTTGTCAAAGAATATGATCAAGCAGCCAACGATACAGTTAGAAGGGAAAATAACCTTGAAACAGAATCTAAGGTCCTGCCGAAAAAATATCCTTTTCCTCCCGTTACAATCCAGATGAAAGAACCAAAGTCCGAAATCCTTCCCGTAACGATGGATTACAGGGAAGAAAAAGGCAATGACCTCACTCTGAAAATTAAAGAAACAACGAAGCAGCCATCTTGGATATTACCTGGCCTTGATTTGCTTTTTCCCAAGAAAATTGAAAATGCATCTGAGCAGCATAATCCCAAATTACTTGAGGATGTTTTAAGTACCTTTGGGGTAACAGCCAAGGTGATTCATATTAGTACAGGACCGGTAACAACACGCTACGAGTTATCTCCTGCTCCCGGGACAAAAATCAGCAAGATCGTTAACCTTGCGGATGATATCGCTTTAGCTATGGCTTCGAGAGACATTCGTATTGAAGCGCCTATTCCGGGAAAAGCGGCAGTAGGGATAGAGATACCCAGGAAAAATCCCAGAACAGTATATTTCCGTGAAGTGATTGATTCGGAAAACTTCAGGGGTAACAAGGCAAAACTAAAAATGGTCCTGGGTAAAGATATTGCAGATACTGCGGTAATCGGCCAGTTGGAAAAAATGCCTCATTTACTGGTTGCAGGTGCTACCGGTTCAGGTAAGAGTATTTTTATTAATTGCCTGATTAATTCCCTCTTGTATACTGTAACGCCCGATGAGGTGAAATTACTTCTTATTGATCCGAAAATGGTTGAATTAAACCAATATAACGGGATCCCCCATCTCCTGACCCCTGTTGTAACCGATCCGAAAAAAGCAAATAAGTATCTGAAGTATATTGTAAGAGAAATGGAAAATCGTTATGAATTATTTGCTTCTTCCGGGGTAAGGGATATTGATCATTATAATAAATCAACCACTCTCAAGAAATTACCTTACATTGTTGTTGTCATTGATGAACTCGCGGATCTTATGATGGTTGCTTCTAATGAAATTGAAGAAGCGATCTGCAGACTGGCGCAAATGGCCAGAGCCGCGGGCATTCACCTGGTCATTGCGACTCAGAGGCCGTCTGTCAATGTTATTACAGGTTTAATCAAGGCCAATATTCCCAGCAGGATTTCCTTTGCAGTTTCTTCCCAAATCGATTCCCGTACAATCTTGGATGCAGGCGGAGCGGAAAAATTACTTGGCAAAGGGGATATGCTTTATTCACCCATCGGGCTGAGCAAGCCGCTCAGGGTTCATGGATGTTATATTGATGAACAGGAAGTTAAGAATGTCATTGAGCACTGGAAATCCCAAGGCAAGCCCCAGTTTGGTATTAGCGAAGAACAATTGGAAGAATCCGTTTCAGTAGAGAAAAAAGATGAAGAACTTGATGACCGTTTTATGGAAGCTGCCGAACTGGTTATTAGTTCAGGAGTTGCGTCAGTTTCATTTTTACAAAGGCGTTTAAGAGTGGGTTACTCCCGGGCGGCACGGCTGATGGATATGCTGGAAGAGGCAGGTGTTGTTGGAAGGTCGGACGGGAATAAACCCCGGGATATACTGATGTCCCTGGATACTTTTAATCAAAGCTATTGTTCTTAATCATCTCACTTTAAAGTTTATTGAAAAACATCCGGCATTATTTGCTGGATGTTTTTTCTATGTAAACCAATTTTTTTACATCAATTCCAACAAGATACGAATTTTGCAAAGATAAATGGACATAATGAATAATGAAAATTTTATAGTTGGGGTTGAAACATGAAGATCACAGAGAAACCATTCCCAAAGATAAACCTTGATCATATGGATAGAAGAGATGATATCATGGTTTATGCAACAGATCTTGCTCAATTCCATAATTGGCTGGGTCTTAAAAATACCGGTAAAAGTCTTCTGCCCATGATTCGAGAATACTGTTCCTTCATAAAAAATTCCTATTCTAAGATTAATGAGTTCTATTACAAAACAGACGATATTATTCCCGCAGCAGAATGGTATCTGGATAATTATTATCTGATCAATGAGTTGATGAATGAGCTGATTGAGGATTTGTCCAAACAATATGAGTCTAAACTTCAGTACCTCTCCGGGGGGGATTTTGCCGGTTTTCCGCGGGTTTATTTGCTTGTGTCCGAATTTGTAAAAAACAATAATGAAGAGTTGGATTTTCAGGCGCTGAGACATTTTATTGCCAAATATCAGACCGAATCGCCGCTTTCATCTGCGGAAATATGGGCTGTTCCTATTATGCTGAAAATCATCATGCTGGAAAAAATCTTTTACCAGGTTGAACGTATTCTCCATATTCAAAAAGAAAGAACATACGCTGAAAGCTGGATTAATTCAGTTTTGGGCCAAGGGAACAGCAAAATCGATTTTTCTCAGCAGGAATTGGATTTAAGCAAGACCTTTTCTTCAGTGTATATTGAAAGGGTTGCCAAGAAACTGAAGGAACTTGGCACAGACGCCAAGCTACTGCTTAATTGGCTGGATAACGTTGCAAGCAAACAAAATATGACTGTTGAAAAGGTCATTCGCTCTGAACAATATTATCTTACTTCTTACGGCGTTTTGATGGGTAATATTATTTCAGCCATCAAAATGATTAATTCTCAGAATTGGTCTGAGTTTTTTGAAGGGGTTAGTTTGGTACAGCAGATCCTGCAGGGAGACCCCGCCGCGGTTTTTTCTAAAATGGATTTTGATTCAAGGGATCAATACAGGCATGTTATCGAGACCTTGGCCGGCAAGTATTACGTTTCGGAATTAACTGTTGCCAAAACCCTGGAAAGTCTTGCCCTGTCATCTCAGGAGTCCCCGTTTAACCATGTAGGTTATTATTTATTCGGCATGGGCAGAATTTTGCTGGAAAAAGAACTTACGAATAATTGGGGCAGAGTCCGTCAATCTTTTCATGAACTCCTCTGTTTTCATAAAAAGCATTCCACATTGTCTTACCTTGGGTCGATTATTCTATTAACGATTTTTTCCGTATTCCTTTTTTGGGGAAATGGTCTGGTCGAAATAGGGGAAAGGTCTTTAGGAACATATCTTCTCACCGCTTTTGCTTCGCTGGTCCTGATTAATGGAATGGCGGTCTATTTTGTTAACCGGTTTTTTTGCAATATATTGCCGGCTAGTTTTCTTCCCAAACTTGACTTTGGAGAAGGGATTCCGGAAGAAAATAAAACAGTGGTAGTGATTCCGGTTATATTCAACAATCCTAACAAAGTAAATGAACTGTTGGAACAATTAGAAATTCATTTTCTGTCCAATCAGGAAAAAAACCTGTATTTTGCCTTACTGGGTGACTTTTCGGATGCCAGGCAAGAAACGATGCCTGAAGATCATGCCATTGTTTTGGCCGGCATTAATGGAATACAAAAATTAAATAAACAATACGGCGATAAATTTTTCTTCTTTCATCGTGCCAGAAAGTGGAATGACGGAGAAAAAGCCTGGATGGGTTGGGAACGCAAAAGAGGAAAGCTGATTGAATTTAACCGTTATCTCTTAGATGACGGGGACACAAGCTATTATATTAAAGCCGGCAAATTGGAATTGCTCAAAAATGTACGTTATGTCATTACTTTGGATTCTGATACCATCCTTCCGAGAGACTCAGCCCGTAAATTAATTGGCACCATTGCTCATCCCATGCAGAAAGCAAAAGCAGATGAGCATAAAATCGTTACGGGTTATGGAGTAATACAGCCGCGTATCGGATTAACTGCAGCCGGAGCCTTTGCTTCACCCTTTTCGGCGATGTATACGGGCACAGCCGGAATTGACCCGTACACTTGTGCCATTTCCGATATTTATCAGGATTTATTCGGTGAAGGAATTTTTACAGGAAAAGGGATTTATGATCTTCAGGTCTTCCATGATAAGACGAAAGATGTTTTCCCTGACAATTCAATTTTAAGTCACGACCTGATTGAGGGATTACATGCCCGGACAGGTCTGGTTACCGATATACAATTATTTGACGGTTATCCATCCAAATATCTTTCTTATACCAAAAGAATGCATCGCTGGATCAGAGGGGATTGGCAAATTGCCCGTTACCTCTTCAACAAAGACCTTTCGGTTATTTCACGCTGGAAAATCCTTGATAATCTGAGAAGGAGTTTAGAAGCACCTTTTCAGTTCATCATTCTTTTGCTGGCTTTTACCAGTTTGCAAAGTATCTTCAGTCTTTTGGCAGGTTTGGTCATTTTGACTTTGATATTGCCCCTCATTCTAAATCTCACTGAAAGAATACTGGACCGGAGCTTAACCTTCCGGATATTCAAGTATGAAATTCGTCTTGGCCTTTTTCAAGCTCTTTTTGCTTTAGCTGTTTTACCTTATCAGGCCTATATTCAGATGGATGCGGTGATTCGCAGTATAGGAAGACAGTTCATCACCAAACGTCATCTTTTAGAATGGGAACCCGCAGCCGATTCGGAAAAATCTTTTGATCTTAATACGAAAACTTTTTATTCACGTATGGCTCCGGGTGTTCTGCTCAGTTTATTATTTGTGGACGGTTATTTATATAGCTCACTGTTTACTGGAACACTTCTTACCCTGTTCCTTATAACCTGGGTGGCTTCGCCTGCCATTGCTTACAGACTGAGTTTGCCATACCCGGCTCATGTCGGTGAAATTAGTGCCGAAGACAGAAAAGAATTGAGAAAATGGGCAAGGCAAGTATGGGCCTATTTCGATTTCTTTGTTAACCGGGAGAACAGTTATCTTCCTCCGGATAATATTCAGCTGGAACCCTATAAAGGAGTAGCGCATCGCACATCTCCGACCAATATCGGACTGGCCATGCTGGCTAATCTTGCAGCCTGGGATCTTGGCTATATATCTGTTTGTAAAATGCTGGGCAAAGTTGGCCATACCCTTAACACCATCCAAAAACTGCCGAAATGGAACGGTCATATTTATAACTGGTACAATACAAAAAATCTGGAACCTTTATACCCTATTTATATTTCAACAGTGGACAGCGGTAATTTCGCAACTTATTTAATAGCCCTCAAGAACGGCATCATGGAAATACCGCAAAAATCCTTTCTGGAACCTGCTTATTGGGAAGGTTTTATGGATACATGCAATCTCATCGAAAACTCTTCCACGGGCAATCAAACAGAGAACGATCTGAAGGCAAAAATGAAAGAGTTCCAAAAAGAGCTCATTGTCTTCATGGATAACAGCCAAAAATCTGATCTATACGGTAGCTATCAATTTATAGTCAAATGGCAGGAAGAACTAAACCGTTTTCATTTTGATATTGAAAACGTTCAGGATAAGAATGTTAATCCCGATCATGCTGAATTCTGGGCTGCTGCCCTGACCAGAATGTTAGGCGATATCAGAAAGACGATACAATCGTATTATCCTTTTGCAGAATATCCTGACCTTCCGGAACCATTACAAACGATACAGTACCTGAGTTCCCGGGAGTTATTAAACGAGTATGTTGATATACTCAGGGGAAAAAGAACCAATATACAGAAAAACCTAATGCCGTTCATAAAAAAGGGAATAAAAAATACCGCGAAAACCTTATTCGTATCCAAAAGAACAGCCAACAGGCTGCACCATATTGCCTATGGAATGGATTTCAAACCTTTGTTTGATTCGGGTAAAAAACTCTTTTCCATCGGGTATAACTTAACTGAACAAAAGTTGGATAAATCCTATTATGACTTGCTGGCTTCAGAAGCCCGTCAGACAAGTTTGTTTGCTATTGCCAAGGGAGACGTTCCGGAAGGGCATTGGTTCAAGCTGTCGCGTCCCCTTACCCGGATCGAAGGCAGCCGCTGCCTTGTCGCCTGGAGCGGAACCATGTTTGAGTTTCTTATGCCCTTAATCCTGTTTAAAAACTACCGCGGAACCTTATTGGATGAATCATACCGGTCTGTTCTGCGGATTCAAAAATCATATTCCCAAAAGGGTCACGCACCCTGGGGAATTTCAGAATCAGGCTTTTTTTCATTCGATATTCAAAACAACTACCAGTATAAGGCCTTTGGTGTACCCGGATTGGGCCTCAAAAGAGGTTTATCCAAAGATATGGTTATTTCCCCATACTCAACTTTTATGGCCCTGGCGGTAAATTTCGAAAGCAGTATGGAAAATCTGAAACAAATGAAGAAAAAAGGATTTAACGGGATTTATGGATTATTTGAAGCGATAGACTTTACAAAAACCAGAGTACCCTATCATAAGGAATTCAGCGTGGTAAAAAGCTATATGTCTCACCATCAGGGTATGAGTTTTATCTCGTTAAATAATGTTTTGAATAATAACCTGATGCAGCAGCGTTTTCACCGGGAACCGGTTATCAAGTCGATTGAGCTGTTGCTGCAGGAACAAGTGCCTTTAAAAGAATATACTTTTAATCCAATTATGGAAGAATTGAAAGAAGAGGAATTTCCTGCAATATCCCGGAAACAGGCGGAAAAACCGGTGATTTATTACAGGCCTGATACCAGGATGCCAAAAACAGCTTTTATATCCAACAGGGAATACTCCGTTATGATCACGCTGTCGGGATCAGGGTATAGTCAATACAATGACATCCATGTTACCCGCTGGCGGGAAGATCCTACAGTGGATATGTATGGAACATTTATCTATGTTCAAAATTTGAATTCCGGTAATGTTTGGTCGGTTACGTCCAAGCCGTTTGATCATCCTGGCGACGACTATAAAGTCACTTGTTTTCCCAATAACGTCCGGTATTCCCGCAGGGACGGCAATATATTAACCCAGACAGAAATCTTTGTTACTCCTGAAGACCCTATGGAAGTTCGAAAAGTATCACTGACCAATCACAGCCAATATTCCAGAGACATTCAACTTACCAGTTATTTAGAAGTCGTGCTGGACCAGCTAAAAGCTGATATGGCACATCCTGGTTTTAGTAAGCTTTTTATTCAAACCAGATTCGAAAACAATACCCTTATCGCCTTTAGAAGACCCAGACACCAGGATAAAAAGAAATTTTTTGCGATGCATACTTTCTTTTTCGAAGGGGAGAAACTGGGGGAAATTGAATATGAAACGGACCGGATGAAATTTATTGGACGGGGGAGGACTCTCGCTAACCCCAAAGCGATGGATTTTAACCAACCTTTGTCTAATTCCGCCGGTGCGGTTCTGGACCCGATTATGAGTTTACGGCTAAGGATAAGAATTAATCCTGGCAAAACAGTTTCGGTCTATTTCCTGACCGGTGTAGGGGACAGCAAAAAGTCTGTGTTGAACCTTGCAGAAGAATACCGCAGCAGTTATCTCATTAATCAGGCCAAAGAGCTGGCCTGGTCCCAAAACCTCATGGAGTTAACCAATCTCGGACTGTCTTTTGAAGAAGCCAATATGATTTCAAGTTTAGCCAGCCAAGTGGTTTTTCCCGGGCCTGTTCGCCGCAGTTTTCAGATTAAGAATAATCAACGCGGACAATCTTCACTGTGGCCTTACGGAATTTCCGGAGATTTACCCATTGTGCTTTTGAAAATTCAGGAGCATAGTCAGATTAAGCTGGTTGAACAGATGTTAAAAATCCATGAATATTGGGAAATAAAAGGATTGTTTATTGATCTGGTCATTTTAAATGAAGATAAAACAGGGTATTATCAAACCATTCACGAAATGATTCAGGAAAAAGTCGGAATCAGTCATGTCCGTAAATTCGTGAATAAACCCGGAGGAGTTTTTCTTTTAAAAAGGGATCAACTTCCCAACGATATGGTAGTTTTACTCCATACAACAGCACGGATCGTCTTTTCCGGTGAAAACGGTTCCCTGATTAATCAAGCCGGTAAGGTTGTCCGAATAGCGGAACAAACCTTTCCCCCTAAAAAAGATTTTGATAAAAAGGTAAAAGACCAGGAACGGATAGATGATACCGGGTTAAAAAGGAACGAGATAAAAAATAAGCTGATTTACTTTAATGAATACGGGGGATTTAGCCAAGACGGTAAAGAATATGTGATTTTCCGGGATAAAGAGCATATTACTCCTTTGCCCTGGGTTAATATTATTGCCAATCCCCATTTCGGTACACTTGTCTCTGATTCGGGATCAAGTTTTACCTGGTCTCAAAACAGCCGTGAATATAGACTCTCTCCGTGGTCTAACGATCCTCTCCTGGATACCAGCGGAGAAGCAATCTATTTGCGAGAGGAAAAGACAGGGAGATTTTGGTCGCCGGTACCCCAACCTGTTCCAACCATGCAAACATATGTCATCAGGCACGGTCAGGGATATTCCGTATTTGAACACCTTAGCAGCGGCATCAAGCAAGAGACTACGATCTTTGTTCCCATAGAAAAAAATATGAAAGTGGTTAGATTAAAACTAACCAATATCTCCGATTCAGAGAAAGTCCTTTCCGCATATTACTATTTGGAGTGGGTTTTAGGAGTAAACCGGGAGCAGAATGCACCTTATCTTGTTACAGAAATTCAAGATCAGATCATTTTCTGCCGAAATGTCTATCAGGAAGAATTTTTTGGCAGGGTAGCTTTTCTATGTTCTTTTGGCGGAAGATTCAAATCTTTTACCACTGATCGAAAAGATTTTTTAGGAGTTAACCAAGGGGTTCAGGAACCTGCGGGATTGCTTACGGATCAATTATCAGGGAAAACCGGCAATGGGATGGATCCCTGCGGTGTAATCCAGACTGAAATTTCGTTACTGCCCGGAGAAGAAAAAACGGTTTATTTCCTGATCGGGGATGAAACGGATAAGGAAAAAGCAGTATCGTTATTAAAAACATGGAACACCCCGAAAATGTATGATGAGTTATTGCAAAAAGTTTTGAAATATTGGGATGATCTTTTATCCGCGATCCAAATCAGGACTCCTGAACCAACCCTGGACCTTATCACAAATCGCTGGCTAATATATCAGACCCTGGTATGCAGAATCTGGGCCCGCTCCGCTTTTTATCAATCAGGAGGAGCTTTCGGTTATCGTGACCAGCTGCAGGACGTCATGTCTTTTGCTATATTAAAACCTGAAATTACAAGACACCAGATCCTTTTACACAGTTCGAGGCAATTCCGGGAAGGAGATGTCCAACATTGGTGGCATCCGGAAAAAGGAAAGGGAATCAGGACAAAGTTTTCGGATGATCTATTGTGGCTGCCTTATGTGACCGCAGACTATATTATTCATACCGGTGATGATAGCATTCTCCTGGAAAAAACTCCGTTCCTTTATCAGGAACCGCTGGGTGCTGATGAAGATGAAAAATATGCCATTCCCGCCGTAACAGATCAATATGCAACGGTTTACCATCACTGTGTCCAAGCGATAGACCATAGTCTGAAATTCGGAGAACATGGGCTTCCCCTGATTGGTACAGGGGATTGGAATGATGGGCTTTCTGCCGTGGGTAGGGAGGGAAAAGGGGAAAGTGTCTGGCTGGGATGGTTCTTATTGTCTACCCTGAAAGATTTTATACCAATCTGTAAAAAACAGGGGGATTCTGAGAGAGTTGAACGGTATCAGAGCATTGTCAATGAACTCACACAAAATATGGATAAAAACGCCTGGGACGGTTCATGGTATCGCAGAGCGTATTACGATGACGGAACACCGCTTGGATCCATCTCCAATACCGAATGCCAAATTGATGCGATTGCCCAATCCTGGGCGGTGATTTCCGGATGTGCAAAAGAAAACCGGGCTAAAGATGCCATCGTAGCCATGGAACGATATTTGTGGGATAAAGACGAAGCCATTCTCAAACTGTTTACGCCGCCCTTTGATAAAACCGAGAAGAATCCGGGTTATATACGAGGTTATATACCTGGGGTAAGGGAAAACGGAGGTCAATATACCCATGCCGCAATATGGGCGGCATTGGCTTATACGAAAATGGGGGAAGGGGATAAAGCCCTTGAACTGGTGAATATGCTTAACCCCATCAACCATTCCAGAACAGGTCAGGAAGCAGCAAAATATAAAGCAGAACCCTATGTTATGGCGGCCGATGTCTATGCTGTCCAGCCCAATATCGGCAGGGGAGGTTGGACCTGGTATACCGGAGCGGCAGGATGGATGTATCAGGTTATTCTGGAGGGCATACTTGGAATAAAAATTGAGAATGACATGCTCACTCTATCCCCTTGCGCACCGCTCCATTGGCAGGAATTTTCTGTAGAATACCGTTTTAAAGGTTCAAGATATACGATCCGGGTTCAGCTTCATAGCCATGAAGAGAAATCCATATGTTTTGATGGCGTGAGACAAGCTGATTTTCCGGTTGTTTTACATGATGACGGACAAAATCATCTCATAGAAATTTTCATCTAATCCGGACAAATAGGAAGGAATTTTGTACTGAGGCATGGAATATTGTTCCAAAATTACTGATGGAACAGGAGTGGGATCTCTCTAAGTGACTATAATGGAAAGCTCATCTGCCAGAAAGACGCTTTCCTGTGTGCGGCAAAAGGGGTATCCATCGGGATTGAATTTACGAAAAAGCTTGGAACCGGGTTTTTCGGCGGGGAAGGGTTTATCATGCAAAAGCTGGAGGGAGACGGATTAGCCTTTTTTCATGCCGGAGGAACCATCATCGAAAAGAATTTGAATCCCGGTGAAACATTGAGAGTAGATACAGGATGTCTGGTTGCAATGACCGGTAATGTCGACTACGATATTCAGTATGTCGGGGGAATCAAAACGGCGTTTTTCGGGGGAGAAGGGCTTTTCTTTGCAACGGTTTCAGGACCGGGCAAGGTATGGCTGCAATCTCTTCCCTTCAGCAGACTGGCCGACAGAATATTTGCTTCCGCTCCGCGTGCCGGCGGTACCCAAAAAGGTGAAGGAAGTATCCTTGGAATGTTTGGCAATATTCTTGACGGAGACAATGATTAATTTTTAAGAGTCCTTTTATTGAAAGAAGCTTTTTCTCCAACTGTTATCCAAATGGGATAACAGTTTTTTCTTTCGCATAAGATTTGGTTTTTCGTTAAAAATATTTTTAGGATCTTGATCAAATATGAAAGCAGGGATGAATATGGATGTTGATTTGCGTTGTGAAGCTGAACAATGTGTCTATAACTTGGAAGAACTTTGCACTGCACCCGAAATCCAGGTTCATGGCGAGGATACCATGGGTGGCAGGTTTACTTATTGCTCAACTTTTGCAGTGGATGGTGACGGAAAGGCCTCTTTAAAACATTTAAATAACGACAATAATTATAACTTTTTTATTTCCAGCCCGGAGGTAGAATGTTCCGCAATCAATTGCGAGTATAACCAAAGGGAAATGTGTTATGCTCCCCATGTAAAGATTATCAGTGAAATTTCCACGGCTCCGATCCAGACCGAATGTCAGACATTTATCCCAAGAGAAGGCTTGTATTCTTCTGATGTGTAAAAACATAAAAATGCCTTAAAATACTTTGATTTTGGGATTCTGCCTTTTATATTGATAGATGAACATAGCTATTTTAGTCTAATAAGCATAGACGAAATAAATTCGCCTATTACGGTTGAAATCGACAAAATATAGTATTATAATAGCATAAAAGAAAATAATACTCGGTAGGTGAGGCTACCGCAAGGATATGGATTGCTGCCGCGGAGAGTTGGAGACAACTCGAGAAGGTCAACAGGATATGTCGAAAACAAGGCATAACCTAACGCAAATTTCACCGCCTTGCAGAGCTAAAGCTTGAACGGGAATATCAAGGGGTTATAATACCTTTGCCTTGTTCAAGTATGGGTGAAGGTATTTTTTATATGCTATCTGTAACAGTTTTATTTTTTGTTAATAATCTGTAGCATAGGAGGTCATATTATTATGGAAGCCGACCCTTATAGTACATGCATTGTTTTGAATAAGTATGGAGGGATATTTAACTTAATTTTTATTAATTAGGTTTTATATATATTTGTCTGAAAACCCTCCATCAAAAGATCGGAGGGTTTTTTAATACTTCCTCATAACAAGGAGGCGTGAGAAATGCAAGATGTAACAACATTTTATCTCAGCAGGGTACTGAACAGAAAGGTATTCTCCCAATCGGATAGGGTAATTGGGAAGGTTGCGGATATTTTAGTAAATGTTCAATCCCAAAAACCACAAGTAGCGGCCATCCAAATAAAAACAGGCAATAAAACAACAATAATTGACTTTTCCAGTTTTACAATCGTCAAACATAACAATCAATATTTATTCAAATGCAATAACCTATACAACACATGGAAAGATGTAAAGGAGAATACCTTATTTCTTAAAAAAAATGTTTTGGATCGGCAGCTGGTAGATATTGACGGGCGAAAATTAGTAAGAGTTAACGATTTGCGCCTGGCCATCTTCGCAGCGGGTGCTTATGTTGTAGCGGTTGACGTAGGGATTGAAGGTCTGCTGAGAAGACTTGGCGTAGCAAAACCGATGAAGAAGCTTTTGGATATTTTTAATGTAAATATGCCCAGTAAACTAATTCTCTGGAATGAAGTTGAGACAATTGATTTCGGTCATGAGGGAATTAAGCTTTCTTCACCTTTTTCCAAGCTTTCAACTCTCCACGTTTCCGATCTTGCCGATATTATCGAAGATATGGATTCCAAAATTCAGGCTGAAGTCTTTGCATCCCTTGATGAAGAAAAAGCCGCCGATGTTCTTGAGGAACTGGAAACAGATGTACGGATTCATGTCCTTGAAAGTATGCCGATTGAAAAAGCTGCTGATGTACTTGAAAAGATGCCTGCCGACGAAGTCGCCGACATTCTCGACGAATTGGAAGAAGAGAAAGCCCAAGAGCTCCTGTCCGAAATGGATAGCGAGACCTCGGAAGAAGTCCGGGAGCTTTTGGAATATGATGATGATGAAATCGGAAGCCTAATGGCTACAGATTTTATTTCTTTCCATAAAAATATGACAGTAGAAGATACGATTACGGAACTCAGAAGAATGAAGCCTGAATCCGATACAATCTATTATCTGTTTATTGTGGATGAGAAAGAAAGATTTGTTGCTACTGTATCCTTAAGAGACATCATTGTCTCTCAACCAAACACTACTTTGAGTGAAATAATGAACGAAAAGGTTGTTTATGTTACCGATAAGGATAAGGTAGATTCGATTGACGAAATAATTTCCAAATACAACTTGCTCGCCGTACCCGTCGTAGATAAAGATAAAGTCATGTTGGGCATGGTAGTAATCGATGATGTTGTTTATAACTTATTAAGGTCAACCAGAAGAAGAAGATTATAAGAACCGAGGCGAATGATATGGTTGCAAATGTTATTAATTCTGTTAAAAAGAAAAGTCTCTGGAGAAATCTGCTTGTTTTTTTAGCTATATTAGGTCCTGGTATCGTCACCGGAAGTGTTGATAATGACGTTGGGGGAATTACAACATATTCAGTCGCCGGGGCCATGTTTGGATATAAACTGATCTGGACACTGATTCCGGCATTTATTGTGTTATTCGTAACCCAGGAAATGAATGCCAGAATGGGTATTGTCACCGGTAAAGGGTTGGCCGATCTTATTCGTGAAAATGCAGGGGTAAAAGTTACTTTCTTTATCTTCGTTTTCTTGCTGGGAGCGGATATATTAAATACGATGACAGAATTCAGCGGTGTTGCCGGTAGTATCCAAATCTTTGGAATAAGTAAATACATTTCCGTACCTATTGCTGCGATATTTGTCTGGTTTATGGTGGTCAAAGGTACTTATCGCATAGCAGAAAGAATATTTCTTTTTTTCAGTGTTTGCTTATTTGTTTATGTTGCCGCAGCTTTAATGGGACAGCCTGATTGGACCGCAGTGGAAAAATCAATCATTCGACCCGACATAGAAACGAACTTTATCTATATATCAACGGTTATTGGAATTGTTGGCACGACCATTGCCCCTTGGATGCAGTTCTACATGCAATCCGCGGTCATAGAAAAAGGGCTCCAACTCAAGGATTTGAAGTATTCCACTTTGGATGTGTTTATTGGTAGTCTTTGTACAGTAGTTGTTGCGTTCTTTATCATGATTGCTTGCGCTGCCACCCTGAACATGAAAGGAATATCCATTAACGATGCGAGTGATGCCGCAGCTGCCCTAGCACCGGTTGCGGGGGCTTTAGCCTCCCAGGTATTTGCCTTCGGACTGTTTGTAGCATCCATATTTGCCTCGGTTATTTTGCCGGTTGCAACTGCTTTTTATGTTTGTGAAGCCTTTGGCTTTGAGGCCGGCATTGATAAAAAATGGAGTGAAGCTCCGCAGTTTTACTGGCTTTATACAGGAATTCTTGCTATAGCTGCCGGTGCAATTCTAATCCCTAATGCGCCGCTGATTCAAATATCCTTATGGTCGCAAAGGATTAATGGTATTCTGCTTCCCGTGGTTCTCATTTGTATGGTGATTATTGTCAATAAAAAAGAAGTTATGGGCGAGTACGTCAATAAACCCCTATCCAATATTATTTCGTGGATCACAATTGTTGTTTTACTAGCATTATCGGTTACTTTAGTGATTTCATTTTTTCAGTAGAAAAGAAAGAGGACGTATTCATCTTTTCAATGCCATACGTCCTCGGTTGGAAGCACGTAATGCGTGCTTCCACTTATTTGTATATAGATTATTTATTGAATTGATCAATATTAAGGAAGGGAACAGCACCGTTTCCGGTGATGGAGGGAAGTTTACCGTCCCATTTTTTAATGGCCTCTAACTGTGCTTCTATTTTTCTCAGTTCAACCAATTCCGGGGTAACCTGATCTTTTTGCAATTTCAGGGATTCCGCTTCCGCCCGGGCCTGTTCAATTTTCTGTTTTGCTTCGACTTCTATTCTTTGCAAATCAAGGTTTGCTTTTAATGCTTGTTGTTCGGCAATCTGTTTTTCTTCAATTGCCTGATTGAATTCCGGACTAAACTTAAATTCTGTGATGTTAATTTCGTCCAGAATCATATAATACGTAGATAATTTCTTCGCGAGTGTTTCTTTAACCTTATAACTTACTTCAGACCTTTTAGAAATAAGTTCTTCCGCAGTATACTGGGCCGTTACAGCCTTAAGTGATTCACCGATTGCAGGGTCCACTATCCGTTCCTTATAGTCCAATCCGACTTCCTGATACAGCTTGTTTACACTTTCCGGATCAAGCCGGTAGTTTACAGCAATAATCGTATTGACTACCTGCAAATCTTTTGATGAGGTGGTCTCCTCGGATTGAGCTTTTTGCACCCGTACTTCTATCGGAATGATTTCCTGAATAAAAGGAACTTTCAGATGTAATCCTTCACCCAAAACAGAAGACTTCACTGCACCAAGTTCTACGACAACCCCTCTGTTTCCGGGTTCAACGATTACATATCCTTTGAAACCTACAATTGCTGCGATCAGCCCAATGATCAGGAATAGGGGCAGAATTTTCAGCAACGTTTTTTTGACGGATTTAGTTGGAACAGAATTGCTATCCATAGGATCTCCTCTTTCACTTTTGGTGGAATTGCTACAACTATCTTATCATAACATGGAAACGAAAGCCAGAATTTGTCCAGTTTACGGTGCGGCCATGACGTGGAATTGACTTCCTCAGGGGATTATATTATCTTATGTAAAGAAAGATAGAAGAAAGGGAAGTGTTTCTTATGTCTGAAATAATGAAAGTTTTGCTCTGCCCTCCCGGCAAGAAGCCCCAATTAATCGAGATCAGCAATGAGATTCCGAAAATCGAAGAACTGCTGGAAGGTTCACTGGGGGTTAAAGTATTGGGAGATGGCCTCTGCCTCCTGTTTGATGATGACGGACATAAGAAAGATTTGGTCATAAACCGTCTTATCCAGGGGGACCCGATTTTTGGTTATTGTATTTTCTGCAGGAAAGACGGGGAGCAATTTACTTCATTGACAGATGAAGAGATTCAGGATCTTGAAAATTTATTAGCTTAATCACGGAACTGAAAGTAGGAAGAAATATTGAGCAATCTTACAATGAGCACCTGGAAAAATGGAATAATGAAAGGCCTCGATACAACCTGGAGCCTTGCTAAAATCGTTTTCCCGGTTACTTTAGCAGTAAGCATATTAAAATACACACCCGTTATCCACTTTTTAACCAGGATTCTTGAGCCTTTGATGGGGCTGTTCGGATTATCCGGGGACTCAGCCATTGTATTGGTTCTGGGAAATGTCCTCAATCTTTATGCCGCTGTCGGAGCCATCCTTACCATGGAATTGACGGTAAAACAGGTTTTTCTTTTGGCAATCATGCTGAGTCTTTCTCATAATTTAATTGTCGAAACAGCGATTACAACAAGAATAGGGGTTAAACCCTGGATTATGGCTCTTTTAAGACTCTTCCTGGCATTTGTATTTGCTTTTGTGTTAAACCTTATCTGGAGCGGCGGTCAGGACATCGCCCAATACGGGCTAATCTCTGCTAAGACCCAAGTATTGAATAACTGGTCAGATATATTAATGAATGCAGTGCAGACAGCTTTTCTGGGAATCTTGCAGATTGCAATGATTGTGATTCCGGTAATGATCATGATCCAAATCCTTAAAGATATTAATGTTTTACCGTTACTTGCCAAATTATTAAGCCCATTTACACGTGTTTTAGGGGTAAGTGATAAAACAGGGGTTACTTTGTTGGCAGGTATACTCTTTGGAATTGCGTATGGGGCAGGGGTTATTATCCAAACAGCAAAGGAAGAAAATTTATCGAAGAAAGACCTCTATCTTGTCAGCATTTTTTTAGTCTCCTGTCACGCTGTAATTGAAGATACGCTCATATTTATCCCCTTGGGTATTAACGTACTGCCCTTATTATTGATCAGAGTTGCTTTGGCCTTTGTCGTTACGGCAGTGACCGCAAGTTTTTGGAAGAAAATTGACCAAAGAAAGGTTTTTTCGGAACCAATGTAATAACCTAATCATGTATGGAGTTGTGAGGTTTTCAGAATTATGTCCCACCATCATCTAAAATCAGGGTACAAAAGACTGGAAGACCGTCTGAACAGGTTTCCTCAGAAAGCCCCTTCTTCCGATACGTTGACTAAAATACTGGGGATTCTGTTTGAGGAAAATGAAGCCGGTCTTGTAGCACAACTGCCTATTAAGCCTTTTGATGCCAAGACAGCGAGCATGATTTGGAAAACAGATGAGCTGAGTGCCCGCAAGATTTTGGATGGACTGGCGTCCAGGGCACTTTTATTGGACATGGAGTACGACGGGGAACAAAAATATGTACTTCCTCCGCCTATGGCCGGTTTTTTTGAATTTTCCCTGATGAGAGTCAGAAATGATATTGATCAGAAGACCTTAAGCGAATTGTTCCACCAGTACTTAAATATTGAGGAAGACTTCGTTAAAGAATTATTCCTCGGTAGTGAAACGAGACTGGGAAGGGTTTTTGTTCGGGAATCTGTTCTAACAAATGAAAATGCCATCCATATTCTGGATTATGAGAGAGCCAGTGAAGTGATCAGGACTTCATCCCATATAGGGGTAAGTCTGTGCTATTGCCGTCATAAAATGAAACATTTGGAGAAAGCCTGTGAAGCGCCGATGGATGTTTGCCTGACATTTAATTCGGCTGCAGCTTCCTTGATTAAACATGGGCATGCCCGGCGTGTGGAAGCAGGGGAAGGTTTGGAAATTCTTTCTTTGGCTCAGGAACATAATTTGGTTCAATGCGGCGAAAACGTAAGAAATGAAGTCAGTTTTATCTGTAATTGCTGCGGCTGCTGCTGCGAGGGATTGCTGGCAGTTAAAAAATTCGGGCTCCTTCAGCCTTTGCACACTACCAATTATTTGCCGGTGATTACGGAAAAAACTTGTACAGGCTGCGGAAAATGTGTCCGGACTTGTCCGATCAATGCGATCAAATTGGTTGAAACCGAAACTGACGGGAAAGTCAGAAAATCGGCGGAAATTGATTCAAGCATTTGTCTTGGGTGCGGTATATGCGTCAGGTCCTGCCATCGGGACAGCATCTATTTAAAAAGACGGGAACAACAGGTTATTACACCTGTCAATACTGTACATAGAATCGTGTTAATGGCTATAGAAAAAGGGATGCTTCACCACTTAATTTTTGATAACCAGGCGTTTGCCAGTCATCGGGCCATGGCGGCAATCCTGTCTGTGATTCTCAAATTGCCTCCAATCCAACAAGCAATGGCCAGTAAACAACTTAAATCGGTCTATCTTGACCGTTTACTCAGTAATTACGGTTAAACAACTTTTGTTGTCCATTCCTCACAATTCCAAACCTGTGATACCACATCCCGATAAAAATCCGGTTCGTGACAAATAATCAGGATACTGCCTTTGTAGGCCTTGAGAGCACGTTTTAATTCTTCCTTTGCTTCAACATCCAAGTGGTTGGTAGGCTCATCCAGAACCAGAAGGTTTGTCTCCTTATTAATGAGTTTACAGAGCCTGACCTTAGCCTGCTCGCCTCCGCTCAATACCAGTACCTTGCTTTCAATATGCTTTGTTGTTAATCCGCATTTAGCCAATGCTGATCTAACTTCATATTGGGTATATCCGGGAAACTCGTTCCAGACTTCTTCCAGACAGGTTTTGTAGTTAGCTTCTTTCATTTCTTGTTCAAAGTAACCGATATAAAGGTAATCACCCAGCTCGACGCTTCCGGACATCGGCTGAACTTCACCGAGAATGCTGCGGAGGAGAGTTGTTTTTCCGATACCATTGGCTCCGGTTAAGGCGATTTTTTGTCCGCGTTCAACACTGATATTCAGGGGTTTGGATAAAGGTTCTCCGTACCCGATAACCAAATCATTCGTTTGAAAAACCAGTTTGCCGGAAGTCCGTGCTTCCTTAAAATGAAATACCGGTTTCGGCTTTTCTTTGGCCAGCTCAATCCGGTCCATTTTATCCAGTTTCTTTTGTCTGGACATCGCCATATTGCGGGTGGAAACCCGTGCTTTATTTCTGGCCACAAAATCTTCCAGATCGGCTATTTCCTGCTGCTGTTTTTTATAGGCAGCTTCCAGCTGCTGTTTCCTGGTCTCATAGACATTTAAGAAGTTATCATAATCTCCTGCATATCGGTTTAACTGCTGGTTATCCATATGGTAAATCAGGTTAATGACACTGTTCAAAAAAGTCATATCATGAGAAATGAGAATAAAGGCGTTTTCATATTCCAAAAGGTAACGCTTCAGCCATTCAATATGCTGTTCATCCAGGTAATTGGTTGGCTCATCCAGGAGTAAAATATCGGGTTTCTCCAGCAGCAGCTTGGCAAGAAGAACTTTGGTCCTCTGGCCTCCGCTTAAGCTTTCAACATCCTTATCCAGACCGATATCCTGTAACCCCAAGCCCCGTGCGGTTTCTTCAATCTTAGAATCAATAATGTAGAAATCATTATGATTCAAGATATCCTGGATCAAACCCATTTCTTCCAGCAAGGTTTCTAATTCTTCGGGTGAAGCTTCCGCCATTTTTTCACAAATAGAATTCATCTCATTTTCCAGATCAAATAAGTATTTAAAGGCATCCTTCAGAACATCTCTGATGGATGCTCCTTTTTCTAAAATCGTATGCTGATCCAAATAGCCTACACGAACCCGTTTGGACCACTCAACCTGTCCCTCATCTGGCTCCAGTTGCCTGGTAATAATACTCATAAACGTGGATTTGCCTTCACCATTGGCCCCTATTAATCCGATATGTTCACCTTTTAAAAGTCTGAAAGAAACATTGTTAAAAATAGCACGGTCTCCAAAACCGTGACTTAAATTTTTCACTGTAAGAATGCTCATTTTATCTTCCTTTTCATGATTTTTCAGTTTCATCACATGCTCATTCATTTCGCATCATGATTATACCGTATTTTCCAGGGATCTTATAAGGAAATATCAAGCAAAAACGCTTTATTTATTGGATCAGCTTATTTTTAACCATTGTCAACGGAAAGGGGAGGGTAACAACCGTGACAACAATCAGCCAGACGAGGTGTCCGGATACAGAATAATCCGACAGGCCCAGAACCATGGGCCGAATCGCTTCCACCGCATGATAAAGGGGGGTGAACCAGGGAAGAAAACGAATTCCCGCAGGTAAGCTTTCTACAGGAAAAAAGATTCCTCCAAAAAGGAACATGGGGGAAATCAGCAGAGTAAAAAAATAGCCAAAAGAATCATAGTTCGGGGCCAAACTTGTCCAGATGAGTGAAAGATTGGAAAGAATCACGGTCATCAAAAAGAGGGGAAAAAGAATAAAGATGGCAAAAGGAGAATGCACAATGCCAAAAAAAGCAACTACGATAAAGAAAACCAAGCCATACAAGACTCCCTTAAATGTGCCGTATAGGATTTCTCCTAAAACCACATCATCCATACTTACAGGGGTTGCAACCATGCCATGAAAAATCTTTTCTCTGGCCATTCGGGTATAACTATTGTATGTGACCTCATAAGTTGTGGAAAACATGGCAGAAGAGGCAATCAGACCCGGAGCTAAAAATTCCAGATAGGAAAGACCATTGATCTGTGATACATACATTCCCAGGCCTAGTCCCATGGCCCAGAGATAGAGCAATGGCTCCAAAAAATTAAACATAATATTGGCTTTCCAGGTTTTCAGAAATACTTTTAAGTTCCGATAAAAAACCCGGTAGGTAAGCCCTATATCAATATCCGGTTTTCTATACCATCCCTGCAATAGATTTTTATTTTTTGTCATGGGATGCCCCCCTTACTCTTCCGCTTCATCACCTGAACCCTGTAAAGTTTCACCGGTTAGTTTGCCGGGCATAGGGATCAAGTCCGGTAGTCGGTTCGTCCAGAATCAAGAGCTCGGGTCGGTTAATGAGGGCACGGCCCAGGGTCAAACGTCTTTTTAAACCGCCTGATAACTCATCGACGACAGCACCGGCCTTATCTGTCAAATCCATAAATTTTAGAATTTCCTCTGCTCTTTCCCGGGCAACATTTCGGGGCAAACGAAAATAATTGGCGTAAACCAAAAGATTTTCCAGGACAGTGAGCTCCGGATCAAGGTTGTCCTCCTGAGCTACCACGCCAATTCGCGCTTTTACCTCACGTGCATGAGTATGAATGTCCTGATCGAGAACCAATAGCTTCCCTTCCGAAATTGGAGAAAAACCAATAATCATCCTGGCAATGGAAGTTTTCCCGGCGCCGTTGGGCCCTAGAAGGCCAAAACATTCCCCTTTGGAAACCGCAAAAGAAATGTTGTTCACAGCCGTAAAAGATCCGAAACGTTTGGTTAAGTTTTGAGCAAATATAGCTTGAGCTCCTGCATGATAGGTCATATAATAACCCCCAAAACTATTATGCCAATGTAAAAATTGCAATTACAATTTGCCATAGCGTGTTTCTATCTAAGATTACCAAATCCAAAAAGTGAGAGCAAGCGGGATATACGCAATTAACGAACCCAGTATCCGTTTTCACCTGAAACATGGCTTTGTGGAATGCGGCAAATTCCAATCTGCGGGGAAAAAGAAAGACCGGGATATTGATATTATTTGGATGCAGAAACTCTTATAATATGTACCGCTTTATGACAATATTGGATATATTATCTTATATTTTCAATATTGACATTTTCGGAAAGTGGATTTAAACTTAAATCATAAACGGTACAACATAATAAAGAGGTTCAATTTTCAGTGTTAACTTTCTACTGACAAGGTCTGGTTTTAATCCGAGGCAGGTTAGAGAATGGTAATGATGAGCCGATCGGATTCAAAGCCACCCACCAAGGATGGCTTTCGTTGTCTAGAGAAGTTTCCCGCAAAGTTCCTCGTAGTTGTGAGTTTACCAATTCCGTTTTTAGTAAATCCTTTCCACGTTTATTGTGTTCCGTTTGAGTTTAGGTTTAAACGCCCAAGTTTTGTGTAAGAGGTAAATAAATCGGTCCCGTACAGTAAATAACATTAAGCCCGTTTCTTTTGTGTCGAAGGTACACCAAATAGAAAGTCCAATGATTCTTCAGAAAGGTGTATAGTGTTTTCGTTAGAACCGGTTAAGAACGTGTGTCTTTAATGAATGAAGTAGGTGGCTTTCGTTAACTTATTAGACCCTGTGCTCAAGAGGACTTTGCGGGATTTTAATATTAACTCAAAACTCTTCGTTTAGAACGAAGGGTTTTTTTTATTATTTGCTTTTTTATATGGAAGTAAAGATTTTGCGAAAGATCATCCTCATAGCAGTAATAATTTCTTCGATTTGGAATAAAATGGAAATATAGTATTGTTACCATATAGGGTGGGGGGTAATAGCGTGGCAATTATTTCCACGATGAAAGATGCAACAGAAATCGTTCTCTCCATTTATAAAAACGGTTTTGGAATTGTCAAAGAAAAACGCGAATTGATCATTCCGCAGGATGACCATATGGTTCAGTACCTTGATGTCGCACAGCAGATTGAAACAGAGTCCCTGCTTGTAAATGGTTTGGAGATATACGAATATAGCTACGATTATGATTTTATCGATAAAAAGAAAATCCTGGATAACTATATCGATCATACCGTTTTTCTTCATGATAAAGCAACCAATACAAAAACAGAATGTACTTTGCTTAGTACCAAGGGCGGTATTGTGCTTGAAAACAAACATACCAAAAAAATCATCATTAATCCGTCCGAAGAATTAATTCTGCCAAAACTTGCTCATGGTTTGATTACCAAACCGGCATTACTCTGGAAGGTAAAGTCCGTACAATCCAAAGAAGTAGGAGTATCCTACATTACCAAAGGACTTACATGGACAGCAAATTATGTCATGGAGCTTAAGGAAAACAAATGTCAACTTGTAGGGTGGATCAATATTTCCAATTCTTCCGGAACAACTTATGAGAATGCAAGGATCAAGCTGATTGGGGGAGAAGTCAACGGGACGGCAGATCAGTTTACTTATTCTTTGGAACACCATACCACTTTAAAAAACAATCAGGATAAACAGATAAACTTTTGTTCCATTCCAGCCCTGAAATACAAAAAGTATTATGAATTTGATTCAGAAAATGCAAATAGGCCCAAAATGATACTTGAATTTGATCCTTACCCGCTTCATAGCCCGGGATACCCTTTGCCAAAAGGGACAGTTAAAATATTTCAAGAAGATAGAAAGGACACCGCGCTTGAATTAATTCAAGAAGGAGAAATGGAATATACCGCTCTTCGGAAAAATATCCAGATTAATTTAGGAAAAGCCTCTGACGTCTTTTGTACCTGGGAAAAAGTTGATCAAAAGAAACTGAGCGGGTATGATCTGGAAGAATATGAATACAGGATAAGAAACGACAGGCAAGAAGAAATTGAAGTGAAAATGAAGCCTTTTATCCAACCAAATGGTCTAATTATTTCTTCATCCCACATTTATAGGAGGATGTCTTCCAATCATATTGAAATTTCGTTAAAAGTAAAACCGAACAGTGAAGAAAAAATAAGATTAAGATATAGAACTGACAGGGAATTGTCGGCAGGGTAGTCTCCTCGGCAGTTCTTTTTTTATGCTATAATATCAAAATACGGATGTTACAGATAGGTGAGGTGCTTTTCCTTGATCCTGTTGTCGGCGGAAAAAATCAGCAAAAGTTACAGTGAAAAGAAATTGCTTCAAGACATTTCCCTTTATGTAAGCGATAGAGATAAAGTCGGTGTTATTGGCGTAAATGGTGCCGGGAAATCCACTTTCCTGAAGATCCTCGCAGGACTTGAAACCCCTGACAACGGAACCATAACCCGCGCTTCGGGAATAAAAATCGCGTATTTGCCACAGAATCCCGTTTTTGAAGAGAATCTTACAGTTCTGGAACAAGTATGCAAGGGAGCTTCCTTGGATGAGACAGAACGGATGGAGTATGAGGCAAAATCTATACTAACCAGACTGGGAATAACAGATTTTTCTCAGGATGTAAGTGTCTTATCCGGGGGAGAAAAGAAAAGGGTTGCCGTCGCAAGGGCCCTGATCCATCCAAGTGACATCCTTATTTGTGATGAACCAACCAACCATTTGGATGACGAGATGGTCGAATGGCTGGAAAATTACCTGTGTCGATATACCGGCGCCATCTTGATGATTACCCATGACCGTTATTTTCTTGACCGGGTAACCAATCGCATTGTTGAAATCAACAGGGGAAATCTCTACGCTTATCAAGCGAACTACAGCCAATATTTAAAGCTTAAGGCTGAACGGGAAGAGATGGAATGGAGCACTGAGCGCAAAAATAAAAGCTTGTATCGTAAAGAATTAGAGTGGATGATGCGAGGGGCTCGGGCCAGGGGGACAAAAAGTAAGGAAAGAATAGAACGGTTCGAAAAATTAAGCGAACGGGAAAAACCTGTCGTCGGAGAAAAGTTAAAACTTGATTCGATCTCCTCGCGTTTAGGGAAAAAAACCATAGAGATAAACAAAATATCTAAAGGTTTTGGTGGAAAACCGTTAATTCAGAGCTTTGAACATATTATTCTCCGCGATGCGAGGCTAGGGATTATTGGTAAAAATGGCTGCGGCAAATCAACCTTACTGAAGATGATTACCGGCGATATCTTACCGGACAGCGGAACAGTAGTGAAAGGGGATACTGTCAAACTCGGATACTTCTCGCAGGAAAGTGAAGAAATGGATACGTCTGTCCGGGTGATTGACTATATCCGAGAGATTGCCGAACACATTGAAACAGTAGACGGATCGTTGAGTGCTTCACAAATGCTGGAGAAATTCCTTTTTCCGCCCGAATTGCAGTGGAATCCCATATCCAAACTATCAGGAGGTGAGCGAAGAAGGCTTTCTTTACTCAGAGTAATTATGGAAGCCCCCAATATCCTCCTTTTGGACGAACCTTCCAATGATTTGGATATTGAAACGCTGGTCATTCTGGAAGATTATCTAGAACATTTTAAGGGGGCTGTCGTTGTTGTATCCCATGACCGTTATTTCCTGGATAAAGTGGTAGACAGCGTTTTCGTTTTTCAAGCGGACGGAACGTTAAAACCCTATCTTGGAGGATATTCAGATTACCTTCAAACCGTTTCATCTCAAGCCAATCCGGAAAAAACAGCGAAAGTAAAGAACAAAAAGATATCGCCGAATAAGAAAAATAACCCAGGCCAAGATATCCCTGCGAGAAGTGAAAATCCTGACGATAAAACTGATGAGATAAGAAAACTAAAGTTTACTTATAAAGAACAAATAGAGTTTCAAGAAATTGAAGGGTTTATCGCTGAACTTGAAGACAGGTTGCTCCAAGTAGAAAATACGATTGAAATGGAAGCAAGCAACTATTTGCGTTTAGAAGAATTAGTAAAAGAAAAAGAGGAATTGGAAAAAACGCTTGCAGAAAAAATGAACCGATGGATCTATTTGAATGATTTGGCAGACAGAATTGCTCAATTAAAATAACAGATAAGAAAATTTGTTATGGATGAGATTCATATAAAACGTTATTCTGTTAAAACTAACGGTAGAATTACGTTGGGGAGGATTTCATTCATATGCCTGGCTCACCAATCATTACTTATCTTTTTTATCCTGTTTTTTTAGCGATGACTTTTATTCTAACGCTCATATTCATTCCAAAAAAGGATTATAAAAATTACTTTATTTACGGTTTCTTAATTGGCGGGTTGGGCGATATTATCGTCGTTGGCATGATGCAAAATCTCCTTCATATCATGTGGTTTAAAAATCATGGGATATTCAACGTTTTAGGCCAAATAGCCTTATCCCCGCCAAGCTGGACGATGACGGTTATGATTTTTCTATACTTTTTGCCCTCACAACCCCGGTTTTTATACCCCTATATCGCTACCTGGGCAGGATATAGCGTTGGATATGCTTATATAGTACATAATGTGAATCAATACGATTTTGTACCGTGGTTATATCCTGTCCCTGCGTACTTTATTTTTTTAGGCTGGTGGAGCTTTGCTGCTTGGTTATTTATCAGGACAAGTCCTTTGGCCGGTATAAGAAAAAATAATCTATACTCGTTTTTATTTCTGTAACTTTACAAGATGTTCAAGAAAACTTTTGGCGGCAATGGACAGTTCAGTGTTCTTAGGATATGCCACACCGATGCTTCTTTTGGGTAAAGCCGGAAGCATCGACAATTCAACCAAGGTTTCCTCTGCCAATTCCTGCTGCACAAAGTCTTTAATCACTGCTGAAATGCCCATTCCGATTTTTGCAAATTCTATTAAAAAATCCATGTTGCCCAATACGATTTTCGGCGGAAAGATGAACCCCATATCTTTCAAATGTTTATCAATGTATTCACGGGTTACATTCCCATTTTCAAGAAACATGAATGTTCCTTCACGCAGAAGATCCGATGTCTCCATAGAAGCCAGGTAGCTTTTGCTGGCGACAAAAATATCCTGAATTTCTGAAAGCTCAATAAAAATAAAATTGGAACAATCCAAAGGACGGCTTATGATACATAAGTCGATTTTTTCTTCATCCAGAAGCTGGAGACTTTCAAAGGATGTCTTGCTCACCACATTGACTTCAATTTTCGGGTAATCTTTAATATAACTCTCTAATTTAGGAATCAAAAAGTGTTTAAATAGGGTAGGACTAACGCTGATGATGATCTTACCGCTTTCTTTCTGAACGATCTTCTTCAGCAATTCTTCGCCTTTGCTTAATTCCTGCATCGCCTTTTCAACATATGGATAAAGAAGTTTTCCTTCGGCCGTCAGCCGGACTCCCCTGGAAGTTCTGGAAAACAGGGTGACCCCCAGGGTTTCTTCTAACTTCTGAATGGTTCTGGTGACCGCGGGTTGGGTAATATATAAATTTTGAGCAGCAGCAGATATATTCCCATATTTGGCTACCAGATAAAATGTTTTATAGAGTTCCAAAAACAGATCCATATTATAACCTCTAATCATGGCAAATATAATTATTATGCATTTCAATTATATATAAATTCTTTATAAAATAAAAGAAGAAAGAAAAGGAGGGGTTAATATGGCTGTTTTAAACCAAAATTCTTATATGCAATTTGAGAGGGAACGAAGCATGCCGGCGCTGGACTTGGCGATGCGCATCGAACACGATCACCCGGAGAAAATCCTGGATATCGGCTGCGGGCAGGGGAACAGTACCAATATTTTATCCAGGCTTTGGAAGGATGCCAGCATTATCGGAATAGATAATTCACCCTCAATGCTTTCAGACTTATCCTTTTTGGGTAAATTTGATATTATATTTTCTAATGCGGTGTTTCAGCGGATTCCGCAAAATGATCGTCTCATTCCAAAGCTATTCTCTATGCTTAACCCGGACGGGGTACTAGCTGTTCAGGTTCCGTTTGTCAAAGAAATGTTAATCCATGAAATACTTCTGGATATGATAGAAACTCCTAAATGGTCAAGATTTTTCAAGGGTATATCTGAATCCTATAAGGTATTTCCGCCGGATTTCTATTATGACGTTTTGTATGATTTTACACCCGACATCCAGTTGTGGGAAACAAGGTATTATCATGTCATGGATGGTTTTGAAGATCTTTTGTATTGGTACGAAAGTGCCGGCTTAAAACCTTACCTGGACTGCCTTCCCGATCAAAAGTCAAAAACAAAATTTCAAAACGAACTTCTGATAGAAATCATGAAATATTATCCTGCCAATCAGGACGGTAAAATATTATTTCCGTTTCACCGGGTATTCTTCATAGCCAATAATAAAAAAATTGCTTGTTAACTTGATGCAAACAGACGATTACAAACACAGTAGTTTTACAATAAGAACCCTGGGAAAGAATAATCCCAAGGTTCTTATTTTGGTTAGTAACGTAAAAAAATTTTTTAAATAACTCTTTACATTGACGCTGCGTTAAGGTTTATGATTATAGTATCAGTCCGTTACCGGACGTTGAGGTGAAACATGGAGTATACAGTGCATAAATTAAGTCAAATTGCAGGAATCAGTACCAGAACATTACGTTATTATGATGAGTTGGGAATTCTAAAGCCGGCAAGAATTAACTCCTCAGGGTACCGTATCTATGGTCAGGCTGAAGTAAACCGATTGCAGCATATCTTATTTTACAGAGAATTGGGATTAAGTTTGGACAAAATTAAAGAAATCCTTACTGCATCCTCATTTGACGGAATTTCAGCACTGCAGGAACATCATGTGAAGCTTCTTGAAAAACGGGGGCAATTGGATATCCTCATCAAGAATGTGGAGAAAACCATCGCCCAGGCAGAAGGGAGAATAACCATGTCGGATAAAGAAAAGTTTGAAGGTTTTAAACAGAAAATGATAGATGAAAATGAGGCGAAATACGGTAAGGAAATACGTGAAAAGTATGGGGAAGAAGCCGTAAATCAATCAAACGCCAAAGTAAAGGGAATGACTCCTGAGCAATATGATGAAGTAACCCGGTTATCTGAGCAGGTGATGGAAACACTCTATGCAGCATTTCAAACCGGGGATCCTTCAGGTGAACTAGCCCAAAAAGCTGCAGAGCTCCACCGCCAATGGCTGTGTTATTTTTGGGACAGCTACAGTAAAGAAGCCCATGCGGGGCTAGGACAGATGTATGTCGATGACCCAAGGTTTACAGCCTATTATGATGAAAAGCAGCCAGGTGCGGCTGCATTTCTGAGGGATGCGATTCTGATTTATACCGGAATGCAAAAATAACATCGTCACATCAAGATTTATTGTATTTGATTTAAGCGACCGGCTCTTTGCCGGTCGTTAATACTTGCTGGTATCAAGGTTAAGGATTTTCACGCTGAACACTGCTCCCAAGATAATACAAGACGAAGAGAGCTGCGATCACAGTAATCCAACCCTCAAGAGTATATGACATCTTGCCCATTTTTCTAACTTTTTGATAAATCTCCTGATCTTGTTCTTTAATGGCTCTGATTTTCTCTTGGACTGTATTGTGGGAACCTGTTAATTCCTGATACTTATCACATAAGAATTTATTCTTTCTTTGAATGATCCGATCTGTTATTTTCTTTCGTGTCCAGGGTTGACGGGTACGTGGGGCATCAAACGTAAAGCTGACCGTATTGCCGTCTATTAATAGTTCTTCAGTTTGATATCCTGCTTTCTTCATCCCTGCCAGGAAGGCATTTGTCATGAATATATCCTTTAAGGTGATGCTGATGTCCATTGACAATTCGGAAGGCTCTGAGAACTCTCCCGGCTTAAACCCGGTTAACCACCAGTGTTTCGCTTTTCTGGTGAATAAAACATTTCCGTTCTTCTTTAACACATAGGACATTTCTAACATGTCTTCA
This sequence comes from Peptococcaceae bacterium, assembly GCA_012517475.1. GTDB lineage: Bacteria > Bacillota > Desulfitobacteriia > Desulfitobacteriales > Syntrophobotulaceae > Dichloromethanomonas. Next base: position 9,726 of record JAAYUV010000065.1, on the reverse strand, counting down.
TCGTCAACTGCATTATAGAATAGGGCGTTCGGAATACCCGGAATATTGAATTTGAGAGCATTTTTGTAAAACCCGATCTCTCCGCCGGTGACCATATCATACTGGCCTTTCCATAAACCGATCATCCATTGTTTATCCTGATACTCAAAGTAAATTTCATCACAATCAATGATCATACCGGTAGGCGCAGCGAATTCGTCATAAAGCCGGCAATAACCGATATACCTTTGCCATGGTCTGATATTGGAAATAAAGATGTCCTGTTCGGGATCATAAGAATAACCGGTTAGTTCAGCGAGTTCATCCAGCTGTTCAATGCCCGTTTCTTCTATTTCGGATTCTGTACCCTCGGAAATATTCTTTGCATCTTCACCGGAGTAGGGACTTTGCTCTTTAGGAATATTTCCGTTTGGGTTCAGTATTATTTCTTCAGGGAAAAGTCTTCCGGGGTCAGGTCTCCAAAGGTCTTCTCCCCAAAGTGTCATGATGCCATTCGTTACTCTCGTATTATTCAAGAATGACACTTTAATCTCTCCTTATTACCATTTTTTGGTATATTTTATGTCGGACGGACAATCATGGGAACCTTTGTTTCCACCCTGATTGTGATTTTTTATCGTTGGTATTAGAGGAATACTAAGCAGAAAAATGCTATACTTATCTACACAAGGTTTTTTTTGGTATCCGGGATGAAGAACGCCTCTACATATTTCTAAAGGAGGAATTGGTATCAAACGCATTAAAGAAATGATTCTTCAATTATTAAAAGGGATGTCCGGAGCGGTATTAAGATTCCCTCTTACTGTAGTGAGCCTTCTCGGTGCTACGGTACTGATTTGTTACATGATTTCCCTCCATAGAACGCCGTCCCTGGTAATACAAAAATTGATGTTCACATTTTTGGTTGGCGCCATTTTGGGTATGGCTGCACAATTTTCCATGGAAAGATTCAAGAAACTATGGAAAATGAGGTTGATGGTTTACGGAATTTCCATCCTGCTTACTGTCGGATATTTTATGATATTATGGCCGGCACCTGAAATCCGCGCAGAAATTACGGTACGGACTTTTGTTGCAGTATTTGCTCTGATCTGTGCCGCACTCTGGGTTCCTTCTTTTAAAAATCAAGCAGATTTTAATAGAGTTGCGTTGATTCACTTCAAATCTGTTTTTACCTCCGCACTTTATTCCGGTGTTTTGTCGGCAGGAATTGCGGCAATTATTGCTGCCGTGGATATTTTGCTCTTCCACGTAAATAACGATGCCTACCCTTATATGATGACGGTTGTCTGGGTAATGTTTGCCCCTTTGTATTACATGTCATTGTTGCCCAAGTTCAACTTTGAAGACGACTTAGGTTTAGAAGCTATGAATTCAGCAAGTAATTACCCCAGGTTTCTGGAAATCCTGGTTTCTTATATTGCAATTCCGTTGGTTGCCACTTATACGCTGGTACTGTTGGCTTACTTTATCAAAATACTTGTAACTTTCCGCTGGCCTTCAGGGCAGCTTGGCCCGATGGTTTTGGTTTACTCCGCTGCAGGATTATTAATCTTCGTACTTGCCAGTTTGCTTGAGAACCGCTTTGCTATGCTCTACCGGAAGATTTTCCCGAAGGCACTGATCCCGATCGTGATCATGCAAATGATCTCCGTAGCAATAAGACTCCGTGCCTACGGTGTCACAGAATCGCGTTATTATGTGGCTCTGTTTGGGATTTTTTCGATTGTGATCGGCATTTTGCTCAGCGTAAAGCCCGTGTCAAAGAATCAATATATTGCTTTATTGGCAGCAGGTTTTGCCATTTTTTCCGTGATACCTCCCATGGATGCTTTCACGGTATCGCGTTCCAGCCAAATCAGTAGGGTAGAAAAAATTCTGCAGGCAGAAGGGATTCTTGCCGGCGGGAAATTGACTCCGAAGGCGGATATCCAAGAAAATTCCAAAGTTGAAACGACAAATATCCTTTCTTATTTGGAAAGCCGCAGCTCTTTAAAATATATTCAATGGCTCCCGGAAGACTTTAGAATGTACAGAGACATGAAAGCCGTCCTTGGCTTTGAACCGACTTACGGGGGTCTTAACGCAGAATTAAACAGCCGTTATTTCAGTGCCAATGCGGATATGAAAAAACCTTTGATTATCTCCGGATACGATATTTCCGTCCAGGTTTTTTCTAACCGGTATAAGAATGGCCCGGAATCAACTCCCGTTACGTTTAATGTAAAAGGAATTGATTACATCCTTACTGTGAACAGGATATCGAATGAGGAAGTAAGAATATCCGTCAAAAACTCATCAGGAATTGAACTGATTGGAACCGGACTATACGATTTCGTTAAAGGCCTTGCCGGAAGCGGGAATACCCCCAAAGAAGCTATGCCGGCTGAAAAAATGACACTGGATGTTGCACAAAACCGGTATAAGCTGAAGGTTATTCTTCAAAATGTAAATATGACTTTAGGAACAGGAACAGATACGGGTGTTGATTATTCCGCAACTGTTTTATTCGGTATACCTCAATAAACGGACAATAGCCAATCTCCTTCAAAAAAATTCGCTGTCAGCTGTTTCCTTACTCCTGCTTAACGTTTTTTCTCCTTTTTTAAAGAAATAATTTGTCCTAAAACTATAGGATTATATTGGAGTATGTAAAAAAGGGAAAAACTTCAAGAAAATGGGAGGTATTTCCATATATATGAAGAATACTATATGGAAATAAAATGTATAAACTGCCTTTTAGAAATCAGCAAACAAAAGTAAGCTCGGGAATTATTTTTCCTGAGCTTATTATTTTAAATAGTATGAAAGGTACTTGTTTTTAAAAAAATAATTGCGTATACTTGTCTGGTCAATAATTGTTATAACATGTAGGTGGTATAAATGAGCTTTGAAGATTCACTGGGATTTTTAATTGGGAGAACTAATGCCAAACTCAAAAGCAACCTGAATAATGCAATAAAACCCTATCACGTTACAGTGGAACAGTGGGCAATTCTCAACAGGCTTTGGGAAGAAGACGGTATTTCTCAAAAAGCTCTTTCGGAAAAAAGCCTGAAAGATCAGCCGACGATCACTCGCATTCTGGATAAATTAGAAAAACGAGGGTTGCTGAAACGCGAGATCGACATAGAAGATCGACGGGCATTTTTGATTAATTTAACACCCGAAGGCTGGGATCTGAAAAGGCCTTTAAACGAGATAGCCCGTAAAACCATGATAAGTTCTTTTAAAAACATTTCCCCAGAGGAACAAGAACTTTTAAAGAAATTATTAAACAAAATTTTTAACACAACCGGGGAGGAAAACAAGGTTGAATAATATTACTCAAACGAATAATTATCGTTGGTATGTTTTAGCCACTGTTTCAATAGGTACTTTTATGGCAACCTTAGACAGCAGCATCGTGAATGTAGCTTTGCCCACAATATCCAAACAGCTTTATTCCAATCTTTCGAGTTTACAATGGGTTGTTACCGCTTATCTTTTAACCATTTCGAGCCTATTGCCGGTTTTTGGCCGGATTGCGGATCTACTGGGGCGTAAAAAGATTTATTCTTTGGGTTTTTTAGTATTTACGCTGGGATCGATTCTTTGCGGTCTGGCACAAAGTCTTGGGTTTTTAATTGGAATGAGAGTTTTGCAGGCGGTTGGCGCGTCGATGTTAATGTCTAACGGAGTTGCTATCGTCACGGCAGTATTTCCGCCGCAGGAACGGGGAAGGGCACTCGGACTGACCGGGACCGTTGTTGCTTTAGGGAGTTTGACAGGTCCGGCTTTGGGAGGAATTCTGATTGGATTGTCAAGCTGGCACTTTATTTTTTTCATTAACTTACCAATAGGTTTAATAGGATTTGTTATGGCCAGGCTTATTCTCCCTATAGATAAACCCAAAAAAGAAAAAGAAGATTTTGATTTTGCAGGAGCCATCTTATTCAGTTCAGGAATGATCAGCTTGCTCCTAGGGATTAACAACGGTGAAGATTGGGGCTGGTCAAGCTTTCCGATCATTACCAGCATCATTCTCGGATTAATACTTCTTACAGTCTTTGCGGTTGTTGAACGCAGAGTTCAACATCCTATGATTGATTTTTCCATGTTTCGAAGCCGTCCTTTCCTCATTGGTAACTTATCCGGCTGGCTGTGTTTTGTTGCCATGTTTGCGAATACCATGCTTCTTCCTTTTTATCTTCAGCAGATTCTCTTGTATACCCCTTCACAGGTCGGTTTACTGATGACTGTTTTTCCTATTACCATGGCAATCGTGGCACCGCTGAGCGGAAACGCCTCCGATAAATTCGGTCCTATGATTCTTACAACAACAGGTCTGGGAATCATAGCCTTAGGACTATTCTATTTTTCCACACTTACTCCTTCAACCCAATTCTATCAAGTAATACCCGGCTCTCTGCTTATGGGTTTGGGATCAGGGATGTTCCAGTCCCCAAATAACAGCAGTGTCATGAGCTCTGTGCCACGTCAAAAACTGGGCGTTGCCGGCGGGATTAACAGCCTGGTAAGAAATGTCGGAATGATAACAGGGATTGCCTTTTCGGTGTCTTTGTTTGAAGCTTTAGGCGGTGAGACTGCCCCGCAACCCGGTCAAACGGCAGCATTCATGTTTGCTTATCATACGGTGATGCTTGTAGCAATGGCTATTGCCATATTTGCCGCTTTCATTTCCCTGAATCGGAAAAGCTACTCTAAAAGTGACAGTCCACACCCCGAACAATAAATATCCAAGTAGACTGATTCGTAAATTTAATTATATGGAGCAAAGTCATCTTGACGCCGGTCATCCATTACGATGGCTAATCCCTGTTTTAGCGGAATTTACAAATCAGTCTACTAGTTCTATACCGATAACAGAATCTCTTGTTCTTCCTCTGTGATTTTGATGACCTTGGTAGGGCTATCCTTCATTTTTTCAGCATAAGTAACGGGCGTAGTTAAATCATCCCCAAAGTGCATCGGGACCAAATATTGAGGACCTATTTCTTGAATGAAGTAATCAGCCCCTGTACAATAATGATGTTCCAATCTTTGATCGACAGGGAAGAAGGCAATATCTATCTTTTGACCTTTCATCTTGGCTATTTCTTCCTTAAATAAGAGTTCCGCTTTGGTAATTTCCTCCGGGATATCCCTCCACCAGTACCACCAGTTCAGATCTCCGGCGTGGAAAAGACTTAACCCATGGCATCGGACCAGGAAAGACACCCCTAGGTCCGTAGAGCCAAAAGCTTTTATATACACATCACCAATTACTATTTCTTCATACGGGGAAAGGAAGCTGACATTTACACCTTTTGGTACGGAGCTGATCTCATGACTCAACACATAATGAATATCCGGCTTGTCATTCTGCCAGGAGAATATGACAGGATTATAATGATCAGGATGACTATGGGAGGAAAAAACAATCGTTTGTTTATCGCCTAATACAACCTGACCCTGAAAATAATCGAAGATGAAGATATGCTTTTCCGTTTCGATCCGAAACCCGCTGTGATAAATATATTGAATCTTAATGTCCTGCTTGTTCATTTGTATCCCTCCACAGAATTCTAATCCCTTATATAAGTTTAGGAATCTTAAATAAATATATCAAAAAAACCTAAGAGTTTTAAGTAATAGAAAGGGGATGAAATCTATGAAATTCAATTTTGCGCATAATAACTTTAATGTTTTGGACTTGGAGAAAAGCCTTGATTTTTATCAAGAGGCGCTGGGACTTGTTGAAGTAAAAAGATATGTTCAGGAAAACGGGGAATTTATCCTGGTTTATCTGGGAGACGGCTCTACCCGCCACTCTTTGGAACTTACCTGGCTGAAAGACAGAAAAGAGCCTTATAATTTAGGGGAAAACGAATTTCACCTTGCCTTTACCGTAGATGATTTTGATGCTGCATATCAGAAGCATAAACAAATGGGTTGTATTTGTTATGAAAATAAAGCCATGGGCATTTATTTTATTACCGATCCGGATAACTACTGGCTGGAAATCCTTCCTGCAAAATAATCAAAACTAGTAGACTGATTCGTAGATCTAAATAATATGGGCAAAGTCACCGTAATGGATAGCTCCTTTTCGGCAGGATTACAGCTTTGCTATATCTTTTAAACGGTAGTAACTTACTGCCGTTTTGTTGTTTTTATGCTATACTCTATTTTATTGTGATATAGATCAACAAAAAGAGGAAGAGCCTATGAAAAAGCTTTTGATTATAAAGACCGGTACAACCCCTTCTGCAATTTTCAAAGAACATGGGGATTTCGAAGATTTTATTATGGATCAAATCGAAATTCATCCTAAAAAAGTAATTGTTTCATCCGTGTTTCAAAATGAATCTTTACCCGATTTAAGGAATATTTCCGCAATCATGATCACGGGATCGGATGCAATGGTTACAGATTTTGATTCCTGGAGTGTTCGTCTTTCACATTGGTTAAAACAAGATATGGATAAGCCAGTCCCGATACTTGGGATCTGCTACGGACACCAGCTTTTAGCCCATACCTTTGGTGGGGTCGTAGATTACCATCCCCAAGGGGAGGAACTCGGTACCGTAACGATCGAACTGACATATCAAGGGGTATCCGATGAACTTTTAGGCGTTCTTCCCCGCAGCTTTTTAGGTCATGTAGCTCATGCCCAGACAGCAACAACATTACCGGAGAACAGTCAACTCTTGGCTAAGAATAATTTCGAAAAACATCATTCTTTTTGTATCCAAAAGCGCATATGGGGAGTCCAGTTTCATCCCGAGTTTACCGCCGATATCACCCTGGCATATATCCGTCATGAGGAAGAGAACTTGAGAAAAGAAGGGGTCGACCCGGAAAAACTGGCCGGAACAGTACAGGAAAATCCTTACGGCGGAATTCTGTTAAAAAGATTTATTCAAATTTCCAACCTGGCCGACTAAACTATTCAAAAATAATTAAACTTTGAATATGACATACGGAGGTTTAAACATGCTTCAGGATCTTACAATAAATGAATTAGATAAAAGGTGCATACGGTTTTGTTCCGCAATGGATGACACCTATCCCGAGTGGGATACGGCCTTGATTGTAAGTAAGGTAAACCAGTATTACTTTACAGGCACCATGCAGGATGGGCTGTTAGTCATCAAACGGAACAGGGAACTGTATTATTTTGTACGCCGGAGTTTTGAACGCGCTGAATCGGAATCACCTTTGAAAGAGATTTATCCCATGGAAAGCTATCGGGATGTAGCTGCCATCGTTGGTCCGGACTTCGGAAATACTTTTCTGGAAACAGAAGTCGTAACATTAGGCTTAATTGACCGGTTAAAAAGACACTTAAACCTTAAAACAATCAATTCTTTGGATAAGGTTATTCTTTCTGTTAGGGCTGTAAAAACCCCTTATGAATTGGAATGTTTAGAATGCTCCGGCCAAAATCATGATAAAATCCTGATGGATATTGTCCCTTCACTTCTTAAGGAAGGTATAAGCGAAGCTGACTTTGCAGCTGAACTATTTGCTGAAATGGTTAAACAGGGACACCAGGGACTTTGCCGTTTTGCCATGTTCCAGTCGGAAATCGTTGTCGGTCAGATTGGTTTTGGGGAAAACTCTCTTTACCCAACAAGTTTTGACGGTCCCGGCGGCGCACGCGGATTGTATCCGGGTGTTCCACTGCTGGGCAGCCGCGACAGAAAGCTTAAAAAAGGCGACTTGGTTTTTGTGGATATTGCCTTCGGCATGTATGGTTACCATAGCGATAAAACACAAGTTTATGTTTTTGGCGGCAGCCCGACAGAAGAAATGAAAAAAGCACATCAAGGATGTATCGATGTGCAATCCCGTACGGCAGAACTCCTAAAGCCAGGTGCCATTCCGTCCGATATATATTCTTTCATCATAAACAGTCTTGATGAGAATTTTAAACGAAATTTCATGGGATTTAAAGAGAGACAGGTTAAATTTTTAGGTCACGGTGTCGGACTTCATGTTGATGAATTTCCCGTGATCGCAAATGGTTTTACTTCAGCCATAGAAGAAAATATGGTCATTTCCCTGGAACCTAAAAAAGGAATTGAGCATGTGGGCATGGTCGGGGTGGAAGATACTTATATCGTGGCATCCGGAGGAGGAAGATGCATAACAGGCGGGGGAAGAAATATTATTGTCATCTGAGAATAACCTGCAATAAACCCGGGAATTTTTCTTCCAATTCTTCGTACCGGATGGATAAAAAACGCTGTTTCCCTTCAATCCGAACATTAATTAAACCTGCTTCCCGCAATACCTTAAAATGATGGGACAAGGCAGACTTAGGCAAATCCACATTGCAGCATGCACAGGTTTTTTCACTCTTGTCGGCAAGGTTTTTTATAATTTGAAGCCTGGTCGGATCTCCAAGAGCATTTAAAATTGTGGATAAATTGAATTGATCTGTTGTAGGGTGAAATAACTGTCGCAACGTTTTTCCTCCTTCTTTAGTTGTTATCTTTTACGAAAGGTGTAATTCACAAATTTATAAATTTCTCTTGAATTATATCATATCCTATGATACATTAGGAATAGTTCAATTGTATTTGAACTATTGAACTTTTTATATATAAGGGGATGGCCTATGAATGAAGTTTTAAAAACAATCAAAAGCAGGAGAAGTGTCAGGCATTACAGTCCTGAACAAATTAGCCAGGAAAGTCTGGATTTGATCATTGAAGCCGGAACTTATGCTCCCAGTGCCCATAACCAACAATCCTGGCATTTTACAATTATTCAGAACCCAAGCTTATTGCAGCATATCAATGAGACAGTAAGAGTCAGGATGGCACAGTCCGAGGTAGAATGGATTCGTAAAATGGGATCTAATCCCTCCTTCCAGGTAACATACAATGCCCCGACCTTAGTTATTGTCTCCGGCAAGTCCGACTCCATCGCCTGGAGCGCAGATTGCGCCGCCGCCATACAGAACATGCTGTTAGCCGCTGAGAGTCTGGACATTGGGTCAGTTTGGCTGGGTTTGGTAAGATTCTACTTTGAAGAAGAACAAAACAGAAAAGAATTGGAAATTCCCGATGGGTATGAACCCTATTACGGAGTGTCTTTCGGATATAAGGTAAAAGGCAAGGAGCCGGTTGCTCCAAAAAGAAAACCGGATGTTGTGAACTACATCCGGTAATGAACTTAGGTACGTACCAGTTTGACGATTACTCGAAATATGAAACATCCGGATTAAATGCGGAAGCAAAGGCCAAGAGACGCAAGGATGTCTTTCCGGAAGATTGTCAAAAAGCCTTTGAAATGGGCGCAAGATTTGTCAGACAAAAAACTTTATTAAAAAACGAGGAGATATAACATGATAACGAAAGACATGTCCATCACAGAAATTGTTGAAAAACACCCGGCAGCGATTGAGATTCTATTAAAACATGGGATGCATTGTTTTGGATGCATGGCTGCAAGGTTTGAGAATATTGAACAAGGGGCCCTCGCTCATGGAATTGATGTAGATCAGTTAATGAAAGAATTAAACAAAGGATCGGTTAATTAAATCCAGTTGAGTCTTAAAGCCGGCACCTTCCAGATAGGGTGCCGGCTTTCTTGTCTAACGAAAACCACCTGCTATGCAGGTGGTTCCAAAGAGCTTTAGCTATGAGTAGAAAGACTACCTCCGATTTTGATAAAATAGTGCAGGTTTGGCAGCCGCATTAAAATAGGAGGTAGTAATCCAAATGGATACGG